>CALHGE010000050.1 GCA_938029725.1 uncultured Flavobacteriaceae bacterium
AATCATAATTAAAACCCCTAATGTTATGAACTATAAAGCAAAAAGTTTTCTGTATTTCGCAAGTTTAGTAATCGCAGTAGTAACCTGCTATACCCTTGAACATACAGATGGAGTTCAACATACAGAATTAGCAAACCATACGATAGTGGATGTTTCATCTCAAGAAGCATTGAACTAAAAATATATTGAACAAAGCTTAGGTTTCCAAAACCTTTGAAAAGTTCACCTTGAAAGTACCTACTTAGATTACCAAAAACGGCATTAGCTTCCCCAAGCTAATGCCGTTTTTCTTTTTTGAATAGCGAGCTACTCCGTGCAGAAGAGATGCTGATTTTCCACTTTCACCTTGAACAATTTGAAGCGTTGAACGCCTACGTCACAAGACACCAACGCACGTTAAAAAAATCACAATTCGACCAACTGAACTAAACCAAGTTGTTTTTCAAATGTCTTAGGTGTAAACAAATTAATATTTAAACAAATGAAAAAAGCAGCAATAGTAATCTTGTTATTAGCAGGAGGTATCACTTTCGCACAAAAAGGTGAAAAGAAAGGTAACGGTCACATGAGAGATCTAAGCCCAGAACAAATGGCCACACTTAAAACAAAAAAAGCTACCCTAGCTTTAGATTTAACTGTAGCTCAACAAGCTCAGATGAAAGCTTTCGTGTTAGAAAACTCAACAATGCGTAAAGCAAAAATGGAAGAGCGTAAAGCAAAAAAAGAAAATGGTGAAACTAAAAAACTCACCTCGGAAGAACGCTTCGCTAGAGCGAACGCGCATTTAGATCATCAAATCGCTCAAAAGGCGAAGCTACAAGAAATCTTATCCGATACACAAATGGAAAAATGGGAAAAGATGCAACATCGCAGCGGAAAGCATCGTAAAGGAAAAGAACACAAAAGGTCTAGAAAATAGTTAGATTGATTGAATTGAAAAACATAAAAGAGCCAAACTGAAAAGTGTGGTTCTTTTATGTTTTTCTCGGTTTATAACAACGAAAAGAGAACAGTCTACCTATTTAAGACCGCTAAAACCTAAATTCCTGTTTATTTCCTAACTTAGTGCAAATACTTAAGTTTTCACATTAATGTTCTATATAAAATTAATTGGACTAGCCCTTCTAGTTTCCACAGCAGGTTCAACAATTTCAGCACAAGAAACGCAACTAAAAAGTAATGGCCGCCTAATTCTAGGCACCTACCAAGAACGCACGGCATCAGTCTCAAGCGGAGATATTGATGGTGATGGCGATATTGATATTTTAGTTGCTAATGGAAGGCATTGGCCCGGTCAGAACCGAATTTTCATCAATGACGGCAGAGGTATTTTTACCATAGAAAAAGATTTAGGATCAAAGCGAGAAACGAGCTATGCAACAGAGCTTGCTGATTTAGATAATGACGGTGATCTCGATATTGTTGTAGGAAACGATATGGCGCCCAATGCGCTCTTTTTAAATGATGGCCAAGGTAATTTTACGCCTAATGGTACTTTTGGTGAAGCCTATGCACCCACCAGAAATTTAACCTTAGCAGATCTCAATCAAGATGGGGCAATAGATATTTTAATTACCAATCGGGGCCGTGCTAATGAGATTTGTTTAAATGACGGTAGCGGTAATTTTCAAGAAACCATGAATTTCGGAAGTTCTGATGATGCAACTATTGATGTGGAAGCAGCCGATATGGATGGAGACAATGACCTAGATTTAGTTTTGGCCAATAGAAATGGGCAACAGAATTATGTATATCTCAACGATGGCAAGCTTGGTTTTCATACGAAAATTGCCTTCGGCACCGGAACTGACGAAACACGTTCAGTAGGTATTGCTGATATCAATCATGATGGTCTACTAGATATCATAACTGCCAATATTAGAGAGCCCAACCTCATCTATTTTGGACATGCAGAACGGCCTTACCTTGAATCGGTAACTTTTGATAACACCAATGCAGAAAGTTATGCTCTTGCCATAGCTGATTTTAATGGCGATGATAAGATGGACATCGTTATCGGAAATTCGGAAAGCCCTAATATGGTCTATTTCAACAATGAAAATGGTCTTCAATGGCGCCAGTATCAGCTTAATGAAGAAGCATTTGACACCTATGATATTATCGCGACCGATTTGAATAATGATAGTTTTTTTGATATTATAGAAGCTAATTCTGACGAGATTAATCGCTATTATTTCAACCGCCAAAAAAAATAAGCCCAACCAAATACACCAAACCAAATGAAGCCTTTTAAGAAGTATATCTGTTATACAAAACCATTTTTTTTTAACTTCTTGTTCGTTTTCTCACTAATTACCTCTCTATCTGCAACGGCGCAAAATGATAAGTTGCAATTAAAATATTTTGGTACAGCTGGGTGGGAGATCAGCGATGGAAAAATAACGGTATTAGTAGATCCATATATTACCCGAATCAAATTAGGCACCGGGCCAGGCGTAAGTGATCTTGATACTCGAAATACGGTATTAAGTTCTGATGTATTTGTTTCAGATACCTTACTCATCGACAGTTTGATTACTAAGGCAGATTTTATCTTAGTGCATCATTCACATTTTGACCATCTAGCAGATGTGCCTTATATCGCTAAAAAAACAGGAGCCAAAGTTATTGGAACTGAAACCACCCGCAATATACTTCGCGGCTACGGGGTGCCTGAAGAACAATTGTATCCAGTGAAAGGAGGCGAAGATTATCAATTCGAAAATTTCTCAGTTCGAGTAATTCCTTCGATACATTCAGCGCTAGATAACAAACATTATATCGACAACAGAACCTATATTGAAGTGCCAAAAACACCCCTTAAAGTATCAGAATTTATAGAAGGAGGTTCGCTTATGTTTTTAGCGCGCTTTACCAATCATAATGTTCTAACTATGGCGTCTATGAACTTTGTGGAAAGCGAACTTTTAGGGCAAAAACCCGATGTTCTTTTGGCCGGAGTCAACCGATCACAATTAGGCCTTTATAAATACAATGAACGCCTTTTGGCAGTAACCAATTATCCAAAAATAATCATACCAACCCACTGGGATAATTTTCGCTTGCCTTACGGGTTTTCACAACAAAGCGGAGTGGAGCAAAAATTGATTCCTTTTCAGAAGGCTGTAAAAAAACTTTCTCCAGAAACAAAGGTTATCATTCCAAAACATTTAGGAACCATTATAATTGAGTAGTCATATTTCACAGCCTTAATTTTTATTAAAGACCGTACTATCAAACAAAGCATAACATATCATCTAACCTTACTGGTGTTAAAACTAAAGGGAGTCAAAAAAAATTTCAGTAAAGACCCTATAGATTTTGAGAAAATACGCAAAGAAGATATTCATCGTCCAAAAAGCAGTTTTTTTAGAAAAAATAAATGCAAAACCTTTCAAATTTCTAATACCTTAATTACGGAAGTAAAACGAAATGATAGTGCTCATAGCTTAGTACTATTCATTCACGGAGGTGCCTTCATTTCTGGACCTGCCAAACATCATTGGGATAGTATAAAAAAAATCAGCACACGCACAGCGCATACCCTATGGATGTGTGACTATCCAAAAGCACCCGAACATAAAATTTCAGAAATATCAATAAATATTGACTTGGTATATGAAAAGGCCTTAGAAGAATACGCTCCTGAACAAATCATACTCTTAGGTGATTCGGTGGGCGCAACTTTAATCACCGCATTAACGCAAAGGCTACTTCAAAAAAACATGGCATTACCTCTTAAAATTATCCTTGTTTCTCCAGTTATGGATGCTACTATGTCGAATTCTGAGATTGATACCTTAGAGCACAAAGACCCTATGCTCTCGAAACTTGGCGTACATAGCGCTAAGAAGATGTGTGCTGAAAATGATGACTTAAAAAACGAAATGATTTCACCATTATATGGTAGTTTTATTGGGTTTCCAACTACCATTCTATTTTTAGCAGAAAATGACATCACCTACCCTGACCAATGCTTGGCCGTGGTAAAATTAAAACAAGCTAAAGTTAATATCGAAGTGATTCAAGGAGCAAACATGCCACACATTTGGCCATTTCTACCCCTTATGAAGGAGGCAAAACAAGGCTTAGAAGAGCTACTAAAGAGATTGAATTAAGCCTTAGCTTGCTGCTGACACACTAATTGGCTTTTCAAATGCCAGTAAGCGCTTCATTTCCAAAACTCTCGCCACAGCAAGGTCAAGACGTGAACTAGATAATGGCTTCGCCAAAAAATCGATCGCACCATTCGTATAGGCTTGAAGTTCAAAAGATGCTCTTGTAGAGTTCATAACCACTTCAACGGAGTATTTAAATAGTTTACGAAGAGAAAATCCATCAATTTCAGGCATTTCTATATCGAGCAATACCAGATCGACATCTTGATTATTAACAGCTTTTAAACCTAAAAAAGGATTCGTAAAAGTACCAACAAGATTTAAGTGCTCGTTTTTCTCAATTAACTTTGACGCTAGTGCCAGTTGCACACCTGAGTCGTCGATAACAATAACATTTAATTTCATAGGAGTGGGATAGTTCTTATGGTTTGGTCTAATCTTAACTACATATAGAAATAAAAACTTGCTTAAACCTGCCAAATCGCACAACTTTCCGATGAAATACCCTTTTTACTTATAAAATTAAGATGATGAACTTGGTCGGAAATCCGTTTGACCTAGAATATAGTTGCCACAGCCGAAATTGTTTCATCTAAATCAGCGTAGCTAATAGCATCATTCAAAAAATAACTTTCAAAGGCACTTGGCGGCAAATAGATACCCTTGGCAAGCATTCCGTGAAAATATTTTTTAAACGTCTCATTATTCCCTTTAGCAGAAGAAGTGAAATCAACAACGGGTTCATCTGTAAAGTGAACAGAAATCATACTGCCATAGCGATTGATTTGATGTGCAATACCCTTTTCGGATAAGGCACTTGCGATACCCTTATGCAAGTATTCGGTTTTATCAGCCAGACTTTGAAATATTTCGGGCGTATTGTTCAACGCTGTCAACATAGCCAAACCTGCGCTCATCGCCAATGGGTTTCCACTTAATGTACCCGCCTGGTAGACTGGGCCTTCTGGAGCCAAGTGACTCATGATTTCTGCTTTAGCCGCAAAAGCACCTACGGGAAGTCCGCCGCCTATAACTTTTCCAAACATTACGATATCGGCATCGATACCTAAGGCTTCTTGAGCACCACCTTTTCCTAGTCGAAACCCGGTCATCACTTCATCAAAAAGCAATAGAATTCCTTCTTTGGTACAAAGTGCTCGTAGGCCTTGAATAAATTCATTGCTAGGAACGATACACCCCATATTTCCAGCAACGGGTTCAATAATGATAGCCGCAATTTCTCCTTGATTTGCTTGAACTAGATTTTTCACCCCCTCCAAATCGTTATACTCTGCAAGTAGGGTATCTTTTGCAGTACCCTTTGTAACTCCAGGACTGTTAGGGCTGCCGAAAGTCACTGCTCCACTACCCGCTTGAATCAAAAACGAATCAGAATGGCCGTGATAGCAGCCTGCGAATTTGATGATTTTATCTTTTCCTGTATATCCTCTTGCCAAACGAACAGCGCTCATACAAGCCTCTGTACCACTATTTACAAAACGTATCTGCTCAATATTAGGCACCATCGAAACGGCTAGTTTTGCTAGCTCCGTTTCAATTTCGGTAGGCATCCCAAAAGATGTTCCTTTTTTCGCTTTTTCAATAACCGCGTCAATCACTGGGGCATAGGCATGACCTAAGATCAACGGACCCCATGAGGCGATATAGTCAATCAATCGATTTCCATCTTCATCGTACAAATAAGCTCCTTTGGCTTCTTTTACAAAAATTGGATCTCCTCCAACCGCCTTGAAAGCTCGAACTGGAGAATTCACACCTCCGGGAATGTATTTTTTCGCCTCTTGAAACAAGGCGCTACTTCTTTGATAAATCATTTTCTAATTGAATTTTTTAGATGCTACGGTAAGTTTCTGTCCAACGGCTATCGTATCGCTATACATATAGTTCCAGCGTTTTAAATCCTCCACCGTAACTGAATATTTTCTCGAAATAGCGTACAAGGTATCTCCTTCTTTCACCACGTACACTTCATTCAACTTGCTGGCTACCCCTCTTTTATGTTCAACAATAGCTTCTTTTTTTTTACTATATCCTGCATTTTTCACCGACTCATCAAACTTTGAAAGTCCGTATTTTTCTATGAGAGAAATCAGCTTTTGGGGGTATCTTTTATCTGTAGCATACCCTGCTTTTCGGAGCCCGTGTGCCCATTTTTTATAGTCCGTATTTCGATAGTTAAAAAGAAAGGCATACCGCGAACGCCCGGTTAAGAAAATACTATGGTCTCGATAAGAATACATCGGGTGATTATATTTACGAAAACATTCGCCTTTTTCATCATCATCGTGAAAATCGTAGTCTCCTTGCCAACCCGTATGACATTTGATTCCGAAGTGGTTATTCGTTTTTCGTGCCAAAGCACCTTTTCCAAAACCACTTTCTAGAAGACCTTGGGCCAAGGTAATACTAGCTGGAATTCCGTACTCCTTCATTTCCATTTGGGCAACTTCTGAAAATACCTCGATATAGGCTTGAATGCTTGAGAATTCTAATCGAACGAATTTACCGGTATCTTCAGGCATAGGGTAGCGGGTAGCCTTATCTGCAGTTCGCTTTGTGTTTGATTTTTTAGGAATTGTTTTTGCGGTTTCTGTCGCAGGTTTACTGTAGGTGACTTTATGTTTCGCCTTACATCCAATTAAAAAAACACCTAAAAGAGCAGCTAGAAAAATATGTTTCGTCATATTGTAATCTGGGGTAGATTCTTCTTTTTCAATTTATCGTTCATTCCCGAAATACTTTGCAAACCACCGGTATGGATCGCCAAAATTTTTGTCTTTGGTTTAAAATAATCTGTATTGACTAAGTCTAAAATTCCATAGATCAACTTTCCGGTATAAATCGGGTCGAGGGAAATTTGCGTCTGCGCCTTAAAATCATTTATAAAATGAATAAGTTCTGCGGATACTTTCGCGTAACCTCCAAAATGATAATCGGTTTGCAATTGCCAATTTTCTCTCTTGGTAAAATTACGAATATCTTCCTTTAAAAAATCACCTTTCAGCGATGGGAAACCTAAAACCCGTTGATTTGGATTAGATGCATTTATAATTCCTGCAATAGTACCCCCTGTTCCTATCGAAGAACATAAGATATCAAACTGAGCATCTTCGGCAGTAAGTATTTCTTCGCACCCCTTTATTGCTAGAGTATTCGACCCACCTTCTGGCAAAAGATAGAATGAGCCAAATTCTAATTTCAATCTATTAATAAAGTCTTCAGAATTTTTAGACCGATAGTCATCTCTAGAAATAAATTTAAACTGCATTCCGTGTTCTGAAGCCAAGCTTAAGGTTGGATTTGTTTCCCATTTCTGAGCTAGTTCTTCTCCCCTGATTAGGCCTATCGTTTTTAGTCCGTGCAATTTTCCTGCATAAGCGGTGGCAGCAATATGATTTGAAAAAGCACCCCCAAAAGTCAGCAAAGTATGGTAAGCTTGGGTTTTAGCAGCTTCTATATTGTATTTGAGTTTTCGGTACTTGTTGCCAGAAATCAGAGGATGAATTAGGTCTTCCCTTTTTAGAGTAAGGGATACTTGTTTCTCTTGTAAAACAGGGAGATGTACGGATTGATTTTCGGCTTGCAAGTGTGCTATTTTAAAGTGTCAAAGATACTTTATAAAGCTGAAGAGTTTTCTTTCGTTCGGATAGTTGAGATTGTCTTCATTATGATAGGCTTCTTGCTCAAAACTGATGTTCTGATAACCGCGATAAAAACTAAGATGCAAAAGACTACGCAGCAACCATTCAAAAATATAAAGCACATAAAACGGAACTATCAACAATTCCTTTTGCTGCTTCAGATGAATCTTTTCATGATTTATAAGCACGCTATCTGTTTTTAAAGAATCGTTCTTTAAAATGATAAAAGGCCAAAAGGATAAGCCCACGTAATTTTTGTAAAAGAAATGTTTAAAGACTAGTATCATAGATTGATAATAAAACGCCTGTACACAAAGTTAATTGTTAAAACCTTGTCGCATTGCATAACTCAATTATGTTGCCAACAATTGTATTTTTTCGTTAAAAACACATCAAAAGCCTATAAAGTGTATTATTCAGCGCGATTAGAGCAGCGTTATCAACAAAAAATCAACTAATTTTACTACAATGAAGCGCGAAGTAAAATACCTTAGCCTCTGGGTAAACGCAGAACATCAATGGTATTTCAAAAAAACAAAATAAGGTCTTCAATAGCCAACATATGAAAGAAATCATTCCCGTTGAAGAAGGGGATTTTTATTGGTCTGAAGAGGGGTATCGTGTTTTCACGAAGCAATATCATCTAAAAAGAGGGTATTGTTGTGAAAGCGGCTGCAGGCATTGCCCTTATGGATATGATCCAAAAACTAACTCCCAGTAGCAATTTCCACCGTTCTTCGGCACGGTTTTTGATAATTTTAGGGCAGGCTTAAACTTGACGAATTCCAAAAAAACTAGTTATGAAAAAATTTAAATTACTCGCATTACCAGTACTCGCACTGATCGTCTTGAGTTCTTGTACTTCTGTACGTGTTCTATCAGATTATGACAAAGAGGTTAACTTTAGTTCTTATAAATCCTATGCTTTTTACAAAACGGGTATTGATAAAGCACAAATTTCAGATTTAGACAAAAAACGAATTTTAAGGGCTATTGAATCTGAAATGGCCGCAAAAGGATTTGTAAAATCTGAAAACCCTGATGTTTTGGTAAGCATTTTTACTAAAGAACGTGAGCAAGTAGACGTGTATAGCAACAACTTTGGTTGGGGTATGGGCGGAGGCTTTGGAGGCTGGGGATGGGGCGGTTTCGGACCTGGATTCGGTTGGGGTGGTTTTGGCCCTGGCTGGGGAGGCAATAATGTTAGCACTCGAACAGAAGGATCTTTGTATATTGATTTTATAGATACCGAAAAAAGAGAATTGGTATGGCAGGGTAAAGGAGATGGCACATTGAATACTACTAGAAATATAGAAAAGAAAGAGCTGCGCATCAAGAAATTTGTGTCGGAGATTTTAACGCAGTACCCCCCAAATGCTGTCGCTTCTAAATAATTCTCTCAAGATTTGTCTTTGTACGCAGTCAAGTATCTTATGTGATGAAGCATGCTGTTGAAAGCTATTCTAATATGCAACAGCATGCTTCCTCGTTTTTTAGCGCTACGCCTTTCTGTTCTCGTTTACCCTAAGGCGATTGCTACTAGTTAGCATCGATAAAAAAAGGCCACTAATTAGGGTTTAGCCCAAAGGTTCTTTTGCTCCTCTCAACTTCCGCTATTCCTTGTTTGAAAATAGTTTATCGCAGCGACTTGCGTATTAACATCTTTAAGTTAATTTAAGCTTCCTAGTTTCCGTAACTTTATAGCTTCATCCAAAACTACAAAAAGTAGTTTCCACCTCTTCTTGGGAGAGGTAAAAGTTAAACTTGTATGTTGTACGAAAGCAATCCGATTTTAGACAAGCTTCCTGAGCACTTAAAGCAATTTATAAAACCTCAAGACTACGCTGATTACACTGCTATTGATCAAGCGGTTTGGCGCTATGTGATGCGCAAGAATGTGGATTACCTCAGCAAGTTTGCCCATACCTCATATCTTGAAGGCTTACAGAAAACAGGCATAGCTATTGATCATATTCCGAATATGTACGGCATGAACAGAATTCTTCAAGAAATTGGTTGGGCCGCGGTTGCTGTTGATGGGTTTATTCCACCTTCAGCCTTTATGGAGTTTCAAGCCTATAATATCTTAGTAATCGCTTCAGATATTCGTCAATTGGAACATATTGAATATACGCCCGCCCCAGATATCATTCATGAAGGTGCAGGCCACGCACCGATTATTGCAAATCCTGAATATGCAGAATATTTACGCCGTTTTGGAGAAATTGGCTGTAAAGCGATTTCTAGCACTAAAGATTTTGAACTCTATGAGGCTGTGCGGCATCTTTCGATCATAAAAGAAGCCCATGGAACTCCAAAAAAAGAAATTGAAGCAGCCGAAGCGCATATTGAAGATTTACAAAACAATATGGGTGAGCCAAGTGAAATTGCACTGATACGCAACTTACATTGGTGGACTGTTGAATACGGATTGATTGGTACTGTTGAAAACCCGAAAATATATGGTGCCGGGCTCCTTTCATCCATTGGTGAAAGTGCCTGGTGTATGACCGACCAAGTAAAGAAAATTCCGTACTCACTTGAGGCAGCACATACCTCTTTCGATATTACAAAACCCCAGCCACAACTTTTTGTAACGCCCAATTTTGCTTTTCTAAATCAAGTATTAGAAGATTTTGCAAACTCAATGGCGGTAAGAAAAGGTGGATTGAGTAGTATTCAAAAACTAATCCAATCTAAAGATCTAGGAACCATTGAGCTAAGCACGGGGCTACAAATTTCTGGAAATTTCGATTACGTGATTGATTTTGAAACAAAGCCTGTATTTTTTCAAGCTACTGGTCCTACAGCCTTATCTTATCGTGAAAAAGAACTGGTAGGCCATAGCGCAGCTGATCATTGTGATGGCTTTGGTTCTCCTATGGGAAAACTTAAGGGCATTAATTTAGCCATTGAAGACATGAGCCCTAGAGATTTAAAAGCTTATACTATTTTCGAAGGCCAAACCATTACTTTAGAGTTCGAAGGCGGCATTAAAATATCAGGAGAAATTATTACTGGAACACGAAATCTAAAAGGTGAAATCATCTTAATTACATTTCGAAATTGTACCGTTTCACACCATAAAAAAGTCCTTTTTAAATCTGACGAAAGGTTATATAGCATGGCTGTTGGCGAACATATTGTATCGGCTTATAATGGCCCCGCAGATTTAAATAGTTTTAATCTAATCAATCACGAAGTTTCTACAAGCACCTCCAAACCAGAAATTTCACCTGAGCGCAAAAAATTAGAGAATTACTACCTTCAAGTTCGTGAATTTAGAGAAGGTATAAACACTACGATATCAAGACACAAAGTATTTCAAGAAGTGTGTAAACAATTTCCAGAAGACTGGCTGCTAGCTATGGAATTATACGAGCTCGCTAAAAGTAATGGTGATGCAGATTTCGCCCATGAAATTGCAACCTATCTAGAGGCCTTAAAATCGAACAATCCGAAAGTGGGGCAATTAATTGATGATGGTTTACAATTAGTAAATGCTAGTTTTGTTGCCTAAACAGCTCTCTTTTTAATCATGCGAATTTGTCCGTTATGGTTTGATTCGTGTTCCACAACATGAAACCATTTGCAATAATTGTTTGTGGGTTGATTTCCAAAAAAAGGTACCGATTCATAAAGCCAAGCGTCATCGCGATTTTTGAATTCGCTTAAGGAGTATTCCCTTACCTCGCTTAATTTATCTAAATAAAATGACGATGATTTACTTTTAAAAGCAGCTCGCCCTTTATCCCCTAAACTACTTGCCGCATGCCACGTTTCATCTGAAAGCCCAAAACTAAGTTTCTTCTTAGAAATGCCTTTAAACGTATCAATTTGATAATAGCGCTCGGTAGCTGCCAAATGCATTAGCATAGCGCCTATGGTATTGGCGTCATCATCTAACACATAATCAAGCTCTTTTTGACTAATACCCTTCACTCCTCGCAGTACCGTGTCGCGCATCCAATCCATCATAGATATCAAAATACTCAGCTCGTTTGTATAGCCGCTGCGTTTGCCAAATTCATGAATGTTTCCCTCTTTTACAGGTGTCGAAGTTTGCGCAAAACTTAAACTAGGCACAAGTAAACCTGCGCCTAAAACGCCCGTTGACTTCAAGAAATTTCTTCTGTTGTTTGTTGTTTCCATGGATTGTTTTTTTTATTCAACAGGAATTTAAAAACAATTCACAAATGTAAGATGCTATTTTACAATAGTTTAACGAAATAAAGTATCGTACACTAGTCTTTAAAAAGTAGCTCAGGCAAGTTTTGTTCCACTACCTGGTTATTATAAACCAGCTTCCATTCCAAGGAATTGGTCAACATATAAAATTTTGATAATTCACTTATCAATCGATTTTTAGCGTTGCTTTTAAGCGTCGACGCTTCTACTTTTTTCATCAAAGAAGCATTTACATTCTTCTTGATTTTATTGTAATCGGAAGCATCAAATTGGTTCAGGTAATCTGCAGTTACATCATAGTATTCAAAATCAGGGTTAATCTTAATTTCAGGTTCAGGTATACTTTTTATATGAAGTATTTTGTTCTCTTCATCTAGTTCGAAATCAACTTTACTCAAGTCATAAGCAACGGTAACCTCCGCATTTACAACTACCAGCGCTTTCTTGTCTGCAGTTATCAGCGGACCAAACAGTTCTTGTGAATCTTTATAATTGTAGACTTCTGCAAAATTACCCTCGGTCACAATTAGCTTAGAAACATTCGCGATTTGTTTCTGAATGAGCATAGAATTTTCCTTAAGGATGGATTTCTCCTCTTTAGTTTCTGAACAAGAACGGAAAATAAAAACTCCGACCAAGGTAATCACTGCAGTTAGTATTATTTTTTTCAATTCGTATACTTTTAATTACACAACAATTTGCGAGCCTCTTCGTAAAATCATTTATGTATTTCCTTTAAAAAAATCAAGTCCTAAAGGTAGCTACATTTTACTATAGCCTAATCTCATCTTTTTTAGACACTGCACGAAAAGACACTTGAATTTTAGTCTTTTCTAATATGTGAAGCATAACATTAGCCAGAAAATTTTAGAAATGGATACTCCTGTTGAAGATACGTAATTTTCTCTTCGAGGGATTTTAAAAACTTGCGGTGCTGTGCAGATTCAGAATGAAACGGTCGGTGCAGTAAAGCCTTTTGAACGGCGTATACTTTTTCCATAACCAGTTGCGCATTTGATGAAATCCAAACTTGGCCAAATTTTTCCCAGATGTAATCAATTGCCGTTTGGTTGGGGTGGATCATATCAGCATCATAAAAACGATAATCACGAAGTTCATCCATCATAATTTCATAGCTTTCAAAGTATGAAACAGCGCTCAACAGATCTTGTTGCGAGGGCAGTAGTTTTGTTCGTAATGAAAGTAACTTATGAATTGCGGCAATCAAATGTGCTTTGCTTCTTTGATTTTCAATGAAGCCATCTTTTAAGTGTCTTACAGGTGATACCGTAAATACGATTTGAGTGTTTTTGTTTATCGATTGAATACTTTTAATGGTATTCGCTAAACTTTTTTGAACCTCTTCTACCGAGAGTAAAACTTTAGAAAATTCTTTTTGAGATACCTTATGGCAATTGGCGACTACTAAATTTGTCTTTAAGTGTCTATACCCCCAAGCGGTACCTAACGTGATTAGAATATGGGTTGCGTTAACAATTCGTTGCTGCGTTTTCTCTAAACTTAAATTTAGTCTGTCAAGCAGTATTTCTTTAGATGGGTCGCTCAAATCAGAATGTGCATCAAAGCAATGCCAGCATTCATTTAAAAAGAAAATATCAGCTTCTGAATACGCTTCCTTTTTAATAGCTTTTGAAATCAACTTTTCGATAGCCAGCGGATGAAATAGTATACCGAATGGGTTTTGTAGGGTTTGAAATTTGAAATACCCCAGTTTATCTCCTATGTTTTCAGCAAAGCAAGAGCCCACGATCAGTACTTGACTATCATAGTCAATTTGATGTGCAACTGGCTTTAGTGGAATTTTTGTTTGAAGTTTCATTTAACCGCTCTTGATAACTGACTTAATCTGTGAAATACCTGGTATGGATACACTTCATAAAACACATTATCCTCATTGATTGTGTTGCCCTTATTCTTTAAAGCCTCTTTAAAAACGAGTTTAGCTTCATCCATTCGTTCTAATGCAGCTAAACTATATGCCTTATTATACATCGCATCTCCAAAATTTTTATAAACCTTGAGAGACATATCAAAACTATGAATTGCCGCTGTATGATTATCAAGCTCCGCTTCCACAATTCCCAGATAAAACCAATCTAAATAATGGCAGGCTTCTTCTGGCGGGTCTTTAGGGAAATCAGCAAACTGTTGCTTTTGGCTTTTTAGCAAATACTCCTTGGCCTTTTCAAATTGATTTAACTGTAAATAGTCTAATCCAATATAGAAATTATACGTGTGGTCCATTACATAGCTATCTCCGAACCGGTCTTTGGCTTCCAACAATTCTTCTATTGATTCTTCGTACTCCTTAGAAAAAATACATTTCATAAATCCGCTATAGTCAAGGTTTCCTTCAGGGTCATATTCCACTGCCTTTGCTAAGAAAGGTTTACCAACAGAATATTTTCTGGCTTTGTATAAGGGCATTGCTTTTTGTTGCCAGAGATACGCAGAGTCTGGTTTTATCATTAAGGCAGAATCCATGTAAACTTGGTATGTATTTGAATTCATACCAGAATGCTGTGCTTTATTCACATAGTCAGAAATTTTAGTAGCGTCTGCTGCACTAATTTTAATAGCTGCTATGTTTTGTGAAGTTCGTTCCGATGTAGGACCCTCATTTTTTTCTAAACAGGAAATCTGAAAAAGAATAAGGATGTAAAGAAAGTGTCTCATATAATTTTTTAAGCACCCTTCCTCTTTCAAGGTGGTGAATGAATTCGACAGCTGGCTGAGAAATGGCTAAGGATACTGAGCCTAAGTCTTTGTGCCGCTTTAGGCCTTTCAGGTTATTCTAAATAACTTTTCGCTTTTTCCAAAGCCTCAGCAAGCCCATCAGGGTTCTTACCACCAGCGGTTGCAAAGAAAGGCTGACCCCCGCCACCGCCTTGAATATATTTTCCTAACTCGCGAACGATAGTTCCTGCATTTAAGCCTTTAGAAGCTACTAACTCTTTAGAGATATAGCATGAGAGAAGAGCTTTTCCGTTTTGCTCGGTTCCGAAGAGAAGAAAAAGCCGGTCTTTATTTTGACCCATTTCAAAGGAAAGGTCTTTGATACCACCAGCATCTAAATCAACCATCTTCGCTAAGAATTGCACTCCGTTTACTTCTTGCAATTCGTTTTCTAATTCTCCTTTTAGGTTTTTAGCCTTATCCTTTAAAAAATGCTCAACCTCTTTTTTTAATTTTGTGTTCTCCTCTTGCAAAGCAGTAACGGCTTTTAAAGGATCTTGGGCATTGTTCAAAACATCCTTTATTTCGAATAACATTCTATTATTTTCGAAATAAAAATCTTTTACAGCATCTGAGCTGATCGCTTCAATTCTTCGAATACCAGATGCTACTGCCCCTTCAGATTTGATTTTAAAATGCCAAATATCTGCTGTATTCTTCACATGTGTTCCGCCACAAAGTTCGACAGACTGCCCGAAACGAACCGTTCTTACAGCATCTCCGTATTTTTCACCAAATAAGGCCATAGCACCTTCTTTCAAAGCTTCACCTATAGGAATATTTCTGTTTTCCTGAAATGGAAGTTGCCCTTCAATTCGAGCGTTCACAAAATTCTCTACAGCACGCAGCTCATCGACCGTCAATTTCGAAAAATGAGAGAAATCAAAACGCAGGTATTTGGAGTGCACTGCAGAACCTTTTTGCTCAACGTGTGTTCCTAAAATTTCACGTAAAGCCTGATGTAGTAAATGCGTTGCTGTATGATTGGCTTCTGTTCGCTGACGTTGTTTTTTATCAACTACAGCTTTGAAAACACCTTCCATTTTCTTTGGAAGGTTTTTGGAAAAATGTACAATTTCATTATTCTCTTTTTTGGTATCAACGATATAGACCACATCTCCATTTTGAGCTTCTAAATAGCCCTTATCTCCTACTTGACCTCCACCTTCAGCATAAAAAGGGGTCAAATTAAAAACCATTTGATATTGTTCTCCGGCTTTCTTGGAAGTAATTTTTCGGTATTTCACTAAAGTAACCTTCGCCTCTAAAAGGTCATACCCTACGAACTCTTGTTCTTGATCATCTGATAGAATCGTCCAATCTTCTTTTGAGGTTACGGATGCAGATTTAGAACGGTTCTTTTGTTCTTGCATGGCATCTTTAAAACCTTTCTCATCTAATGAATAGCCTTTCTCTCCTAAAATAAGCGCGGTTAAATCTATAGGAAATCCATAGGTATCATATAATTCAAAAGCCTTTCTTCCATTTATTTCTTTGCCTTTGACATTTGATATAATACTATCTAAAAGCACCAGGCCTTGTTCTAAGGTGTTTAAAAAGGAATGCTCTTCCTCTTTAATTACATTTTCAATCAACTGCTTTTGTTGCTTCAACTCAGGAAAAGCATCTCCCATAGTATCTGACAATACATTTACCAAACGATACATAAAGGGTTGTTTGGTATCTAAAAAAGTGAAACCATAACGGATAGCTCTTCGCAGAATTCTACGAATTACATACCCTGCACCTGTATTACTAGGTAATTGCCCGTCTGCTATCGAAAATGATACGGCGCGAATATGATCGGCAATTACGCGTATCGCGATATCTGTTTCTTCGGTTTTTCCGTATTTGGTATTGGTAATAGTCTCGATTTCTCTGATTATCGGAGTAAAAACATCGGTGTCATAATTAGATTCCACACCTTGTATTGCCATACAAAGACGTTCAAAACCCATACCGGTATCCACATGTTTTTCAGGTAGTGGTTCTAGCTTTGAGTCTGCTTTACGATTGTATTGCATGAATACCAGATTCCATATTTCTATTACTAGTGGGTGATCTTCATTCACCAACGAAGCTCCTGAAACTTTTGCTTTTTCTTCGGCAGAACGAATGTCTACATGAATCTCAGAGCAGGGGCCGCAGGGGCCTTGATCTCCCATTTCCCAGAAATTATCCTTCTTATTCCCCATTATAATGCGGTCTTCAGGCACAATAGCTTTCCACAAGGCAAAGGCTTCAGAATCCATTTCTAGGTTATCTGCATCACTACTACCTTCAAAAACCGAAACATACAAGCTATCCTTATCTATTTTACAGACTTCGGTAAGAAATTCCCAAGCCCATGCTATCGCTTCCTGCTTAAAGTAATCACCAAAACTCCAATTTCCCAACATTTCGAACATGGTGTGATGATAGGTATCCTTTCCAACCTCTTCCAAATCATTATGCTTTCCGCTTACACGGAGGCACTTTTGCGAATCTGCAACCCGTACATTTTGAGCAACAGTATTACCAAGAAAAAATTCCTTAAATTGGTTCATACCTGCGTTAGTGAACATCAAGGTTGGGTCATCTTTGATAACCATTGGCGCAGAAGGCACAATTTTGTGGCTTTTTTCCTTAAAAAAGTTTAGAAATTGGTTCCTGATTTCTTTGGAAGTCATATATTATGGTAAGTTTGACAAATTTTAACGGTTTCTACAAAACAATTTTTATATTTGTTTGTTCTGTAAAAACGACACAAAAATAGGTAAAATAGATTCATGTCTAAAGTAAAGTACTATTACGATCCTGATACACTTTCTTACCGAAAGATAGAACCGAAGAAATCTCGGCGCTACCGCAATCTTAGCTTTTTCATTCTAGGCTCTGCTCTTTTTGGCTTTTTCTCCTTGATCTTATTATTAAATACCAATTTGGTAAACACACCGCGAGAACTCTCTTTGGACCGCGAGTTAAAGAATTATGAGCTTCAGTTTGAGCTATTGGATAAAAAAATGGGCCAAATTGAGGAGGTACTTGCCAATATAGAAGACCGTGACAATAATATCTATCGCTTGTACTTTGAAGCAAACCCAATCCCTGAAGCCCAACGTCGTGCAGGTTTTGGCGGAATCAACCGCTACAAATCATTAGAAGGGTTTAACAATTCTGAAATGATAACTGCCACAACAAAACGCTTAGATATCATCAAAAAGCAAATGACTATACAGTCTAAATCGCTTGAAGAAATTGCACTGCTTGCCAAAGAAAAAGAAAAACTCTTAGCAGCCATACCTGCTATTCAACCCATAAATAATGACCAATTAACACGCATGGCATCAGGTTATGGTTATCGATCAGACCCTTTTACCAAAGCGCGTAAAATGCACCGAGGAATGGACTTCACCGCACCGCGAGGAACACCTGTATATGCCTCTGGAGATGGCAAAGTAAAGCGAGCCGATAACAATTCTTCAGGTTACGGAAAACATATTCGTGTGGATCACGGCTACGGCTATATGAGCCTTTATGCACATTTAAGTAAGTACAATGTAAAGAAAGGTCAAAAAGTGAAGCGTGGAGATCTTATTGGTTTTGTAGGAAGCACAGGCCGTTCAGAAGCACCCCACCTACACTATGAAGTTTTTAAAGACAAAGATCGAATTAACCCTATTAACTTCTACTACGGAAGTTTATCATTAAAGGAATTTGAAAACATGCTGAAATACGCAAACCAAGAAAATCAATCTCTAGATTAATGGTCATAGATCTACCTGAAAAACGATATTATGGCATTGGTGAAGTAGCGAAAGCCTTCGAAGTGAATACTTCACTGATTCGCTTTTGGGAAAAAGAATTCGATGCGCTGAAACCTAAAAAGAATGCAAAAGGCAATCGGAAGTTTACCCCAGATGACATTAAGAACCTACAACTCATTTATCATCTAGTTAAAGAAAGAGGTTTCACCTTAGATGGAGCAAAAACACATTTGAAAGAAAACCGCAGAAAGACACTTGAAAATTTTGAAATCATTGCGAAGTTAGAACGGATAAAAGTAGAGCTAACTAAAATTAAAGAACAATTATAACTTCATTTTAAACACTAAAGATTTCCGTTTTATCAGGAATGACATTAAAAACACTACTTATGAAAAAAGGATTAATCCTATTAATAGTGCTTGCAGTACTTGCATTTATGGCATACCAATGGGGTGTAGGTTTCAATAACACTGCTGTTGAAAACGAGGCAAATGCAAAAACAGCTTGGTCGAATGTTGAAAGCTCATATCAACGTAGAAATGACCTTATTGGAAATTTAGTGAAAACCGTACAAGGCGCTGCTGATTTTGAAAGAGGAACGCTTACAGACGTCATTGAAGCAAGAGCAAAGGCAACATCAACTACGATTGACGCGAATAACTTGACTCCAGAAAAGATGGCCGCCTTTCAACAGGCGCAAAGTGGCTTGACCGGCGCCCTAAGCAAACTTATGGTTGTCGTTGAGCGCTATCCAGAATTGAAAGCCAACCAAAATTTCTTAGAACTACAAACGCAATTAGAAGGTACAGAAAACCGTATTAACGTTGCTCGTGATCGTTTCAATGAGCAAGTCAATATCTACGATATACATACCACCAAATTTCCAGGAAAGCTTCTTGCTAGTATGTTTGGTTTTGAAGAAATGGCGCGTTACAAAGCGAACCCAGGTTCAGAAAATGCACCAGATGTAGATTTTGATTTCAATTAATCAACCCATATGTCTCGCGTAGAAAAGCTTTTATCGAATGATGAGGAACAAGAGATTGTTCAAACTATTCTTGAGGCCGAAAAAAATACATCTGGCGAAATTCGTGTTCATATTGAAGCGCATACCCGCCTTGGTCATTTGGAACGTGCAAAAGAGGTATTCCATTTACTAAAAATGGACAACACCAAAGATGCAAATGGAGTATTAATTTATGTCGCTGTTACTGATAAGAAATTTGTTATTTACGGAGATAGCGGAATAGACAAGGTAGTTCCAAATAATTTTTGGGATACTACCCGTGATGCGATGCAAACGCAATTTAAAAGCGGAGACTTCAAGCAAGGTATTATTGACGGCGTTCAAAATGCTGGAAAGGAATTGGAAACACACTTTCCATGGCATCATGGCGACATAAACGAATTGAGCAATGAAATATCTAAAGGATAGTATTCTTGTTGCACTTTTTTTGTGCTGTGGATTTGCTTTGGCGCAATTTGAAATTCCTAAAACACCTGAAGTACAGACTAGTGTTTATGATTATATAAATCTTTTACCTGAAGCACAAGAAAAGGCATTAGAGCAAAAGCTTACGCGCTATTCAGACAGTACTTCTACTCAAATTGTGGTGGCTGTCATTGCCTCTACAGAAGGCGAAAACATCAACTACCTCGGGGCGCAATGGGGTCAAAAATGGGGTATTGGTCAGGCAAATAACGATAATGGCATTTTAATTCTATTAGCAAGAGACGACCGTAAAATTGCTATCAATACAGGTTATGGTGTTGAGGGTTCTTTAACCGATGCCCTGTCGCGTAGAATAATCGAAAATATCATCGTTCCGCAATTCAAACAAAATGACTACTATGGGGGACTTGACAAAGGTGCCGACGTCATTTTTCAAGTTCTCAATGGAGAGTTTAAGGAAGAACGTACTTTTGCTAATTCTGAAGGTTTTCCCTTGGGAAGCTTTTTACCTTTTATCATCTTTTTCGTCATATTAATTATCTTATCAAGTCGCAATCGAAAAAATGGCGGTGGCCGTAATGGAGGAAAACGCTCAAGTGGGCTCGACCTTTGGGATATCATCATTCTTAGCAACATGGGCCGCAGCGGTGGCTCTGGCGGAGGATTTGGTAGCGGCGGAGGATTTGGAGGAAGCTCTGGCGGAGGGGGCTTTGGGGGCGGATTCGGCGGAGGCGGCTTTGGAGGAGGCGGTGCTTCTGGGGGCTGGTAGCTGTTTGTTTTCTTTATTCTGAATCTTTCAGATAAGTACTCATCAAAAGCTCAATACCTAAAAAAATAATCACCCATATTAGAATCATGGCCAGAATAGTTGAAATTCAACTATTCTGGCCATGATTAAAAGTAGTTTATTTTAGGCTTCTGAAAATTACTTCTTCCGCATAAAAATAGACATCGGTACACCTTTAAAATCAAACTCCTCACGAAGCTTGTTTTCTAGATAACGTTTGTAAGGCTCGCGAACATATTGAGGCAAATTGCAGTAGAACGCAAATTGAGGATAGTGCGTTGGTATTTGCATACAGTACTTTATTTTCACGTGCTTTCCTTTATAGGCTGGCGGTGGGTATTTTTCAATAATAGGCAACATGATATCATTGAACTTACTTGTTGCTATTTTTCTGCTTCTATTCTCGTAGACTTGAACTGCAGTTTCGATAGCTTTAAAAATACGCTGTTTGGTTAAAACCGAAATAAACAAAATCGGCACATCTACAAAAGGCTCAATCGCCTCTCTGATTTTTTGCTCGAAATGCTTCATGGTATTAGTTTCTTTTTCCTCAACCAAATCCCATTTATTGACTAGAATTACGACCCCCTTGTTATTACGATGTGCCAACCAGAAAATATTTGCTACTTGTCCATCAAAACCTCTTGTCGCATCTACTATAAGTAAACACACATCAGCATGCTCTATAGCCCTTACCGAGCGCATTACGGAGTAGAACTCTAAATCTTCCTTCACCTTCGCCTTACGGCGTATTCCGGCCGTATCTACTAAGTTGAATTCAAATCCGAAACGGTTGTATTTCGTATCCATACTATCACGCGTAGTACCTGCAATATCTGTTACGATATATCTATCTTCTCCAATAAGTGCATTAATAAAAGAAGATTTTCCTGCATTTGGTCTTCCAACTACTGCAAAGCGTGGTAATTCGCCTTCCTCCTTTTCATTTTCGGGAAGCACCTCAACTAGCGCATCTAATAAATCACCCGTTCCGCTGCCGTTAATACTTGATAGCGTAAAATACTCTCCCAGGCCTAAAGAATAAAACTCAACAGCATCTTCAGCTCGTTTGGCATTATCAACTTTATTTATGGCTAAGAAAACAGGTTTGTTCACGCGTCGAAGTAATGTAGCTACATCTTCATCCATTCCTGTAACACCATCTTCTACATTTACCATAAAGACAATAGCATCGGCCTCTTCAATGGCTAACTCTACTTGTTTATCGATTTCTTGCTCAAAAATATCATCACTTCCTAAAACATAGCCACCGGTATCAATAACTGAAAATTCCTTTCCATTCCAGTCACTCTTTCCGTAGTGGCGATCACGTGTAACACCACTAACGGCGTCAACGATAGCCTCTCGTCGTTCGATTAGTCTATTGAAAAAAGTGGATTTCCCTACATTTGGCCTTCCCACAATGGCTACGATAGCGCTCATACTTTTTATTTTTGGAGGTGCAAAAGTACTGCTAAATTATTGAAGAACTAGGTTTTACGAAAGAGAAGAAACAAAATAAGAACTACGATTACTTTTATGATATCACCAGTGCTTCAAGTCTTTAGATTTCTTTGACTAGTTCTAATATATCTTAGTTTAATACAGCGGCTCTAAAAAAATCAGAACCGATTGCAAATATTTCTATTAAAAACAGAACTAGGTTACATCTTCTTCTCTTGCAGCGTATTTAAAGATTGCAGTTTTTTTTTCCCTGCCAAGTACGGCTCACTTGCAATTCTTTTTTTAATAACTCTAGCTGGAGCACCATACACTAGTAAGTTATCTGCGATGCTGTCAAGCACCAGCGAGCCAGCTCCAACAACAGAATGGCTGCCTATGGTAATATTTTCGATAATATTTGAACCAAGACAAATAGCTGAGCCCTTGCCTAAGACAAAATTACCACCAACACATACGCCTGGCGCCAAACTTGAGAAATCATTTATAAGACCATCATGACCTAAAGAGGAATTGGTGTTTATAATACAGTGCTTGCCGATACGTGCATTAACATTGATCGTTACCCCTGGCATTACTACAGAACCTGCGCCTATGTGAACTCCTTTGCCTAACTCTGCTTTCGGGTGAACAACACTAATATAATTAAAATTCGGTGCTATTTTAAGAATTCGCTGTACCACTAAACTTCGTGTCGAATTGTCTCCAATAGCTACTACACCGCCTTGAAGTTGATATTTTTCTATAAGAAATGGAAGATCATATTCGCTACCCAACACCTGGTAGCCGCAAACTTCTGTACCTTTTTCTTCAAAGGAATCAGCAAAGCCAACAACATTGTATTTCGCCTCTTTTTCAATACAGTCAAGGACTACACTTCCATGCCCAGAGGCACCAAAAATAATCACATTTTGCATTTTATCGGGTTTTTTGTGCATTTGGTCGAGTACTCAAAGATAAAAAAAGCATTTACTAAATCAAGAAAAAGATTCTTTTTTTCGCTAAGGCGTATTACTACCTTAATCTCGGTTGCCTAAAAGCGCTACAGTGGCCTGTTAGCCCTATGCAAATAGCCCTAATAGAATCTTTTGTAATCTATATACGTAAATACACTGCCCGTTGGATTGGCAAGCATGACTATTTTTGATTATAGCCGAAACGTTTTAACTGCTGAGAGTTACTCCGCCAATTTTTATTGACCTTAACGTATAGCTCTAAGTGCACTTGTTTCCCGAAGAATTTCTCGAGGTCTTTTCTTGACTCCACTCCTACTCGTTTTAGCGCACTTCCTTTATGTCCAATAATAATTCCTTTCTGAGACTCACGCTCAACCATGATTACCGAACGCATTCGAATAATATCTTCATCCTCAAAAAACTCCTCTGTATCAATTTCTACAGAATACGGAATCTCCTTTTTATAATGTATTAAGATTTTCTCTCGAATTGTCTCATTCACGAAAAACCGTTCAGGCTTATCAGTCAGTTGGTCTTTTGGGTAATAGGCAGGCGCCTCAGGAAGCAGTTCAATAATACGTTCAAAAACTCCTTTCACATTAAAATTTGATAAGGCAGAAATTGGATGCAGCTCAACTGTAGGAAGCATTTCTTGCCAATACTGCGCCTGTTCTTCAAGTAATTCTTGTGTTGCCGTATCTACTTTATTTAGTAAAAGTAAAACCGGAATTTTACTGTTCTTTATTTTTTCAAAAAAAGCTTCATCTTTCAAAGCCTTTTCACCAATCTCAACCATGTAAAGTAAAACATCAGCATCTTCAAAAGCCGATTTCACGAAATTCATCATTGAGTTTTGAAGCTCGTATGCAGGCTTTATGATTCCGGGCGTATCAGATAATATTACCTGAAAATCATCTCCATTAACAATCCCTAAAATACGGTGTCTTGTAGTTTGTGCTTTAGAGGTTATTATCGATAATTTTTCGCCCACAAAAGCATTCATCAGAGTAGATTTACCCACATTGGGGTTACCGATAATATTTACAAATCCTGCTTTATGCTTTATCATGTTTTAACTTTTTAAAGTACTCTTTCGCCGCCGCATTAACTTTAGGCGCCAACAAAAGTACTGCAATCATATTAGGTATTACCATTAATGCATAGGATAAATCAATCAAATTCTTCACCAAATCAAGCGATGCCACAGCTGCAAAAATGATCATTGCCACAAAATATACGTTATAGAATTTTCCGATTTTAGCATTGGTTAAAAAAGATAAACTTTTTACACCATAATACGAATAGGTAAAGAGTGTAGATAAGGCAAAGGCTGTTACAATAATCATCAATAGGTCGTCACCATAACCAAAAAGCGTGGTTTCAAATGCAGACAAGGTCATCACAATACCACTTGAATCTTCTAGATATGCACCGCTTAAAATAATCACAACTGCGGTACAAGTACATACCAAAATAGTATCAATAAACGGCCCTAAGCTCGCCACCAAGCCCTCTTTAACAGGGTTATCAGTCTTAGATTGCCCATGATACATGGGCGCACTACCCAAACCGGCCTCATTAGAAAACATAGCTCTACGCACCCCTATGATAACTAGCCCCCAGAAACCACCAGTTACGATAGTTTCAAAGTTCCAAGCCTCCGTAATTATCAATTTCAGAGAAGGAATAACCTGCGAAGCATTCAATACCATCACGACAATAACGGCTATCATATAAACAGCTACCATAAAAGGCACAATCGCCGATGCCACTTTGGCTATATTTTTCAAACCACCAAAGATCACGAGTGAGGTAATCACTGCTAGCGCTATGCCGATCGTCAATTTCCAACTCAATTCACTCATCTCAAAAATAGTTTTGGATGGCTCAACAACACTCATAAAGGTTTCTGTAAATTGATTCGCAGTAAATACACCTAAAAAGCCAAAGAGCCCACAGACCGCAAAGAAAACAGCTAACGGCCTTGCTTTCTCGCCCAGTCCTTTTGTGATATAATACATAGGTCCGCCCTGCAAATTTCCTTCAGAATCGGTGCCGCGGTACATTACTGATAGCGTACAGGAGTAAAATTTTATACACATTCCTATTAAGGCGGTTACCCAAATCCAAAAAATTACACCAGGGCCGCCATCGTGAATTGCAATTGCTACGCCAGAAATATTTCCCAGACCAACCGTTGCTGCAACGGCAGCCGAAAGCGCTTGAAATGAACTTACATCACCCTTCGCATTTTTATCATCGTATTTACCCGCAGTTATCGCTATCGCGTGACCAAAGAAGCGGTACGGCAAAAACTTGGAGTAAAAAACAAGAAATAGTCCCCCTAGAATAAGTAAAACGAACATGGGCCACTCGGTGTAGGGTAAAGCGGCAGAAATAAAGTCATTGATTGTTTCCATAAAAAAGTATTGCTTCGAAGGTATGGCTTTTATGTTTTTCTTGATGAGATGCTTAAAAAATAATCTTTACACAAGTTTTGATATTACTAAAAAACCGTTGTATATTTGTCGCCCGTTACAAATAGTAGCGGATATTTATTTCGTCAGCCTAATGACCTGAAGTCGCAAGACAAGTGAAATAAAAACCCATATCGCGGGGTAGAGCAGTAGGTAGCTCGTCGGGCTCATAACCCGAAGGTCGCTGGTTCGAGTCCAGTCCCCGCTACTA
>CALHGE010000051.1 GCA_938029725.1 uncultured Flavobacteriaceae bacterium
ACCCAAATCGTTCAGCGCAATACCTTCCAATGAAATATCTGCATAGTCGCCAATACCAAGGGCCCAGGAAGTTCCGCCGTAGGCGCCATCCTGAAAAAGCGTCGCAAAAGTTGGTTCTGGAGGTGCGACAAACTCGTAAACCTTAATAGAAGAGACTATGTCATTGAAATCATAGGTGCCTAGAAAGAAGGAATTTTCTTCCAAGATAAGTACATCTCCTAAAAAGTCCTTTTCAGAGTACAGTTCTACGACGAAGCCCGGATCGATCTGCAGCGAAGATATCTGATTATCGGAAATTCTCTCCAAGGTGATATCCGGGTATTCCCCAACAAAAAGTTCCCAAGAAAATCCTTCATATCCTCCATCCTGAAAGAGATTTACCACCGGATTAAGTACTACTTCACCCTCTATACCAGATATTTTTATACCAATATTGAATTGATAAGTTCTACCCAAATGTTGCTCTATAGTATTTCCTTGTGGAATAAAACCCATTAGCAAATGAGGATTTGAATTAACATTACCCTGATAGGATTGCCATATATCATCCGTAATCCCTGCTGTAATTGCGGGGATAAGACTATTGCCCGCAACTGAACCAGACCCATCCGGGTAAGCATCCATAAACCCAGGGGCAATGCTTTCACCGGGTTGCAAGACCACAGCATCATTGGAGTGGTCGCTAAAGCCAAAGGTGTTAACACCGGTAACATACTCTGAGGCTGTTCTTGTTTGCCCAATAGAGATGACCGTAAAGTCATTTTCACCATTTACCTTGGCTACAAAAGGCGTAACAGGATTTCCCAATCTGCTGGCATAAAAAGTGAACTCTTCAAGACATATACTTATCGCTTCTGCTGTTTCGTTCGTATAAGAACCGGTTCTATTGATATTGATATGGGGGCTATGAACATCGAGAAAATCACCATTCCCTAAATTATTTAAACCAAGTAGATTAGGGTTGCCCTCATTACAACTTCCATCCAGACTATTGATCCAAGCTTCCAACATTTGAACTGCCTCAGTATCTACCCTACCTTTTGCCAAAGGCGGCATCATAATGGAGGCATTCACAGAATTCAGGCGATAATGTATATTCGATTTTGAAACATCTCCTGGAACTATCGCTTCACCACTACCCGTCAAATCTTCTATAATAGCCCCATTAATTAGGGCCTGCTGAGCTAGTGGCGTACTAAAACGCATATCGAAACCTGCCCTTGTATTACCGGGTAGGTGACAATACGCACAATTGGAATCAAAATAGGACCTTGCCCTAGTCTCTAAAGGTTGGTTGTTATCATCAATACTGACCAAAGTGGATACATTAGCCGTATCTACATCAGGAATAAACCCTAAGCTTGCCAATGTTTCCAATTGGTTTGCCACCCTGCCTGTTGTAGGGTAAAGCATCTCTTTGTTCAACTGCCTGGTATTAAAGCCCAACACCCAGCCTGCCGATGGATTATGACATTGTACACAGGTATTTGAAGCTGGGTATTCATAGCCAAAGGTATCTCCGTCAATAGTAATAGTTTCGTTAGCCCCAAGAAGTAATAAATCTGCTTCCAAGCCATTGGCACGCCATTTATAGGTACTACCAAACCATTCGCCATCGGCGCCATGAATCCAAAGCCGTGTCTCTAACTTTGTACCATTCGGATTATTGAATTGTTTGATAAAAGTGGTACCCACAGGAAGCGTCCACGCAGCTTCTTCACTATAACCAATTTGTTCATTCAATTCATCTACTGTGCCGTCTTGAGGAATTGACACCCAACGGTACTTCTCCGTACCAGAAGACCAAAGTGGGGTATTGGTATCGTAGGGGATGATACCCGGGGCGGGCGTCATGTTTTGCATATCTGAAAAAACACCGGTCTCTGATAAAAGTGCGGGAAGTGGCGCATTACCACTGCCTACATTTTTTTCAATTTTAAATATCTTACCTCCACCAGGTGTACCGTTAGATAATTTCAGAATCATGATTTCGTTTTCATGGTTATAGCCCAATGAAGAGATGCCATTAAAAACAGATCCGCCAATATTACCTATTGCTTCTGCGCCCCCATTGGTATTGCCGCCCGTATGGGTAAGTGCATAAACCAATCCACTAGCATTATCACCAAAAATATATTTTCCATACAGTTCAGGTATCTCTGTACCGCGGTACACATACCCCCCTATAACAGCGCTACCCACAGAACCATCATATGCATATAGTGGTGGTCTTTCCTCCCCATAAATTGGATTGGGATAATCTATAAAATTACGACCACCATCTTCAAAGCCTTCTTTTAGGTCCCACTGAAAATTAAGTCCGGGTTGATTCATGATATTTACTTCCTCCCATTTTGATTCTCCAACATCACCAATCCAAAAATTTCCCGTAGGAGGATCATAGCTCAAACGAAAAGGTTGGCGAAGGCCAATGGCATAAAATTCTTCTAAAAACTCTCCTGTACCAGTAACCCAAGGGTTATCATTAGGTATATAATACCCTTGTGTATAGGATTGCTCTTCATTAACAGGGGTATTAGCGTTATTGGGTTGTCTTTCAATTGGGTGACTTATATTTCCTCCTTGCATGTCGATATCAATCCGCCAAACTCCACTTCTAAAACGATCGTTAAGTAATTGTGTGTGAAGAAAAGCATCCCCAAAAGACCCTTCATCTCCTACAGAAACATATAAAAAACCATCACCCCCAAAGGCAAGTCCACTACCGTCATGCCCTTTAGCGGTATCATATTGATTGATCATAATCAGTTCGCTAGATGGATCAAAGCTACTGCCTGTCCATGTAAATCGACTTAGCCTATCATAATAAGGCTCACTCCAATCTGAATCTTCATTCTCAGCCTTATAAACATAATATACATATATGTAATCGCTACCCAGACCTAGACCGAAATCGGGATGGAAAACCATATTTTGAAAACCACCATGTTTTTGACCAGTGTTACCGCTATATGTATAATACCAACATCGGTCTTGTATATCCATGACCAGTGTACGCTCTGCTGCTGTGGCATTGTCATTATCTGGTATGGTAAAAAATCGCCCATCCATTTCCACAACCAGTAAGTTATTAGATCCTGGAAAGGGCAAAATGGCCTGTGGTGACTCCCATTGGATATCTGTATGAATTTCCACCAAATCAATATCTCCGCTAGGCGCTACACTTGGAAGATTACCGTTTACAAAAGGGTCAATAGCGATAACCTCATCCAAACCCGGTTGAAAGAAAATCGCAACTTTAAAACTAAAAAATGCTAAGGGCAGGAATAAAAATAACCATGTTTTCTTCCGCCAGAATGAGTGTGTTTTCATAATAAGTAAGGGTAATTTTTTATTAAACAGCTGCTGTTGTTATTGATAATGAAATAACAACATGATACTGGGGGAGGGAGGGGGAAGAAAGACTCTCTATTTCTCAAATAATCGGTTGAACCTTTGAAAATCAACCTATGCAAAAGTTAAAATCTTAGAATAAAACTACAATTGGATTTAAATGATATTACTTTTTATCGATGAACTACTTAAAAATAAGGTCTAAAGGAGGTTTTTGACAGTAAAAAATCTTTTCAAAGGCAAATGAAAATTTACAACAAGAAAGTTACACCTTAAGAAGCTCTAGTCGACTTACATTTTGCGGGTATATTCTGAGTTTTTGGCTCATAAATCCTAAATTTATTATTTCAAATCCTCTAAAATATTTACGTATTGTAACCCAATGTTGTTTTTCACTGCCCACTAATAATGCGTTGGCTTATTACCGTATAGCAAAAAATGCAATACATTACTCATCTTTAAAATCTTATAGATAAACATACTTAGCACTACCGTTACCACAGTCAACACCCCCGTAATCAAAAACAATGGAATTTGGTTGAGTTGCGAACTAATAAAGGCTACTGGGAAAATACCGGCCACGTAAGAATGAGTTACGTAAAGGACCAAGGAATTTACCCCCCAAAAGCGTATATATTTATCAACGAACGGAGGCCAAGTAAACTTTCGGATCAAATAATAAAAAATAACAATCGCCGAGAAGGCACAACTTAATTTTATAACCGAATTGATGAGGGATGAAAAGCCATATTCGTAGTGCCCCACTAATACAAAAAACACTAAAAGTGCGATTGAAAATACCGTATGATTCATGAAGACCTTGCGCAAAAAATCATATTTGGCAATAAGTACCCCAGTAAAATAAAACACAAAAAATAATATAAAATTCCTCATAAAACCAACGACACCAAGTTGCCAGATACCTAAAAGGCCAAGGCCTATTAGCAGCAAAAAGGCCACATCCAAAACGATGCGCGAACGTTTATTATAACGATCAGAGAGGAACAGCCAAAGCGAGTATAATAAGGTTATAAAAAATAAGTACCATAAGAACCAAAGCCCACCCCCATTAATCAACACCTTAATCTTATCCAAAAAGTTAAAGGTAAGTGTATCTGAAAAAAAGAACGGATCTACTAACAAAGGCCATGCGAAAAATGGTAACAAAAGCGTCCTGCTTTTTTTAAGTATAAATCGTCCGTAATTGTTAAATATATTGGGCTTAATGACCTTGCTTGCAATATAACCGCATAAAAACATAAATAAAGGCATTCGAAAGGTAGACCCAAACACAAGAATACTAGAGTTTTCGCTATCGATAACATTGCTGGTAATAACATGCCCCATTACCACCAATAAAATATTGACCCCTCGTAGCCGATCTATATAGGCTATTCGTTCTTTTTTCATAGGTAACCGCTTTTCAGAAAAAGCTAGGGGTCTTAGGGCTTCTTCAATTTTCTACACTACAACTAAACTTTTACACTGCTATTTAGGTGTCTGAAATTCTTGTTAAGATGCTATAACAATTCGTTTAATAGGCCTTTTTATCACCTTTAATCGCATTGAAAACGGTTAAATATATGATTCTGGCATCCAATCTAATAGACCACTTTTCCAAATAGAAGATGTCATAGCGCACTCTATTCACGATGTCTGATTTGCGTACAATCTCTCCGCGATAACCTCGTATTTGCGCTAGACCTGTGATACCTGGTTTTACAAAATGACGCACCAAATATTTATCTACAGAAGTCTCAAATTCTTGGGTGTGCAGTTCCATATGTGGCCTTGGGCCTACCACGCTCATATCGCCTTTTAGTACATTGTAAAATTGAGGAAGTTCGTCTATACTGGTCTTTCTAAGAATGCGCCCCAATCGTGTAATACGCAGGTCATTTTTACTTGCCATCTTGGTATTGCACTCTCGCGAAGGGGCCATAGACCTGAATTTGTAACACCAAAAGCTATTTAAATTTACCCCATGTCGCTTTTGTTTGAAAAACAAAGGCCCTTTGGAATCGAATTTCATGAGTATATAGACCAACGGAGTCAACCAAGAAAGGATTAGTAAAATCACCAAGGACGCAAATAGAATATCAAAGCTTCGTTTTACAATATTGGCATACTCCATTTGCAAAGGAGAGGATCTAAGGTGCAGCACAGGCACTGGTCCGTACAACTCGATGGACATGGAGCGTGAAAACAGTTCTTTGTTATCAGGGATAATATTGATTCGCTTTAGGCTATTGTCTGCAATATTGATGAGCTCTTTGAGCTCTTCCTTTGATAATTTTGATGCGGTGCAATAAACTTCATCAATATTATTTTCAAATATGTAGGCGAAAGAAGTGTTGATGTCACCAAGATACGTAGGGCTCTGTGATTTTTTATTGTCAAAGAAACCTACATATTCATAATTCAAAGAGGGGTCATCAAACATCTTTCGAATCTTTTTTAAATTACTATCCCATCCTATGACCGCAACCTTTATAACTTTACTTTTATAATACAATGTGAATAACCAAGAAAATAAGAACCTTAAGGCTATCAACAAAATGCAAATGAGTGCATATACCAAAATGATATATTCCAAGGAATAATTATGATTTTTCCAAAAAGAGAAGGAGGCAAAATATACAAAACTGTAAATAAGAAACAGGCGAAGGAAATTCAACAAAGTAAGCGCAGACCCCTTTCTTCTTGACTTAGGATAGAAATCTATACTATACGTAACCAGTAACCATGACAGGTTGTAATAAAGAATGCTAAACCCATGTCTATAGGTTTCTGAAGTACATAAATATAGAATAAGATTAATAGTAATGATATGCGCAATAAGCGAAAGAGGCATACCAAAATAGGACTTTCTCATTTTACAGCTTTTGTAAACACTATGGGTATATGGTTCAAAAACATTTTAAATAAACACCTTCGAAATCAATTACAGTTGTAAATCGTATTTGGGGTTAACTTAACGTAGGTACCAATGGTACATGTTTTCTACCCCACTTTTTAAATCAACGGTATGCTTCCACCCTAGGGCGTGTAATTTGGAAGGATCGGTCAACTTTTTAAGGGTACCATCCGGTTTATCGGTGTTAAAAAACAAACTGCCCTTAAACGCAATAGTTTTTTTGATAAGATGGGCCAAATCTGAAATGGAAATATCCTTACCCGTACCAATGTTGATATGGGTATTCCGAATTTCTTTGGTGCCGGAAACATAACAGTCTTTAAAATCTCTGTTTTCCATTAAGAATACGCAGGCGTCTGCCATATCCTCGCTCCACAAAAACTCACGCATGGGCTTTCCGGTACCCCAAATCTCCAAATGGATGCTATCGCCCTTTTTTTGAATGCCATATTTGTCTAGTATCGCATAGATGCCGTCTTCGGCAGCACTGCCATTTACACCCTCTATGGGAAGGCGATCCAAATCTTTACGGATGGCAGCCCAATCGCCACTTTCCAAAGCCTTACCCAAATGCATTTTACGTATTAAGGCAGGAAGCACGTGAGATTTTTCCAAATCAAAATTATCATTGGGGCCATACAAATTGGTAGGCATTACCGACACAAAATTGGTGCCGTACTGCAGGTTATAACTCTCGCACATTTTAATACCTGCAATTTTGGCAATGGCATAGGGTTCGTTGGTAAACTCTAAGGGGTCAGTCAATAAATAGTCTTCTTTCATGGGCTGCGGGCAGGCCTTGGGATAGATACAAGTACTGCCCAAAAACAAGAGTTTTTTCACCCTATTGCGATACGCCTGATGGATGACATTATTTTGAATCATCAGATTATCATAGATAAATTCGCCCCTATAGGTATTGTTGGCCACGATACCCCCAACCTTTGCAGCAGCCAAGAATACATATTCGGGTTTTTCCGCATCAAAAAATTGCGCCACCGCAGTAGCATCGGTCAAATCCAGTTCTTTATGGGTGCGAAATACAAGGTTATGGTAGCCCTTGTTTTTCAGGTTTTTAACTAGGGCACTACCCACGAGCCCACGATGCCCAGCAATATATATTTTAGCGTCTTTTTTCATGATTTTTTTTCTATACCAAACTGTTGTTAGAGCTGCGGCCCAAAGGCCTCCCCTCTCTACATAGAATTAGTGATCTGGATAGTGTGTAAGGCCTATTCAAAATAATTGAAGGTTTGGTAGCCTCCTGATTTTAAGAATTGGTCTTTCTTCATCAATTTAACATCACTCTGCATCATATCCTTTACCAAATCTTGAAGGTCATATTCTGGTATCCAACCCAATTTGGTATTGGCCTTGGTAGCGTCACCGATCAACAGCTCCACTTCCGTTGGCCTAAAGTATTTTGGATCTACTGCCAGCACTTCCTTACCGATTTCTAATTGAAATTCTGGATTAGAACAGGCCTTTATATATGCTTTTTCAGCTACCCCTTCACCCTTAAAATCTAAGCTAATACCTAGCTCACCGAAGGCCATACGCACAAATTCACGAACAGGAGTGGTCTTGCCTGTAGCGATGACCCAATCCTCAGCTTCTTCTGCTTGTAAGATCATCCACATCATACGTACATAATCTTTGGCATGACCCCAATCTCGTTGCGCATCTAAATTACCCAAGTACATTTTATCTTGTAAGCCTAAACCGATACGAGAAGCGGCTCGGGTAATTTTTCGGGTAACGAAGGTCTCTCCTCGTATAGGTGACTCGTGGTTGAACAATATGCCATTACAGGCAAACATATCATAAGCCTCCCGGTAGTTTACCGTTATCCAAAAGGCATACATTTTGGCAACCGCGTACGGACTTCTTGGATAAAACGGGGTCGTTTCTGATTGCGGTACTTCTTGCACCTTGCCATATAGTTCTGAAGTAGACGCTTGGTAGATACGGGTTTTTTTCTCTAACCCTAATAAACGAACGGCATCTAAAATTCTAAGCGTACCTAGCCCATCTGCATTACCAGTATATTCTGGAACCTCAAAAGAAACCGCAACGTGGCTCATCGCCGCTAGGTTGTAAATTTCATCGGGTTGTATTTCCTTAATTAAACGAATCAGGTTGGTGCTATCAGTCATATCTCCATAGTGAAGAATGAAATTTCTGTTTTCTATATGTGGATCTTGGTACAAGTGATCGATGCGATCTGTATTAAAAAGCGATGCTCTTCTTTTAAGGCCATGAACTTCATAACCCTTTTTTAATAAAAACTCACTTAGGTACGCACCATCTTGTCCGGTCACTCCGGTGATAAAAGCTATTTTCATAATATTAGAAATAAGTATATTTTAAATTAAAATTTAAGTTAAAGAGTAGCTGTGTTTATGTGGAAAATTAAAATAGTTGAAATTTCATTTTCCTTCAGCGCTCCGCGTCGGCAGTCCCATTAAAAATGGCTCCGTTGAAAACAATTTAGCAAACACGGTTTGCCTTACTGTGAACTTTAAAATATTGGGGGAGGATTCTTTTTAAAGTAAAAGAGAACTTAAAAATATTGGGGGAAGATTATTTTTAAAGTACAAGAGAACTTAAAAACCAAAAATAGTATGATGTATTTTATTGGGCAAGCTAATAATCAACACATCAACGAAAATTATGAAATCAACAATTAAGAATGATATTTTTTAAATTTTAACAGTATTCAGTCTGATTAAATAGCATAATTAAAAACCCGAATGTAGACATGTGAAAACTTTAAAAACAAAACAAAAGTTAAAAGTATCGATTTCATCGATTAACGGTTTAAGACATGGCATGGTGAGCGATTGGTATTAGAAGAAAATGGCTATAAATTATTTTTTGGGTCAGCCTTAAGAAGCCATTGGAAAAGAAATTTAAAGCGCTAAACCAAATCTTTGATTTTCATATTCAATACGATTCCCAAGCCCTCTATAATCAAACGAACTCTAGTGTTACTTACCTCTTGAACAATCGCTTTTTGATTCTTTAACGAACCCATAGAAACGGAAAGCCTTTTACCTGGCTCAAATTTACTAATCTTATATTCCTCTACCCTGTCATTGGATAGCCACTTTTTTAAGGTATCCATTTCCTCCTCTCGTATAACGGCAGGTTTTCCTAACCAAAATAAATATTTTACGATGTTGGGTACAGCGAATACCAAATTCCTTTCGGCATCTAAAAGTCGAACAAAAACATAGGATTTAAAAAAGGGAGATTCTACTTTTTTTTTACGATCACTCCATTGCCTTAACTCTTTAAACATAGGGCAATAGACCTCTATTTGATTCTTTGCCAAATTTTCAGCCACCTTCTTCTCATTATTTGGCTTTACATACAGCACATACCAATTTTTTGTCATAGTCTAAATATAAGGGAAATCTAAGAATTGCTACGGCGACACCATAAAAATAGTACTTCGCACCTGTAAATAGCACTGCTTTCAAATTGAAATTTTTTACTCCAATTCACAAAGCGCATTTAACGATAACTGGCCAATATCAGTGCTAATTCATTTGATTAGTTTTATCGCCTGTTATAAACTTTGCTCATGAGAAGAAATTTGAAGAAACCATAGTGTATTGGATGAGCCGGCAAAAGTGAAGCAAGCGCGCCCGATGAAAATGAGCACAGCAAATTACGTGTTCAAAGTCTATTCCGTTGAGGTAAAATTTACTGTTTGTTTTTTTTTGCATTGATGCTCTTATACTATCTATTTCGCCTAGTATGTGAATCTATCTAAAATGGCATCTGCACAATTAAAAGCCCTATTACACAAAACGAATTAGCCTCCTCATTTTTCCAACCTTATGTTCTCTGCGAACGCTAAGAAAAGGCAGTATTTTTATTTAGCTACCCAAAATCAATGCGCATACTAGATTTAAGCTCAAGAAAAACAAAAATATGGTTTCCGCTTAAGCTGCTTTGACTTGCAAAATTGGTTAAAAGCAGAAGTTTTTAACCACTGCTAAATAATTATAATCATTATGACAGATTTACAAGATCTATTTTGTATAATTACCATAAATTTATAATTAATTAAAATTAAAATAATGGACATTTTAGAAGAAGCGGCAATCTTTGAAAAAGCTAAGATGAGTCACATGTCTACAAGTGATAGAGTGACAGCTTCAAGAGAGGCCAAACGACTTATATTAGCAATCAACGAGGTATACAAGGAAACTAAAGACGCATCATTAATGGATGTAATGAAACGGTTAACCGTTAAGAAAAAAAGAATTGATATTCGATTGAAAGGAAGACCTGATTCAGGAATCTAATCTACTAGAGATAAAAAAATCTTAACCGTTTTTGAACTACAGTATAATGCTTTTGAAAATAGTTTATTTTCAAAAGCATTATACTTTAAAAAAACCTGGCTCTTCTAGTATAGCAAATACAGCATTCCTACTTAGGTTAAATTCTCAAAGTTTTAGAAGTCTTGTTTATTTAATAAACGTGTATACCATACTTAATTCAGCTGAGTCAATACCCTATCTAATATTCGCTTTTCTGTTCTTGGTTATCAGCATTAAACAAGCTCTGCAATTACAAAATTGCTGCCTCCAACAAAGATGAAATCAGACTCTTTTGCATTTTTTTTAGCCGCTTGAACCGCTACCTGAACTGAATCGTAAGCGCCTCCATTCAGACCAAACTTTATTGCCTCTGCTTTCAGCACCTTAACATCCAAACCTCTTTCTAGGTCAGGCTTGCAGAAGTAATAGCTTGCATTCTTTGGAAATAAAGGAAGAACTGATGCCAAGTTCTTATCCTTTACAAAACCTAGCACCATGTGCAAAGTATCGAACTTTTGCTCTAAAATTTGCTGCAGCACTAATGACAAGCCTTCTTGGTTATGAGCAGCATCACATACAAGCATTGGTTGACTACCCAATATTTGCCATCTGCCCAAAAGACCTGTATTTTGAATAACATTTTGGAGTCCTAATTTTATATCTTTTTCCGCTATTGAAAACCCTCTTAACAGCCTTAAACACGCAATGACCCCCTTTACGTTTTTAGATTGATAATTTCCCAGAAGCGAAGTTTCATAGACCGTTTCTATTGTTTTATCAGCAAATACAAGCGACGATTGTTCTGAATCAGCAATTCTCTGAAATACTTCAGCCGTTTCTTCTTGATATTCACTAATTGCTACGGGCACATTTCTCTTTATAATACCTGCTTTTTGAAAAGCAATTTTACCTAAAGTATCTCCAAGTATATCCGTATGATCTAAACCTATATTGGTGATCAGTGATACCTCAGGGCGTATAATGTTTGTAGAATCAAAACGACCGCCTAAACCCACTTCAATAATAGCAATATCAACTTTTTTCTTAGCAAAATAATCAAATGCCATTCCTACAGTCATTTCAAAAAATGACAGCTTCTGGGTTTCAAAAAATGTTTCGTTATCATGAATAAAATTGATGACGAACTTTTTGCTTACAGGTTTGCCATTTATTCGAATCCGCTCTCGAAAGTCCTTCAAATGAGGAGAAGTATATAAGCCAACCTTATACCCTGCTTCTTGCAAAATAGACGCCAACATATGACTGCTTGACCCCTTGCCGTTAGTGCCTGCTACATGGATACTCTTAATTTTTTTTTCTGGACGACCTAAATGCTCTGAAAACTGTAGTGTTTTATCAAGCTTAGCGTTAAGCGCAGTTTTACCCTGCTTTTGGTACATTGGAAGCTGTGAAAACATCCATTCTAAAGTTTTTTCGTAGGTCACTCTCCTAGCTTGAAATTCACTACAACAAAACCTACTTGCGAACTTGGCGCATTAGAATCTAAGTTCCATTTGTGCTTAAACGCTGTTTTTTTTGCCGGTTCTAGCAAACAAGGGCTATTATTTGTGGTTCCTTTGACACCTGGTGTAGCACTAATCACATTACCGTTTCTGTCTACCACAATTTTAACCACTACTTTACCCGCCTGATTGCATTCTTGCTTTACTTGACCCTTGCGAACCAATGCTCTTCCATTGAGCCCGTAACCACCTGTTCCGCTTCCCGAACCTGGGCTACCATAATAACTTGTTGCATATGGATCTCCATCGGGTTGCCCTTTATCTCCTGCCCTATCGTCATCGCCTTCTGAACCAGATGCGGTTCCGTCAGACTTGTTCAATCCGCCCATCATCGCATCAAGTTTTCTCTTTTTTGCTTCTTGCTCTTTTTGAGCTTTCTCCTCTGCGTCCTTCTTTTGCTGAGCAATTTTAGCTGCCTTGGCTTTCTCTCGTTTTAAGGCGTCATCCTTTTTTTTCTGTTCCGCCTTCGCGGCATCCTCTACTCTTTTCTTTGCCTCTTTTGCTTGTTGTATTTTTATAGCTTCCTCATTTTCTTGAGTAAGTATTTTTTCGGCAGGTGATTCTTCTTCTACTGCTTTTTCTGGCTCCTGCTCGAGTACTTCTTCTTCAACAACTGCTTCCTCTATTTCCTCTTGCTCCGTAGGTTCTACAGTAGGAGTATCTAAAGGTTCTGAACGAATTTTTTCTTTAGGTTGCACTTGTCCTTTACCGAAATCTGTAGTTCCGAAATTAACTGAAATTCCGTTTTCTTCGGGCGGGTCCATGTAGGTAAGTCCGATATAAAACAATACAAGCAAAAGCACACTCAACAATAGTGTTGTGAGTGTAAAAGATTTCTTCTTGTGTCTCGTGTCTAAGAATGACATAATGCCAATTCAGTTTTAAAATCTCGTATTAATAAATTGCTTTATTTTTTGCCTATATGGCACAAAATACATCAGCACAGCCTAAGCTATAGTTGTCTTTAGAGGAGAAAATAGGTGAAAAAAACTAATTGTACGCGGTATTCTTAATGCAGAACAGGCATTAATTAGGTCGCACTGCTAGAATAACTTTAAAATTATTTCTATTGGCAATATCCATAACGTTGACCGCCTCTTTGATGGCTACGCTTTCTTCTGCCCTAAGAATAATTGTAGGTTTATCTTGTCCTTTTAGTGCCTTTTTTAATTCAATTTCTATATAGTCTCCGTTGATTCTCTCATTGTTTACAAAATACTGCAAGTTCTTATCGATGCTTACAGATACATTTTGTGTGTTGGTAGACTTCCCTTTCGCTTTAGGCAAAAGTAAATCTAAAGCATTTGGCGAATTTGCTGTAAGCATGAAGAATATCAATAACAGGAATACAATATCCGTCATTGAAGACATACTAAAGTCAGGACTCACTTTATTTCTACCTTTTAACTTCATAGTCTAAACTTAAAGTGGTTCATTCAAAAGGTCTAAGAAATCAACTGCATTGGCTTCCATTTTATGGACCACCTTATCAGTTCTATTGACCAAATGATTATAACCGATATACGCAATAATACCTACAATTAAGCCTGCAACAGTTGTTGTCATAGCCGTGTAAATACCAGATGCCAATGACCCCATTTCTGCTTGACCTCCACTAGTAGCCATTTCATGGAATGCTAAAATCATACCAATAACAGTTCCTAAGAAACCAATCATAGGTGCAGCCCCTGCAACGGTAGCCAAAATACTAACGTTTTTCTCTAACTTATAAACTTCAAGCGTACCTGCATTTTCAATAGCCGTATTGATATCGTCTAAAGGTTTTCCTATACGGGAAATTCCTTTTTCGGTTAATCTCGCTACTGGTGAGTCAGTTTGCGCGCACAACATCTTTGCGGCATCCAATTTACCACTAGTAATGTGGTCTCGAATTTGATTCATAAAGTTTCCGTCAATTTTCGATGCTGCTTTAATGGCAAAAATGCGCTCAAAGTAGATATACAATGCAACAAAAAGCATGATAAAAAGAACAGATATGATAACTACACTACCCGTACCACCATTAAATATCAAATCAATTACGGAAAGTGTCTTTTCTTCAGATAGCACATCACCCATCTCAGGGTCTTGCGCAAGGTTTTGAAATAATAGCATAGAATTTTTAAGATGTATAGTTGCCCTTATAACGGTACTTTGTCTATAAAATTATGCGTTCAACACAAAATCTCTCAATAAAATAAAAGCTCCAGCTCCTGACAAAAAACCAACTAGGGCCAACCAACTGATATTCTTAAGATACCAGAAGAAATCAATCTTTTCCATACCCATTGCCACAACACCTGCAGCCGATCCAATAATCAGCATACTACCACCTGTACCAGCTGAATACGCGATAAAGTGCCACAGCGGATTATCCATTCCTTCGGAAAACATTCCTATACTAGCAGCAACCAATGGCACGTTATCAATTATCGCAGAACCCACACCAAATAACATCACTACAATATCAGTATTTGGGATGGCTTCATTTAAACCTTCAGCAAAATGAAATAACATACCTAATGACTCTAATGCAGCCACTGCCAATAATATTCCTAAGAAGAACAAAATACTTGGAAGTTCAATTTTCGAAAGCGAACTATGTACGGCACTATGATGCCCCACAGTGTCATGCCCTTCACCTTCAACATTAGAAATGCTAAATTTAGAATTACTAAATATCTCAGCAAAAGTAGCCACAACAGCCAAAGACAGCATCATACCTACATAAGGAGGCAAATGAGTTACCGTTTTGAAAAAAGGAACAAAAACAATAGCCCCTAGACCTAAATAGAGCATCGCAGCACCATATTTAGATTTCGATTTCGTTTCTTCCAATGCGCCGGGTTCGGTTTCAATATCACCACTGAAAGCCTTAAATCGACTAGCAAACAATACCGGCACAACCATACAGACAATTGAAGGAATAAGAACATGCTCTATCAATTGCAAAGCAGATACCTTATTGGCAATCCACAGCATAGTGGTCGTAACATCACCAATTGGCGACCACGCACCACCAGCGTTAGCCGTAATTATAATCATACCCGCAAACCACAACCGAGTTTCACGGTCCTTAATCACTTTTTGCAATATAGTAATCAATACAATTGTTGCCGTAAGGTTATCTATAATTGCAGAGAGAATAAAAGCTAAAATAGAGAACAACCATAGCAATTTACGCTTGCTTTTAGTTCTAATAAAACCTTTAATGGTCGCAAAACCATCAAAATAATCTATGATTTCAACAATAGTCATTGCCCCCAATAAGAAAACCAATATCTCCGCTGTTTTACCCAAATGATGCAACAAAATCTCATCAATATGACTAGGCTCAAGTTCTCGCAGTTCTGCATTTACTTCAAAAACATCCATGTGAGTTAATGCAATTATAGCCCAAAGTATAGCCATCATTGCAAGTGCAGGAATGAGCTTGTCAATTTTCAGGTTATGTTCTAAGGTAATCGCTAGATAGCCTGCGAAAAATATAATGATAATGATGGTCTCCATAGTTGATTTGCTTTATGTTGGTTTGCTTTATTCTGGTTTGCTTTATATTAGTTGTTTTAATGCTATTTCAAATCCGGTTTTGCACAAATTGGTTTTCGCTGAATTTTGCTTAAAGATATTTAAAATTGCATTCCGAATGGTATCTGAAGTGTCTTTAAATATCAGTTCATCATCAATTCCTACTCTTTTTTCCATAAAGTAAGCAAAAACTCTAGCCATACCACAGTTACTTACAAAATCAGGAATGAGACTTACCTTACCATCTGTATACTCCATGATAGGTCCGAAAAAGATTTCCTTATCAGCGAAAGGCACATTGGCCCCACAAGAAATAACTTCTAAACCTGAATCAATCATCTGAGAAATTTGCTCCTTTGTAATTAACCTTGATGCTGCACAAGGAACGAAAATCTCGGTTTGTAAATTCCAAATACGTTGGTTAATCTCTTCGAAAGGAATTAACTGATTTGCACCAGCTATCAAACTATTTCCTTTTTTGTTCAGAAAAAACTGTTGAATTTCCTCAAAAGAGAAGCCCTCCTCGTTAATAACTCCACCGGCTCTATCTATAATTCCGACCACCTTAGCACCCATTTGCGCTAAGTAGTACGCAGCTGCACTACCTACATTTCCAAAGCCTTGTACGACTGCTTTTTTACCGACAATATTACCTCCATAAATATCATAATAATGACGAACCGCTTCTGCTACGCCATAGCCCGTAATCATATCAGCTACGGTATATTTCCTACCTACTCCAGGCGAAAATTTATCGGTCTCGATCGCTTTAATAACACCTAATCTAAGTTGACCTATACGATTAATTTTATCCGCTTCTGTTGGCTTGAAATGACCATTAAAAACCCCTTCTTGAGGATGCCATACCCCAGCATCTTCTGTTATTGGAATAACTTCATGAATTTCATCGACATTCAAATCGCCGCCGGTACCGTAATAACTTTTTAAAAGAGGGGCTACTGCGTGATACCAGCGCTCTAAAACTCCTTTTTTTCTCGGGTCGTTTGGATTAAAATTAATTCCTGATTTCGCTCCTCCGATTGGCGGACCTGAAACCGTAAACTTAACTTCCATGGTTTTTGCCAAAGAGAGCACTTCATTCATATCAAGACCTTCACGCATTCGCGTTCCACCACCTGCAGCTCCTCCACGAAGCGAGTTGATAACAGTCCAGCCTTCCGCTTCAGTTTCTGAATCTTTCCAGTTAAAAACGATTTCGGGTTGTTTGTTTTCGTATGCCTTAAGTAATTCTTTCATTACAATTGATTTATAAAATTATGTGATGCAATTTTCATTCGCGTTCCGTTTGAAATTATCATTTTCCCCTTGCGGGGTTACTGCTGGTCCATAATTTTATATTTTATTCTATGAAAAAAATCGAAGTGAACAAATATAAAAAATTGTGCTGGCTTTGAAAGTTTTCTAGTAATTAAAAAGGACAATTTTCAGGCCAATACTATCCCAAATATGATTCTTAATTTCCATCTTACCCTTATATTTGCAAAAGAAAATATAAAATATATTCTATATGGATTTTTCACTATCGGAAGAACACCTAATGATACAGCAGGCAGCGCGAGACTTTGCCCAGAATGAATTGCTTCCCGGAGTTGTTGAACGAGATGATAAGCAACAATTTCCTGCGGAACAAGTCAAAAAAATGGGAGCGTTAGGTTTTCTAGGAATGATGGTCGATCCAAAATACAATGGCAGCGGTATGGACGCCCTGTCCTACGTAATTGCCATGGAAGAGTTTTCAAAAATTGATGCCTCAGCATCTGTTGTAGTTTCTGTAAATAATTCTTTGGTGTGCTACGGACTAGAAGCATATGGATCGGAAGAACAAAAGCAAAAATATTTAACCCGTTTGGCATCAGGCGAAATTATTGGTGCATTTTGTTTATCTGAACCAGAAGCGGGAAGTGATGCTACTTCTCAAAAAACTACAGCAATCGACAAAGGCGACCATTACGTAATCAATGGTACTAAAAACTGGATTACCAATGGCAATTCAGCTGAAGTTTACTTAGTGATTGCCCAAACCGATAGAGAAAAAGGTCATAAGGGAATCAATGCTCTTATTGTTGAGAAAGGAA
>CALHGE010000052.1 GCA_938029725.1 uncultured Flavobacteriaceae bacterium
AAAAAGACCTTTGACTTTTTACAAATAGAATCGACTTTTTTAGTGGTTCACTTTCGTCCGGCGAAGGTGGCTCACTTTGACCCGGCGAGAGTGGTTCACTTTAAGCCGGCGAGGGTGGTATACTATGTCCGGCGTTTGCAATAATGCAAACTCTTTACAAATTGCACCTTTTGTAAAGAGTTTATTGTGAGGTGTGGTTTTTAGTATCTTCCTTTAAAGTTCAAATAAAGGATGTTTAATTTCTCAACTTCTTACTCCCTTCCTTAATTTCGATTCCGGCCAACTTCTCCTTCAAAACTGCCATATCATCCCCAACCTTCTTATTAATGATTTTAGCATAATGTTGCGTAGTACGTAAATCTTTATGCCCTAACATCTTTCCTACCGTTTCAATGGGCACGCCATTGGAAAGCGTTACAGTAGTCGCAAAGGTATGTCGTGCCAAATGGGTGGTCAGGTTCTTTTTAATGCCGCAGAGGTCACCAATTTCCTTAAGATAGGCATTGGCCTTTTGGTTGCTTAGAACGGGTAGCACGCATTCTCCATCTAGTACTTTAGGATGATCTTTATACTTTTCTAAGATGGTTAATGCTGTCGGGAGTAGGGGAATACTAAATTTTGCATTGGTTTTGGTGCGTTTTGCCTCAATCCAAAGATCTCCATCGATATTCCGGACCAAATTATCTAGGTTCAATTTTTTTACATCAATATAAGCGAGCCCTGTGTAGCAGCAGAATACAAACATATCCCTGACCATAGCAATCCGCGGCCAGTTGATTTCAAGGTCAACCATGCGTTGCAGTTCTTCTGCGGACAGAAATTCACGATCTACCCATTTAAACTTTACTTTGTAATTGTAAAAGGGATCCCGCTCAATCCACCCATTAGCAACTGCCAGTCGAACAATTTTTTTAAAGTTGTTCATATACTTTAAAGCACTATTATGATTACAGTCTTTGACCGATTTCATAAAGTACTCAAAGCTGGTGATGAATTTTATATCGACATCTTGCACCGGAAAATCTTCCCGTTTGTATTCATGAAGTATGAATTCGGCAACATGATTTTTAGTAGTGTGGTATCGTTTCCAAGTACCGATGGCAAATTCCTTGTCCACCAATTTTTTCATTTGGCGGTTGTGCTCATCAAAAACATCTAAGACCATTTTAACTTCTTTGTCCTTGTCTTGAAATAAATTCTTCATGTCAAGAGCTGTGAATGGTTTGTCTTCCTCTACTAGACGTTGATGAACTTTATTGACCTTATTGCGAATAGTGTCAAGATATTGGTTTAATGCTACGGCTTCCATACCGGAACCCCTCACTCGACCTGTCTTGGCGTTCCATTTTTCAGGGTCAATTCTTTTAGAAATGCTCAATTCGGTTCGCTTCCCATTTACCGTTAAACGCAAGTATATCGGTACTTTCACCCGTTTTTCAAGATGTCTTCTTTTTATATAAAATAATTGCGAGAAAGAAGTATTCATTTTTTATGCCTTTTTAGATGTAAAACAAGATACAAAAAATAAAAATATCAATAATATAATTAACACAAAATCAGTATATTACAAGGAAATCGGTGAGCATTTTTTTAAACTATTATGCTCACCGAATAGGTGTACTTAAATATCGTATTATATGAGTTTAAATGAATACATATAAAATTAAAAAATCCTGTAAATCAGATGTTTACAGGATTTTGTATCAATTTGATACTTTTAAAGTGGAGCCGGGGAGAATCGAACTCCCGTCCAAACAAGCAATGAAAACGCCTTCTACATGTTTAGTTTCTGATTAATTTTCGACGCAGGCCTGACCAGAAACAGCCTAACAAACGCTTATCTTCTGAAGTTTTGGTGCTACTATCGAAGCGCTAGTAGCCTTATATCGACATTTATGGTGCTCCTGATTGAATCGCCGTCGACAGAGGCTATTCAGGAACATCTCGCTTCTCTACCTAGTAGAGACGAGGCCTAATCTTACTATAATTCAGATTAAGCGGCAAGAGCGTAGTTATTATCGCCTATTAAAAGTGTGGAAAATGAGATTTACGAGCTATAGACCAGCGCTCGACATGCTTACATTGCCATTGGTCTCGCTGTCAAAACCAGTCGGCCCCTTCAATGAGTTAGGTAAGCTTAGCTTACCACAAACGAATTGAACCCTGAACTTGTTTCAAGGCTTCTTTCTCTCATGATTTTTTTCAAAGAACTCTGTACTTGGGCGTTCGAGCGGGCTATTTGCTCTTACTCCTCAATATTTTTCGCGAAAAGCTCAAAATGTCTGTGGGGTATCCGCTACAATCCCTAACGCAAAAAAAACAGCAGTCAGTTCATACTTTGTATAATCGTCGTACTACACTTGTTGAATCACGGGCAGCAAAGCTAACAAAAACTTGCGAACCGTCGTAAATCCTTTTACATTTATGGCAACATTTATACCAAACCCCAATTTATGAAGTTCGGAATCATCAGAGAACGCAAAAACCCACCTGATAGGCGGGTAGTACTATCACCGGAAGCCTGTCAAAAAGTCCTTTCGAAACATTCAAAAGCAGCACTAATAGTAGAACCTTCCCAGATTCGTGTATTTACTGATGCCGAATACAAAGATTTAGGAATAGAAGTAGCCTCAAAAATGGAAGAATGTGATGTGCTTCTTGGTGTAAAGGAAGTGCCTATCAAAGATTTGATTTCCAATAAAAAGTACTTCTTCTTTTCTCATACCATAAAAAAACAGCCTTATAATCGCACCTTGTTAAAAGCGATTCTGGCAAAGGGTATCGAGATGTACGACCACGAAGTAATTACCAATCAAAAGGAACAGCGCTTGGTAGCTTTTGGGCGATATGCGGGCATAGTAGGTGCTTATAACGGATTTAGAGCCTACGGACTCAAATTCGGAACCTTCGAGCTGCCCAAAGCAGAAAACCTTGCAGACCAGCCAGAATTGATATCGGAGTTGAATAAAATCAAACTCCCTAATATTAAAATTATGCTCACCGGAAGAGGTAGAGTGGGTAACGGTGCTCGTGAAATACTTGATGGTATGAACCTTCGAAAGGTAACCGTAGCTGAATATCTTGAAGAAGAATTCAAAGAGCCTGTGTATTGTCAAATTGATGCATCTGAGTATAATAAACGTAAAGACGGAGTGCGCGGAAACAAAGCCGATTTCTTTGCAAACCCCGAGGAGTATATAACTAATTTTACCCGATTCACTAAAGTAACTGATTTCTATATTGCTGGGCACTTCTATGGCGATGGTGCTCCTTATCTATATACGCGGGAAGACGCCAAACATGCTGATTTCAAAATAAAAGTGGTGGCTGATGTGAGCTGCGATATTGATGGGCCAGTGGCTACTACAATTCGCCCATCTACCATTGCAGAACCTATTTACGGCTATGACCCAATAACGGAAAAGGAAACCAACTTTCAAAACAAATCAGCTATTGCAGTAATGGCGGTTGATAACCTACCCTGTGAACTTCCACGCGATGCAAGTGAAGGCTTTGGTACTGCTTTTATGAAAAACGTCATCCCAGCTTTTTTCAATGCTGATAAAGACGGTGTGCTTGAGCGTGCCCTTATGACCAAAAATGGAAAATTGACCAAGCGGTATTCCTACCTTCAAGATTATGTAGATGGCAAGGAGTAAGTGAGACGTGATAGGAATATGGTACTTAGGCTTAAGAGAACTTAACAAAGAGAAGAGAACAAAGAAACAAGAGACCAAGCTAAATAGACGAGAGAAGAATGCCACTTTAACCCTTTCGTTGAGCTGTGAAGGGTTAAAGTTCATATGAGTATTCCTTAAATTTCAAGATTAAATTACCAGTAAAGCATAGCAATCAAACAATGTTGTACCTTGGGTATAAATTTATACCCTATGTTTTGTGTAATTTATAGGTCAATTGCTGAAACGACTATCGGGCAGTCCGATATATCGAACTTGTTAGAGCAGGCAAAGACTTTAAACCGCGCAAACGATATAACGGGTTGCTTGTTATTCTACGACAACGAATTCGTACAGTATTTAGAAGGGGATCGTGTTCGAGTAACGATGCTATTCGAGAAAATTAAAAGAGATCAAAGGCATACCAATGTTCAACTGCTTTTTGCTGGACATATTTACAGCAGAGAGTTTGAAGACTGGACCATGGCGTATGAGGATTTTATGGATTCTAATACTGGATTGAAACCTCTCAAACTCGCATTAAGTTCGTACTTTAATCAGGTGAAAACCTACAAGCATCTAAACCCGACAACTAAGAAGTTTTGGGTTGTAGTAAAATCATTATTGTCTTCACGATCAGTTGAAAAGTTCAAATAAAGGCATACTACTCTTGAGGGTTGAATTTATTGACTGAAACATTTGAAAATAGCATATGGTAGTAATTTTTTTTAAAATTCTTTTGTTGCCTCTGAATTACTACATTTAAGCATCTTAACATCTTTCAATTTAGAAAATGAACCGAAGAAATTTTATAAGCGCCTCGTCAATTGGTGCCGGAGCCGCAATTTTTACAGGGTTAAATTCGTGCAGCCCTACTGAAAAAAACGAAAAAACAGGTTTTGTTCCAAATACTGCCGCTATGACTGAAGGTATTTCGCCCATCTCCGTTAATGAGCTAAAAAATAGAATTAGCAAAGCCCAGCGGTTGATGCAAGAACAAGAAATCGCTGCAATTTTGTTAGATGCTGGGACTTCACTCAAATACTTCACGGGACTGTCTTGGTGGCCGAGTGAACGCCCCATGATTGCAGTTATTCCTGCTTTAGGAGAGATTAGTTATGTCTGTCCAGGTTTTGAAGAAGCTCGACTCAAAGAAATAATCGTTGTAGGCGCTAAAATATATCCTTGGCAAGAAGATGAAAGTCCCTATGCGCAAATTGCTTTAGCTCTAAAGGAAGCAGGAGTCTCTATTGGTAAAGTAGCTATCGAAGAACGTATGCGTTTCTTTATCTATAATGGAGTAAAAAAGGAAGCACCGCAATTAGATTTTATGAGCGGTGATTCAATTACAGTACCCTGTAGAATCATAAAATCACCTGCTGAAATTGCCTTGATGCAAAGGGCTACTGATATTACTTCTCGGGCCATTCAAATTGCACTTGCTAGTCTGAAAGTAGGTTCAAGCCCATCTGATTTTTCCGCTGCTGTTGCAATGGCTCATAAAAACCTTGGTGCAAACCATGAATTTGGGATGGCTAATTTCGCAGAAGCTTCTGCTTTTCCTCATGGTAGTACCCAGCCACAGATATTAAAAAATGGTGATGTTGTTTTGGTAGACTGCGGTTGTACCGTTGAAGGCTATCAATCAGATATTAGTCGTACTATTGTATTTGGTGCTGAACCAACGAAACGTCAGCAAGAGATTTGGGATTTGGAGAAAAAGGCTCAAGCAGCCGGATTCACTGCCGCCCAACTAGGTATGCCGCTACAAAATGTGGATGCCGCTGCGCGGAAGGTAATTACTGATGCCGGATTTGGTCCTGGATACAAACTACCAGGATTACCACATAGAACGGGTCATGGTATTGGAATGGATGGTCATGAATGGGGTAACGCGGTAAAAGGAAATCGGCAACTATTAGAACCAGGAATGTGTTTTAGTATTGAACCCAATATTTCCATTGTAGGGGAGTTTGGGGTGCGTCTTGAAGATTGTGTGTATATGACTGACCAGGGGCCTAAGTGGTTTTCGCAACCCAGTCCTTCTATAGATCAGCCTTTTGTTTTGTAAAAACTAGATGCTTAAAAGACAACAAAGAATAGCTTTGCTTTTTTTAGAGATAAAAGAGCGTTTAAGGCTTAAGTAAGTAATTGATTTTCAATAGATAGAATATAAAATTATAACTAGTAACTAAAATAGGGTCATTATGGGAAAAGGTCAAGATGCAAAGAAGAGTGTGAAAAAAGCACCTGAAAAAACAGCAAAAGAAAAGAAAGAAGCAAAAAGATTGAAGAAGTCAAAGCAATAACTACCCTTATAGTTTAATTAAACCATTTCTTAAAGAAGGTACTTCTTTCCATAAATAACACGAAAGCTATACCTAATGTGTATGCAAGTAAATCTTGTATGCTAAAAGAATTTCCAAAGACTAGAGCCGCCCATTTGTTCTGTTCTAATCCGAGATATTTAAGGAAATCTGTAGCTTGTAAAAATTCTATGACATAGGCTATGCATAAGCTTGTTATTGCAATTTGAAAAGCACGAGCCTTTAGAAAGCTCTTAAAGAAATAATAGAGTAGAATGACCACCAGAAAGTCGCCAAAGGTATGTCGAATAAAACCTTTGTTGAAGCCTGCGACAATAGCTATTTCGCTAAGAAAAAGTAGCATAGAGACGATGAAATAGTTTTTGTTGAACCTTAGTTTCATGGTGTTTTTTTTACTAAAATATAGAAGTAAAGGCTCCTCGCTTTTTTAAAGGAGAAGAGTCTTTTTCTAATTTGTCATTTGGTCTATAGATTGGTGTTCACGTATCTGTAATACGGACTGTAATACCGAAAATAAAATCCATAGAAAACCTCCGAAAGCAAAAGTGATACACCATACTTTAGGTTCTTCTAGACTTTGAATGATTTGAAGAAATAACCTTGCTGGTTTGGTGGTGATATCCCAAGAATTGAATCGTAGAAACCTTCCTAGATAGATTCCATAACCACTTAATAGGCAGACTTTGAATAGGGTGTATTTGGCTACTCGACTTCCGTAATGCTGACGTATAAGAGCAAACATGTCTAGCATTGAAAGGAGGCCCAAGAGTAATCCGTTAAACGCAAATACGAAGACTAAAAAAAGGTCTAGCCAAACTAAATTTGAACGGTCATTGTGCAGGTGAACCAAATCTGTAATGATATACGGACTATTCGGCAGAAACAGCAACCAGGTAAAGAACACGAAGAAGCATAGAATTTTCACAGCTCGCAGTTTTGTACTTATTTTAAAGACCTGGGTTATAGCAAAAGGTATTCCCGCTAAGAAAAGGTTCCATACCAAAAAGAGATAAAATGTACTATTAGTAAACTGAATTCTAAATACTAATAACAGTAGTGCAAAGCCTATAGACATGCAGATATTAAAATAAAGAATACCGTGTTTAGAGTGTTTTAAAGTTTTAATTGTCATGGTATTATGGGTTTGTAAAATTGATATAGAGTAGCACTATCGGAAAGTTTATCAATACAATTATCAAGGTCATCACATGCTCATGTATATCCTTGAAGTTAATTAAGGTGTTTATAAAAAGAATACATAGCATTCCTAGTGTCAATGGTATGTAGAGAACAAGACATACTATTCCACAGGTAACGATCATCTCGGTATTGGCCATTAAGGCGCTTAGCATGAGTGCCGTTGCTAAAAAGAAGCATACGATGGCCATTCGAATTGCCATGCGATTCCATTTGTGTTTAAATAGTGCTATCATTTTGTTTTGGGTTTTACGATTGCATATAGGGTATATTCTTGCCAAGTTTTTTCAGATTGCGTTTCTAAGAAGTTGGTATACTTTTCATCAATACTAGCTTTTATGTTGATTTCTAGCGTGCTTGTATTCGCTTTAGAATAGTTGTGCAGTTGTTCGCTATTATTTTTTCCAAGATCAACCAGATAATTGATGTCAGGGTTTTTAATTGTAGTTAGATTGAACCAAGTAATGGTTTTATCCCATGGTATAGTTGCACTGATAATCAAAAAGGCAAAAGCGGTTGCGATATTGGTACGCACCAAATAGATAAAATTCTTCACTTGAGCGACTTTGATATAGGCGGTGACCAAGCCAATTAGGCTTAGCAAAAGGTATACAAATACACCAATACGTTTGTACGTAAGGCCTAAGGCTTCTACATAGGTATAATTCTTGTAACCGGTAAAGGCAAGTAGGATTATATTCAGGCCTATCCAAACATAGGTTAGTACTTTGATACGCTTGTTTGCTTCAAAAAAATTGAGATTTCCGCGGAAGAAATACAGTATAAGAGTTATTGCGCAAACAATAGAAAATAACAAAGCATAAACTCCTTGATGAACAGATTGTGATAATCCAATGTTGTTAATCTCAGTCTTCTCAAAGAGATAAATAATATCCGTAGTAAGAAAGAGGAGCAGTAGCAGGTTGAGGGTTAAAAAGATCATACTTCCTAATGTAAGTTCACTTACTAGTTGGTCCTTTTCGCTGATAAGAATTAGCGCTGTTGGTTTTTCCAGTTCATTGGCTTGAGCCAAATCAAATGCGACCAACTCCTTTGCGTGGAAAGGAGCTAATACATGTAGGAAGATGATATAGCCTAATAGGGTAAAGAACAACCAAGGTATGCTTATGAAGTCAAGATTTATCTGAGATATAAGCTGCTCGAAAACCGGATTGGAATTCCTATAGAGCATTCCAAAAATGAATAGTAGGGTTAGTGCCGCAAGTCCACCTTTCAAACGGTTGAATAGTTCGGGAGATCTATCTTTTTGCTTGTTTTTCTCTAAGCCTTGTTCGTTATCCTGTTTTTGAACATGATTTGCCACGGATGCAATAATTAGGTTGCTACATCCTAAAAACCAGCTAAGATAAATCGAGCTTTTTGTGGAAATTGATTTCCCCACAAATACCATAAAAGCCATCAAATGCACAAAAATGGTAAGGTTTGAAGGATTGAGAAAAACGAAAACGGCTGAGCCAATATAGGCTAAGGAGTAGCGCCAAGAAACGGAACGCGCCTTAGGCATTGTGGATACAAGTACAAGCACTAAAATGGAAATCAGAAAAAGATTTAAGCCAAAACTTTTACTATAAAATAGGAAGCTAAAAGCCAGAGCCGACAAAATAGATTTGATATGAATATTCATGCTATTAAAATTTAGATGGAGAATAAGTTTTTGATACGTATGGTAAGCAATACCAGAACAAAACCGATGACCAGAGTCAAGTTGAGGTAGTTGTGATAAATTTTAGATTTCGTGTTTTTTAAGTGTTTCATGTGTTATTTTTTATTTGGCCAAGTATTTGATAAATTCTATTTTAATGGCTGTTGGCAGTAGTTAGCCCTCTTTCTATAAGATTTCTAAATAGATTGCTGATAAGGGAATATTAACAAGTAGCAGCATTAGCGCCTTTAAATGTTCTGGGTAATCTTTAATACGGCGAACTGCATTTATCAATAAGGGAAGTAGCATGATGCTGTTTGCTAGACCTATTAGTAGGGTTAGAAAATAGCCAATACCCACAAAGCCGGTGTTACTGCTGTTTTTGAATACGAGCAGGCAAATAATACCAATGGCGATACTTGGTAGCGCTATATGAACAGCTACATAATTAATGCTGTGTTTGAATTTGTTTTTCATTATTAGAGGGTTTGTTGAATTAGAAAAGTGTCTTTTATAGGTGTTATGGGTTGGTTTATAGGGGTATAGAAATCAAACTGATAGAATGTTCGTCCCGATTTGCCCTCACTATATTTTGATAAGAATAGGTTCAAATGATCAGTACATAGTATGGTGCCAATAAAGATGACTGAAGGCAGGCATACGCTACGCGGACCATTATCGAAAAGATAGTATTGTATACTAATCTCTTCGGTTACTGAAGTACCGGCAGCGGTCAATACATGGAATACATAATCGCTCTCGAGTTTTTCTTGTAGGTTAAAATTATGGTGAAGCAAAAAGGAACTCAATTGTTGGCTCAAAGAAGTTTTAGGATACTGAAGAAGGCCTGCAATGCCGATAGGCCAAGCTTCATTCTTTTTGAAGGCTTGGTAGGGCGTTAAACTCCACTCATATAATTTATTTGAAATCAGTGCTCTCATATTTTAAATTGTAAAGTACTTTGAATTTCAAAGTAAAAAATTAAAAAAATAGCATTATTACTTTCCGATGAGTTTTTCAAGGGCTTCAATGTGTTTTCTAAATTCCAGTTTTCCCAATTTGCTTGCAGAATATCTGGTATTCGGTTTGCGCCCAATAAATTGTTTCTCTACAAGAATGTATTCTGCCGCTTTCAAAGCTTTTGTGTGACTAGCCAGATTTCCATCTGTAGCTCCTAAAAGCTCCTTTAGCATATTAAAATCCGCATAATCATTCACCATTAAGATAGACATGATGCCCAACCGTACGCGGTGGTCGAATGCTTTGTTTATGTTGTCAATTAAACTCATGTATTAAAATAGCGAATTTATTTATTTGAGAAATTTATTTTGTCCACTGTTTAGTTCTTTCTATCGTACTTAAAATGCATCAAAGCTCCATATAAAATATGGCAGACTCCAAATCCGAGTGCCCAAAAATACAACCCGTAGCCTATAAATTGTGTGGCTACTATGCCTAAAATTATAAATGCAATACCCATATAACGAACATCGCCTAAGGTGTACTTACTGGCATTTACACAGGCAAGACCATAAAATATAAGTGTGGCCGGAGCTACAAGTCCAGCAGCTCCGTATTGTATTAAAACTAAGCAAAATACGCCTCCAACGAACAAGGGAATTAAAAAGTTGAATACTAAGCGCTTGCTGGAAGTATTCCAGATATTTTCACCACTTTTTTTTGATTTTCTTAAAGTCAGTATAAATCCTGTAACCGATGCAAGTACGATGACTACCAATGCGATTAATGTGAGGTCTTTTACAATGTCAGTGTTCCATAGCGAAGAACCTCTATCTGAAAGTAGGTCATAGTTAGCACTTGAGACAGTATTCAGTCGCATATAAGCAAGTCCGGCACCAACAATGGCGTAAACGCCTGCGAGCACCCCTGATATGCCGCTGAGCGAAATAAACCGTGAGGAACGGTTCATGATATCTTTGATTTCTGATATGTCGTTTAAGTATTTATTTGAATTCATATAAAAGTACTTTGAATTTCAAAGTTAAATCAAATTTTTCAAATGATACCAAATAAGCTACGAAAAAGTAAAGAATTTACTTCTCAACAGAAATATTCCACTCTATAACTGGGTGTTGTTTTGGTGCTGTAAAAGCTCCTAATGCTTTTAATTTTAAATCGATATACTCTTTTTCTACCATGGTTTTAATCATTAAGGTATAGATGCTTTGTTTTTCTATAGTAAAAACAGGGGAGCTATTATAGAAGTTGTATTCCATCTGATTTTCAAATAACAAGTCGCTACTTGAGGTGTTTTCAAGTTCTATTTCTAACACCTGGGTATTGGAAAGGTAGCTTGCTTTTCTAACGGTAACACTAGCTTGAATTAAAGGAATTAGAAACTCAGGTTTTCCAACTAAAAGGGAATTGTAAACGGCAACGGTATTTCCTTGAAAAAGGGCCTCTTGCAGACTTTTTAAATTCTTTTTTTTGGCAAAAACCAAAGTAAGCGGACGATCCTTTCCTTTTTCGGTATAATCCCAGTCTATGAGTCCGTGAATATCACTTGTTCCCATAATGGTTAGGTTTTGCTCTAAGGCCAATGCTAGGGATTCTTCTGAATAATCTACTGAATTGATTACTTCGATTCCGTGGAGTTCTCCTTTTTTAATACGTTCTTTTTGAAAATCGCTTAAAATTGGATCTCCCTTTGGGTTTTGAGCATGCCATGCTGGGTGATTCCAAAAAACAAAGGCATTTTGCTTTTTAGCTTCTGCAAAAGCAGTTTCAGCTTTATCAGTCAATAACGGATTGGCATCGCTTATAAAAATAGCATTATTATGACCCATAGGTGCGGAGCGCGTTATCTCTGAACCGTGAACAATCAGTATATCATGTGCTTTAGCCTCTGCCAAGGCCAAGTCATATGATCGATTTCGATCAGGATGCGGAATATCTGCTACATGTGGCTGGTATTCTAAATGTTCTGTCAATGAGATCGCATCCAAATTTTCACGAACCGCTTCTTGAACCCGAATTGTTGGCCATACATTTCCATCTGAAAAAACGGTATGAATATGCAAATCGGTTTTTAAAGTGACATAATCTTTAAAATTAGGGTAGGTGAGGGCCTGTTTACTAGAATGAGAATGTTGCGCTTTTAGAAAGCAAAGGCAAAAAAGAAAGCAGCAAAGGATGGCTCGATTTTTCATGGTAACTATTTTTGTTTTTAATTCAAGGGCTTCTCTTCCCTGAAATTACAAAATACCGCTATGTTTTGATGAAGAAATTGTAAATTTAAATGTGAATCCTGCAGAAAATTATATTCTAGATCAACCTGAAGCTTTTCGAAGTGTCTTGCTGCATTTGTGTTCGGTAGTCGAACGTACAGTTGTCGATGTTGATTTGAAATACAAATACCGAATTCCTTTTTATTACATAGATGGAAAACCATTCTGCTATTTGAATCATAGTAAAGATTATGTGGATTTAGGTTTTTGGAATGGGAATAAATTAACCAAGCACTTAGAATTTTTAACAACCGAAAAGCGTAAGCTTATAAAATCGCTTCGGTACAAATTTTTGGAAGAAATCGACGATGTGATTTTAATTGAAGTGCTAAAGGATGCTTACGCGGTAAGGCCTACTTAGTATTTAATATATGATGAGGTTGGTATGCCTTGCAAAAGTGTAAGGTATGGCAAATAGTTTCTTGTCAGTCGTCTACTTTTTGGGCTACTCTTTCTTCAAAACTAGTAATGAGTTGCTTTGCACATCAGTAACATGCTTGAATAGTTGTTTTAAGCCATCATAGTCCGCTGCTTGTAGGTGAGAACTATTTAGTTGTAAATCAAAGGAAACACCTATTTGATTGTTGTTTATTTGATATAAACATTTTAGTGTAATGAGGTTTTCACCTAATTTCACAGATTGATCTTTCGGAATTTCGTGTACTTGGTATCCCTCAGGAATAGCAATATTCATATCGTATTTGTACCGCCTATTGTAGCCAAAATCTACTGGATAATTCCGTTCTTCAAGAGTAAACGGATTCTTGTCAAAAAAGCGAATCAAAAATGGATTGAAATAAACCATGTCCCCTTTAATTACGTCTTGAAGCTCGAATTCAAAACGTTCCACTACTTGTGAATCAGTATTCCGTTGCTCCATCATTTTGTAGCTGGTTATTTCAAAGTTTCCATCTATATCCTTCTCCCATTTTTCAAGGTAGTCTTCTTCCGAATATTCATTAAGAAGTACTCTCTTATCAACGGCATTATATCCGGTGGTAATTAGATCTATTATACCAAATGCCTTTTGTTCGTCTAAATTGAATTTTACAAACGAGCGAACTTGATTCTTGTTTTTAGTTTCAGGAATGATATTTTGCCAATAGCTATCATTTTTGAAATCCATAACTCGCCCGTAATGGTTTAGTGTTCGGAATGGAAGCATTCCAAAAGTCAGATATTTATTGGTTGCATCAAGTAGGTAATCTTTATCATCAATAGTAAGTTTCGCTATCGCATAGTTGAAATCTGTCATTACAGGATGTGTCTTTTTTGGTAAGCCCTCACTTCTTGTAGATAGTAACATCAAATTGGTTTTGATGTTCGCTGCGTTCAGTAGGTTTATTAAAGACATATTAATCTCAGAAACATTTCCTTTTCCTTGTTCAAAGGCATCTTTAACTCGCGCTTTACCATAAATACCATAGCGCTCATTCCAAGTAAAATGATTTTGAACAAAAGAATAGATGTTTTTAGCTCGTTTTAGATCGTCTTTTTCTGACAATAGGTTTTCTGGAATATTATTTTCGAAAAAGTTATTCTTAGAGAGTTGCCTGCCTATGTTTTTATCACCTCTAAACTCTGAATCTACATCTTTCCAGGTTTTGGTATATCTGTCTGTTACGCCATCAAAACGAGTGTGCTCCGAAAGTTCAAAATCCAATCTGGAAATATAGTTTGAAGAAGCCAGCATGTAGTCTTCTTCAATCTTGAAGGCTGGAATGTCTTTCATTACATATCTAAGAACTTCACAATCGGCACTTCTTCCAAAGCCTTCAACATGAAAACATTCTTTTTTTAATGTTGCATCATTTACATCTAATTCAATACTGCCTAGCAATGTGCGGTTGTATCTGTAGTTTCCCGGAATTTTCGCGTTGAATTCACTAAACAGTTTGGGAATATCAGACTGAAAATTCCACCCCCTAAAGTTGAAGATAAAGGGAGATAGAATGGTATATTTATATTCTATAATACTACCATTTTGTAGTTTAGGAAATGTGAAGGAATAGTCGGTTCTATATTCATGTATATCTTTAGTATATATCTCACTTGGAAGTACATTGAATTGATTATTGCCATTATGAGTAACCGCCTTTATTTTAGTCAATTTTTCGAAAGATTTAGCGCTTTTTCGTAAAGGAATAGAGATGGCAGCTTGATCAAAACCCTTTTCATTAAAAATTTTTATTTTAACATGGTATTCTTTTACCAATCTAATTTGTCGATTGATAACTTTAAAATAATTATCACCTCGCTCATATAAAACAAGGGCGTTAGCGTCTGGTTCTTTTTGATAAGATGTTATTCCTTTTTCTAATTCAGTTACCGTTCCAAAGGTGTCCGGCATTTGAGAATAAGAGAAAGAACAACACAATAATATGAAGAGGAGTAACTGATATTTAATCTGCATGATGTGGGTTGGTAAGTGTCTTTTAATATCTTATGGTGTAAATAATTATTGCAGTAGATTCACCGTTTTCCGCAAGGCCACCAAATTCGTCAACAACTTCTCTAAATGATCTAAATGCAGCATATTTGCTCCGTCACTTTTGGCAATACTAGGGTCAAAATGAGTTTCCATAAAGAGGCCGTCTACACCTGTTGCGATTCCGGCACGGGCTATTGTCTCAATCATATCAGGTCTTCCGCCAGTGACACCAGTAACTTGATTCGGTTGTTGTAAAGAATGGGTAACATCTAAAACAACCGGAGCATATTCTTTCATGGTCGGAATTCCTCGAAAATCAACGATCATGTCTTGATAGCCGAACATCGTGCCGCGATCGGTAATCCAAGCTTGGTTATTTCCTGAATCGGTTACTTTGGTCACCGCATGTTTCATGCTTTCGGGACTCATAAATTGTCCCTTTTTCAAGTTGACTACCTTTCCTGTGTTTGCAGCAGCAACTACTAAATCTGTTTGACGCACTAAAAAAGCAGGAATTTGAAGTATGTCAACATACGCTGCAGCTTTTGCTGCATCCGAAACTTCATGGATGTCAGTAACCGTTGGAACCTTAAAAGTCTCCGATACTTTTCTGAGAATTTTCAAGGCTTTTTCATCACCAATTCCAGTAAAAGAATCTACACGACTACGATTGGCCTTTTTGAAACTCCCTTTAAAAATATAAGGAATTTTAAGCTTATCTGTAACTGTAACGATCTTCTCAGCAATTCGTAGCGCCATGTCCTCGCCTTCAATGGCACAAGGTCCTGATAGTAAAAAAAAGTTATTGCTATCAGTATGTTTGAGTTGCGGAATTAGGTTTAGCTTCATGGTATTTTATTTTGTGCAAAGATACTATTTTGATGTAGGAAATGTTATAGATACTTCCAAGCTGCGTTACCTTAAGAAAATGGGCAAAGAAATACCTATTTGTGAAATAAATTGATCTTGAATCAAGCTACTATGCCTAGAATATTCCTTATTCTTCTAATTTTTAATACCATGTTAGCCTCTGCTCAATTTGGTAAGAACTGCGAACTTCGACAGTTTAAAATTAACATCGTCAATCCCGGTATTGAATATGAAATGGCGCTTGGAGTGAATACAACCCTTGATGTTAAAGTAGGTTTGCAAGTGACGTTGGATCCTTCCACTTCTGAGATTTACCAAGATTTTGGATTTTACCCTTCGGCCGCTGCGCAATACAGATACTATTATAATTTTAGAAAACGCCAACAAAACCGAAGACAGATTTATGGTAATTCAGCAAATTACATAGCTCCTGCTGTTGCAGTTTTTGCCCCAGGTGCTCGTACTATAGAGAATGCAGTGGTAAAAGGTGCTTTTGGATATGCAGGTTTGGTTGCGGGTTTGCAACGGAGCTACAACTCAGGTTTTAATTTTTCAGTTGATGTAGGTGCAGCATATTATTTAGGGTCTTTTGATACTGGTATTTACCCTGTTGCCAATCTTAGTATTGGTTGGATTCTCAGCGAAAAACGTTGGTGCGTTGGTAGGTAATCATTGAAATATTTCATAAAGTTTATGTAAAGAGAACCCTTGTAAGCGCTATTGTTGTTAGATTTAAAAAATCAAACAACACACACTTTTATGCCTAAAAAACTACTTTTAAGTATTGCATTTTTCTTGCTTTTTGTTTTTTTCTCTCATGCGCAGGGTGTTACCGAACGAAGCGCAGAAAACCCTTTTGCGCTTATTCATCTAGAAAGACACCAATTTAAATTCAATTTTCTTAGTCCGGGGTTTACTTATGAGTTTGCACTCTTTAAAAATGTAACAGCTTCAACAAGTGTAGGCTTAGGCGCTGCCACCTACGAAGAAGGCTATGCATTAGGACTCGTGCTGAATAACCGAGCCCGGTATTACTATAATTTTAATAGCAGACTTCGCAAAGGAAAAAATGTAGCTGGTAATTCTGGAAACTACCTATCAGCGGCACAGGCAATTTTCTTTTCACAGCTCAGGTTATCAACTAATATAGAAGGGCCAAGCGATTTTAATATTGGTTTTTATGGTGTTGTTCATGGCATTCAACGCACCTATCCAAAGGGTTTTAACTTTACGGCAGAAATAGGGGCAGGGTATTACAAGGGCGATGGCGTTTTTTCAGGATACGGCCCTTTGATTAATTTAAATTTTGGTTGGGTAGCCACGAAACGAAAATCTAGAAAACCTACTTTCGATTAGACCATCGGTTTTGGTGTGCTTTTTACTATGTTGAAACATCAAATTAGAAACGATTTATAAGGAGAAAAATGTATGCTCTTCTTTTAACGTATTCCATAGTTTCTTTAAATACACAAACCGATAAAAATATAGGAGCTATTCAGCAACAACCCGGCGTGCCTATGCCTCGTGTACTTTACGAGATTGGAGCTGGTAAGAACACCACAACAAGTATAGCGGCCATTTTGGGGTTTGCTTCACTAGAAGGTACCGGTTGTGCAGCAAATTTTGGTGTTTATCCGATTGTTAGCGGCCAGTACCGGTAGTACCACAATATGGAGAGAAGGGTTGAAAAAGACAAAAATATTTCAGATAATTATGTCGCTGTGCTGATAGCATATCAAGGAGGTGGTCCGATACTTGGAAATTTGAAAACGACCCATACTATAGCGGTTGGCTACGTTTACATAATACAGCTCACCAATAAAGGAGAATTCTTCTATAGACTTGAAGGTGGAGTAGTTTTTGTGCAAGATGACTTCGATGAAGGCGTTGGCTTGGTTTTAGCAGCTCGAATTGGTTGGGTGATTCGTAAAAGACCTTAAATCAACTACCTCAAAATCAACAACATAAAAATAACACAACTTTAATGCAACTAGAGAAATTTAACGGTATCTTTGCACGCTCAAAATGGCGGGGGTACCGCTATTAATATTATAATTATGCCAGTAACAAAAAACATTGCAATTATTGCACACGTAGATCACGGTAAAACTACTTTGGTTGATAAAATTATGTATCACTGTCAGTTATTTCGTGATAACCAAAATACAGGAGATTTAATTTTAGATAATAACGATTTAGAACGTGAACGAGGAATTACAATTACCTCCAAAAACGTTTCTGTGGTATATAAAGATACCAAAATCAATATTATCGATACTCCCGGTCACGCCGATTTTGGTGGTGAGGTTGAGCGTGTATTGAATATGGCTGATGGTGTTTTATTGTTGGTTGATGCTTTTGAAGGGCCAATGCCGCAGACGCGTTTTGTACTTCAAAAAGCAATTGATTTAGGCTTGAAGCCTTGCGTGGTGATCAATAAAGTAGATAAAGAAAACTGTACGCCTGAAGAAGTTCATGAAAAAGTTTTTGATTTAATGTTCGAATTAGGTGCTGAAGAATGGCAGTTAGATTTTCCAACCGTTTATGGTTCGGCAAAAAATAACTGGATGAGTGATGATTGGCAAAATGAAACTGAAAACATTGAGCCTTTATTAGATATGGTTTTAGAACATGTTCCAGTTTTTGAACCAAAAGAAGGAAATACGCAAATGTTAATTACTTCTCTGGACTTCTCTTCTTTCACAGGAAGAATTGCCGTTGGAAGACTAATTAGAGGTGGCCTGAAAGAAGGGCAGCAAATTTCTTTAGTAAAAAGAGATGGTAGTATCGTGAAATCTAAAATAAAAGAACTTTTTATATTTGAAGGTTTAGGGAAGCTGAAAGTTAAAGAAGTTACAACAGGAGATATTTGTGCTATTACAGGTATTGAAGGTTTTGAAATCGGAGATACGGTTGCTGATTTAGAAGATCCGGAAGGATTGAAAACAATTGCTATCGATGAACCAACAATGAGCATGTTGTTTACCATTAATGATAGTCCGTTTTTTGGACAAGATGGTAAGTTTGTAACCTCACGTCATATTAACGACAGGTTAAAGCGCGAATTGGAAAAGAACTTAGCACTTCGTGTGAATGAAACCGATAGTGCTGATAAGTTTTTAGTCTTTGGTCGTGGTGTATTACACCTTTCGGTATTGATTGAAACGATGCGTCGTGAAGGCTATGAAATGCAAATCGGACAACCACAGGTAATTATAAAAGAAGTTGACGGCGTTAAATGTGAGCCTATTGAGAGCTTAACAATTGATTTGCCGGAAACAGTTTCGGGTAGAGCAGTTGAAATGGTTTCTATTAGAAAAGGTGAGATGACTAGTATGGAGGCTAAAGGTGACCGTATGGTTTGTGAGTTTTTGATTCCTTCAAGAGGAATTATCGGTTTGCGTAATCAATTATTGACCGCTACTGCTGGTGAAGCAATTATGGCACACCGCTTTTTAGAATACCAACCGATGAAAGGTGATATTCCACAAAGACAAAATGGTTCTTTAGTATCTATGGAAAGAGGAAAAGCAATTCCGTATTCTATTGATAAATTACAAGACCGTGGTAAGTTTTTTGTTGATCCGGGAGAAGATATTTATGAAGGTCAAGTTATTGGAGAGAATTCTCGTGGTGATGATATGACTGTGAATATTACAAAGACTAAGAAGATGTCTAACGTACGTTCTTCAGGAGCAGATGATAAAGCGAAAATTGTTCCTGCAATTAAGTTTTCTTTGGAAGAAGCTCTAGAATATATTCAGAAAGATGAGTATGTTGAGGTTACGCCAAAGCACTTAAGGCTCCGTAAAATATATTTAACGGAGAATGAGCGCAAGAGAAATAAGATCGCTTAAGTAAAAAGCAAGGTTTATAAAAAAATCCCCTAACTAAATTTTAGTTAGGGGATTTTTTGTTTGTGTAATGGTAGTTAGTCTCTCGGAGCTTCATGTAAAGCCGCTGCTGCTGCACCAACAATACCCGCTTGATTTCTTAATGTTGCCGGAACTACAGGCGTTTCAATAGTGATACAGTTTTTAAACTGATCATAATCTTTTGAAGCCCCGCCACCTAAAATTATCAAATCAGGTGATATGATCAGCGCTACATATTCTAAGAAGGTGTTGAAGCGCTTTCCCCACTGTTGGTAGGTGAGGCCCTCTCTTTCTTTAGCAGAATCTGCCGCCCAAAGCTCGATTTTTTTATACTTTTTATAAGGAATTTGCCCCAATTCAAAATTGGGAATCAATTCTCCATCGAGAAAGGCACCACTGCCCAGACCAGTTCCGATAGTAATCATAACTACCAAGCCTTTTTTGCCTTTTCCAATACCATAATTCATTGAAGCATACCCAGCAGCATCGGCATCATTTACAACCGTTACTGGAAGTCCGGTTGCTTCACTAAAAAGCTCTTTGACGTTGAGGCCTAGCCATTTTTTGTGTAGGTTTCCTGGTGATTTGCAGATACCATGTTTGATTACGGTTGGAAAGCCAACCCCAACCGGACCCTTATGGTCGAAGTGTTTTACGATTTCGTTGACCACTCGGGCCATATCTTTAGGTTTACGACCCTCGGGAGTCGGTATTCTGTGTCGTTTGGTCAACATTTCTCCGGTTACAGAGTTTACCAAAGCGCCCTTTATTCCTGAGCCTCCTATATCAATTCCTAATACTTCCATGGGTTGGTTATGTAATTTGCGAACAAAAATAGGTAAAAACTTTGGCTAGTGTTCTTCTTAAGCACTACGCTTTAGAAGTATCTTTTCGGAACATTCTTTTGATGTCTTCCATGGCTTCCCCTTTTACAAACCAAGAGATTCCAAAAGGAACGACAGCTAAAGTTTCTAGCAAGAATACATCATAGGGTGTAATTTGGAAGTCCTCTTCAAAAAAGCTAATACTTACCAATACGAGTAGCAAGGCAATTGCAATCCAGACGATATTGCCGCAGTATTTGTAGATCTTGTTATTTCTAGTATGTTCTCCTCTGGTGAATTTGTATTTAGAGATCCAACCCATGGTAAAGATAAAGATGCCAGCAAATATTAAATGAACGGTATTCTTGAATAGGTCAATATGACCTAGAAGCGGATATTCACCGCTAGCACATATCTGTTCTATTACTGGGCTGTTGCTCTCCAAACAATAGGTAGGAACAAATACAAGAATTAAGGCCGAAACTCCACCTATGTTGGTTAAAAGGTCATCACTTATTTTTTCCGTTTTTGAATCAATTTTATAGCCTTTATAGGAGAGTAGAAATAATCCGAAAGAGGCTAGAATGATAATAAAAATAAGGGAGGATAATGGCTGATAGTAGTAATGACTCATTGAGGACAATAGCATTCCTTCGGATAGGGGCAATAAAACAGGGAGCGCCAAACCCAAAGTGCCGATGAGTTTACGAATGCGATAATCAGACTGTTGTATGGGCTGCGAAGGCATATTTTAAGTTTCTGTAGTGAATGTTATTTCGTACATACTTTGAACGTGGTATTTCAATCTTATAAGGAACAAGCTTTAGGTATAAAGTTATAAAATATAGAAGGGAATACCATTTATTAGAATTGCCTTTTATTAAAGACTCAGCAATTAGTCTTCATCAGTTTTAGTTATGCCTCTAATACTGTGTTCGGGTCTTTTATCGATTCGTCTGTTTTTGTTGTAATAGCGGTGCTATAGTGGTACTACTATCGCCCAAAGTAACTTTCGTGAATTTAACGCTTTAGTGATAGATAGAGAATCAGTACCTTTCATCTCAACTAGTACTACTATATACCTTGAAAACACTCACTAAATATTGGTTTCTAGAAGGGTTTAATCTTTTTAAAAAGTTAGGCATGCCTGCCATGATGCAGCTATGTGAGCTCTTAGAGATGGAATCTATAAGCAAAGGCAGTATCATCGAGATTGGTGAGCGAGAAAAAAAATGTGTCTTCTTTTTAAAACAGGGTGCTGTTAAAATTGTGAATTCTACGAATGATGTCACTAAATATGTGGTGCAAAAAGGAAATATTTTTGGAGAACTGTCTCTTTATGACAAGGATGCGGCTTCTGAAGAGCTTGCTTTGGCTTTGGAAGACTCCATTATTTGCTATATTGAAGCAGACCTTATGCAGGAGCTTATAGAAAAACATAAATCCTTAAAAAATGGTCTGTTAAAGATTTACGGATTACGAATACGGAAATTGGAAACACGATTACAAGACTTGTTGTACAAAGACAGTAAAGCTAGAATTTCCGAATTTATCAAAGCCTATGTAGAAGAGTTTGGAGAAGATAAAATCGATAGTATAGAAGCTAAAAACCTTTTATCACATAAGGATATTGCGAACCTTACGAACACATCTAGACAAACAGTAAGTAATGTGTTGAGCAACATGCGCAAGGCTAATGAAATTAAGTACGATGTAAAATATATTTCATTCTCAAAGATTAAGGATGAAAAATATAATACGACAAATGAATAAAATAGTTAATAATGAAGAACCTTTTGAAATCATTGTTCAATAAAAGACCCGATACTTTTGATGAAGCGCCTGAAGGGCTTTGTCCAAATTGCTGGGGAGACCAAGAATATGGAAATGTTATTCGAGAAAAGTATAAGGATATTCAAATAGAGGTAAATAACAATGCAAGTAAACATGCCTTTATTCAAGATTTTGTAGTGACCCATTTAAAGGGCATACAACTAAAAAGTTCAGTACATGGGCTAACATGCCCAACTTGTAAGGTATCCTATAACAACTAGGCTTAGTTAAAGTTTGTGACAAATGGAAGAATGTGCCACAATAGATACTGACATGTTTGTAGGTTACCAAGCTTTACTTGTGTTTTAGTATTAATCTTGCTTTTTTTAACCAAAAACTGCGCAACCAACTATCGAATTTATTATGAATAATTTCAATTTTTACTCCCTTTTACTAAGTTTATTAACTTTTCTAAGTTCAGGTACTCTCTCCTCTCAAGAAATTGAAAGGTCAATATTTATTACGGCAAACACCTCTGATGTAACCAAGAGTCAAGTGCTTAGACGAATAGTTTCGGAGGCAAAATCTGTTGAGAATCCGATGCTTTTACTATTGGGTAACGCAGCTCCTGAAGCAAAATTTAAAGCGTCACTTGAAAAACAATTACAACTCGTAAAAGCCTTCAATAAAGAGGTCATATTTATTGCAGGAACTCAAGAATGGTCTGGCGATGGCCATAAACGGGTGAAAAATATTGAAAAATATATTCAAAAAAATAGTAAAGCAAAGTTCTATCCAGATGATAGCGCCCCTTTAAAAGCGCATGATTTAGGAAAGAATATAGTATTGATTACTTTAGATTCTCAATGGTTCTTAGAAGATTGGAATGACCATGTTTATATTAATGAGGAATCTGAAATACAAAATAGAACCTTGTTCTTTTTAGAGTTCGAGAATCAAATCAAGAAAGCGCAGGGGAAAATTATATTTGTTGCCGTTCATCACCCAATAGCAACAAATACAAAACAGGGTTTATGGGGAAACATAGGAGGTTTTTCTACCAACGATTTTCAGAATACCCAATATAGAAAGCTAAGGAACAGACTAAAAACAATTGCTAGAGGAACCGATAATATCATCTTCCTTTCAGGTCACGACAAAAATTTACAATATTTGGATAAAGGAGTACCACAAATAATTAGTGGTGCTGCAGGTGAAATAGAAGGCGTTAAAGCTGGAGGCAATGAAGAATTCGCGTTAGCGAAAGAAGGCTATGTGAGAATAGATATTGATACCTATGGAAAAGTGATTGCTAATTTTTTCACAGTAGAGAATACATCAACAAAACAAGTTTTTACTACCGCCATTTTAAAGGGTGAGAAAAATGAAAAAGCAATAAATTATAATTTTAAAGAACAATTCCCCGCTACCCAATCTGCATCTATTTACACAAAAGAAGCAGCTACAAAAGGTGGGTTTTATAAAGCACTCTGGGGAGATCATTATCGAGAATTTTATGGCAAAGAGGTACTTGCCCCTGTGGTGCTACTTGATACCTTAATGGGCGGATTAACACCTTTGAAACGAGGTGGTGGCCAACAATCTAAATCGCTTCGATTGGAAGATAAAATGGGAAGACAATTTGTGATGCGCGCCCTTAAAAAAAGTACCACAAAATTTCTACAGGCGAATGCATTTCAAGACACCTATATCGGTGATGCTCTTGATGGTACCGTTGTCGACAAATTTCTGTCTGATTTTTATACAACTTCGCACCCATATACTCCATTTGCAATAGGAGGACTCGCCGATGCAGTAGCTGTTAGTCATACCAATCCTGAATTATTTTACATTCCCAAGCAAGAAGCTTTAGGGGAGTATAATGATGATTTTGGTGATGAATTGTATATGATTGAAGAACATGTAGGCAATACGCAATTAGGATTGGAAAGCTTTGGAACACCTAAGAAAATTCTTAGCACAGCCGACGTGTTGCAAGAAATAAACAAGTCAGGTAAAGCAGTCGTAGATGAACCATCATATATTAGAGCGCGTCTTTTTGATATGCTTTTGGGCGATTGGGACAGACATGAAGACCAATGGCGTTGGGCACTTTTTGAAAATGAAGATGGTACGGAATATTGTAAACCCATTCCTAGAGATAGAGATCAAGCATTTTCTAAATACGATGGAGCCCTTATTAGTTTCCTAACAAGAGCCATTCCAGGCTTACGTAAAATGCAAACCTATGATGTTGATTTGAGAAGTGTAAAATGGTTTGCGTCTTCTCCTTATCATCTCGATTTAACACTCATAAATGCTTCTGGTTTAGACGAATGGCAGAAACAGGCAAAGTACATCCAAGAGGGTATTTCAGATGCGGATATTGATAACGCATTTGCCGCTATTCCTGAAGAAATAAAAGGAGAAACCATTGCCGATATTAAAACAAAGCTAAAAGGTAGGCGTGGAAATCTAATGAAAATTGCTAAAGCGTATTATACGTATTTGAATAGGTTTGAAGTGGTTACCGGAACACAGAAATCAGATGACTTTATAATAACCAGACTCCCCAAGGGTCAGACAAACATTAAGATTGACCGTAAAGACTTGGGCCTGCTTGATCGCACATTTTCTAATGATATAACCAAAGAAATCTGGATCTATGGCCTTGACGGTAAAGATTCATTTGTAGTAACAGGCGAAGGAGGTCATCCTATAAAAATTAGAATAGTAGGTGGAAAAAAGAATGACACCTACGATTTCAAAAATACCAAAAAAGTAAAATTATACGATTACAAGAGTAAAGAAAATACGATTGTCAATAAAAATTCTAAAAAGTGGCTCGTAGATGATTACGATATTAATAATTATGATCATAAAAAAGTAAAACACAGCTTTAACCAACTACTACCATTACTTGCCGTTAACCCTGATGACGGGCTCAAAATAGGGGTGCTTAGTAATCATACGTTTTATGGCTTGCAACGCAATCCATTTACCTACAAACATACGATTAGTGCTGCGTATTATACCAGTACTTCTGGCTATGACGTATCGTATGTCGGCGAGTTCTCTAACCTATTTCGTCATTGGAATTTTGGAGTAGAAGGTTCGCACACTAGCCCGAATTTCGCAGAAAACTTTTTTGGATTTGGAAATGAGAGTAGGTATGATCCAGATGTAGTCGATTTAGATTTTAATAGGGTACGCATTAGAAAATGGGCTGCGGCTGTTTCTTTAAACTGGAGAGGGGTTAACGGCGGTCATTTTCAATTTAAACCCTTAGTAGAATCTTTCGATGTCGAAAATACCTTTGCGCGTTTTGTACGGGGTTTGCCTGTTAACGCTTCTATTTTTGAGCAACAAGTTTACGGTGGGGTAGAATCTAGTTATAGTTTTAAAAATAAAAACAGCACAGCTTTCCCTACTTTAGGCGTAGATCTGAGACTAACCGCTGGTTATAAGACCAATATCGATAACACAGCCAATGAAAATAGCTTCGGGTATATACAACCCGTAATTGCTATCGACCATAAACTAACGAAAAGGGGAAGCATGGTTTTGGCCACCAAATTGGGCGGTCAACTTATTTTAGGTGATGATTTTGAATTTTATCATGGGGCTAGAATAGGGGGCAACAACAGTCTTAGAGGGTTTCGAAACGAACGCTTTACTGGGAAACAGTCTTTTTATCAAAATACAGATTTAAGAATACCATTAGGGGGTTTAAAAACAAGTGTTATTCCTATTCGCTTCGGTATTACCGGAAGCTTTGACTATGGTCGCGTATGGACTGCTAATGACACTTCTAACATTTGGCATAATTCCGTTGGTGGCTCATTATGGGTTGTTGGAGCGGAGGCATTAACAGCTAATTTTGGCTATTTTAATAGTACAGATGGTGGTAGAATCGTCTTTGAACTTGGATTCTCATTTTAATAGATATTATACGAATACCTTATGAAAAAACCGATAGCAATTGCCGAAGTAAAGTCCTTAGAAAATAAAAAACCTGCCCATGCGCTGGTCAATGGTCTCGATTTGGTCATCGTTAAATTTGACGATGATATCTCCGTACTCTATGGAAGATGTTTGCATCGTGGTGCATTAATGTCAGACGGGCATGTAGAAGGTCATAATCTTATCTGTGGCGTACACGGCTGGGATTATCGCTATGATACAGGCGTTTCCGAATATAACAACAATGAAGTGTTACACAAATTCACTACTAAGGTTGAAGGAGGTGAGTTATTTGTAGATGAGTTCGAAATTGAAGCCTATTTAGAAAAACATGCACAGCCGTTTAATCGCGATGAATATTTAGGGGCTTATGCAGATACGCACCCTGAGGCTACCGAGCCCTATACAGGCTATATCAAAGAATTGGCTAAAAATGGTTTGAAAAACCTTGGCCATCATGGTTTTTCTGCCTCTATGGGTGTGGATAGAGACACCTTACCAAAGTGGAGTGATATTCAGTTTTTACCTGCCCAATTGGCAAGTCGCCCTTTGCTAGATGAGGATAATGTAGCCACTAAAGTGGTTATTGGTCCGAATGCAAAAAAACCTTTGGAACTTGATATTCCTTTATTTGTTAGCGATATGAGTTTTGGTGCCTTATCGAGAGAAGCTAAAATCGCTTTATCTAAAGGTGCAGAAATGGCGGGTAAAGCGGAGAAAAGTGCGAAACGTCACGAACTCACAGGCATCCATCACAAAAGTGTAGAACTGGATAAAAATTCATTTACTTTATTTGACGTGCCG
>CALHGE010000053.1 GCA_938029725.1 uncultured Flavobacteriaceae bacterium
GCAGACGGAAAAACAGGTGATGGCGCAGGTATTCTTATAGATATTCCTCATGATTTCTTTGTAGCGGAGTGTAGTTTCGAATTACCAGAGCCAGGCCAATATGCGGTTAGTAATGTTTTTCTTCCTCAGAAAGAAAACCAACGCGACTTTTGCATTGGTGTTTTTGAAGAACATATTAAAAAACAAGGCCTGCAGCTATTGGGCTGGAGAGACGTGCCAGTAAATAGATCAGTTCCTGGAAGAATTGCCATGGAGACTGAACCTTTTGTAAAGCAACTCTTTATAGCTAAAGAGAATGCGGAACAAGACGAGTTCACCTTCAATTTAAAACTATTCATTGCTAGAAAGGTTACTGAGCACACCATTATCAACTCTAAACTTTCAGAGAGCGGATTTTTTTATGTTCCAAGTCTATCTACCAAAATCATCATATTCAAAGGCCTGCTGATGCCAAAAGACATCAGCCTTTACTATAAAGATTTAATGGATTCAAGAGTGGTCACAAGACTCGCACTTGTGCATCAACGATTCTCAACAAATACATTCCCAACTTGGGATCTGGCGCAGCCTTTTAGATACATGTGTCACAACGGAGAAATCAATACACTTCGGGGCAATGTTACGAGAATGCGCTCTCGCGAAGAACTACTTGAAAGTGATTGGTTTGGCCCAGAGATTAAAAATATTCTTCCTGTTATACTTCCTGGAAAATCAGATTCTGCTACCATGGATATGGTGGTCGAATTATTATTAATGACCGGTCGGTCGCTTCCTGAAGTGATGATGATTTTAGTGCCTGAAGCCTGGGAAAAGAACCCTGATATGTCAAAAGACAAAAGGGCTTTTTACGAATATCACTCTTGTATGATGGAACCTTGGGATGGCCCTGCTTCTGTTCCTTTTACCGATGGGAATTATATTGGTGCTGTTTTAGATAGAAACGGACTTCGCCCTTCAAGATACACCGTTACCAAAGATGATTATGTCATTATGTCTTCGGAAGTAGGCGTGGTTGATATCGCTCCAGAGAATGTAGAGTTCCATGGAAGACTAGAACCTGGCAAAATGTTCTTGGTCAATATGGAAGCGGGTCGCATCATCAACGATGAGGAAATAAAAGAAGAGATTTCGAAACGCCATCCGTACCAAAAATGGCTAGATAAAAATCTAGTACAGCTCAAAGACATCCCATATAATGACTGCCCCCTATTCTTAGGAGAAGCATCTTTAGAAAAACGCAAAGCCGCTTTTGGCTATACTCAAGAAGATATCGATATGATCATTCTTCCGATGGGTAAAAATGCTAAGGAGCCGATTGGTTCGATGGGTTCTGACACACCAATTGCCATTCTTTCTGAACGACCACAACTTATCTATAACTATTTCAAACAGTTATTTGCTCAGGTTACAAATCCACCATTAGATGGTATTCGTGAAGAATTAATTACTGATATCAGCCTTACTTTAGGTAGTGACCATAATATTTTCGATTCCACGGAATTGCATTGCCGTAAATTAAAAATTCAGAATCCGGTTATCTCAAAAGAGGATTTGGATAAAATCAAGAATTATGATGTTAGCCCCGATTATAAAGTACTTTCTATATCAACTTTATACGAAATAGAAAAAGGACACAATGGCTTAGAAGATGCATTAGCCTCTATCTTAAAACAGGCTTCTAAATCAGTTGATGAAGAAACCAACATCATCATTTTATCTGACCGAAATGTCAGCGATAGTCAAGCTCCTATTCCTGCGCTGTTAGCCTGCTCTTTTGTAAACAGTGGTTTACAAAAATTAGGAAAACGCTCTAAGGTTAGTTTGATCGTAGAATCTGCCGAACCAAGAGAAGTACATCACTTTGCCTTACTTTTCGGTTTTGGCGCTAGTGCTGTAAATCCATACTTGGTAAATGAAATTATCGCGGAACAGATTGAGGAACTAGATATTACTGAATATACTTTTGCCGAGGCCATTGAAAATTACAACAAAGCAGTTGGCAAAGGCATTTTAAAAGTGATGAACAAAATAGGCATCTCAACGCTGAACTCGTACCGCGGTTCTCAGCTGTTTGAATGCATTGGTATAAACACCAAAGTTGTTGAAAAATACTTTCCAAATACCCCCACAAGAATTCAAGGAATTGGTCTATATGAAATTGAAAAAGAAATTTCTAAACGTCATACCAGAGCTTTTGCAAAAATAGAAGTTGCAGGTAATTTAGATGTTCCGATGGGTGGCGAATATAGATGGAGACGCGATGGCGAAAAACATATGTTCAATCCATTATCAGTAGCCAAACTTCAACAGGCAGTTCGCAATAACGAGCCTGATAGCTATAAGGAGTTTGCTGATATGGTGAACAACCAATCGAAAAACCTAATGACTATACGCGGGCTATTTGAGTTTTCAAATTATGACCCTATTCCTTTAGACGAAGTTGAGCCATGGACTGAAATTGTAAAGCGCTTCAAAACAGGCGCCATGTCTTATGGCTCCATTAGCCAAGAAGCTCATGAGAACCTTGCAATAGCAATGAACCGTATTGGCGGTAAGAGCAATTCAGGAGAAGGAGGCGAAGATGCAGCGCGTTTCTATAAAAATGCAACGGGCGATTGGAAAAATAGCGCAATAAAGCAGGTAGCTTCTGGTCGTTTCGGTGTTACCTCTGACTATTTGACAAATGCGAAAGAGATACAAATAAAAATGGCTCAAGGTGCGAAACCTGGCGAAGGAGGACAATTACCCGGACCCAAAGTAAACCCCGCAATTGCCAAAACAAGAAATTCTACACCTTATGTAGGCTTGATTTCTCCTCCTCCACATCACGATATATACTCGATTGAAGATTTATCACAGTTGATATTTGATTTAAAATCAGCGAATAGAGAAGCCCGCATTAATGTAAAGTTAGTTTCCGAAATTGGCGTTGGAACTGTTGCCGCAGGTGTTGCCAAGGCAAAGGCCGATGTGGTTTTAGTTTCAGGATTTGACGGCGGTACCGGGGCAACTCCATTGACTTCACAAAAACACGCCGGTCTTCCATGGGAGCTAGGCATCGCTGAAGCACAACAAACCCTGGTAATGAATGATTTAAGAAATCGAATCGTTTTAGAATGTGACGGGCAGTTGAAAACAGGTCGCGACGTTGCCGTAGCCTGCCTACTCGGAGCAGAAGAATTTGGTTTTGCAACCGCACCACTAGTGGCTTCAGGTTGTATTATGATGCGGGTTTGTCATTTAAATACTTGTCCTGTAGGTATTGCTACTCAAAATCCTGAATTGCGTAAAAAGTTTGAAGGCAAGCCAGAGCATGTGGTAAATTACATGTATTTCGTAGCTCAGGAACTTCGAGAAATCATGGCACAACTAGGCTTTAGAACGATTAATGAGATGGTTGGCCAAGTTCAAAAACTAGACAGAAACCAAGCTATAAATCACTACAAAGCGTCAGGAATAGATTTAACTCCGATTTTACATCAAGTAGATGTTCCTGTTGGAACAAAATTTTACAATACTCAAAAGCAGGTACATGACGTAGAAAAATCAATTGAATTTGAAATCATTGAAAAGGCTAATCCCTCCTTATTTAGAAAAGAAAAGGCAAGTTTAGATTTCCCTATTTGCAATACAGATAGAGCTGTCGGAGCAATAATCAGCAATGAGATATCAAAAATTTATGGTGCGAAAGGTCTTCCTATAAATACCTTAAAACTAAACTTTACAGGTTCTGCAGGACAGAGTTTTGGTGCTTTTGCTACAAGAGGTTTGACCATGACCGTAAATGGAAATACAAATGATTATTTAGGAAAAGGCTTATCAGGCGCTAAACTGGTTATAAAAGTTCCAGAAGGTTCTACTATTATTCCTGAAGACAATGTTATTACCGGTAATGTCACTTTATATGGCGCAACCGCAGGGCGCGCCTATATTAATGGCAAGGCTGGAGAACGTTTTTGTGTTCGTAATTCAGGTGCTAAAACTGTAGTTGAAGGCATCGGAGACCATGGTTGTGAATACATGACTGGTGGCATCGCCGTTATTCTTGGAGAAGTTGGACGTAATTTTGGAGCAGGAATGAGCGGTGGCATCGCTTACATTTATGACAAGAATAAAACCTTCGAAAAAAATTGTAGCAAAGAAGGCTTGAATTTATTGCCTGTTAAAGAAGACAAAGACATTGCTGAGTTAAAAGAATTAATTGAAAATCATTACAATTCAACTCTAAGCCCGCTGGCACAGCGCATACTCGAAAAGTGGGAAGATTGTTTATCTGACTTTGTTCAGGTCTTTCCTGAGGAATACCGACTAGCATTAATTCGTATGCAAGAGGAAGAAAAATTACAAACTATATAAATCGAAGCATGGGAAAGATAACAGGATTTTTGGAATTCGATAGAAAGGTAGAGGAATACGCTCCAGTAGAAAAGCGTGTTCAAAATTATAAAGAGTTCACACTTCCTATGGAAGAAAAAGAACTCAAAGACCAAGGTGCTCGCTGTATGGACTGTGGTATTCCATTTTGCCATAGCGGCTGCCCTTTAGGGAATTTAATTCCAGATTTTAATGATGCTGTTTACAGAGGAAAATGGGAAAAGGCAGCAGGTATTTTACATTCCACCAACAACTTTCCTGAATTTACAGGAAGGCTATGCCCTGCTCCGTGTGAAGAGGCTTGTGTTTTAGGAATTAACGAAGACCCCGTTTCTATAGAAAATATTGAAAAAAACATTGTAGAAACCGCCTTCGAAAAAGGATGGATAATTGCTGAACCTCCCGCAAAAAGAACTGACAAGAAAATTGCTGTAATAGGCTCAGGTCCTTCTGGTTTAGCTGCTGCACAGCAATTGAATCGCGCAGGTCATACGGTGACGGTTTTTGAGAGGGATGAAAAACCCGGGGGACTATTACGCTATGGTATTCCTGATTTTAAAATGGAAAAGAATGTCATCGACAGAAGACTAAAAGTTTTAGAAGAAGAAGGCATAGAATTCAAGTGTGGTGTGAACGTTGGTGTAGATATCGATGCTGTTGAATTAAAAAATGATTTCGACGCCATTGTGCTTTGTGGCGGAGCAACGATAAGAAGAAAGCTACCTATCAAAGGTTCTGATTTAAATGGTGTTGTACAAGCGATGGATTTCTTAGCACAAAACAATCGCAGAGTTGCTGGTATTACGGAGTTTGATACAGAAATTTTAGCAACAGGAAAAGATGTTGTGGTTATTGGTGGTGGTGATACCGGTTCAGATTGCATTGGAACCTCTATTAGACATGGCGCTGCATCTGTTTCTAATTTTGAGATCATGTCAATGGGCACTCTAGAGCGTCCGGAAGGTCAACCTTGGCCTTTTTGGCCTATGCGCTTAAGAACAAGTTCTTCACATAAAGAAGGAGCAGAACGCTTTTTTAGTATTTCCACAAAAGAGTTTATTGGCGATGAAAATGGCAAGCTCAAAGGTTTAATCACTTCAGAAGTAGAATGGATTAAACAAGCTGGGCAACGTCCTATTTTAAAAGAAGTTGAAGGAACCGAGAAAGAATGGAAATGTGAATTAGCTTTACTTGCTATGGGCTTTACCGGATCTGAAATGACGATAGCTGAGCAATTAGGTTTAGCAAGTGATGTACGAACCAATATCAAAGCTTCTGAAAATACGTATATGACGAATGTTCCTGGCGTATTTGTTGCGGGAGACCAGCGAAGAGGCCAATCTCTTATCGTTTGGGCAATCTCCGAGGGCAGGCAAGCTGCGTATCACGTAGATACTTTTCTGATGGGAGAATCTTTTCTACCACTAAAAGCTGGGGGCGACTTGCCTAGAGTATGATACCGAAATTATATAGAAACAAAAAAGCCACTTCTAATGAAGTGGCTTTTTTGTTTCTAGTTTTCTTTAACCCTTTTACAATTCACTACAGTCCTTTCTAAGCAATGATCGCTTACTAAGAGAAACTGAACAAACCCTATTCAGCATGACCTGCAGTCAGCATCTTATTTAGTTTCTGAGGTACTTCGTAGGCTGCATATCGCATTGATGATTGTGAAGCGGATCTTGCATCTAACTATTATTGTTTAGTTTTTTTGTTTTTTGGGTAAAAAAAAACCCCGATACGTTAGTATCGGGGTTTCGAAAAGGCGGCTACCTACTCTCCCACTTGGTATAGCAGTACCATCGGCGCAGACGGGCTTAACTTCCC
>CALHGE010000054.1 GCA_938029725.1 uncultured Flavobacteriaceae bacterium
AGTTAAAAACAAGTAAGGAAACGGGGCATCAACACCTATTTGTTTTTAAAGATAACGCGCCAGCAACGGATATAAACCAAAAGCTATGAGTGGATTCAAATTAGAACAAACTTTGCCCCAGCAAAAGCAGCATACCAAATCTGATAAGGATTGGATAGCTGATCTTTTGCAAAAGGAAATTTCATTTGGAAAATCTTTTGGAAACAAAAAGAAGGAAGATTTTTATTCTGAACTGGGAGTCTTATTAAAAGCCGGAATCAACCTCAAAGATTCTTTAGCACTCATACAAGAGAATCAAAAGAAAGAAAAACAGAAAGCGTTTTTTGGTGAAATGGTGGAAGCTTTAGTATCTGGACGGAGTTTCTTTGAATTGCTAAAAGAACGCCCTGAGTTTTCAGAATACGAATACTACTCCGTAAAAATCGGAGAAGAAACAGGAACACTTACCCGTATCATAGAAGAACTAGGGAAATTTTACGAACGAAAAAATGAACAGCGAAGAAGTTTAACGAATGCGCTCACCTACCCAATTATCATTTTATGTACTGCAGTACTAGTCGTTATTTTCATGCTGAGAATGGTTGTGCCTATGTTTGAGGACATATTCAATCAAAATGGAGTAGAACTACCCGGTATCACGAAAATGGTAATCAGCGCTTCTGAATTTATTAAGAACTATGGTTGGCTGGTTTTGGTTGTCATAGGATCTATCATTGCATTACGGAAAACCTTTTCTAACAAGCCTTGGTTTAAAGAACGAAAGGACAAAATGCTTTTAAAGATTCCGTATTTAGGAAATTTCATTAGTACTGTTTACTTAGCACAATTCACGCAAGCGGTGGCTTTATTAACCGCTTCTAAAGTCCCCATGCTTAACAGTATTCAAATGGTAAAAAAGATGATTGATTTTTACCCTTTGAACGAAGCCTTAACCAAAGTAGAAAAAGGGGTTTTGGCAGGAAGTAGTCTAAACGCTAGTATGAAAGAGAGTAAAATCTTTGACAACAAAATGATCTCCCTAGTCAAAGTTGCCGAAGAAACTAATCAAACCGAATATATCTTCGAACGTTTGAATCAACAATATGCTATTGAGGTGCAACAAAAATCAAAATTGTTGTCTACGCTGATGGAACCACTTATCATAATTGTCATTGGCATTTTTGTTGGTGTAATACTAGTTTCTATGTATTTGCCTATGTTTAAGTTGAGTAGTGTGGTGGGGTAAATGCTAATTTTATACCTTTAGAATATGAAGAGTTAAATCAATTTCTTATGAAAAATGAGATTTTTATTATTTTTTCGTTGATTACGTTATTGTGTATTTCATGTAAAAAAAGCGATGATAGTATTCCTTTGGCTGATCGATCCAAGGCATTGTTGGGTCAATGGGAATATACGGCAATTATGACTGACAGAGCGGTAGATATCAATGGAGACGGAACTGTTAACATTGATCTTTTCAATACCCAAGAAATACGCCAATGTATCAAAGACAATCTTACTTTTTTTACTGAAATGGGTTCAGTAGGAAAAGGCGTATATTCGATTAATGAGAATGGGCTTGCTTGTGATGACCAAGATACATTCTCAACAATTGAAGAGGATAGCTATGAGCTCGTAAATAATTCAATCATCAGATTCGATACCAGAAACGAAATGCGCATTCAAGAACTTACCAAAACTAAATTAATAGTCGAAACAAACGATAATCTAGGAGATGAGGACGTTATTGTTACGTTTACGTTTAGAAAAAGCTAACAGTAAAGGATAAAACTTAAACACGAATAATATTTCCTGTAGCCGTATCGCTCCATTGCCCATTGGTATCCATGACTCTGACCTCATAAGGCTGATCCAAATATTTTAGTTTGCCTTCACTCGGTTCTTCTTCCAGTTTAAAATACCTTTCTACTCCTGTCCCTTGCGCATCATTGTAATTGAAGAGTTTGGTATCCCAACGACTATCAGCCCGATTGTAAATTCGAATTTCAACTTGTTGTAGCGTAGCACCATTATAGGCTTCTGAACAGTTGGTTTCAAAACAAGTATATATTAATACCTGATAGTCACAACCGTTTAGTCCGCCACAATTAATATTTTGTTTTTCGCCCTTAGTAGCAACTTTTGGTTTTTTAAGAACAGTAACTGATTCGCTAACAGTTTGTGAAATACCTGTTGTGTTCTCAACCCGGAAATCGATGGTAAAACTCTCTTCGGTCAATGGAGTAAAATCCAACTGTTCCGAACCATAGGGCAAGGGAATCGTTTCACCTTCACGATAAATTTGGCCGTTATAACTTATGAAGCCCGCATTGGCACCAGAAAAAGAAAAAGTCATTTCGTAAGTAACTTCGGTATCATGACCGGCAGTTGCATTTGTTACAAATGAAAACGGAAATTGCCGATCTTGAAAAATGTCTACGGAAGGATGGCTAACTGTCAAATCAAAAAACTCTTCGTATTTGTTAAATTGTATATTGACGTCTGCCGTTTTTTCCACTTCGGAAGATGAACGAACCGTAAACTCTATATTATGGTTGGATTCCGAAATTCCCGTATATTTTCCATGGAACGAACCGGTCGGAACGGTAAAGCTCTCTCCGGCAGCATAGGTAGTTCCCTGATACTCAAATGCACCGTTGCTACTTCCTGTGGAAAAATACATTAAATAGGTGTCCCCCCCTATTCCAAGTTCGGTAATATTAAAATTTAAATCGACCACATCGCCCGTATTGGCCTGTGATTGAGTAGAATTAGCCGTAAAATTATAGTTCTTTGGTCTTACATCAATAGAAATGGTAACTGTTTTTTCGAGACCTGTATCGTTCTGGACAAAGAAAGTCAGATTGATGTTACTCTCATCCGTGCCTTCGAGACTCCAGTTGAAATTTCCTTTAGGGACATCATAAATGTTGCCCGCACTTACTTCTAAACCGTTTGCATCTCTGATAAGAGCATTCCCATTTATACTATAGCGCATTGTATAATTGGATGAGCCAACACTTTCAGAAATATTAAAGTTTAAGGAACTTAATTCTCCAATCGATATGTCTGTTTTCTGACTCCCCCCTGTAAATAGAAAATCAATTTGATTGTAGTTTATAGTTGTGTTTGCCGTATGATTTACACCAGCATCGGACTCAACGCTCAATACAATATCATGTTGACCGACTTCTGAACCTGTGTAGACTACATTGTTTACATTGGGAGTCAATTGAAATTTCTCTCCAGGTCCATAATCTATTCCATTGACCCTAAGAACTCCATTTCTTCCCGAAGAGTAAAAGGCTTCGTACCGGTCGTTCGCTCCATCAGGAATTTCGTCTATATTTATAATAACATTTACTGGTATATTCGCAAATTCAGAGGTCTTAGAAGGGGTAATATTAACCGTAAAGTCATTTTGTTTTGTTTCCAAATCAATTATTACTGGACCCACTTCTTGCCCATAATTATCTGTTACAATGAATGAAATTTGATGAGAACCTAAACTCTCCGGAAAATATAAAAACGAGAAGTTGCCCAACGTTACTGGATAACCTGTTGAGTTCTGTAAGATGTTACCATTGATACCAGTAATCTTACCGTTGCCTTCTAAAATCTCATAGGAAATAGTGTAATCGATATTTTGGGTATTACCATTTGATTTGATATTGAAATTGAGTTGCGTACGTTCGTTTAGGAATAACGAATTGCTTTCCGAATTGCCTGAAAACGTAAAAGGAATATTAGCTACTTCGATTTCAACACTATCACGTTTAATTTGTCCATTGGAATCCCTTATATCAAAATATATTTTTCTATTGCCCAATTCGGTACTTGTAAAAGTATAGTTATAGGAGTTTGGTACGATACTTCTATATTGTCCAGCATCCATTACACCGCCATTATGGTCCCTAACCGTTCCACCACCTGCACTTGATGATGCAAACGAATGTGTGATTTCATAAACTACATTAGATGTTTCATCTTGGGTATTAAGGTCTATGGCTATGGCCAAGTTGGTGTCCAATTCTACTTGGGTCGATGCCGCCGTTGCATTAATGCTAAAACCAAGATTCAGTACTTTTAAAACTAAATCCTCTGTCAATATGGCTCCATCTGGAGCTTTTGCCGTTACAATAAGTTTATGCTCTCCCAATGTTTCTGGAAGGTATCCCATTTCCGAAATTCCTTTAGGCAAGATGAACGGCCTACCTGCATCAAATTCTTGGCCATCGAGATATAGTTTTCCGGTTCCATTTTCAATTTGGTAAGTAACCTCAAAGTCATTTTGATTTTCTGGATTTGCGGTGTCCTTGTCCCTTAATAAAGTAACGTTTACAGGGTTTTTAGAGTTGACAATAAATTCATTGACCCCTTTGTTTAGTAGAAAACTAAAACTGGCATATTTGGCATTGAACAATAACTCCAATTCTTTTTGATTTGCATTGGAATCCCACGCCAGAAACTTCACTTTATGTAGTCCAGTATCAATTGCTACATAATTGTAATTCCAGTTTCTATCTGAAATCTTCAGGGTATCGTTTGCACGTATGGTATCGCCCTCCATTGTCAAGAAATGTCCTTTGCTATTGTTAGGCGCATATTTCACAAAATAGTCCACCGTAGTAATTTCCTTCTCTGGAACCAGCGAAAAGGAAGTGCGTGACGTTTCAAATAAATAGTTTTCCCCATTATGTTCGCCGGTAAAATTGAAATCAAAGTCATCCAATATGACATCTTCGAAGTCTTTACTACAGGCCAATATCAGTAGGAAAGTCGCCGATAGAAAGGCAATTGAAAACCGGATTGATCGAGTTAGTTTTTTCATTTTCAAAGTCTTTAAAACAGGAAGTATCTAAGGCCTAGGCCCGCATAGGGATAGAATTTTCCAACATCACTATTGATATGATAATATTCGTTTGCTTTTATCAATAAAGAAAAATCATTACTCAGGGCTATCTCCCCTTCAATCCCGGCGAATATTCCATATATAAACTGGCTCTTGGCATCTAGAATAGCACCATTTGAAAGAAGGCTATTACCATTATTGATAACTTCATATCCGAAAATTCCACCACCGCCTAGATTAACACCATACTTTTTAAAGTTCTTTTGTTCCCAAACTTTGAAAAAATACCCAGGTTGAACGGTAAAGATGTTATAAGGAATATCAAATGATCCCTTATCTTCAGCTATGGCGACAAAAACGCTCAACTGGGCGTAACGGTTTCTGTTCAAGTGATAATTATAGGTGGCCATGATACCAAAACCATCTTCGGCATAACCACCACTTATTCCCACCGAAGAAGCGTAGTTCCCATTTTGGGAGAATGCCATAGTAGAAAAGAAAAACACTATGATCGATATCGTTGTTTTCATTATTTAAAAGTGTATGGGGTTATTAATAATTTCGTGTCCAATTTTTAAGGATAGGTTACGGTTGCCCGATTCTTCGTCAAGTTCCACCACGATTTCCTTTTTTTCGTCCAAAGCGAACTTCTTAAAAACGATTACAAAGTGATTTTCACTTTTACCCCCTACGGTCTTTGGTTGTTTAAAAACATAAACCGGTTCAAGGGCCATTCTTTGATTACTGCTACTATTTTTATAGTTGGTGGCCATACTGAATTTGATGAAATTGATATCCAAATCAAGACCTTCCTTATTCTCGACCCTCAACTGAAAGTAGAGTTCATCTTCGTTGTAGTAAACTCCTTTAAGCCATAAAAAGACATTGTCCGATCTAGAGAAATACCTGCTGATTTTCGCCTTATCAAATTGCATATAATAGGAACGAAGCCGATAATATTCCATAGGATCGGTCTCATACAATTCCCTAGTCGCCCTATCTATACTATTGGTCTTTTCATTCTTTGAGGTAATAATGGTATTCGAGTTGGTATTCTTTTTCTTTTCGGATAACGAATGGCTTTTTTCGGGTTCAGAATAATTTCCGTGGGTTTGGTCGAGAGGTTTCCCGCTAATATTCGCTATTGCCATTTCAGGTTGTATATACCACGTTAGTTTTTCGGGACGTTCTGTTAATTCAAGAATGAAATCATATACATTCCCTGATTCCGTAATTACCGTGTGGTTGGTGTAATTCTCTTCTTCCGTCGCCAGTTCGTCATAGTAGAGCTTCATAATACGACCATGGAACCTGCTCCCTTTGGATTTAGGCAAGTCAGCTATAAACCCAAAATCATTTCCGACGATACTTTCTGAAATGTTTTCGGGAAATATCAAAATCGTCTTGTATTTTTTGGACACACGAAGTGTATCACTACAATTCTGAGACATTGCCAAGAAAGGAACTAATAGGACCAATATGTAATACGCCAGTTTTCTCATTTTACAATTATTTGGATACTAGAAACACCTGGTCCCCGTTGACCAAAAGGATTTTATCTTTTTGCTTGTATTTTTTCTTGCTGAAGAAATTTCCAAACGACCGAACCAGATTTTTGGACAAAGATGTATCCGTAAATTCTCCAACGGCATCTGATAACCCGTTAACGCCTTGGTATTCTAACTCTGCCTTGAATTCCTGTAATAGCTCATTTGCCCTCTCATTATGCAATCCAAGCATTCCGTCCTGCTGGTCTTTTGCGACCAAAAGCAACGGATGATTATTAATGTTGGAAATTTCCAATAAAACCCTTGAACCTTGTATGTGGGACGTTGCATAAATGAAGGTGTTTTTTGGGAAACGGTTTCCCTTAAAATAAACTTCCTCATTTAAAATCAATGTAACCCTGTCACCAGGGAGAATGAATTGATCTCGATAAATCGCTGCATCAAATGATATTGAACTTGAGGAAAACTCATTTGAAGTTTCCGTATATGGGGCTGAATAATCCTGACTTCTAGAGAGGCGTTCATCCCTTGCCTCTAGTAATAATTTTCGATATTCCAACTTCTCTTGGGCAGCGGTTTTTTTAGAAACGTACTCGGGCGGTGCCTGCCTAGTATTTGGAACCTCTTCCAAAATGTGACTTTTATTGGATTCTTCGTCCAACGAAAAATTATTAAGCTCTTCCAAGATGCGTTCAAGGGAGTCGTTCTCTTTTTTGGCAGCTACTATATTTCGAATACTACCTTTATCACGTAGTCGCTCTAAAGAATCTTTTACCGATTGCTTATAAAGGGCATTGGGTTGCTTTACCTCCAATTCATTCTTTTGATTTGGCAAGGTATTGTTGTAACCGCTTTCGGTACTATTTTTTTCTCCCTCTTGTTTTGATTGAAAATTTGTCGTGATAAAGAATATTCCAAGAATAATTACAATGGGCAATGCCCATGCAAAGAGCCGGTGCTTTTTTATCCATCGTTCCAATTTTTGGTTTTCAAATGTCATCTGGCCCTTTTATAAATCATTATTGTCAACGACCTTAAAATGAACAATCTTAATACCGTTCAAATTATTGTCCGTTGATTTGGTTTCTTTGATATAGCCAGTCGTAACCAGATTTCGATATTCCGTATCACCGTTTTTAAAAATTTTCTGTTTTCCGGTAAAACGGAAGAAATAGGGGTACGTTGCATATTCGATGTGAATGGAATCCAGCTCCACTTCTATAGAATAATCACTTTTCGCCACATCTTCATAATAGTTTTGATCGACCAACCGATTATACAACCGTTCCCCGGAATGGTCTATCATATAGAGTGCCTTGCCCTCTATATTATTCTTTATAAATTGTAGGTCAGGTTCAAGTGAAAAGAAAAGTTCGTGGAAATTACGCACATGTCCTTCACATAAAATGTTCAGCGCCCGTTTGGGGTCTTCGACGCGAACAGCAGCAACTTTTTGGCCTTTATCCAGTAAGTAAAATCTGTTTTTTACGCTTTCGTTCGTTCTAAAAACGACGTAAATACTTACCACGGTACAACAAACCACGGACATTAAAGATAGAATAAGAACATTCGTACTTCTCTTATGCACCTTGCTTAAATCGTTGAAAATGTTATAATTACCGTTCATTCGTTGAAATACACTCGTTAAAAATCCATTTTAATCGTTCTACTGTACCAGCGTTCTTACACCCTTAGTTATTCCACCACTTTTTACATCCATTGCTGCCTGTGCGGTTTTCTTTGCATAGTGCTTCGCCTTGTCCTTCATTTGGGTAGCACCTACATTCATACCCTGAACGATGAAATTGGAAAGGGTAGGCGCTTTTAAATACACGAAAATATTCATCAGCACTAAAAGTGCGCTTGTTAGAACCAAGCCTAAATTCGCATCACCATTGACCAAAAGCGAATCGATGAGTTGTTCCATGACATGTAACAGAAAATTATCGATCAGGTACAACATGGGAATCCATAAACAAACACTCATGAATTTCTGTAACCAGGCCTTCCACATTCCGGACAAGGCGGGAATAAAAGACAGCCCGATATTCAATGGGCCGAATACAATGAGCACAAAGAGATATATCACCGACATTGCTTTAATCCCCACGAATACCACCGTTGATATAATAGAGGCCAAAGATGTGAGTCCAGAGGTCATTAAAGCCAAACTTAATGAACCCAAGGCCTCCGGATTTATGTTCATAAAACTCCAAGAGCCGCCCAAGGTTGCCATGGCCACATTTTGCGATTCATAGATCTTCATTTGTAGTATATCCCAAGAAATATCATTTGCCCTAAGCGATAGACCGATTCTTTGATAAAAATCAAATATAGACATCGCAAAGATTTTATATTTTAGAAGAATAAATGCCAAGGGTACCCATTTGAGGTATTCCAAAACATCGGCGCGTTTCTGTTCGTTCAGATATACCCTTAAGGCAATAATGGCAATACCGATATAAGCGAACTGCTGCCCGATATTGATTACCGGATCGACCGCCTCAAAAGCATCGATAATGTATTGGTCAAACAGTTCATTGACCGATTCGCGAATTCCTTTTTCCAATGTATTAATGACCACCATCTTATTCTTTGTTAAGGTTGATCAATGTTCGTCGCGCCGCACGAAAGGAGTTGGTTTGTTCCAATCGGCCGTTATATGCTATGAGTTCATCCAGAATAGCTTCTAGTTTTATGTTGATGGAATTCACCTCTTTTAAACGCTCTTCGGGTTGAATGATCGATTTGGTCTTTATAATCTGATTGCATTGTTTAAAAAGGTTTTTAGTATCTATTATAGCATCGGTTGAATACATCAAGAAATCCTGTATTTCCTGTCGCTCCAAATACTCGAAATCCTGAACTGTATTTCTTGAAGTCCGATAAGCTTCAACAATCTTGTCCTTTAAATCCATTGTTCTGCCCACATCGGTTGATTTGGTCACATAGTTGGGTGCGGTTTTTTTTGCCTCCAGTTCTTCTTTTAGGATATCCTTGGACTTCGAAGTCAAGTTGTTGTTCCTTTCCAATAGGTTGATCAATCGTCCCAAGTTTTTGTTCATTGCCTTTAGCTGTATATTAATGCTCGTCAATTGGCTATTGACTAAGCCTATACTGGCATTGGTCGCCGCATCGGTTACCGGTATTTGTCCTAAAGCCAATAGCGGAAATAGGACGATTTTTAAAAGGATCAGCTTTTTCATTTTTTCTCAGGTTTTATGGAACTCTCGTAGGCATAGGCCTTGGCTGTAAGCTCCCAGTTCTTATGATTTTTTTTGAATAGTTGTATAATCTTACCACTTTCGGTAGCATTGGTTTCGTAGATGCATTTTTCTTCCAAGGATGTTTCAACGCCATAAACTTTCACTCGGTCCATCCAGCAAAAAGCAACCTCCCTTAATTTTCTATCTTCTGGCAGGTCTTTGTTGATCGAAAGGATCAACTGCTTTTGTTTTTCACCAAGACCCATTACGGACTGGATGTTGTCGAAGGATTTCGCAAAATCTCGCATATCGAGAAACACTTTGATATGGGAGTTCACAACTATAGCGTTCTTGATAACTTCGGAGGCGATAAAATCATCCACTTTTTGGGAAATGAAAATAGGCTGTCCACCATACTTTCTGGCCATTCTTGATTGGCTGTTGAAGTAGTCCACAAGCTCTTTTCTATCTAGAGCTTTCCAAGCCTCGTCCACCACCATCATTTTATTGATCGAGAGTTTTGAGCGGTCATTTAGTTTTTTGCTGAAAATTTCCATGATCATCAATGCCGTAATCGGAAAAAGAAGTTCATTGTCAATGAGTTTTCCCAATTTGAAGTAGACGATTTTTTCCTCGCTCAAGGCGGTTATCCGTTCGTCTTCATAGTTCAGTAGTTTTCCCCGTGGGCCATCCTTATAATATTTCTCCAAAAGAAAAAGGAAGACTTTTGGGTCGAATATCTCCCTTGAAATGCCTTTGGTTTCTATAAGCATGATAATATGCTGGTTGCAGTATTCAAAGAAACTGTCAAAATTAATATGTGTGTTTAAGTCTTTCCACATAGTTTCATAGTATCCAGCGATCAAGATTTCAAAGACCGTATTTTTTACTTCGCTGGATAACTGACTTGCCTTTGATTTCTTTTCATCGCCCGAAATCAGTTTAAGGAGTGTAACCAAATTAATGGTCTTGTCCTCGGTCAATATTTTCGTTCCGTTAGCTTTTATTACGAAATCGTAACCGTCCAATTGAAAGGGGTTGAACGTAAATGGCTTTTCATCATCATGTTCGATAATCACTCCACCGAATACTTCCGTTAACTTATCATAGGAATTTCCATCTTCCATAATTACGACTTCCCCACCTTGCCTTAATTCGGAAGCGATGTAGTGGTTAATGACAAAGGATTTTCCTCCACCTGAACCGGAAGCGACCAACATTCCTCGATTGAAGATCCAGTCTTTTTCTTCCGGTAGTTTGTAGACGCTTACGGAAAGAGGTCTTCCCGTTATTCGGTCCACCAAGCGCAAACCATCGACCGAAGTGACGGAATCTTTATACTCTCCCTCGAAATATAAAAGGGAAGCGGCCATATCGCTGGACATCGGCATATACATATCCGAAGGAATACCTACCGCGTTACCCGGCACACCACCGAAAAAAAGATTTTTGCGATCGATACTGTTTTCCTTGACATTGATTTTCAATTTTTTAAAGGAACTGGAAACGGAATTGCACAAATGACGATGTTCCTTTTGATCCGCTCCAAAAGCCAATACATTCATGTGATAAAAGACAATCTCCTTATGATTTTCCAGCACATCGGTATTGAAGGCATATATCTGATCTGCATATATAGCGTTGCTATCGTCTTTTTTTCCATTGGAAAATTGGTTGAAGCGTTTTGCTTTTTTTCGTAATTGCTTCATCACCTTTTCTTGCTCTGGGATATAAATGTATTGGTTGATGATATGCTCGTACGGAATCTTAAACCCAATGGAAAAAAGATTGCCAATAGGGAATTGATTGTATTTGGAGGAAAACTTCCCGTAAACCTCATTTGTCGACAGATGTTCTTTAGTGAACTGGTCCAGGTTTTCCACCGTGAAGAACTGGGCTTTTTTATGGCCGACCTGAATGGCGTTGTCTGCAAAATCAATATCGGACAGTTTTGTGTTTTCCGCAGACAATCCAAAGTAGCTACCGTAAAGTCCGTTTTCAGAAAACAGGCTATCGTAGTTCATTATTTCTGCGGTCATTAAACCCGATGCATTGATCAGTTCCTTAACGCTTTGAACTTTGCTTTCAAAATCGGATAGTACCGTTGTATTTATAAACTCTTCGGGAATTGTGTTTTCCAAATAGAAATCACGCTTTTTACTTAAAAAGGAATTAGCTCTCTTCGATGAATATTGGATATAGTTTTTTGGAACAATACTGATATACAGGTAATGTGTAGCACGTAAAAAGGAACGCTCATTGAAATGAGTCTCGTTAGCGCGTTCCAGAAAATCGCCCTGTAAGCGTCCTCGAATTGGTTGATAGGTTTCCTCGAAAAAATAATCCTGTTTATGTAATAAAGTATTCGGACCAAGGATATCTATGATATTGAAAAAGAGTTCGTTCAATTGCACATACTCCGAAACATCCAAAGTAAAGACCTCGGGAAGTTTCAATTTTAAGGGAATGGTCATGCAGCCCTTTTCCTTTGAAATCAAAGAATGGCGTTCATACCCATATATGGGAAAGGAATCGTAAAGGGCTAATTGTTTTTCCATACTAATAGTGTTGTAAATGAATTGGAAACTTTAATTGTTCGGGGCATTTGGGCATCTGCCATTTTTTTGACAAAGCCTTTTGCGCCATATGTTTTGGAATAGAACATCAAAATGCCAAATACTATCAGAATCAAAAGCGCCGTAATCAGCAAGGCCAAGGCTGTTGGAATGATAGTCGATAGTCCAAGACCGATGATGATACTGGAAAGACCCAAATAAATGCAGTAATTGATGTACACCGCTTTAAGGCCCATAAAGAGTACTTCTTTTTGAAGCCCCTTTTTGATATGTAGGTACTCCTGTTCCAAAACGAAAAGTATTTATGATTAGGAACGGATGCTGTCGCCTACGGCCAAAAGGATAAAGAACAGCGCTATACCGATAATGGTGTTACCCACTTTTTTGGTCAGGTCGCTTTGTTGTTCCCTTAGATAGAGATAGACCAATGAACCTATAATCACCGAAACACCGGCGATGGTCTTCACCAGACCAACAATACTATCGGCAATGCTTTCGGCCTCGCTTTCGGTTTTCTGGAATTCGCTAACGAGTTCATTGAGTTGCGAAAAGAGGTCTGTCGGAATAAAAAGGATCAGGAATAAAAGAAAGAGGATTTCTTTAGGATTCGGAGTCGGTGGCATCATCGTCCACGGAATCCTTGCTACGGATAATTTTGAGTTTTTCATGCTTTTTACGAGTTAAGGAATTTATATCATCTGCATCAGATGAACCCTTTTCAAAAGCATCCAGTAGTTTGGAATTGTTTTCTGTTTCCGTTACTACTTGGTCGAGTATATCTCCTAAATCGGATTGTTCAAATGATGTTTCATTTACAAATATATCATTATTTTGCAAATATGAATCATTTTCCACATCTTTTTTTGTTTTCGGGTCTTTTTTGATTTTCAAGACCCAGAAGACATACCCATAATAAAGGAGTGCGGCACCAATAAGAAGTTTCCAGTAGAAGTTCAATATTTTTTTATTTGTATAAGGCATGATTTTTAAACCATGACCTTAAAGGTATTACAACGTAAAATGGTCTTTTTTCTTGTGTAGATACCGGTGTTGTACATACTTGTGTTTCCCGTTTTCCTGCGGAAGTTCGAAATTCAGGGGCGGAAAAGCCCCACAATTTCAAACCGCCTCGGAAACACGCATAAAAACAAGGCAGCTAAAAAATGCTGCCTTGCCTTTATCTTTCCAACTATCCTAAATATTACAGTTTCTCATCAATGGACAAATAACAACGTAAATGTCTTGGGAGTTTCAAGTCCTTGACATCAAAACATATTATTGAAATTCAAAATATTCTAATTGCCAAGTTCTACTTCACAGACAGTTTTTTGAAAAAATCATACACTCGTATTTTGTATTTGATTTCATATGTTTTCATTTGAACATATGCCGTAAGGTATTGATATATAGGTACATAAAAGATGATTGAATTACTTATATTTATCTGCAAGGCAGATAGCAAGTTATATTTTAAGGCACTTAAAATGACTACTTCTGACGAAGTGAAAACTGGATGTAATCCCTAAAAAAGTGACTATTGAATTATGAAAAGTAAAGTTGGTCGTAAACCATTGGGAAAGTATAAAAGGAAGCATACGGTCAACCTACGTTTCAATGACAAAGAAATGGAAGCAATCAGGATGCTCTTGGAATCATACAATCTAGATTTCAAAAAACGAGGTGTGCTAGGACCATTTTTGAGACGGATGATTCTTCAAAATAAAGCCGTATTGGAAACACAGATTTCGGATTCATTTGCCAACCTCACCTATCAAATAAACAAAATTGGAACTAACATCAATCAACTGGTCAAAGTAGCAAACTATAAAAATCTAAGAAGCCCAAATTCAAAATTGGAACTGGAAATGCAGAAATCAAATGAATTAATAGTCAAGTTGTTTGAGATTTTGGATAGCAAAAAAGAATAGATGATCGCAAGAATTTTATATCGAAATAGTGTTCACGGGGTAGTGAATTATGTCTTTGGTAAAACTAAAATTCGCGTGCTCGGGTTTCAAAATACCTACTCGGAAACCGATACCACAAAAGAACAATTCACAAGGATTCTGCACCATCTAGGAGGACGCCACGAATCGCAAAAACGCTATGTCCATATCTCACTTAATTTTCCACATGGCGAAAAATTGAACGATTCGGATTTCTATAAACTGGCAAAAAGTTATATGGAAAATATGGGTTACGGCGGACAGCCTTTTGTGGTGGTCCGTCATTTCGATACGCAACATCAACACGTTCATATTGTCTCTACAACCGTTGAAGAGAACGGAAACTTAATTGACCTTTCACATGACTTTAGACGTAGCATTGCCACCCAAAAACACTTGGAGCAAAAGTTTGGATTATCGCCATCACCTGAAACCAAATCAAACAAAGAACTACCGCTCTTTCGTCTGCCAGAAATCAAGAAAGACGACTCCAATGGGGTCAAATTCTATATTCAGGATATTTTGAATAGTACCCTTCAAAAGTACAAAGTCCGAAGTTTTAAGCAGCTCTCAGAGTTGGTAGCACCTTATCATATTATTGTAAAACCAATTAAGAATGGCCGTGGACGTATCGGTGTTTCCTATGGAATTGCAATTGATAACGGCTATAAATCGCGATTTATTGATGGTTATACAGTTCACCCAAGACTGAGCGGGCCAAAATTACAGGCCGTTTTTGACCGGCAATCACAATCAAAATTATTGCCAATGCATAAAAAGCGACTGGAAAAACAGTTGCTTACAACCTATGCACTTTTTAAAACAGTTACCCCTGGAGACCTTCCTGAAATCTTAAATTCCTATCAAAACATCAAGGCCAAAATAAGCTATGATAGTAGTGGCAAGGCTTCGGATTTTATGATTTTGGATAAGTCTGGTTATGTTTTCAATAGTACCGAAATCAGTTCTAAAACCAATTTTGGGGTACACCCAGTACTTACCGAAGAGGAAACGGACAGCGCAACAGAACTGGACTTCGCAGGCAAACAAATAGTTCTGGAAGTTCGTAAACTTATAAAAAATGCTTTTTATGACTCCTATTTAAATGGATACAAACAGGAATTATTATCCGATTTTGTCAGGATAAAGAGCTTCAAAGATTTGTTGCCAGTTATTCAATCTTCGGAAAATTTCTCTTTTTTGAATGCTTGGTCCCAAAAAAACCACCCTCTCTTGAAATCAATGATCATATCGGAATTCGAGCAAACAAAAGCAGATATTTACTCAATTGAATTCAGAAGGGAAAAGGAAATACTCGAACAAAAGGCATTGCTGTTCAATAGCGTAATCCATGGAAACGTATTCAATTTGAAATCAGAAAAGGCAATCGTTTTTGATCTCGTACAAAGTCTTGGACTGAAGTATGTTCATGGTAAAATATCCTATTTGAATTCCAACAGGCATCAAGTACTCTTGTCAATTTCCAATTTCGTTTTACCAGAGAAAACGCAATCCTATATTTCAACAGGATTTATGGACCAAAATGAAAAAGTACTGAAAGCCTTAGTAAACGATATCCCTTTTAAGGAAACGGGATTAAGTGGCAGCGCTATCTTCTTACCCATAATTTTTCCAAGGTTATTTAAGGCTATGTCCGATGAGCACCGGCAAAAATTCGACCAATTGAGTTTAATGGCGTATCAAAAATCGGCAGAAAAAAACCATATACCCTTTGAGAAATCAGCTCAGGATTATGTTCGGCTATTCAATGAAAAAGGATTTTATTTTGTTAAAAAGGACAATACTATCTTCTTACACTCCATTTATTCAAAGTTTCCCGAAGGAATACCACTCCAAACTAAAACCAAAATGTACCTTAAATCCTTTAAAGGTTTAGATGAAATGATTAATGGGCAAAGAACCATACTTGACAATATCACAACCAAAGGCCAAGGTCAATTGAAAAACTTATGGGTTTCTTATTTGATTGAAAAACAGCTTTACCAAAAAGCTGCGTTCATGATTACCCATGACGATATACAACCAAACCTATCCGCGGAGGTATTGAAATTTCATTTGGACAATGGGCTTCGAGGAAAAATTCATATTACCGCTCAACAGAAAATCGATTCAAGACAAGCTAGACTTTTACGTAAAAGTATTTATGCCTTTAGTGCCCTATTGGGAAAATCTAGCTATCGCGAAGAGGAGGTGTTTAATGGTTTTCGAGATGAGTTGACAGATTATGGAAAGTTTAGAAAAAACTTGTTTTAATTTATTCTCTTTCTGGTTTAACAACAGTAGTAGAATTTTAATATCAAAAATTTCAAGAATATAGCTGGGATTTCACACTCTGAATATTGAATTGTTTGAGATAAATTTTGAGAAATTTTTCTAAACTACAAGTATTAATAAACGATTCTTAATTTATTTAAAAGTCTAATTAAAGACGGGTATTAAATACATTATTTCCATCGAACTGGATTGAAAAAAATGCCAGCACACATATGAACACTATATACCCTATCATAACCTCCATCTCCTTCTAGCGAGATTACACCGACAAGTTCATTATTACACCCAAGTACGAAAATGTCAACACCTGTTGTTATAAAATCTTGTTTTGGTTCATATGGTGTAAATTTCGTCTCTGATAATTTTGTGAAAGTCAAGTTTGAAGATTTAATCACTTCATCATTCTCATTCAATTTTAAGTAAAATAATACATCGCTTCTTTTATGTGTTAAAACCAATTCAGATTCATTCTTTTTCTTTTTTTGAAACAGGATTAAATCGCTTTTAGATTTTTTAATCTTTTTAAACTCAGCTAAATTGATACATTCTTCTTTTTTCATAATACTATGGTTTATTTTAAATTAACTAACAAATTAATGTCATGAAAATTACGTATACCAATCTCAATCCTATAACAAATATGTATATTTATAAGAAAAACACACATAATATGTAGTATATTATGTGTGAACTGTACCATTCTAGTATTCGGAAATATCAAGTAGTACATTAAAACGACAGTTTATATATGCTTTAAAGGCTTTAAGTGTTCACTACTCCCACAAAGTTAATTTTAACATTCTATTTTGAACTTTTAATCTATTACTAAAAATAATTCCATAATAGTTTAAAACTCTTTACAAAAAGCGGATTTTGTAAAGAGTTCTATTTTTTGAAGCATATTTCAGGGAGTTTAAAGGTAATCCTTAAGCTATGTTCTAAAAGCATAATGTAAAGAGTTGTTAATAAAATACTTTTTTCGACATGTAGTATTAGGTTTAATAAGGTGATTTAAAATCAGAGATAGATGTAGAAATTTTTTGAGGCGATTATAGATATCCGTAAGAAAAATCAGCAAAAAGGTGTATTTTGTGAGGAGTGTTTTAATGAGGGGAAACCTACAGCAAAAGAAATCTGTAAACGGCTTGAACTTTCGGTGCGTACCTCATATAAATACTTAAAACAGCGAGGACTTGATTGGGAATTGAGACCTTATATGCAAGAGGACTAATAAAACAAGACCTATTAAACAGTATGGATCTATTTAATAATAAAAAACTAAAGCGTTCAGCAGAGGACTTAAGTGAATGCCGAAAGGAAAAAGGAAAAATTTTACGCGATAAGGAAGAGCTGCTTAAGAAATATTCATCTATAATCGATATTGAGAGTAAAATTGAGAATTTAAAAAAGAAACTTGATGACATAGAATTAAAAAGAGGAAAGCTTGTTTCCGAATATCATGAAGGCAAAAAAATTTACAATGAATTACTTGAAGAAACCAAAATCTATGAAAGTAGATTGGATTTGGTTTCTTATGGTATTTATGAACCAATATTCAATTTTGAAGATTCTGAAATATATAAAAGGGAATTGTTGTTAATTAAAACAATTGTTAAGGACTACATAACATCAGGCAGAGCAATCTTAGCCCCTACAGATTGGTATTTAAACGACAGTATAGTCAAAGGCAGGGCGATGGTTAAAAAAAATACAAAGCTTATCCTTAGGTCTTTTAATAATGAGTGTGATACATTACTGTCAAAAGTAAAGTGGAATAACGTGGTTGCCATCGAGACAAGAATTTTAAAGTCATTTAATGCGATTAACAAATTAGGTGTCTCCTTCAGCATTTCTATTACAAAAGATTACTTAGATATTAAACTCAGAGAATTAAAATTGACCCATGAATATAATCTCAAAAAATATCAAGAAAAAGAAGAACAACGTGAGATAAAGGCAAGATTAAGGGAGGAGGAAAAGGCACAAAGAGATTTTGAAATAGCTAGAAAGAAAGCCGAGCAGGAAGAAAATCTATATCAAAAGGCTTTGGAAAAAGCGAAGAGGGATCTTGGTTTGGTTAATGGAGAAGAACTAGTTAAGCTTCAAAGTCAAATAGCAGAGTTAGAAGAAAATCTAAAAATTGCTCATGAACAAAAAATAAGAGCTCTTTCAATGGCGCAACAAACAAAATCAGGTTACGTATATGTAATTTCAAATATTGGCTCTTTTGGTGAGGATGTTTATAAAATTGGTTTAACAAGAAGGTTAGAGCCTTTGGATAGAGTAAAGGAGCTTGGAGATTCATCGGTACCATTTACATTTGATGTACACGCGCTTATTTATTCAGATGACGCCCCGGCTTTAGAGTATGAGCTCCATCAAATTTTCAAACAGAAAAGTGTTAACCTTGTTAACTTTAGGAAGGAATTTTTTAATGTTAAATTGGATGATGTAGAGGAGGCGATAAAGAAAATAACCCAGTCTGAAACTGAATTTAGCAGAGTCTCAGAAGCCAGGCAATATAAAGAGTCCTTGGCAATAAGATTAAAACAAGAAGAAGCGGAAATAGTTACGGAAGCAAGGTTCCCAGATAGTCTGTTTGATTCCTAATCAAGAAAACAATTAATTGTATGACGAAGTTTAAACTGTTGATTAATGGATAAGGAAATTAAGGTAACCTATTTATATGGTATAGATAGAAAAGAATTTGAGCATCTTCAGGAATTAGGATATCCAATTAGTATACCAGAGGAATTAGAGCAACCTCCTATTATGGCATGCGGGACGAAACCAGAGGATTACATGGTAGTTTTTTCTATTTATTTCTCCCTGAAAATTGCTGACGAGCTTGCTGGTGGTATTGCCAAAAAATTAGTTTCTAAGTTTACTAAAACCATAACGGGAATCTGGGATAAATTTAAGAATAGAAAACCTGCAATTCATGTTTCCGGAAAGGATCCTGAGTATAAGTTGCCAATGGCCGTACTTTCCTTTAAAATATCAGAGTATGAATCATCCACTTTAGAAATTACAAGTGACTTGAGCGATAGCGAATTAAAACAATTATTAGAAACTCAACTCAAACTTGTTAAAATGCAATATAAACACCGCGCAAAGGAGTTAGAATTGAGTTTAAAAAGAAAAAAGAAGTAATAGATGCTGCCCAATAAATTTTACCAGGATAAAAGCTTGTAAAAGGATAGAATATAATTGAGTTATAAAAAATGGAAGAAAAGGAATTTAAGAAAGGGCAGATAAGTCATTTTAAAGGGGTTGTAAATAAATTCATAGATAAAGCGGACAAAGCTTTAAAAGATATTTCTAACTTAAAAGCTCAATTGTTAGAAGGCGATACAGATAATCCTGGTTTGATTGCTGAATTGGAAAATGCTCAGAGCGAAGTAAGTCAGATACAAAAGAAGTTTTTAGAGTTAGATAAAACTGTTTTTAAAAACCTAGACATCAAAGGAAGAACCTTATCTGAGAGAATAGATGGATTTGTTGATGTTTTTACAAAAGCTGAAAAGGACATATTGGAAATGCGAGAAAACATTTTCATATATAATGATGAGTTGCTTGGATATGAAAACGAAGAAGGCGAGAAAATTTCTGGAATTAAGCAAGATATCGAACAGCAAGTTCAAACTATTCAGAAATTGTACGATGATAATTCTACTAGGCAAAATAAGTTGTTTTTAGAAATAGAAAGCCTATTAAAAGGTGCTAGTACTGTAGCATTGGCGAAATCTTTTAACGAACACAAAACGTCCTTCGATAATATGAACTGGATATGGCTGGGTATTTTTGGATTTGCAATAGCAATTTTAATGGGAGTTTCGGTTACCTCATTTATACTTACAGACTATAAAATCGAAGATATGTGGAAGTATACTTTGGGGAATCTACCTCTTTTAGGAGGTGCTATATGGTTGGCTATCTATGCAAGTAAGCAACGTAGCCAGAATAAAAGACTTCAACAAGAATATGCTTACAAGGAAGATGTTGCCAAAATATACTATGGCCTAAAAAAAGAGGTTGAGAATATGAAAGATACTACTATAGGCTCTAAGTTGAATGAGCAAGTACTTAAGACTATAATGGATGTTGTAGCTATTAACCCAAGTGAAACACTTGATAGTAAATCTCATAACGATAAAGGACCTGTTCTTGAATCACTAGAGAATATTAAGTCGATAGTTTCAAATATTAACACACCGAAAATCTAATAAATGAATAGCTTGAATAAGAAAAAAGATTTTACCCCAACAGGGTTTGTTGGAAAGGGTTTAAACCTGATTTCAGACAGAAACGGACAGAATTTCTATTTGGTTAATGAACGAATTTACGATTCTATAAAAAATGATGAAAAACTAGAATGTGAAGAACTTTATTATATCGAAAATGAAAAATGTTTAGAATATTATAGATACAAAACCAAACAAACAATAGACATAAAACGCGGAGACCTTATAAGTGTGTTACTTCAATAATATAAGTTAAACCAAAATTCAGGTGAAATGATGAAACTATTAACCATGTTTTTACTCGCTATTGTTTCAATGGGTTATTCGCAATCTGCCAAATATGGTGAATTGACCAAGAAATCAGAATATGACTATTGCCAATCTAAAAACGGATATGAAATCAAAGTCGGCGACACAATCGTTTTAGGAGTACCAACATCTGATTTAGGGTTTACTTACATTTCGCAAAACGGACAAAGAGTTTCGAATTCCCTTGCAGGAAATACTATATTAATTGACAAACTAAGAACTTACGGAACTAAAAAAAGTGGTTATAAAATTTATGCTTATTTTAAAGGGTATGGTCTATTGCCAGTGCTAATTGATTATGAAACAGCCTTGGAATTAGGAGAAATATTAAATCCCGATGGAAGTTTAACTCGAGATCAGGCAATTTCAAAATTAAAAGAAGCTAAAGAACTTTTGGACTTGGGGGTGATTGCCAGCGAAGAGTACAATACATTAAAAAAAGAGTTGACCCCCTTGATAATCGACTAAGGATAATAAGTTCAAATAAAGTATAAATATTATGTATCAAAATGAGTTAGACCATCTATCGAAATCACAAGAAAAATATAGCTCTTCTCGTTTTGGATTTTTAAGGAACATTACAACAATATCAGTTGGTTTATTGGGCTTATTAGTAAGTTTGAAACCTGAAATAATTAATCTATTTAGTGCTAAAATCGCATTTATGTTTGCTATACTGAGCTTGGGTATTGGAATTTTATTTTCGGTTATATCTCAATACCATGAGTTATATATTAATAAGGCAGAGAAAAAATTAATTTTAGATAATATAGCGGATAAATTAGACGGTAAAGGAACAAAAACTGTAACTTTTATTCCAATGCCTAGTGTCTTTAAGATATCAGAAATACTTACCTATTGTTTTTTAGGACTATCCATAGTTTCCTTAATATCTTATGTATTTTTAATTGAATTTTATTCAATTCTTCATTAAGAGCAAATCTAAAAAATATAAATAAACGATACATTTTAAAAAATGCCACCCATTTTACAGATATCTATAAATATGTGTTTAGAAAAAAGTATAATTTCTCCATTAAAAAATAATTGTAAAATATGGCTCTAATTAATTGCCTAGAATGCGAAGCACAAATTTCTAGCAAAGCAAAACAATGTCCAAAATGCGGCTATCCTGTTGAAAACATTGAGGAAGTTAAACCCAAGTATATTGAAGAAGTTACACCCAATGTTGCAAAAACCAAAATGGTTTAATACTTCAACAGTAGTAGTAGCTATTTTTCTAGTATTATTGTCAGGGATATATGCTCGTAACAAATATTTTGAATATCAAATCAGAAAAGATAATCCAACTTCTGAAAAAGATTGGAAACCTTGGACCAGTAAAGAATTAAATAAGAGTAAAGCCATAAGAACAACCCTTACAGATAATGAAGCAGCTTATGCAGCTCAACAGTTTGTTGAAAAGCAATTGAAGGTTCCTTCATCTGCTGATTTCGATGCTTTGTTTAAATCAAAAATCACACGAAAGGGTAAGGAATATACTGTAGTAGGTAATGTTGAAAGTCAGAACAGCTTTGGAGCTAAAGTACGAAGTAGATATGTAGCTGTTATAAAACGTAATTCAACAGGAGGAGTAAGCTTACTTGACCTGATTATTGAATAAAGTCTAAATAAAGGATGCTTTAATAATACACACTCTTTACAAATTGCACCTTCTGTAAAGAGTTTATACTATGGCTGAACTTTTAATGTCTTCCTTAAAGTTCAAAACAAAGATTCGACTAATTTCAAAACTTTGGTATCTACATTAATTTTTCGAATCATACTATCAGGTCTTCATCAATTGCTAAAGGTTCTGAAAGTTTTGTTGAATCAAGGAATGAATTAGAAAAAACTTCTTGCATAGGAATTGACAGCAATTTTGCTCTGATTTTCTTCCATTTTTTTACGTTTTTTCCATACATGTGATTTATAAGCCCTGGGAATTTCCAATTCGCATTTTTTCCCCAATGAATTGTAAAAGGAATATTATTGTTCTTTAAAACTTCGATCAGTTTTGTAGAATAGTCTGTTAAACTAATTAGGTTATCATTATCCTTCCATTGTATACCATCTATCTCTACCATACAAGTAAAAGGGAATTTTGAAAATGCCAAAGTCGCCTCTGAACTTTTTACAAAACGCATGGCAAAAATACCTGGAACCGGATTTTCTCTAGTAACCTTGGCCATTAATTCTAAAGCTTTTGAAGCATTTGTATGATCTACGCCAAAAGAACATGCAAATGCTTTACCTTGATATCCTGCATCCCAGAATATTTCTGATAGTTTTCCGACTGTAGTTTTTTCTTCTTTAGGCAGAATGGAAGATTTCAAAAGATTAATGATTGTAGGTATTGATTTTGAAAATTTTTCTGCAATTTTAATAAAAAGGTATATTAAGTCTAGGTATACAAACTCTTTCTGAAAAGGAATTGGTTCTCCAAAATCTAACTTATAATTATCATAATATTTTATTTTGTAAATGAATTCGGCTCCGTACTTGGTTTCATTTGTATTATATGGGTTAATGAATACTTTATAATGAAAGGGTCGAACACCTTTAAAATTCCCGTCAGGAATCTTAGGGTCGTATGTGCTAAAATCTAATGTATTAGCAAGTTGAAGTGCTTCCTTCTTGTTGATCTTCTTAACATACCTTCGAAGTAAAAACAAATTTTCAGATTCAACTACAACTCCATGTATAAAACCCATTGATCCAAGGCCAACTAATACGGCATTGAACATATCGTCATCTCGAATGATAACAGTCGCAAAATTCTTAGCATAAGTATCAGTTAAGGCAGGACGGGATTCTCTCTCAAGATAAATATTGTCTTCTGGATTAGGCCCTGTAATCATGTTCAGCCCTACTACATAGTCTTGAACAGAACCAGAGTCGATTGTGGAACCATGAACCCCCGTGGATATGCAACCTGCAATGGTTTGACCGTTACTGGCTCCTGTGGTTTTTAAAGATTTTCCACGTCTTTCTAGAAAGCGTGAAATATCTTTGATTCGATTTCCGCTTTGAAACAAGAATAAATTATTGTGTTCATAGGAAGAAGCTGGATGTATTTCTCCTTCGAAAATGGGGAATTTCAAATTCAAAAAAGCGTTGTAATGCATTCGATCCTTACAATGTGCTATACTTGACATTGACCATTTAGAACCTATCGCGCGAAAGCGTTCATTACTATCTAATGCAAGCTGTATTAGTCTTTGAATTTCTATTGCCGCATCTTTGTATCTTTCAAAATCAGAGAGGCCAGATGAACTTTTTTCCATCTTTGTTGTAAGAAATAGTTTTAGGTCAAATGGGCCATTCTTATGTAGAGTATCCCACCAAGTGCGATTATCAATTTTAGTATTGGCCATATCACATGCTATTTTCCATTATACAAACGTATTTAATCTTTACTTTTTTCTTCCTTCCCAGCGTAATTCCATTTAATAATAGACCTCCGAAAGTGGTTCTATATTCCACAGTATGAAGAGCACCAGACTCACAATTTGAAATATTAAAATAATGTTTACCAGTAGTTATTTTTCTAGAAATAATGGTGTCAATTGTTTGAACATTATATCCCGCATATGGATCGTTTCTTTCATTGTCAGCGGGGTCCCATACGCCATTTGAAACTTGGAGCCTTACAGAATAACACGAAGTCATTATTAAAAAAAGAGCTAAAAACAGGGTAATCTTAATTAATTGCATACGCAAAGTCTTTAAGGGTTGTTTGAAAAATATTGCCTAAATAAATTTTTGATACCGAGCCGGGGGAAGATGTCACTATTATTGGCTTCTTTAAAGATATCAATTTTAGTCGAAAATAATACGAAAAATGAAGGGTAAATCTTGTTTACGTTCTCTTTTGATATGACTTAGTTATGGGTTAGAGTTATTTTGGACTGAATCAAAGGACTATTTTAGTTCATTAGAGAAATCTATTTAAATCAATACTTAAATCAATTAGTTTTTGGTAACTGAAAGGATTTTGCGCTTTAAATCGAGCCAATTTTTGTCGTTTGAGTCCGAGATATTCAGCATCTTCCTGAAAACAAGAATAAAGCGCTTCTTTCTGTATCTCAAGCAGAAATAGGTTGTCTTCAATAGGTAAACCATTGGCGGAACTCGATTCTAAAAGCTGGACGGCTATTGTAAGTGTAATTAGTGTTGAATTTAAATCTCGAGCAACCATACTGCGTTTTAATACCAAATCGGCTCTGAACAGACCATAAACCTCAATCGAATTCTCACCTTTACTATCAATTGGTCTGACCTGCCCATTATCTTCAAAAACTAAATGATCATTTGGTTCATCTACACAGGGATTAATAATGGCAACAAATGCATCCTCTATTTTGATGTTATTTGTATGAGAACGAATTCGTTTTGATTCGTCAAAAAGGGGGAAATGATTTGCTTTACCCATATTTTGAACGGCACCATTGGCAATATTTATTGCTTCATTATTGGAACGATTACATTTTATACAAGACAATAATAAATTATTCCAATCGGCTCCTAGCCAATAGTAACCAGGTATGAGGACTTCACCGGTTTTACTATGAATTTCTGCCTTGGGCCTAAAATGCTCAATGTCCCCTGGTTCAATATGCATAATAAAGCTTTCGCAGTAGGCACACTTACTTTTGAAAATTTCATTTAAAGCCTTTTTGGTATCCTTATGGGAATAGGCTTCATATTTAAATTTTTTACGAGTGAGCTTTTTATTATTATTAAAATTGATGGGGTCAGCATAATGCGCAATTGCTTTTTCCAAATCTCGAGCAGCAAGGGTAGTCTTGCCGCTAGATCCGTTCCACCGTTTTTCTTTATAGACTGAAATGTCTGGATCTTCTGTATGTTTTTGGATAAATATCATGCCTTTTTACTTGTCATCAAATGCCTTTTTTGACCACATTTCCTTAATTCTTTCCTTCAAGTCATTTTGATGTTGAGGGTTCGCAATCCATCCAGCATCCAACGAGCTGTTTTTAAAGTTTTCATTTGTAAACTTAGACACCTCTAGGTTTGATTGCTTATCAAAGACATTCATGGCTTCCAAACCTTGCTTAAGTAGTATCAATTGTTCTTGTTCTTCAACAGTTGGATTCAGTTTGGATTTTAATAAATAGAAAAAGTTTAATTGTGCTTCGACCTCAGGGTCAAACGAGGTTATGAGACCAAAGAATTTTGAAGTGATCAATTGTTCCACCGTCAAGCCCTTTGGCGACGGTAGGTCGACCAATGCGATAACCTGATTGGTCTCATCTAACTTCATCAAGGCTACCTCTCCTTCATTGACTCCTCGCAAACAAAGCGGTTCGTGCGTTGTAATAACGAAATTCATTGCTGGAAAAATTGCTCTAAGAGTTGAGATAATTTGAAGTTTCCATTTAGGGTGTAAATGCACTCCAATCTCATCTATTAAGACAATACCTTCAGCTATGCTAAAATTATCCCAGGTAACCAATACTTCTCTTATAATGTTTAAAGTCATAGCAATAATGGCTTGGTACCCTGCGCTTAATTCACGTACTTTTATTCCGTTTTTTTCTTTGTTGATTTTAATGAATAATTCATAATTATCCTGATTTGTCTTACGTCGGTAAATTAATTTATCTTCTGGTAATTGTAACAATTTTTTAAGTTCAAAAGCAATTAGATCAAACTTTGAGGTACTAACCTGGTTTGGATCACTTATCCATTCCTCAACATTAGGTAGAGTTGTAAAAGGATCAAATAGATTTCGAAGATTTCTAACCGTATTGTTCTGAAAAGATTCCCTTTTACTGGCCATTAGACGGGTTGAACCAAAGCCCAATAAAATTACTTTTGATTCTTTAAAGTTTGACGTGAAATAATTTGATCCTGTGTTAAAATGAAGTTCAACAGGCTCTTTTATTCCTTCTAAAATCACCTTAACATGTCCTTTATTAGATTTTGTGTTTCTATTGACAAAACGTGCAGCATCAAGTCCAAGATCATTAGCAGCTATCTCGCCTGCCAGGGTTAGTGCTATTGCTTGAAGTACTGAACTTTTTCCTGCTCCATTTTCGCCTAACAAAACAAGCCACGGCTCTTCATCTTCCATTCTCTTCGGAAAGGAAAGCTTAAGTGATTTAATTATTTTAAAATTATAGATTTCAACACTCTTTATTTTTTTTGAAGATGCAAAATAGGCCTCTTTCTCTTGGTGAGAATTAAGGTTAATGTTATAAGAAAGATCCTGTTTGTATTTAGGAAATTGCATGTCTTTTAGCCCGATGACTTTTGTCCAAGATTGATTTGATTCTTTTGTAGTGTTTAAAATACTGGAAATCAACTCCCTAAAAACATTTGAATTTTTTAGGCTTCTCTTATTTCGTGCAATTTTCCTAACATGATATAGTGCAACAGTAGTATGAGCAGTACTTGAATCTGTTAAATTCCTCAAAGATTTTTTAATGGTTATGTAAGCATCTCCTAATTCGTCCAACTCTGCTGCTGCAGCCATAAGTTGACGAACGTCAGACACAACTTTTTTTCTAGCTTGAATGAGATTGGGACGGTTTAATTTAAAAATATCCACCGTAATTTTTCCCCTTTTGGTCAATTCTACCATGAATCCATCTTCTTTTGGATAGAAGTGTATTTCATTAAAATCTTCTTGGTTGCATGGATCAATTAAGAGGGCTTTTTCTTCTTTTGTAGGCTGTCCATAATTGACGCGTTTTCCAGAAACAGGAAATCGAGTGCTCTTGCTACTGTTGCAGATACTACAGGAGCTGTAAATGTTATTCCAATCAAAAAATAACCACCAATAATGATTTCTACTGACTGCACCATCAAGGTTCATAGAAAATTGCTTTGGCCTAAAATGAGTAGGTTTATTAATTTCAGAAATATTAAGTAGTGTTTCGCAGTAAGAACATTTTCCTTTGAAGAGATCTTTTAGTGCGGTTTTTACATGTCTATGATTAATATATCTGCTTTTAAATTCATATCTATTCTGCTTCTTATTACTAGCTTGACTGTAAAACTCATTAATGTGAGATTTTTCACGCTCAACTCTAGCAGAGGAAAGAATTTGTGGAGGCTCAATACTAGATCTGTCTACATAAATCATAATTGGTGTCTTAATTTCGTGATAGGTAATTATGGGTGTTTTCTCGAGCAATTAAATCAAAACTCTCTTCATCTAGTGCCGCCCGTGTCTGTGCAAATAGATCTTTATCAGAATTGTGATTTCGCACCACGTAGAAATCAGTACCATATAAAATATGGCTCCTTAGTCTGTTTCTACCTGTCAAATGAAAGGCTTTTTTATTGTCAGATGTTTCCTTTTGATATTCTTTAAACTGTTCCTCATAACCTTTACCCTTTTCCAAGGTCTGTGTCAATAAGGGGTATATGGAAGGTTTGCTAATGATATAACTCAGATCTGCATACACATTTTCGTAGCGCATAAGCATACTACTAATCAATGAGTACCAATCCGTATCATGCCATAAACTATTGATTTTGCTCCAAGAAAGCTTCCCTTTAGAATTTTTCATGAAATCAATACCTTCGTCAGGATTTGTTACCAAACTGCGAGAATATACATCTCTATCTGTTTCCAAATATTTAGTCCATTCTTCCTCACCACCATAATGAGCTAGGCATATTTTAAGGTTCTCTAAAGTATAATCGAGCGGAGTTTCTGCATTTGTATACCCAAAAAGGGCTTGGATAGATTTATTTTCGGCGTTTCCAACCAATTCTCGCAAAAATTGTTCTTCCAAAAGACAAAGATAATTTAGAGGGTGCGTAAAGTTAAATTGCAGATCCACGGCCTTGGTTTGAGGCAATAGCATAGGTTCAGCTTCATTATGCCTTTTGTCCTTATAAAATTGCTTAAAAACAGGGTGAAAATTCCATTCTTTTTTCTTAGAACCTCTATAATAAATAACTCCAATCACACAATGGGTCATAATTGGAATATTGTTTTCTGAAGCATAGCGCCAGATAGGGAGCAAATGTTCATCAAATACATAATAACCTAGAGCAGGATAGATTTTAAAGCCGCTGAATTTTCGAACTTCCATGTAGGTCTTAACAAAACAGTCTTTCAATACCATACGACCATTTACTAGGTCATAATCGAAAAAAGACGTTCCCTCCTCAGCAATCCGCCTAGGGTCGAGAAACAAAAAGGGATGGTAGGTAGTTGGCTGTGATTTTCTTCTGGTGCGTACAAATTCATATAGCTCATACATCTGAAAAGTAAAAATGTTCTTATAATCGGGATTCGTCTCTTCATCATTGGTGTTGGCTTTTTTTATGTCTAATTTTTTTATGTCTAACATTTCCTTAGACATTTTAGATTTCCCCGCACCCATATATTCCATGTCCATAGGAAGAATGACCAATTCAGAACCAGGTGGCATTTGATTCAATGCTCTCTGAGCGACCTGCTGTTGAGAGCCATAAAACGAAAAGCGGCCCATTAATATGTAACGTTCCAAAAGTTCCATTCCATTAGAACTAAGTATGCTGGAAAAGAAGGGGAATAATTTAGAAATCAAAAACCAAATGACACGCCTGCTCCAATTGATAAAAATGAGCACGCCAATTGTCCATAAAATTTTCCCCCATGTAGGTAGCTCAAAAATTAAAGCGCATTCCCCGAGCCAGGTTTTGTGTCCATCCAAAATACCCGCAATACTTTCTTCAAGGCCAAAAATATTAGCTAGGAACTCAATAATATACAGAGCTGCAACTATAGAAAACAAATAGGTAATGATGCGAAAGGGAATATGGAGATATGGTTTTGATTTCAAATTAAAGCTTCGTAAAGTTGCACTCCGTATAGAACGACGCTTACTATAAATTTTATCCCAACTTTTATTAGAATCTCCATTTCCAGGGAATGAATATCTATTTTTGTAACTGAAGTACAACTTGGCTAGGGCTACTAACCAATGAGTATTAATGAGGTAATACAAAGGCCAAGGAATAATGGTCTTCGCTAAAAATGGAGGCACAAAGCGACTTGTGAATACATGCGCATGCGCATTGACGATATTTTTTTTTGCCAAAACTATGATGCTTAAAATTTATATGTAAGGGGGAGATTACTAATATATATCTTTTTTCTTAAACTTTTTTAAATTCCAAAACAAAAGCTATAGTCGAATTAACTAAAGTTCAAAAAATTAGTAAGCCTTATTATTTGGAATTAAAGAATGTATACTGAAAAACTAAACTCTAAGGCGAGTTATAATATTTAGGGTGACAGGGCGGATCATAATAGAACTGCACAAAAGAAATAAGAGTGCTCGCTCGATAGCGCAAGATGAAGTCATCTTAAATGTTGCGACAATGTCTCAATATTCCCCAGTTTGATGATTGTTTTAATTTTGCCCATCTTAGTTAAGATCTTAGCCCTTTAGTCTACTCTTCCTTTCTTCCTTTGCGTTTCTTATAAAAATCATTGAACTAATAAGGCTTACAAATTTCAACCCATTTGAGTAGTGCCACTTAGTTGGAATATCATATTTTCTCTCATTAGGTTTCATCCAATTGATTCAGTATCTCTTGCCATTTCTTTTTCAATACGCGCTTATCTGGTAGTTGCGTTTTATAATCTGCCACTAGTGTAGGCGATAAACTGCGGCTTAGGGCATATTCCACAACGGTATCATCTTTTCCTTTACAAAGCAAGATACCGATACTCGGATTTTCATTCGCAGTTTTTATATCCCTGTCCAATGCTTCCAAATAAAAGTTGAGCTGCCCCAGAAATTGAGGTTTGAATTTTTCAATTTTTAGTTCAATGGCCACCATACATTGCAAGGTCCTGTGATAGAATAGTAAATCGATGGCAAAATCTTGGTTTCCTACTTGCAATGGATATTCTTCGCCCATAAAAGCAAAATCCCTACCGAATTCCAATAGAAACTTACTTATGTTTTGTGTTATTTTGACTTTAAGTTCTTTTTCGGAATGCGAAACTGGAAGTTGCAACATCTCTAAAACATAGGTATCTTTAAAGATATTAGAAATGTCCTTTGGAAATTCTCTCGACAGCGTTGAGAGTTTTGTATTCCCTAACATTACCCGCTCGAAATAGGAACTGTTTATTTGACGTTCCAAATCTCTAAAGGATAAACGCTCCTTTATCGTTAGTTTGATGTAAAACTCCTTTTCTTCATCACTTTTAGCACCCGATACGATAGCCATATTATGCGACCACGGTATTTCTCTCAGCAGCGTTGAGAGTTTCTTGGTGTCTTTATAGGTTTCGTAAAATTGCTTCATCCGCCACAAATTTTGTGATGAAAATCCTTTGGTATTGGGCTGGCTCTTTTTTATATAGGCCGCCAGTTGATTAACGACCGATTTTCCCCAGTTGGCTTCGCTAACTTGTTCATGTACATAACTACCTATTTGCCAATACAAATCAATGATCTCAGTATTTACTTTTTGAAAAGCACGGTATTTTGCCTTTTCGATTAATAGGATAATATGTTCAAATTGTGATTGTACTTCCATTCCTTCAAAAGCCATTTAATAAATCGTGCCATTACTATTAGAGCATAAGGCGCATTAAATCTTCCCCTTAAACTCGGTAAAAGCCTCTAGCATGGTAGATTCCAGTTTTCTATAAGACTCCTGAACATCGGATTGATAGACCAGATTGTCCCCGATATTCTGTTTCGGTGTGAACTCATTATCGGGCAACAAAATCCACATGGGATTGTAGCCCAGACTGTGATAGAATAAAACAGCCTTCATAGTCAGTACGGATATGGTACCGCGTTCAATATTTATGAGCGCATTGTATTCGACACCTAGACTTATAGCAACATTCTTGGCGGAAAACTGGCTAAAACGTTTGTCCTCCACATCGTCATTGTCCTTGAGTTCCTCTCGAATTTTCTTTAACCGCTTGCCGATGAACTTGAAATCTTTCGCTGTTGCGTTCTGTAATTCTTCTATGTTTTTCATTTTTTACTGTATTTCTTCTACTGGATAAGAGGAGTAGAAAGTATTCTCGTCATTGTCATGATTAAATAGGCTTTTTTCCTCGCCTGTACCGTTATCATCAAAAGTAGTTTTTTCTTCTGAATCGTTTGTTGCTAAGGTCTGTACGTAGTCATAAGAAATTGTACGCTCTTGCGCTATGGCATCATCCACTTCATCACCGACCTTGTTCATGTCAAAAATAGAAAACTCGATATTTTCACCGGTAATGGTATAGATTTCATCCTTTACCAATGTATCAATATCCCTTATTACCTTGACAAAATTATTGTTCAAGACCCTATCGATTTCTTTTTGGACGTGCATTCGATCCACTAATTCAAAAATAAAGTATTCCAATTTGCCATTTGTACCCCTATTCTTGATCAATTCTCCGATTTTCTGGAGATGGTCGAAAAGTTCCAACTCCTTTACCGTTTCGACAAACCTATTTTGTTCATTTTCATTCACATAATTCTTTTCGGAATAGCCAGTCAGATAGCTATTGTAAAAATCGATATAATCGATTTGTTCAAAGTCCAAGCTGCTTATCTTGGTATAGAAATCCAGTCCTTTCAAGGTGTCCATCGTTGAAGCGACTAACTCATCATGATTTTCCAACTTGAAATTATTTATAATCGGCAGGTCGAATTTCCCTTGTATCTTTTTGGATTCCATATTGGGCTTTAGCAGCCCATAGCATAATTTGTTCTTGATCTGATGCTCGAAAGTGTCGGCAACGATACCTCCAAAATGACCTGTTGACATGCCCGTAATCTTACTTTTGGGTAATAGTTCTAACATGGCCGTACTGATGTTCGTAGTGGTATCGTTCCTTGAAATCGTCTTGGCCTGTTTTTCTTGATGAATCTTGCCGAAAATCTCGCTAACCCGCCTTGCCGTTTCTCCTTTGGCAGCACCGCTGAACACATTGCTACAGTTGTCAAAAATAACCTCTGCCAATTCCTTTCCGTAATCCGCGATCAATTGGGTAATACTCTGTATGCCTAAAATGGTTGCCACATAATGGGAACGCCCCGTATCGATGATTTTTCGTAATCCCATAATGAATATGGTCGGGAGTTCATCCAAGATAAGGCCCAAAGGCCGTCCTCCAGGTTTGTTCACTACCTGCAAAATCTTGTTGATGTACAGGCCGATAGGAGCAGAATAGATTTCCGAACGATCCGGATTGTTCTGTATACATACAATCTTGGGCTTTTTCGGATTGTTCAGATCCAATTGAAAATCATTGCCCGTCATAATGTAAAATATTTCCTTGTTGGCCAACATGGATAACGATATTTGGGCACTTGCGGTTTGGCCTGCCAATTGCTGCACGGCTTCCCGTTCCAAGGCATCCTTAAAGGGAATCATCAAACTACGAACTTCGATATCCTCCAACATTACCTGTAACAAATATTCAATACTTACCGTTGACAAAATGATAACATGGGGAAGTGTGCAGATATTCCTGCCATAGTGTTCCGATTTTTTCTTCAGGAACCAAATCAAACCCGAAACAAAACTTATGGCACTTTTGGAGAAGAAATCGTTGCGTTTGATCCATTCCCTGTTCAGGTTTTTCATAATGATGGTAGCGGCATCGGCCGCGTCCGTTTGGCTTTTCAACAAATACGGATTGATGGGGTTACAACGATTGGATTTCTCCACATTATCAAAAGAGATTACATAGAACTCTGGTAATAATGCCAATGCAGTAAGATTATTTTTAAGCTGCTCCTTTTTACGTAGCCAATAGTTATAGGTAATCTTGCTTAGCGTGTCGAACTTAAAATCATAGACTAGCAATGTAAATAACTTATTGGTCAACTGCTCAATGATTTCTTCGATAAGGGCAAAGGACTTTCCACTTCCCGGAGTGCCGATAATCAACAAAGCGCGGAAGAGGTTGACGAAATTAATCCAGCCTTTTCTGGTTTTCTTTTTGTACCCATACTCATAAGGGATGTTTACAGAATATGGTGTGTCAATACGTTTCTCCATCTGTAAAAACGTCTCATTGTCCTCATTGAAAGGGTCTTCCTTCGAGGCGTTCGTGAAATTCATGACCTGAAACAAATGAACAACTCCGGAAAGGGAGAAAATAAAGCCGAAGAAGTAAATACCAAGCGAACCCCAAAAATGGGTAAGACTTTTAAATTCGAAGGCGTCGGAAAGTACCAATAGCGAAAAGCCTAGGCCAAAGACCAACAGTCCTTTTGTAAAAGATGCCCCTTCCTTCTTTTTTGGATTATACAGCATTACCGCACCTACAGTTATCATCAAGAGTAGCATCTTACCGTAGAAAGGCCTTCCCAAAAGTTCAAATCGGGAAACGAACCGATGTATGATACCGCTGACAGCTCCGTCCCATTGGTAATACACCAACAAAGCGTAGTAATCCAAGAACCCTATGAGCAAGAATAACGCCGTGGATATTAGCATTGCAGAAAAGGCCATCTTTCGATCGTCCATGATAAAGTGAGTGAGTTGAGTTAAGGAATAGTTATGATATTGCTAGTGTAATGTTCGACTTTGTTTGTTTTGTTCTTCGTCTTTTCAACGATTTATGTTGTGCTTTTTGATAATGGACCTTAATCGCCGAATACGGTATGGAGTATGCATATTTCAGCCCAAAATCGCATACCACCCCCTTTTTTTTAATAGCGATTATAGTACCAACGTTCTTGGTATTTTCAGGACCAGACTCGGATTTCAATTCGACTCTATCGCCTATGCCAAATGATTTCATAACTACTTTGGTCATCGCTACATATTTTATCTGTTTGGAGTCCCTCAAATCATCGTTCCAATCTTTTCCCGTGGATTTGTGAAGACCAAAACTAAAAGGCAAATACAATTTGCCAAGCGTTTCAAGTAACATTTTAAACGCATTGTTCCCATTTTCTGTTGGGGTAATCGAATTAATCTCCAATAAAAGTTTGTCCACAAAACCAACGATTTTTACAGAATCAAGGGAAAGGCCTTTATTGTTTAGATGCGTAATGCAACTATTTTCAATTTTGATTTTCGCCTTTTGTATTTGGTCTCGATGCGATGCTACATAATGCATTACCATTTTGACCTTACCATGTTTGCTTTGATGCTCGACATATACATTGGGGTTGACATTATTCACCAAGGCCGAAAAGACCTTTAGGTCGAATTCCCTGCCTGCGCTGTCATTATCGAATATGGATGTAAACTGCATTTTTTTGTTCCCTGTGTATGCCTCAATTAGCTGTGTGAAAAATGATAGTTTCTCAGGGTACACGTTTCCACCAAAGGATATATAAAAATTCTTCGGACTTCCATGAAGTTCATGATAGGAAAGCAGGTCCAAAGCACTTTCGCCAAAGACAACTCTTTTAGGGTTCTGAATCGGTTTGGAATAGAACATAAAATGGTCTCTTTTGTTCAATACCAATCGAAACTTTTTACGCTTATTTTCCGTGCGGTCAAAATATTCTTTATTATAAAGGATATAGTTCTTGGGTTTTCCCTTTAGGTCATATTTTGGAAAAGCGATATTCGCGATTTTTCCTCCATTATCCGATACATGAAAAGCATTAAAGATTCTTCCTCTAAATAGTTCGTCGTTAATCGAAACTTTTGAAATTTCCCTGTTATCGGTCAGGTACGCCATTTTGTTCAAGGGGGCGATATTGTAATTTTCTTCCAAAGATTTTGAATTCCCCTCTTTTTTCGGAACCTCCAAAAAATTGTTATCCATTTCATAGGTACGGTCTATGATTTCCAAACCGATTTCAATGGTCTTATAAAAATTAGGTTGGTTCTTTCTTAAGAATTTAAAGAACAGCCCTTTGTCCATAGAATCGTTCCGATTAAAATAGGTTACGGGATTTCTCCCGACATTTAATACGATTCGGTCTTCCCCATTGTCGAATTCTAAAGAACTTGCACTCTTTTTAAGCAAATTATACCCCAAATGATTAAGGTAGCCAGGGAAATTGGCTTCTCCATTGATTTGGGCAATCAATTGCCTGTAGTACGCTGGGTTTTCGGAATAACTCTGTTCCATTTTATTGTTGGATAAATTAGGCCGACATATAACTTATATCGGCCATTTTAGAAGTTGTCATCAAGTGTCTATACACTCATGCCTTGGTTAAGCTTTTTCCTTTTTTTTTGACCACCGACCGTAATAGCATTCTTAACCTCCAATTTGTTCATCTTCGATTGCTCCACCGATTTTGTGACGAACTTTTCGGCCCTTGGACTGTAACTTACCATATAGGTTTTCTTCCCTTTTTTGGTATCTATGGTAATTTCCGGTTCCAAGCCTTTGTTGATGGCGTCCGCCTGTTGTTTGGTCAACTGCTGGCCATAAAAATACGTATTGGCCGTCAACGCCGATTTCGTACGGATATCGTTCAATTTAGGCTCGTAATAAGCGAGTTTGGTAAATGTCTCCCCCGTCATGCTTGAACCCGTGAAGGAAATGGTTTCCCCGTCCTTTACCATACGCTCGAACTCTTCCTTACTGAACTGATGGTTGTATGCCTTGGCCTGTTCCAATTTGACAGGTTCGTTTCGCCGTATCTGTACATCCAATTTTGAGCCAGAAGTGGAATTATAGAGCATTTGCACCATTTTCACGCTTTCCTTCATTTTGCCCTCGTTGATATACGATGAAGCGTGCAGGTGTTCCCTGCCTTGGATAATGGCGTCTTGAATGTTCTCGGGAAGTTTATCGAAACTTACATAAGCACCTTCCAATCGTTCCTTGGCATCGCCGACCGCAAATTGTTGTGCCGGAAACTTTTGGAACTCTAGGTATTTACTGCCCTTTTCGGCCTTAAAAACCTGATTGTCGTTCGTCTTTACGTTGAACGTCTGGCCATCTTCGGAAACGGCTGTTCCCTTCTGCCATACTTGGTTGATCTTTACAAAGACCTTTGCTACTTGCTTTTCCATTGTGAGTGATTTTAATTGTTAAGGAATATTAATTTGTCTACTTTTGAATAACTCCTAAATTTTCATGATTTAAGAGTTAAGGAATATTACGGAAAGAGAGGGGGAGCCCTCTTTTTCCATTTATAATGCTATTCTGTAATCCTTCCATTGTACCTCCTTTCCCTTTAAAGAAATACTTTGAGTAGATTCCCATTCCAGATACCAATTGGATTGGACGGGTTTCAGTATATCTATGGTTTTGTTCAAATAATTTTTATAGTACGACCATACAAAAAACTTGATGGCATTGACCTCCAACGGAATCCGAACTTTTAAAAGTTCCTTTTCTTTGGAGACCATGATACTTTGTTCGTTGATCCTATTCTGATCTAGTATTTTATTGTATTTCAAAAAACTTTTGGCAAGGCCTTGGTTGAACGTTTTGGTACTGTTGAAAAAATTAAGGAATGATTTTTCTTCCCCCTTTCGGAAACGCACCAAAATATCTCCTTCTCTAACTTTTAGGCTAAAATTGGATTCGTCCATGAAGGAAATAAAGTTGAGATCGCGCAAATAGCCCTCTATTTTCTTTTTGCCTGTAAACGTCAAAATGATTTTTTTGACTTTTGTTGACTTTTGTATTTGAAATAAGATCTTTGTGGTCTCATAATTAATGGCGCCCAAGGCCAGATACACCACATTCTTCAGCCGAAACTTCTTATGGAATGCGAAGGCTTCTTTAGGGTCCTTAAAGACCACCAACCAATCAATAGTATCTGGAATATTGGAATACCATAATGAATTTATTAATGAAGACTCCCTATAGGGCGAAATTCCATCGGCATCATCTACAAAAAATCCACAGTTTTCATTTTGAAGGTTGTACAAAGGAAATAGAATTTCCTGGTTCTCATTTTCGAATATCCGATTACGAAATGCTTCAAACTCGGAGGTATCGCTATAGAGATCACTTCCTTCATAGGATAATGGAAGCGAATAAAACTCGAAATGGTTAAAATCCTTGGTTACGGTTTCCAAGTCCAAATCCTCTGAACCGATTAGTAAACCATCATTTTCCAAAATCTTTTGATAGTAGGCATCAACCTTGTCCCAAACGGACTCTTTACTCGTCCCCTCTATTTTAGATACGTGCTCGATAATCAAGTGTGAGGCCGATAGTTTCTCATCGGGGCGTTGCACCTTGTAAAAAAGAAAACCAGCTTCCGTCAATACGATTATATAAGTGCTGCCCTTGCGCTCATAGATATGATGTGTGCGCTGTGAGCTTGCACAGATATAGCCAAAATGCTCAAGCAACCTTGGAAGATGAATACGACTGTCTTCTGTTAACCACGTATTGATCATAATTTCATTTTTTCTTTCATATTTGTAAATAAAATATATATTTGCATATAACATAGCAAATATATGAAAAGTTTTGAGATAGTAAAATATTTTCAGAAAAATAAGAGGAATAACCTGCTGAAGGCCTTAAAAACAGTCAATAAGAAACAATTGGCAACAATAGGATTCTTGGTGTCATTGACACTATTTTATTTGTCAGGACCTATTCTTAGACTATCAGATGAGACTTTAGAAAGCGCATCAAATACAATGGAGAGTAATGCAGAAGCCTTGAAAGCCAACCTTAATGAGGTTATCTCGGACACCATTGTACACAACAAAGAGCGTCAGTATTTGTTACTCAATATCGAAGAGAAACTGGTAGCCTACTTATATCAAATTCCCGATTACTCTTATTTTACCGTATTGGAACCCTATCTGGAATATGCACCCAACATATTAGAACAGATTCCTTCGGCCGTTCCTTTGGAAAAAGGCGATTATTGGCTTTCAAGTGAATATGGCATACGTCAACATCCCATATCGAATAAAGAGAAAAAACATTTTGGCATCGACCTCGCCGCGACCTTGAACAAGCATGTTTACGCTTCAGCAAAGGGAACCGTCGTTTTGGTATTACATTCTAAAAACGGATATGGCACCCATATTATAATCACGCACCGCTTCGGCTTTCAAACATTATATGGTCATTTGAACAAAGTTCTGGTCAAGGAGGGAGAGACTATAGCCCAGCACGAATTGATCGGAACAGTCGGCAACACCGGTACTTCTACTGGCTATCACCTACACTACGAAATCATCAAAAACGGACTTAAAATCGACCCTTTACATTCCTTGCGATTAAAACAAAAGATTTATGAACGCTTATATATTAAAACAAAACGATATGGAACAGAAGAAAAAAGGGATCCGTAGTTCGCTGAGAAAAGCCAATAGCCTCATTTATACTTTAAAGAATCACTACGATAGGACAACCGACAACGAATTCAGGGAATTTCAGATTATGGAATATGATACTGCCAAGTTGGAGGAAGTATCCGATCTCAAACGGCTTACCTATTTCAAAAAAATGCAATTGGCAAAAAAGGGAAAGGTCGATACCCACCTTAAAAGTCTCTTGGCCCAACACAAGCAAAGACAGCTTTTAATAGATGTGGATGCCAAGATAACACCAGTTGGCCTTCTAAAGATTATTGATGGGGAAGTGCTTCGCGCCGAATTGCAATTGGGCTATGAATCGGAACATCAAATTTTTAGGATCGCCTATTCGAATCAAGAAGGCATCCCCAAATGGAAAAATCTCAATAGGGATGAATTTGTCCACTTTATTGCCCGTATCCATCCAAGTGCATCGGACAATCTGCGATTGGAACATGGGCTTTCGGCAATTGAACTGAACGACCCGCAGAAAACCGAGGAATTGGCACAGATCCATCAAACCTACAACCAATGTGTTTCCCAAGCCTTTCATGCCAACAAGTATTTTAAATCCAGTATTTTAAATCCAGACGAAAACCTCCTTGAAAATCCGGAACTATTCCTCGGAAAACAGTTCAAGCTACCCATTTTCGGAAAGCAACCCACCTTTGCAACCTTAACAGAGGCCAACGGGCACTACCTATCCTTCCAATCCTTTTTACGAACGGCACCCAAACCTGAGACCCATTATTATACTGTCGGGGAGTTCAAACGAATGTTTTTGGACAGTCAAATAGAACTGATAGCCCTACTGAAGTTCGATTTAAGACTTGGCGTGAAAGAAGGGGTACTCCAAATAGGTCGTAATGTGGATCAAGCGCCACATAGGACTATAGAATGGGAGAGCTATGACAGCATTCTAAAAACCTCCGAATTGCCTATAAAAGTGAAATTTTATCTCTGCAAGGAGGTCATAATGAAGAAAAACTTCGTTATGGAGAAGGATGCCATTCTTTTGGAATCCAATGGCAAAACGGCCTTTCTCAAAAAACACTATAAAACCGGAAAGTGGCATTTTGCTGAAATTGGAAAAACCTCAAATGAGGTGCATTATAGGCCGATTACTCGGGAGGTTTCAATCTATATAAAGCATCGATACTCGGAAAGTGAAAATTTTGGAAATGCTCATAAACACCTCCATGAATGCAATAGCAGAAAAAATAAATTCCAAATAAACCAAAATGGACAATAAGATATATAACAAAATAATCAGTAAACGAAAAAAGGTGTTTCAGTCACAGTTTGCGATAATACAAGGGAATTAGCTACGTCATTAAATTTTGAGGATACAGCAGCACTTAAAAAAATGACGGGAAACTAAACCTCTAGTATTGATAAAAGCCTGAGCTATTGCATCTAATGCATGACAACGTATTGAACTTGATACACTTTACAAAGGTCAGATTTGAATTGAATAATAAAACGCAGAACAATGGAAAATAACGAGCATATTATACAAATACTTCAAGATATAAAGGAGCTAATGTCGCAAAACAAGACAGTTCTTAATATCGATGACTTGGCCAAGTATACTGGTTTGTCAAAGAGCAAGATTTATAAATTGACCCATCTGAAATTAATTCCGACGGGTAACAATAAACATATCCGACAAAAATTCTTCGATAAGAAAAGCATTGACAAATGGTTGTTGGGCAATCCCAATGTGTCTGACGAATATTTGGAGAAAAAATTCAATGAACATTTATTGCAAAGTTCAAAATTCCGTTGAGCATTGTGCTAACCATTTGGATGTTGGCCAGCTTGTACGTGATTGGAGCTATCTAATTCATAAATAAATATTTTACATAATGAAAAGACATATCCACTATTCTTCACTCTAATTTGTTCATTTTATAAGTTGGGCGTTGGCCGGGCTATCCGCTGTATCGTCCTTGTGCGGCCCAAGGTTTCTTAAGCTACAAAAGAGCTCCTGCGTCGCTTTTTGTAACAACGAACCCTAAGGCCCCAACGCGAACAATGCCGCTACTATCCCTAACGCTTGCGCCCTATCGGGCGTTTTTTTGTGGATAGGGAGAAAAAAGAAAAAGGGTGTTTAAAGCCTATTAATACTGGTGTTTACGGGGGTTTGAGTGTAAATTGACGTAAGGAAATGGGATTCCAATTCCCCTTCAATTTTATGAACCCTTTAATGCCTCAACACATGAAAAATTGTATCAATGAAGTTAAGATAAGTTACCGCGAGAATGTAAAAGCCGCTTTTTGGCACAAAATAAAATCATCTTCCGATGCTGCCAATTTGCTCAACGAATATTGGGATAAGTCCACCATTAGCATACATGAATCCTTTAAGATCGTCCTTTTGAACAACAGCAATAAAGTGAAGGGCATCTATGAACTTTCAAAAGGGGGTATAACAGGGGTTAGCGTTGATTTGCGACTGCTTTTCGCTGTGGTACTAAAATCCCTTTCCGTAGGTATTATCCTCTGCCATAACCACCCTAGTGGCACCTTGAAGCCTAGCGAATCAGATAAAGACATTACGAAGAAAATTAAGGCTGCTGCAAAATTATTGGATATAACAGTTTTGGATCACCTGATTATTACGCCCGAAGGGGAGTATTACAGCTTTGCCGATGAAGGTATTTTATAACCGATAATTCTCAATTTATGATTTACTTAAATTATAATAACCTTGATGCGGAAACCCAAGAACATTTATTGAGCAAATCTAAAAAAGATGTTGTCAAAAAATTTGGAGATGCACTTCTAAAACATTCGAACGAAAATGAAATGATTTATGAAAGCTTATTAGAGGAAGAGGCCATTCGACACTTGTATAACTATAATTACACATTCTCGATTTAAGAAAAATATTTGTTTTCTTCTAAAACTCGAATGTTCTCAGATATAGACGAGAGGGCGTTATAGTAATAAGGCACTTGCCTCATCTACTATAGAATTTTCCAGACTTTTCAGATAGCCTTGTGTTACCTTGATATCCCTATGGCCCAAGGCCTCGCTTATAATATCCGTAGCTACTCCCATTTGCTTTAACGAGTTTGCAAAGCTATGTCGGGCAACATAGCTTGATACCTTAGCGTCGATCTCACAATGAAATGCGATTTCCTTCAAGTCCTTATTATATTTTTGGCGTGTTTTTTTCTTCCGGTTTTCAATCTGCATAGGAGTCATATTATCCTTTAATAAAATTGGGAAGATATATTTCGTGCCTAAAGAATTTGCTCTGTAAAAGTCAAGAATGAGCTGTACGGGAGGTAAAATAGTTATGCTAAAATTACCTTTGGACTTGGACCGGATATAAAAAATCTTCTTGCTGCCGATTTGCGACCACTTCAATAACATCTGATCAGTAAAATTCATGCCTCGGGTATAAAAGCTAAAAACGAAGTAGTTATGACTATTAACAAGATGGGGATATGCGGAAGAATCCCATTGAATAATTTTCATCACATCAAAATAGTCAAGGGCTATTTTGCTTGGATTGCTTTTTAACTTTGAAATCTTGTATTTTTTGAAAGGGTATAGGTTTGCTGAAGTAGCCTCCCTATCGATGGCTCTATTGAAAATTGTTCGAATGCTGCGCATCCGAATACTGATACCTCCATTGGTTCCTCCTCGTGACCGAAGATAGTTCTCATATTTTGACAGATACGTAAAATTTATCTCCTCAAAATTTAGCTTGGTACTTTTATTGAATCTTTTAAGTGCCTTAAAACTTTCATCATGGAGGGATGCATCACCTGTTCTTCCCGAACTTCTAAGCTCAGTTATGATTTCATCCCAGAAAAAGAAGAAATTTTTGGTCACAGTTTTTGATGTTGCCTTGACTCTAAATACATTATCAAAATCGTAGAGCGAATAATTTTCGGTATCAATTTCTAGTTGGCTACAAATATTGAAAGCTTTTGTCTTAAGGTTTTGAAGAAATCTGTTTTCTTGAATATATTGCTTGTTATTTTTGAACTGTCCAGACCTATGATCCCAATGCGCTATATTCGCGTTAAATAGCGTTTTGTAGTGTTTGTGCTTTCTATTTTTCGTTACTCTCAAAAAGATGGGAAAAGTTCCATCTCTTAATGGTTTTTTTTTCAATATTAGTTTGATGCTGGCCATAATTATGTCTACAGTGGGTTAAACATAGGTTAAACATTTTCTACTATTAAGATACGAATTATGCAAATAAATGAAAAGCAAAAAATCATAAAATATTGATAATCAGAACATAAGAAAATAAATGCAAATAAATGAAAAGTAAACTTTACCGCCTTACAAGCAGGGGGTCGAAGGTTCGAATCCTTCAGGGCCCACAATAAAAAAAGCTTTCGTTTTCACGAAAGCTTTTTTGTTTTTGATATATTTCTGTTTTAGTCCAAGCCAATAAACTCTATTTGGTTTTATTTTTCTATGACTTCAGCAATTATGTTTGTGTCTATTTAAACTCGGTTTAATTTAATAGGATAGGTTTTTCCTGAAGCCCATTGCGGAACATATAGATCACCATCATTATCAACCAAAACGTCATGCGGATTTCTAAATGTTTTACCATCGAATTCAGGAGGAGTTAAATTTCCATCAGTATAAACAGGCAGGCCTCCACCTGGAAGCGATACAATTTTGTTGTTTGTATCTAATATGGCAATCATGCCATCCCATGAATCCCACGTTTTGGTAACTATGACGGCAAAATAGATATTTTCACCATGAATTACTGGTCGACAAATAGAACATCCTGGAAGAGGAATGGTCTCTAAATGTTTACCATCTAAAGTAAAACGTTTGAATTCTTGACTCGCCCTTGATGTAATTAATAAAGTTGGGTTTGCAGCATCTCTTGTGTCTAAAGTGATACCATGACAACAATTGAATTTATCAGCGCCTTCGCCCTTGCCTCCGAAATGGCTTAAATATTCACCTTTAGCATTGTATTTTATAATATAGTTTTGACCATATCCGTCGGCGACATAAAAATCACCATTAGGCATAATAGCGGTTTCTGTTGGTAGAAACTGATCATTACTTGTATAGCCATCAACTTCTTTTGGGCGTTCAAGTGTCATGATTATTTTTCCGTCTAAAGTAGTTTTATGAACTTGATGGGTATTAGGGTCAGTAATGAATAAAAATTGATCGCTACCCTCGCCAGCAATTGATAATCCGTGAGCACCTGGAAATTCTGTTCCCCAAGAGGTTAAAACCTTT
>CALHGE010000055.1 GCA_938029725.1 uncultured Flavobacteriaceae bacterium
TACTGATGTTAAAGGAGGAGCAACTGCCAACCAAGCGCTTTCTGAAAGAAGAGCTAGATCAGTAGCTGATTATTTGATTAGCAAAGGAGTAAACTCTAGTTTATTAGTTGCTAACGGATACGGAGAGACAAAAACAAAAAACAGATGTAAAGAGGGTGTTTCTTGTACCGAAAGAGAGCATGCTGTGAACAGAAGAACTGAGTTTAGATTGATAAGCAATTAAGATCCATTAAGGGTAAGGTTTTACCAATAGCGACTACCCCTCAGTTTCCCATGCTATTGGTATGAATCTTATTCGTTATCATAAATTAATATAGTAGCATAAACAAGAGTAGGTTGGGTATTTAAAGATTGTTTGTGTTTACCTAAGGGGTATATTGAGAGTAATTTCATGTACCCCTTTTTATTAATTTCTACACACATAAGCCTTAGAGAAATTTTAAATTATTCCAATTTTCGATACTCAAATTGGCTTTTTTTACCCAGGGGCTATAGAAAGCCTAAAAGAATGAATTAAAACATTCATCATAAATTTCAATTTAACTTTAAAACACACAAACAAATGCTTAAAGAATTTAAAAATTTCATCATGACGGGCAACGTTATTGACTTTGCCGTCGCAGTTATCATGGCCACGGCTCTAGGGCTAGTTATAAACGGATTTGTAGGTGATATTATCATGCCTATTGTTGGGCATTTTGCCGGAGGGATAGATTTTGCCACGATGGCGATAGAGCTTGATCCTGCTGTTGTAACTGCCGATGGTACAATTACAACACCAGCAAATGCAATACGGTACGGTGCATGGATAAATACAATCATAAACCTTATCATCGTAGGTTTCGTAATGTTCTTGATGGTTAAAGCGTACAATAAATCAAAAGCACCAGAGCCAGATGCGGCTCCTGCTGGTCCGACTGCGGAAGAATTGCTTATTGAAATTCGTGATGCATTGAGAAAGTAATTTCTTGGATTATTTTATTGCTTATAGCAGCATGAAATTTTCAAGAACATTTGTACTAATTTAGTTGAAAAGCCGAGATATAAAGTCTCGGCTTTTTTATTTGAACTCCGCAACTAAGTTAAATTCATTTTTTTATTCCTAGTATAAAGGCTTTGGAAATTAGTTATCTAAATAATATGATCACCGCTGCTAGAGCAGTAAGAACCAAAATCATTTTCCGATAGAAGTCATCTTTTATGATTTTAACCAGCCTAACTCCTACGAAAAGACCCAACATAATCACAGGAACCAATTTTAAATCAAAAAATAAGGTTTCGACTGTTATGGTACCCCATGACCAAATGTGAAAGGGCAATTTGAACATATTAATTATAAAAAACAACCAAGCTGCGGTACCAATAAATTCATTCTTTGGTAAGCGCATTGCTAAAAAGAAGATGTTGGCGAATGAGCCGGCCAAATTTCCTATCATCGTGGTTACTCCAGCTAATAACCCGATTGACCCAGCAAAGGCCCAATGAGAGGGTACTGTTTTAGACTTTCTTCTATCCCACCAATACATTATGATGACGCTTCCTAATATTACAAGGGCCATACCTACTTTGAAGGTGGTTTCGTTTAGGTCTTTCCCTATATAATTTCCTATAACAACGCCCACAATCATCCATGGAAGAAAACGAACGATGTATTTCCATTGGGTATGACGGTTGTAATAGATAACTGCAAAAATATCACCAACAATAAATAACGGAACAACAAGACCTGTAGATGCTTTGGTTTCAAATGCTAACGCCATGAAGGTTACAGAAACTATAGCGACTCCTTTAATTCCAGATTTTGAAATGCCTATGATGAAAGCTGCTGAAAGTGCAAATAACCAGCTGGTAAGTGAGATGTCAAGAAATGAAGATTGCAGCACTAATGAAGTTTAGTTGGTAAAAAACAAAAGTATTCTAATTTATTTTATCTTTAGAAATTAACAATGATGCAAACAACCCAACTATGGAATTAAGCACTCTCGATTATAGCTTTATAGTCGTTTTCTTTTCAATCGTTTTAGGAATCGGAATTTACGTTTCTAAAAAATCAGGATCTAGTTCTTCTGAATTTTTTCTTTCTGGTAGAACAATGCCTTGGTGGCTTTTGGGACTTTCCATGGTGGCGACTACATTTTCTACAGACACGCCTAACTTGGTGACTGATTTAGTAAGAACAACAGGGGTATCTGGTAACTGGGGTTGGTGGTGTATGTTGTTAACCGGAATGTTAACCGTTTTTGTGTATGCAAAACTTTGGCGTAAGTCTAATGTAAAAACAGATTTGGAGTTTTATGAATTGCGTTATGGAGGAAAACCAGCTAGTTTTTTAAGAAAATTTCGAGCGGTTTATTTGGGTGTGATTTTTAATGTAATTACCATGTCTGCGGTTAATTTGGCAGCCATAAAGATTGGTGGTATTATGCTAGGGCTAGAGCCTTGGCAAACTATTGTAGGTGCGGGTCTAATTACGGTAGCCTTTAGTGCTTTAGGAGGTTTTAAAGGGGTGGTTTATACAGATTTTTTGTTATTCTTCGTAGCAATGGCTGGGGCTATTGGCGCAGCGTATTATTTGGTCAATATTCCTGAAGTCGGAGGTCTTGATGCTATGATGGCTAACGAATTAGTGAAGTCGAAAATGAATATTTTACCTGACTTTAGCGACACAGAAATGGTTATTACCTTGCTGGTTATTCCTTTAGCGGTACAATGGTGGAGCTCATGGTATCCTGGTGGAGAGCCAGGTGGTGGTGGGTACATCGCTCAGCGAATGTTAGCAGCAAAAGATGAAAACCATGCAATAGGGGCAACCTTCTTTTTCAACATCATGCATTATGCATTGCGGCCTTGGCCATGGATATTGGTAGCTTTAGCTTCCTTAGTAGTTTATCCAGATATTGCTAGTATTTCAGAAGCATTTCCAAATGTTCCAACAGACAAACTGGGGCATGATTTGGCATATTCGGCCATGTTGACCAAATTACCTAGCGGATTATTGGGGGTTGTGTTGGCCTCATTGGTGGCGGCCTATATGAGTACTATCTCTACCCAGTTAAATTGGGGCTCATCTTATTTGGTATTTGATTTTTACAAGCAACAGGTAAACCCTGATGCTACTGAAAAACAAATGGTTGCTGTTGGTAGGTTATCAACGGTCGTACTCATGGTCTTGAGTGCTATTCTAGCCTTAGCCATGCAAAATGCAGAACAGATTTTTAAATTACTGTTGCTTTTTGGCGCAGGAACAGGACTCATATTTATACTGAGATGGTTCTGGTGGCGTATTAATGCATGGACTGAAATTTCGGCTATGTTCGCATCAGGAATCTTATCGATTTTATTAAAGACTACAGCTTTAGGACCACTTCTGTTCGCTGCTGATACAGGCGTATTTCCAGAATGGGGTGAAATTCCTTTCGTAATGTTTGTAACCACTGCCATATGGGTGATAACAACTTTTGTAACGAAACCAGAGTCAGATGAGGTGTTGCGTTCGTTTTATAAAAGAATTCAGCCAGGAGGCCCCGGATGGGCAAAAGTAGTGGCTGATGCTAAAATTGATGATGTTGAAATCGATACTGGCGAAAAATGGAGCATTCCTTCTGGAATCACAGCAATGCTCTTGGGTGTTGTGCTAGTTTATTCTATGATGTTTGCAACTGGACATTGGATTTATGGACTAACTACTTCTGCAATAATTTTAACAGCCGTGTCCGCGATTGCAGCATTTTTATTGATTAAGGCTTGGAATCGAATGAAAGAAAATATCTTATAAACCAAAAGGTAATGAAAGACAGAATCCTATCCGTAGATATTTTTAGAGGAGCAACAATCATTTTAATGATTTTAGTTAATACGCCCGGTACATGGGCATCTGTCTATGCCCCATTTCTACATGCTAAATGGCATGGGTACACGCCCACCGATCTGGTCTTTCCGTTTTTTTTATTCATTGTGGGTACTTCTATTGTTTTTGCATACAAGAATAAAGTGGCTGATGCAGGTACTTATAAGAAAATTACGATACGGGCTTTAAAACTGATTGGACTCGGACTTTTTCTTGGCGCTTTTACACTTAGTTTTCCGTTTATCAAAGACTTTGCAGATATTCGGTTTCCAGGAGTTTTACAACGTATTGGGGTGGTTTTCTTTTTTGCATCCATCCTATTTCTTAATTTTAATTGGAAGACTTTGATAGCAATCGCCATTTTTTTATTGATAGGCTATTGGGTTCTAATGACTGCTATTCCCGTAGAAGGAGTAGCATCTACCTTAGAAAGAGCGCCAAATAATTTTGCCAATTGGATGGATGTAAAAGTTTTTGGAACGCATAATTATAAAGCAGATTATGACCCCGAAGGCCTACTCAGTACTATTCCATCAATTGCTAGTTCCTTATTGGGAATATTTACGGGACTGATTTTGACTTCTAAGCAAGAGAAAAAAGCCACTATTTTAATGGGTATTGGAGGAGCTCTACTAATTATAGGTCATGTTTGGGATATCTTTTTTCCTATCAACAAAGCCCTTTGGTCAAGTAGTTTCGTTTTGGTTACCGCTGGATGGGCAAATTTAATCTTAGCATTTATTTATTATCTGATGGATGTAAAAGGATTCAAATTCGGAAGCATTTTCCGATATGCAGGAGCCAATGCCATTATACTATACTTCATGTCAAGCTTTATCAGTAAACTAATGGGAATGATTAAAGTAGGAGAGACCTCTCTTCATGGGTGGCTTTTTGACAGCGTTTATGTGCATGATTTTATGACAATGCAACTTTCTTCTTTATTGTACGGGCTCACCGTTGTTGCTTTTTACGTGCTTTTGGCATACATCTTGTACCAAAGAAAGATATTCTTTAAGGTATAAATATGTATATAATGGTACCCTTAGCCAGATTTCTTACTATGCTTGTTTTTTTCTTAGGTCTGACATTTGAAGGCGCCGCACAAGATGACTATCAACAAGGATATGTTGTGACCAACACCAACGATACGCTTCATGGTATGGTAAGAGATCGAAAAACCGGCGCTTTTGGAGAAATCTATGATAAGATTCGATTTAAGAGTAAAGGAAGGAAAAAGCGCCTTGCTCCGAACGATATACTAGGATATAAAATAGGGAACACGGAATTTAAAAGCCTCTTTTTAGAGAATGAACTGACTTTTTTGAAAGTCGCTAGCGAAGGGTATGTGAGTCATTACAAGTATGAACTTCAAGAACAGGGTGAGCAATTAGTTATCGATATTGACTATCTACAAAAAGGCAAAAACTCAAGTCTTACAAGAGCCACGCAAGGTCTATTAGGGCTAAAACGAAGAAGACTTGCTAACCTTTTCAGTGATTGTCATGAATTGGTAGAGAAGATGCAGAATAAAGAATTCAAATATGTTTTTGAGGTAGTTGATTTTTATAATGGTTGGAAGAGCAATCAATAATACAAATTAGTGAATGAGTGCAATTATATTGTTCAGTGTAATACAAGAGGCTCCAAAGAATATATTGGGGGGTGAATTGCAAGCGTGTTGTTTTGAACCCAAAACAGGTTTTTACCGTGATGGTTTTTGTAAAACAGGTCAAGAAGACTACGGTACGCATGTGGTCTGTGCTATAATGACCGAGCAGTTTCTAGAATTTACAAAAACGAAGGGCAATGATCTTTCTACGCCAAAACCCGAATGGGGTTTTCCGGGCTTAAAGCCAGGCGACAAGTGGTGCCTCTGTATACGGCGATGGGTAGAAGCAGAAAAAGCGGGCAAAGCCCCAAGGGTTTCGCTTGAAGCTACTCATGAAAAAGCTTTGGAGTACACTTCACTTGAAGTATTAAAAGCCTATAAAGTTGAAACTCAAGCATAGTTCTTGGCAATAATCAAGTATAGAATAAGGTATTTTAACAGACTTTTAATGAACTCGATATCGCTATAAATCATATTTTGTTTAATCTTTGAATAATAATATTCAACAAGACTAGATGATTGCTTTTAAATCAAACTTTTTTATCTCTACAACCCTTTTGAGATGCGTTGCCTTTCTAATTTTAGGAACTGTAAATACATTGACCGCACAAGTGGCCGGCACTTTATCAGGAAAAGTTACAGATGCTGTGGGTGAACCAATTTTAGGAGCTTCCGTTTATTTAAATGGAACCGAAAAAGGGGCAATTACGAATGAAGGAGGGCAGTTTTTGTTAGAAGATATTATTCCAGCATCTTATAACCTTACGGTTAGTTATCTCGGATTTGAAACCCAAACGAAGTTTAATATCTTAGTAAAGTCTAAAGGAAACCCAACGTATAATTTTATCCTTGAAGAAAGCACAGAAAATCTAGAGGAGGTAATCGTCACCAATTCAAGAATAGGACGCCCTAAAGAAACTCCCTTATCAACACAAACACTTTCTGCAGTTGAAATAGCAACCTACCCCGGCAGTAATAATGATGTAGTTCAAGTTGCCCAAACATTGCCCGGCGTTTCACCTTCGGTCGGTGGCTTTCGAAACGACTTGATTATTAGAGGTGGTGCCCCAAATGAAACAGTCTATTATCTCGACGGTATGGAAGTGCCAAATATCAATCATTTTAGCACACAGGGTAGTGCTGGCGGACCGGTGGGGCTCCTTAATGTTTCTTTCATTGAAGATGTGACGCTATCAACTTCGGCTTTTGGAGCGCAATATGACAACCCTCTTTCGGGCGTACTACAATTCAAACAACGTAACGGCAACAGTCGTAATTTTGGAGGCAACTTTAGAGTAAGTGCGAGTGAAGCGGCGTTGACCCTTGAAGGCCCTTTATTTAAGGGGAATAACGAACAAGCGAAAACTACGTTTTTAGTTTCTGCGAGAAGAAGTTACTTACAGGCACTTTTTGCCTTAATCGGACTCCCATTTCGCCCCAATTATTGGGATTACCAATATAAAATTGACCATGAATTGGACGATTATAATTCTATAACGCTTCTCGGTTTGGGCTCCATTGATGACTTTACTTTGGCACCACCAGATGAATTCGATTCAGGCAGGCAGGCGCAACTCGAGCAAGCTCCTTTTATTGACCAAACTTCGAACACCATGGGTCTTACTTGGAAAAATCGTTTCAAAGATGGTACTGGTTTTATGCAAACCACACTGAGTAATAATAGACTAGCGAACACCTTTACGAGATACGAAGATTCAGAGAATGAGACGGGCATTATTTTTAGAAACGATGCTATTGAATCTGAAACAAAACTACGCTATCAAATTACCAAGTTTTATGACGATTGGAAAGTGGCTGGTGGTCTAAATCTACAGCGATCCTTTTATTCAAATGAAACAGTTAACACCACCAATAATCTTTTGTTTACGACGGAGATCGATTTTGTGAAATATGGCTTTTTTGCAAATGCCACGAAGTCATTTTTTGATGATAAGCTTGATGTCTCCTTCGGCGTACGAACTGATGCTGATACGTTTACAGAAGAAAATAGCTTGGCAAGTACACTTTCACCGCGAATAGGGCTTTCGTACGAATTCAAAGAAAACTGGAAGATAAATGCTTCAGTTGGTCGTTATTTTAAGATTCCACCATACACAATGCTTGGTTTTAGGAACAACGAACTAGCGCTGGTAAATCAAAATTTAAAGTATACCCGAAGTGACCATTATGTGTTGGGCCTGCAACGTATTTTGGGTCCTGCTGCCAGCATTTCAGTGGAGGGCTTTTACAAGAACTATGAGGATTACCCAGTATCTGTTATTGATGGAGTTTCTATTGCGAATAAGGGGGGTGGTTTTGAAGTCTTAGGAAATGAAGAAATTGAAAGCGTAGGTCGCGGAAGAACTTACGGTGCGGAATTTCAGTTTCAACAAAAATTGACAAATAATTTCTATGGAATCTTCTCCTATACCTATTTTTATAGTGAGTTTACAGGATTTGATAGAAATGAATTTTTACCCTCCGTTTGGGATAGTCGACATTTAGTTTCTTTTGTAGGAGGATATAAGTTAAAACGCAATTGGGAAATTAGCGCCCGCTATCGTTTTGCAGGAGGAAGCCCATACGTGCCAACAGATCTGGAGCGTACTTTAGATACCTACCCTGATATTATTTTAGAGTATAGTCAACTAGGGCAACAAAAAATAGGCGCGTTTAGTCAGCTAGATATGCGGATTGACAAAAAATGGAACTTCAATAAATTTTCTTTTAATCTATTTGTAGAGGTGCAAAACCTTTTAGCACAAACCAATCCACAACCGCCTGAATATGGTTTGAATAGAGATGAAATCGGTGTTTTAGTTCAACCTAGGAGCCTGGTTGAAATTATGCAAGACAGCGGAAGCACAATACCAAGCATAGGTGTAGTGGTAGATTTTTAATTTACAAGCGGAGAATGGGCTAAGAAATAGACATCAATTTTGCCACATACTTTCCAATGACATCAAATTCGAGATTCACTATGGTTCCAACTTTATAGCTGTTAAATCGCGTATGCTCATAGGTATATGGAATAATAGCAACACTAAACATGTTCTTACCAGAATTTACTACCGTAAGGCTGGTGCCATCAATGGTAATCGAACCTTTTTCGATAGTTGGGTTGTTTGTAGCGGAGTCATATTCAAACGAAAAAAACCAACTTCCGTCCTTCTCTTCAACGGAGGTACAAATGCCCGTTTGGTCGACATGACCTTGCACGATATGCCCGTCGAGGCGACTTCCTAAAATCATAGCGCGCTCTAAATTCGTTTTATCACCAACAGAAAGGTTTTCTAAACTTGTTTTTTGAAGTGTTTCTTCAATTGCAGTTACGGTATAAGTGTCTCCATCTAAAGAAACAACGGTTAAACAAACGCCATTATGAGCAACGCTTTGGTCAATTTTCAGTTCTTGAGTAAGCGTTGAACGGACTGTAATATGAAGATTAGTTCCGTCTTTTTCTAATTTGGTAATTTCCCCTAAAGTTTCGATTATTCCCGTAAACATCTTCCGTTTTAATTAAGTAGTTTTGTAAATCAACACTTCTTACAAAGGTACAGTATATCATGGACGAAAACAGAAAAATAAAGCTGGGTATTTCCATCGGAGACTTGAACGGAATAGGCTGTGAAGTAGCCTTGAAAACCTTTCAAGATTCAAGAATGCTTGATTTTTGTACACCTATTTTTTTCGCTTCAAGCAAGACCATTGCAGCTCAGACAAAGGCACTTGAAATGGATATTAAATACAACGGCATACAAGCAGCGTCAAACGCCATCGACTGCAAGTTGAATGTTGTAAATGTATGGAAGGAGATTCCAAACCTGCAATTTGGTGAAGCAACCGAAGAAGCAGGAGCATATGCCATTAAATCATTAAAAGCCGCTGTTGAGGCGCTTAAAAATGGAGATATCGATGTACTGGTAACCGCCCCTATCAATAAAAATAATATTCAATCAGAAGAGTTTAAGTTTCCTGGGCATACTGATTTTTTAACCCAAGAGTTAGAAGGTGAAAGCCTTATGTTTATGGTAACTGATGACTTGAAGGTGGGCCTTCTTACAGATCACTTAGCGGTTAAAGACGCTCCTGCCGCAATCAATCCTATTTTAATACGCACAAAAGTAAGAACGATAGAAAAGTCGTTGACTATGGATTTTGGTGTACGAAGTCCAAAAATAGCCTTGCTAGGTATAAACCCACATAGCGGAGATAATGGAACCATTGGTAAAGAGGATGAGGAGATTTTAAAACCTGTCATCAAAGAAATGTCTGATGCTGGTCATTTGGTTTTCGGGCCCTATGCTGCAGATAGTTTTTTCGGTTCTGATTCGTATAAGAATTTTGACGCTATTTTAGCGGCGTATCATGACCAAGGTCTGATACCATTCAAAACACTTTCTTTTGGAAATGGAGTAAATTATACCGCAGGGTTGAGTAAAGTTCGCACCTCCCCAGACCATGGAACAGCATATGAAATTGCTGGAAAAGGAAAGGCAGACCATAGCTCTTTTAAAGAAGCTGTTTTTGCAGCACTGCGTATCTTTAAAAACAGGGAAGAATATACAGAACTTACAGCGAATGTTTTGCAGAAACAACGGTTGCGTCGCTAAAGAAATGGAAGGCTTTTGACCGTGCCTTTAAAAGCAAATATTTTTAGTTTTTTAGCTCTTGCCTATTGTTAAAATAATAGTATCTTTGCACCCGCCTTTAAAAGAGGTGTTGCGTTATAAACAAGTGTGCTATGATGAAAAAGAAGGAGTTTAGCGTTCCTTTTTCTGGACTGAAGCAAGGAAAGCATGAGTTTGATTACGTTGTGAATAATGAGTTCTTTGAATCTTTTGGGTATACTGATTTTAATGATGCGAAATTAGATTTACATGTTGTACTTAATAAAACAAGCACAATGTTGGAATTTGTATTGTCAGCAGAAGGATTGGTAAATGTCAATTGTGACATCACAAGCGAACCCTATGATCAATCTGTTTCGAACGATTTAGAGTTGGTTGTTAAGTTTGGTGATGAGTACAATGATGAGAATGATGAAATATTAATCATCCCTCACGGTGAGCATCAAGTTAATGTTGCACAATATGCCTACGAGATGATTGTACTTGCCGTTCCGCAGAAGAGAATTCACCCTGGTGTTTTAGATGGATCTTTAGATTCAGAAGCTTTAAAGAAGCTAGAGGAGCTCCAGCCGAAAGAAAGAAAAGATAGTACAGAAGATACAGATCCCCGATGGGATGCTTTAAAAAAGTTAATAACGGATAAATAAGTTGTAAAATGGCACATCCAAAGAGGAAAATTTCCAAAACAAGAAGAGACAAAAGAAGAACACACTATAAAGCTGTGGCTTCTACTTTGGCTAAAGATTCTACTACAGGCGAGATGCATTTGTTTCACAGAGCGCACTGGCATGAAGGTAAATTATATTATAAAGGTCAAGTACTGATTGACAAAACTGAAGAAGCAGAAGCTTAATTAGTTCTCGTAGAAAAGTATCCAATTAACTCCCGCTTTTTAAGTTGGGAGTTTTTTGGTGAAATAAGGTTTCAAGAACGGCTGAATAGTTGCCTCAGTCCTAAATTTCATCAAAAAAATTGATTTTTCTAAAAAAACGACTTTTTGCACAAAAAGTCGTTAAAAAAGAGTAATTTTCGCTAGTTTTCATCGATTTTTGAATTTTTTTGACAAAAACCGCTTAGGTATGAGTAAAGTAACAGCAGCTATAACAGCTGTCGGAGGGTACGTTCCAAAATTCGTGATGACGAACAAAATGTTGGAAGAATTGGTGGAAACCAATGATGAATGGATTACTTCCAGAACAGGAATTAAGGAAAGAAGAGTTTTGAAAAAAGAGGAAGGAGAAGGTACTTCTTACTTAGCAATTCAAGCTGCCAAAGAATTAATTCAAAAGAAGAATGTTGATGCCTCAGAAATAGATTTGATTATTGTGGCTACAGCGACACCCGATAGTATGGTCGCTTCAACTGCAGCCTTTGTAGCCTCAGAAATTGGCGCAACAAATGCATTCGCCTATGATTTATTGGCGGCTTGCTCAAGTTTTCTTTTCGGAATGTCTACTGCTTCGAGTTATATCGAATCGGGCAGGTACAAGAAAATATTACTCATTGGAGCAGATAAAATGTCATCCATTATAAATTATAAGGATAGAACGACCTGTATCATTTTTGGTGACGGCGCCGGAGCTGTGCTTTTTGAACCAAATACGGAAGGCTTAGGTTTTCAAGATGAGTATTTACGTGCAGATGGTTCAGGAAGAAAGTTTTTAGGAATGAAAGCCGGGGGCTCTATATTGCCGGCATCGCATGATACCGTAGATGCCGACCAACACTATATTTATCAAGACGGAAAATCAGTATTTAAATTCGCTGTTTCTAATATGGCTGATGTTGCGGAAAAAATCATGGAGCGCAACGAGCTAAATGATTCAGATGTGGCATGGTTGGTTCCTCATCAGGCAAACAAACGCATTATTGATGCAACAGCAAACCGTATGGGCTTAGATTCATCTCGTGTAATGATGAATATTCAGAAATACGGAAATACAACTTCTGCTACTTTACCATTGCTTTTAGCAGACTATGAAAGTCAATTGAAAAAAGGAGATAATCTGGTTTTCGCCGCATTTGGTGGAGGCTTTACTTGGGGCTCAATTTATTTGAAATGGGCTTATAATTAAAACAGAACTTAAACAGAAACCGATATGGATATTAAAGAAATTCAGAGCCTAATTAAGTTTGTGGCAAAGTCAGGTGCTAGCGAGGTAAAGTTAGAAACTGATGATATAAAAATAACGATTAGAACAGGGGCTCTTGGTGGTACATCAGAAACGACCTATGTTCAGCAAGTTCCGATGGGGCAAGCACCAATGGGGCAAATGATGGCGCCTCCTATAGCTGAGACTGCGGCCGCTCCAATTGAAACGGTTAGCAATGAAGCTGATGATGATTCTAAATATATTACGATCAAATCTCCGATTATTGGTACATTCTATCGCAAACCTTCTCCTGACAAGCCATTTTTTGTTGAGATTGGTTCTGATATTTCAAAAGGAGATGTACTTTGTGTTATCGAAGCTATGAAACTTTTTAATGATATTGAATCTGAGGTTTCAGGTAAGATCGTTAAGATTTTAGTTGATGATTCATCTCCAGTAGAGTTTGACCAACCATTGTTTTTAGTAGATCCATCTTAATTACGTTTTAAGTATTGAATCTTAAACATCAAGTACGCAATACTTGGGTTTAGAACTTAGAACCTAGAATTTAAAACTTCAAAAGATGTTTAAAAAAATATTGATTGCAAATAGGGGAGAAATAGCACTTCGAGTAATTCGAACTTGCAAGGAAATGGGGATAAAGACCGTCGCTGTCTATTCAAAAGCTGATGAAGAAAGTTTACATGTTCGTTTTGCAGATGAAGCGGTTTGTATTGGTCCGGCTCCAAGCAGTGAATCCTATTTAAAAATTCCAAATATTATTGCCGCCGCTGAGATCACCAATGCTGACGCAATACACCCTGGGTACGGATTTCTATCTGAAAATTCCAAGTTCTCTAAAATTTGTGCAGAACACGACATTAAGTTCATTGGGGCATCTGGTGAGCATATTGATAAGATGGGAGATAAGGCATCTGCTAAAGAGACCATGAAGAAGGCAGGTGTACCCTGTGTTCCAGGATCTGAGGGGCTTTTAAAAAATGTTGCCGAAGCGAAGAAAATCGCTAAGAAAATGGGATACCCTGTAATGATCAAAGCTACCGCAGGTGGCGGAGGAAAGGGAATGCGTGCTGTGTGGTCAGAAGATGAAATTGAAGATCTTTATAATAGTGCCGTACAAGAAGCCTCAGCTGCTTTTGGTAATGGCGCCATGTACATGGAGAAATTGATTGAAGAACCCCGTCATATTGAAATTCAAATTGTGGGCGATCAATACGGCAAAGCCTGTCACTTGTCAGAAAGAGATTGTTCTGTGCAACGCAGACATCAAAAATTGACGGAAGAAACACCTTCTCCTTTTATGACCGACAAACTTCGAGAAGAGATGGGTGCGGCAGCTATAAAGGCAGCTGAGTTCATTAAATACGAAGGTGCCGGTACCGTTGAGTTTTTGGTCGACAAACACCGTAATTTTTATTTTATGGAAATGAATACTCGTATTCAGGTCGAACACCCTATTACAGAACAAGTAGTTGATTACGATTTAATACGCGAGCAGATACTAGTCGCTGGAGGCGTACCTATTTCTGGTAAAAATTATTTTCCAAACCTTCATTCTATAGAATGCCGAATTAATGCGGAAGATCCTTTTAATAATTTTAGACCTTCCCCAGGAAAGATAACAACATTGCATATACCGGGTGGTCATGGAGTTCGGATGGATACCCATGTGTACAGCGGGTATACTATTCCGCCTCATTACGATTCAATGATTGCGAAGTTAATTACTACTGCTCAGACGCGAGAGGAGGCAATTAATAAGATGAAAAGAGCGCTAGATGAGTTTGTTATAGAAGGCATAAAAACAACAATTCCGTTTCATAGACAATTGATGAAACATCCAGATTATTTGGCAGGTAACTACACTACCAAGTTTATGGAAGATTTTGTAATGGAGCCCGAAACAGAATAATCAAAAAACCCCTCGATACTATCGAGGGGTTTTTTTGTAGTTGCCAAAATCAAAACAAACTTCATAGCTTCACAACCGACCGCTGAGTTGGTTAAAGCTGTATTTTGCCGATTGGCAGTTTAGAAATATACTGCTTGTCGATCAAATGCCACACTAAAACACCTTATCTCGAAGGGCTGTCTATTCAAGCCTTACTTAAAACAAACTATTCGGTTGGTTTTAAGCGTTAATCAGCTCATTAATGAGCTTCATGAAATTGTTTCTAAATAGGAATCTTTTTGTCCTTTATTTTGTTTGTATTTTAGTCGAATGAACCTAAGCTACTGGGAATATAAAACATGGTTTTCCGATATAGATTTTACCGTTGTTGGAAGTGGAATAGTTGGGCTTAATTGTGCACTATCACTTCGAAATAGGTTTCCAAAATCAAAAATTCTTGTGATAGAGAAAGGGGTGCTTCCGCAAGGCGCCAGTACCAAGAATGCAGGTTTTGCTTGTTTCGGCAGTATTTCAGAGGTTTTAGCTGACCTAGAGCATCATTCTGAAGAGGAGGTGATAGAATTAGTTCAAAAACGTTGGAATGGTATTCAGCTGTTACGGGAGAGTTTAGGAGATGTAGGCATAGATTTTCAGCAGCATGGCGGGCATGAGTTATTTTTAAAAGAGAATGACACGCTTTATCAAAACTGTTTGAACCAATCTGATAAGGTAAACCGACTATTACTGCCAGTTTTTGGCAAAAAGGCGTTTCTTTCTCATGAGAACAGTTTTAATTTTAGAAACATTAAAGAAAACTATATTACCAATCGTTTTGAGGCGCAAATAGATACGGGTAAGATGATGTCAAACCTGTTGAGATTGGCACAAAAAAGAGAGATTAGTATTTTGAACTCAATCAGAGTGGAGGAATTTACAGAAAACGGTGATGCTGTTGTGGTGAAAACAGACCAGTTTGAATTTTGCACCAAAAAGCTATTCATTGCCACAAACGGCTTTGCTTCTCAATTACTAAAAGAGGTTGTAAAACCGGCTAGAGCGCAGGTTTTAATAACTAAGCCCATTGAGAATCTACACATTAAAGGAACCTTCCATTTAGATGAAGGCTATTACTATTTCCGCAATATAAATAATCGAATTCTTTTTGGAGGTGGTCGAAATCTTGACTTTAAGGGCGAGGAAACGACTCAATTAGGCGAAACCAATTTGATTCAAAGTCAATTGGAAACCATTTTAAAAGAAAGTATACTGCCAGATACTCGCTTTGAAATCGATAGAAGATGGAGTGGTATTATGGGAATGGGACCCCAAAAGAAACCTATTTTAAAACGAATTTCGAATAATGTGTTTTGTGGAGTGAGATTAGGAGGAATGGGTATAGCCATAGGAAGTCTAGTAGGAAAAGAGCTAGCCGATTTGGAAGATACTTAGACCAGTATAACTTTCTATTTCTCATCTTTAAAATCACTCATAACAAATACAGGGTCTTTTTCGGCAGATAAATTTTCAAAAAAGCATATGCCTTTCCTGTTTCGAGGACCATTTTATTCCTATATTGACCTCTCACAAAAAAAAGTAAGATTCTGCCCTGAATCCTGTATTTTATTAGAACTCAACCGTTTCACCATGTGAAATTTACAGGTGTAGTCTTTTGTAGTTAATGATGCAGCATAACAGTAAAATGTTTTGAAACAACCGCTTCACTCGCTGTAAATTAGTATAACAAGAATAAGATACATGAAAAACGAACTTAAGCTGTTTCAAAAGAGATTTGTTCTGTTGCTGTTTCTTTTTTGCAATTCTATTTTTTCACAAGAAAAAGAAGGTTTGTATGCAAGTGTAGAAGAGGAAACCATCCTTATTTTAGAACCTTCATATATAAATTCTAAAGACAATAACGAATTCGGAAAGAAATATCATTATTTGGTTGCGCGAGCATATTTCAAATTACTATCTGAAGCACAAAACTCCGAAAGAAAGTTAAGAATAGAGTTTGAACGAAATTCTTTTGAAAATGAAAGCTCCGAGAGAAAAGGGAATGCTGTTTATCAGAATAAGTTAAATCTTGCGTACACAAAATATAGGGCGCATAGCGCGATGTTGTCTGGCTTAAAGTCTTGGAACTTGTTCAGCGATGACAGAACAGGAGATATGTTCTATTTTATGGTGGAAAATGAAGACCAGATCTTTAAAATGTACCGCCGAAATTTGGCAGAAAATAAGATGGTGAACTATTTAATCTATAAATTAGCAGATCTCTATCATATCGATGGAGAGAATTGATTAACTTCCCCCCACAAATGAATATAAAACAAGAACTTCAGGAATTTTGCCAAGAATACGTTAAAGACAGAACGGTTCGCATACAAAAGAGTATCAGTGATATTCAAGAATCTTTAGCTTCAGAAACGAAGAGTAGCGCAGGAGACAAGCATGAAACAGGCAGGGCCATGTTGCAATTGGATAGGGAGAAACTAGGGCAACAGTTGCTGGAAGTTGAAAGAATGGCTATCATTCTCTCACGAGTTTCTATTACCATGAAGACAAACGCAGTATTATTGGGGAGTCTGGTAAAAACTTCTAAACGCGATTATTTTCTAGCAATTTCTGCTGGAGCTTACGAAGGAGCTGCGGAACCTATTTACTGTATTTCAAGGGCAACACCCATTGGAAAGCTGTTATTAGGTAAGTCTATCGGTGATGTTGTGGATTTTGATGGCGAGAAAATCAGAATTGCACAAATAGTATAGCTTTGTTTTTACTCTAAATAAGTCTAACTTTAGAAGGCGTTCTACAAGTTGTGTTACTCAATAATTTTATAGTTTAAAGATTATTTGAAATGAAAAAAACGCACTCTTATTTTGTAGTAAGCTTTCTAGTTGTGGGGATGCTGTTCGCCACAACACCCTATTTTTCGAAAAACGAATACACTACAATAGATAAGGTTGTATTAGATAGCATTCAGGCTAAAGATGCATTTAATACGATGATGAAAGTAATCTCACACGACCGTTGTGTCAATTGCCACCCTAGTGATAACCGTCCTAAGCAAGGTGATCAAGGCAATCAGCATCATTTTGATATCGCTCGTGGCGGGGCCAATACTGGTTTTGAAGCCACAAAATGTACAACATGCCATCAAAGTGAAAATAACGTCTACTCTGGTGTTCCGGGCGCAGCAAATTGGTCTTTGGCTCCAAAAACTATGGCTTGGCAAGGGTTGACCAATAAAGAAATAGCGAAGGCTATGCTTGATAGAACAAAAAATGGAAACCGTTCTCACAAAGATTTGATTCATCACTTGACGGAAGATAAATTGGTGTTGTGGGCTTTTAACCCTGGTGTAAATCAAGATGGAGTTCAAAGAACAAAACCAACAGTTTCTGAGGAGGAATATAAGGCTGCCGTAAAGGAATGGTTTGAAAAAGGAGCTATAATTCCAGAAGACAAATAGACAAATACCGCAATATTATGCAAGTATCATTTTTTATTAATGGGGAATCGAAATCAGTTGAGGTTGCCGATGAAAACACACCTTTACTTTGGGTAGTTCGTGATATACTCGACCTAAAAGGCACAAAATTTGGCTGTGGCAAAGCGGCCTGCGGTGCCTGCACGCTGCATGTTGATGGAGAGGCTATTCGCTCTTGCTCATATGCTGTAAAATTTGCTAAAGGAAAGCAAATTACTACTATTGAAGGTCTAGGGAATGAGGAGAATCCACACCCCGTTCAACAGGCTTGGATTGAAGAAGTGGTACCTCAATGCGGCTATTGCCAACCAGGCTTTATGATGGCGACGGCGGCTTTGTTAGATAAAATTCCGAATCCGACCGATGAAGATATAGACAAGAACATTATAAATGTTTGTCGTTGTGCGACCTATTATCGAATGCGAAAAGCTATTCATAGGGCCGCGGAATTGAAAACGGAGGCCAATCCAATCACTGAGATTGAAAATTCATAGATTATGGGTAAGAAAAAAATATCACGACGTAAGTTTTTAGTCCGTGGAGGCTTAGGTACTATTGGAATTTTGGCAGTGGGTACTTATTTGTTTCGAAGCCCGATTAGAAGGGGTATCGCCGGCGCCATAGATGGTGGAGAAAGTCTATATATGGGCGATACAAGTTCTCCAATCATTTGGTTTGAAGTTACTGAGGAAAATACTATTGTACTACATAGCCCTAAAGTAGAAATGGGCCAAGGCACCTTTACGGGGCTTGCACAAATGGCCGCTGACGAACTAGAGGTTTCTATGGAACAGATGAAAGTGGTTCACGCCAATTCAGCTTCTGGTAATATGGACGGTTTTGCAACAGGCGGAAGTACATCGGTTTCTTCGCTATGGGTGCCTTTGCGAGAGCTCGCTGCTACCATGCGTGAGATGATTAAAAAAGAGGCTGCTTCAAAAATGGGAATTTCTACTTCTGAAGCAAGTATTGTAGATGGAATAGTTTCGGGTGGTGGAAAAACAATGCGCTATGCCGATGCAGTTAAGGATGTTGCTGAATGGGAGGTACCTGACACACCACTTCTAAAAGATAGTAAAACCTATAAATTTATAGGGAAGCCAATTCCTAGAATTGATTTAAAAGATAAAGTCTTTGGGGCACCTATATTTGGTATGGATGCTACCATGCCCAATATGCTATACGGAGCTGTAGTTCGCCCAACACATATTGGTGCCAAGTTTATTGATGCTGATATTTCAAAGGCCGAAAATATGCCTGGAGTGATTAAGGTTGTTAAAGAAAAAGATTTTGTCGGCGTAGTCGCGAATTCACAAACGGAAGCAGAGAACGCAAAAAATGCGATTGATGTAGAATGGAAAGTGGAACGCTCATGGCAGACGGCCGATATCGAAGCAATGATCGAAGTAGGCAAAGGAGAACCTTTTGTGATACAAAAGGAAGGTAAGTCGGAAGGTATTCTAGAAAAAGCTGATACTACTATTGTTTCAGAATATAAAAGCCCTATTGGTGCCCACGCACAATTAGAGCCTAATGGAGCTTTAGCTTTTGTAGAAGCTGACAAGGCTACCATTGTAATGTCGACGCAAGTGGTGAAATTAACAAGAGACGAGATTGCAGATCGAATAGGATTTGACGCAGACCAAGTAAATATCGTTCCAACATTCTTAGGGGGAGGTTTTGGTCGTCGCTTACATACGCCAAACGCTATTCAAGCAGCGGTACTTTCAAAAGCAGTTGGAAAACCTGTAAAATGTTTTTTTAGCAGAAAAGAGGAATTTCAAAACGATACATTTAGACCACCAACACACCATGTGCTAAAAGGAAAGCTAAATTCAGAAGGAATGATTGAGGCGATGGAGCATAATGTTTCAAGTGGAGATGTGGCTTTTGGTTCGCCCATGCTACCAGGTATTTTAGAGCCTATTATAGGTGCAGATTTGGGGGCTTGGCGTGGCGGAATGATTCAGTATGGTGGAATACCGAATTATCGTACCATTTCATGGCGTAAAAAATTACCTTTTGCTACTAGCTGGTGGAGAAGTTTGGGTTTATTAGCAAATACTTTTGCTATTGAAAGTTTTGTAGATGAATTGGCAGTAGCTGCAAAAAAGAACCCAGTTGAATTCCGGTTGGCTCAAATACAAGAAGACGACAAGGGCTTTCGATTGAAGGAAGTAATCAAAGCCGCCGCAGAAAAATCAGGCTATACAGATGAAGTTGTGAATGGAAGAGCCATGGGCTTTGCCGCCTCAACTGACGCGAATACACCTTGTGCTCAGGTAGTTGAAGTATCTATAGAAGAAAATGAAATTAAAGTGCATAAAGTTACTTGTGTAATGGATCCAGGTTTAGCGGTAAACCCTGACCAAGTAAGGGCGCAATGCGAAGGTGCTATTATCATGGGAATGAGTGCCGCAATGTTCGAAAAAATGGACGTAGAAGACGGGCAATTGACGCCTACTATTTACGGACCTTATGAAATGGCATTGATGAAACATGCGCCAAAAGAAATTGATGTTATTTTACTTCAAAATTCTGATGTACCTGGGGCAGTAGGAGAACCGCCTTTGGGGCCAATCGGTGCTGCAATAGCAAATGCAGTTTTTAGACTTACAGGAAAAAGACTTCGAGAAATGCCATTAAAATTAAGCTAGTATCCTATTCCATATCAGGCTTAGCACGATTCACCTTCTTTTGAGCGGCCTTTTTCTTGCTTTTTAATCGCTTTTCAATGGATGATCTTGAAGGCTTTGTCGCTCTTCGTTTTTTAGCGACCTTTAAGGCATTGGCTATCAGTTCTAAAAAACGCTTGATGGCGAGGGCTTTGTTTTTATGTTGGCTACGGCTTTCATCACATTGCAGGTGTATTACATTTTCTTTCGTAAGCCGATGACTTAATTTTAATAAAATACGATCCTTCTCTCTTTCAGAAAGTGCATTGGATTTACTTACTTCAAAAGACAATTCAATCTTTGTAGAAACCTTATTGACATGTTGCCCACCAGCTCCACTGCTTCTCACAGCTTTGAATTGGAGTTCTTGAATGATTTTCGTTGTATCCATAATTTAGACGCCTCCCATTCTTTGGTTAATCACTTCAAGGGATATATTTAGGAAAATAGCTGTTCCTTCATCTAAAGCCTGGTAGTGATTAAAATAAATATTCTTTTCTTCATAAAGACCTACTATGAGATAGTGACTGCCCATATAATACGATCCCGTGACAGTAGCCTCTAAACCAGACTTAGCAGAGGCTTTAAATTCATGAGCATAGACAATAATTTGTCTTTTAGTATCGGCATACGATTTTACAATATTGATAGGAATCTTGTTTGCTTCTCCAAATAAGGAAGCAATATAAAGGTCTTTTGGATTGCGATATAGATTTTCAGGACTGTCGTTGGCGATAATTTTAGTATTTCGGATAACTATAACTCGATCTGCGAATGGCAGCATATCATTGTGATCATGTGTAGCCGTCAACACTGTAATATTCTGCTTTCGTAGGTATGTAAACAGATTTCTGCGCAAACTATTTTTTCTAAAGTTATCGATATGACTAAATGGCTCATCAAGTAAAAGTACCTGCGGTTCTTGCGCCAATACGCGCGCTAGGGCCACTCTTTGTTGCTGCCCACCACTTAAAAAACGTACTTTGGTTTGTGCGAAATCAGTCATTTCAATCATCTCGAGCAAGGCATCCGTTCGCTCTTTTAGCAGTTCAGGTTCAAGCACAGACAGGTATTGGCTTACGTTTTCATAAACCGTTGTATACGGCATGAGATCAAAGTCTTGCGAAAGATATTTCATGTAAGATTCTCCCGGTATAAGATTGAAATCTGGACCTAAAACTTGTGAATCGTTCCAACGCACCTCACCTGTTTTGACTTGCAGTAAGCCATAGATTATTTTGAGAAGCGTACTTTTTCCACAACCACTTTCGCCAATGATGCAAATATGTTCTCCTGCCTTTACTTTTAGATGAATATCTTCTAAAATGATTTTCTTCTTGTAGGTGAAGGAAACACGGTCAATTTGTAGCATTATTTAGATGAAAATTTGATTGGGTATAGTACGTAACAAAAACGAAAAGAATGGGTATTCTCTTAGGTAAGAGACTAGGTTTTACTAATGCAAAGTCCGCCTCTATGAAAGAAACGGACTTTGCTCTTAAATATTGAAAATTAGTCTTTAAATTCTTTTAAAACAGCTTGGTTAGGCAATTCTTCAAAGCCCATATTATATAACGTGAAGCCGAAAATATCAGCATATTGTTCAATGGTTTTACTAACAGGGGTTCCTGCCCCATGACCAGCGTTTGTTTCGATACGTATCAATGTCGGGTTATTGCCGGCTTGTTTTTCTTGTAATTCAGCTGCGAATTTGAAGCTATGAGCAGGCACCACACGATCGTCATGGTCACCAGTAGTTACTAAAGTCGCTGGATATTCCACTCCTGCTTTCACATTGTGAACGGGAGAATAATTTTTTAAATAGGCGAACATTTCTTCACTATCTTCTGAAGTGCCATAGTCATACGCCCATCCCGCCCCAGCGGTAAACGTATGGTAGCGCAACATATCCAACACACCAACGGCAGGCAATGCTACTTTCATTAAGTCTGGCCGTTGAGTCATTGTGGCTCCAACCAATAATCCGCCGTTACTACCACCTCGAATGGCTAAATAATCGGATGAAGTATAGTCGTTTGAAATCAAATACTCACCAGCGGCTATAAAATCATCAAATACATTTTGTTTTTGCATTTTAGTACCGGCATCATGCCATTTTTTGCCATACTCTCCACCGCCACGAATATTAGGCACAGCGTAGATTCCACCTTGCTCCATCCAAATTGCATTTGCAATGCTGAATGATGGCGTAACGCTGACGTTAAACCCTCCATATGCATAGAGTATTGTTGGGTTTTTTCCATTTCGTATAATTCCTTTTTTATGGGTAATCATCATAGGAACTTTAGTGCCATCTTTCGATTCATAGAAAACCTGATTACTTTCGTAGTCCTCAGGGTTGAAATCTATTTCAGGTTTCCAATACGATTGGTATTCACCTGTTTCTACGTTGTATTTATAAGAGGAACCTGGAATGATATAGTTTGTAAATGAAAAGTAAAATTCCTTGTCCTTCTTTTTTCCACCAAACCCAGAAGCACTCCCTAAACCAGGAAGCTTTACTTCACGAATTAGCTTTCCATCATAATCGTATTGTAAGATTTTAGAAAGTGCATCAACCATATATTCGGCAAAAAAATAGCCTCCACCTGTATTTGGGGATAAAACGTTTTCTGTTTCAGGAATGAAATCTACCCAATTTTCTATGCTTGGATTGGAGGCGTCAACCGTCACTATTTTGGTGTTTGGAGCATCTCTGTCGGTTACAATAAACAGCTTAGAACCGACATTTTCAATGATAGAATTATCAGATTTTGTATCCTCTACAACTGCAATTAGCAGTCCATTGGGGTCTTTTAGATTTTGAATAAATAGCTTATTTCCAGAAGTTGATGTGGAGGCTGAAATCACCAAATAGGTTTGATCTTCTGTTACGCTAGCTCCGATGTATCGATGTTTTTCATGGGGTCTTCCGCCAAAAATAAGCTCATCTTGTTTTTGGGGAGTTCCTAACTTATGATAGTATACTTTATGTTGGTCGGTTTTGGCCGATAGCTCACTTCCTTCTGGTTTGTCGTAGCTTGAATAGTAGAAACCATCATTACCCTTCCAAGAAAGTCCGCTAAATTTTATATCTACCAAAGTATCCTCTACAACTTCTTTAGTTTCTGTATTTAGAACGATTGCTTTTCGCCAGTCGCTTCCGCCTTCTGAGATAAGATAGGCTGCTAACGAACCATCTTTTGTAAAGCCAAGCCCCGCAAGAGATGTAGTTCCGTCTTCAGAAAAAGTATTCGGGTCTAGAAATATTTGCGCTTCTGCATCCCCTTTTTTACGATATACTACGTATTGGTTTTGAAGGCCATCATTTTTATAGAAATAGGTATAATCACCTTCAGTGAAGGGAGAACCTAGCTTTTCATAATTCCAAAGTTTTTCCAATCGATTTTTGAGGTCAATGCGAAAAGGAATATTTTCTAAATACCCAAAAGTAGTTTTGTTTTGAGTTTTTACCCATGCCTCTGTTTCAGCACTACGATCATCTTCTAACCAACGGTAGGGGTCTTTAACATCAATTTCAAAATATGTGTTTACAGAATCCGCTTTAGCGGTAGTTGGGTAATTCACAACGATAGGTTCTTTTTTAGTTTGAGTTTGACAGGCGAGTAGAAAAAAAGTAAGTAAGGATAAAATAATTATTTTCTTCATGATGATTTTAGATTGATAGATTCTAAAAATACAAAAAAACCTTTGGCATCAGCAGCGACCAAAGGTTTTAATAGCAATCTGAAAAAATTACACCAATTGGTTTTTGACTAAGTACTCTGCAATCTGAACCGCATTGGTGGCCGCTCCTTTTCTTAAGTTATCGGAGACAATCCACATGTTCAATGTATTTGGTTGTGTTTCATCTCTGCGAATTCGTCCTACAAAGACCTCATCCTTATCATGTGCATAAATGGGCATAGGGTAGGTGTTCGTATCTGGATTATCTTGAACGGTTACGCCATCAGCGTTATTTAGAATTCCGCGAACTTCATTGAGTTGAAAGTCATTATGAAACTCTACGTTAACTGACTCTGAATGCCCCCCAGCTGTTGGAATTCGCACGGCAGTGGCACTTATAGAAAACGTTCGGTCATTCAATATTTTTTGGGGTTCACGAGCCAATTTCATTTCCTCTTTAGTATAACCGTTTTCTAAAAACACATCACAATGTGGTAATGCGTTTCTACTGATTGGATAGGGGTAAGCCATCTCTCCTTTGATACCAGCTATTTCATTTTCAAGTTGTTTTACCGCTTTTACTCCTGTTCCAGATACCGATTGATACGTAGAAATCACAACCCGCTTCATTTGATACTTTGTATGCAAAGGGGCTAAAGCCATAACCAACTGAATCGTTGAACAATTGGGGTTGGCAATGATTTTATCCTCGGTAGTTAATTCGTTTGCATTAATCTCAGGTACTATTAATTTTTTAGTCGGGTCCATTCGCCAAGCAGATGAATTATCTATCACCGTTGTACCTACTTCAGCAAATTTTGGTGCCCATTCTAAAGAGGTGTCGCCGCCAGCAGAAAAAATGGCGATATCTGGTTTGGCGTCAACAGCAGCAGAAAGACCTATTATGGTATGCGCTTCTTCTTTATACGTTAATTTTTTACCTACCGAACGTTCAGAGGCTACTAGAAGCAATTCTGAAATCGGAAAATTACGTTCTGCTAGTACTTTCAACATTACTTCGCCTACCATTCCGGTGGCACCTACAACAGCTACTTTCACTTTTGAATGAATTTTAAATTTAAGTTGTTAAAGGTAGGTATTGTGTGGAAGTGCACAAGCAGAACAAATAGAAATAATTAAAATATAACAAATTGTTGTAAATACAACTTTTGATGCTGTGATCTGACAGAAACACCTCCAAATAGCTCAGGGTGATCCAGCGAAAGGCGAGCTGTTTCACTTCAGTATGTCCGGCTAAAATACGATCGTACAAAAAAACCGTCCATCAGGTTTGCTAGAACATGATAGACGGTTTAAGTTTGGGTTGTACGGTGTGACTATCCTATAAATTTAGAATAGCATAGGCCATTATTTTTTTAAAGAATCGCGAATTTCAGTAAGTAATTCTTCTGCCGTAGGCCCTGCTGGTGCTGGAGTAGCATCTTCAACAGGTGCTTTCGTTTTGTTATAGGCTTTAACCATTAGGAACATCACAAAACCTACAATAATAAGGTTGATGATTGTATTGATCCAAGCGCCATATCTTATCGCGTTTGCTGGGGTGGTAACCGTACCATCGGCAAGAACAACCGCTGGGTCAAGTTCATAAGCCATAGTAGCAAAATCGATACCTCCTGCAAAATGGCCGACAATCGGCATGATGATATCGCCAACAAATCCGTTGATGACCAAACCAAGTGCGGTAGCCATGATAACCGCAACGGCGAAGTCAATTACATTGCCGGTCATAATAAAATTCTTAAATTCTTTTAACATGATACTAGTATTTTAGTTGGTAAATTATTAGAAATGCAAATCAATGCTTTGCAATGTAATAAAAAAACAGGTTCATAATGAAATGTTAAATAAGAAATTATGAATCTATATAAGTTCGTTTTACACGTTGCGAGATTCCTGTTAAAAGTTCATAAGAAATTGTATTAGAGGTAGATGCAAATTCTTCTGCCGTTAGATTATCGCCAAAAATGATGACCTCATCGCCTGCTTCACAATCGATATTGCTAATGTCAATCATAATCATATCCATACAGACATTGCCAATAATCAGAGCCTTTTGCCCATTTACATTTACATAGGTTTTTCCATTGCCGTATTGTCTACCAATACCATCCGCATGACCTAGCGGCAGTGTCGCCGTTACTTGAGACGCTTTTGAGGTAAATGCTCTATTGTAGCCTACGGTTTCACCGAGCTCAATTTTGTGAATTTGAGATATACTCGTTTTTAAACTTGCGACTGGCCTTAATTCGGCATCTATTCTAGCCTCGTTTCCAAAGCCATAGAGGCCAATACCACTGCGTACCATATCAAACTGAGCCTCCGGATAATTGATAATCCCTGAAGTATTTAAGAGGTGCTTGAAAGGCTTATGGTTTAATTTTTTATCAAATTCTAGTGCTATTTTATGGAAGACATCTATTTGTTTGAGGGTGAATTTCTTTTCGGTTAAATCTTCTGAAGCCGCTAAATGAGAAAATATCGAAGTCACCTTGATTTCGTTTCTTCCATCGAGTTTTTCGTAGATATCGTCAATAGCATCCTGGCTAAACCCTAGCCGATTTAAACCGGTATTGAATTTAATATGAACAGGATAATTCTTCTGTTCCATCCTTTTCGCAACTTCCAAAAACTCAGTTAAGATTTTTGAAGAGTATAAACTCGGTTCTAAGCAACGTTCAATTAGCTCCTTAAAGTTGATCGCTTGCGGATGGAGCACTAAAATAGGAGTTTCGATTCCAGCATCGCGAAGTTGGACACCTTCTTTTACATAGGCTACAGCGAAATAATCAACACCTAAATGTTCTAATTTTTTTGCAACGCTCACCGAATCGCTTCCGTATGCAAATGCTTTTACCACGGCCAAAAATTTGGTTTCAGCTTTCAGCTTTCTTTTGAGATAGCTAAAATTATGTTCCAAATGATTTAGGTTGATTTCTAAAACGGTCTCTGTGACTTTAGGCATTGGAGTCGTTTTTTGTCGGCGTAATTTCTTCCGAATCAACTTTTATTTCCTTCACTGTTTCCTTGAGCATCGCCTTGTAAAATGCAGCTCTGCTTAAAGGTTCGTACTCTTCCGTTTCTCCGAGCATTACAAGAGCGTCATTATTCGACTTGCGAAAGCTATAGCTAGCTAGGTTTCCTGTTCTAGTGCAAATGGCGTGCACCTTAGTGACGTATTCGGCTGTCGCCATTAATGCAGGCATGGGGCCGAAGGGGTTTCCCTTAAAATCCATATCAAGTCCCGCAACTACAACGCGAACGCCCTTATTTGCTAAATCGTTGCAAACCGTTATAATTTCATCATCAAAAAATTGAGCTTCATCTATGCCAACTACGTCGCAAGTATCTCCTAAAATTCGAATATTTGCTGCCGCAGGAACTGCTGTAGATCGAATTTGATTGGCATCGTGCGATACTACCATATCTTCATGGTAACGCACATCAACCATAGGTTTAAAAATTTCAACCTTTTGTTTGGCGAACTGGGCACGTTTGAGCCTACGGATTAATTCCTCAGTTTTACCAGAAAACATTGAGCCGCAGATAACTTCTATCCAGCCGAATTGTTCTTTGTGATTAACGGTATTTTCGAGAAACATTTTGTAATTTTAGACGAAAATAAGGTGTTTTTTCGTTCTGTTTATACGGAAGTTTAAATTTAGCAAAGAAAGGCACAAGATTTGCTAAATAAATAGAGGAATGCATTCCGATTTTTAAATTTAGGCCAGATGAAACGAAAATTAAAAGAAGAGCTGATAAAATTATCTACAGATATTATCACTTCTCGCGATATGAATGAGATAACTGACATGTATGAGGCGGCTAGAACCTTATATGAAAAATTAGCGGTTTTGAAGTTTATTGATGAGAAATTGACAGATATTGAAATCGATGTTTCTAAAAATGTTATCGCAGCTAAGTTTGAAAAAATGGCGAATGCTGTGCTAAATGCAAACTCAGGTGTGCCAGAGAGTAATCCGCATCAAGAAGATATCATAACACCTGGTATGGATACCATAAAAGATATGGTTTCTGAAATGCCTGCTGAAGTACCGGTTGATGAAGTTTTAGCTGAATTTTTAGGACAGCCTAAGCTAATAAAAAATGACAAAGAACTTTTTATGCCAATGAAGGAAGATCTTGTTAAAAAAGAAACGGCAACGAAATCTTTGAATGACAAATTGAATGGAAAAGGAATAAAAGTAGATTTGAACAATCGCCTTGCATTTGTAAAACACTTATTTGATGGCAGTACTGCAGACTACAATCGGGTATTATCACAATTGGAAACTATAGATACTGAAGAACGTTCTATTGCCTTTATAGAAAACATGGTGAAGCCCGATTATAACAATTGGGCTGGCAAAGAAGAATACGCAGAACGATTTATGCACTTAATCGAGCGCAGATTCGCATAATACTGTTCAAATAAAATTTAGAGCCCTTTGTCAAATTTGATGATGGGCTTTTTTATTTCCAAATATGTTAGCATTTAGTACCTTGTCGACTATTATTGGAAACACCATTTTATGAATATCCAAAAAATAGTATTCTACATTGCAACAGGAGTTTTAACTGCTATAATGATCTATTCAGTTCAAATGTATTTGCGAAACCCTGAAGTAATCGCGGGATATTTTGAGAGCGTCAATTACCCAAAGTATTTGGTATACCCCTTAGCGATTGCCAAAATATTAGGTTTAGTTGCAATTTGGGGAAATTTTTCTAAATCATTAAAGGAATGGGCCTATGCGGGATTCTTTTTTGATGTCACCTTAGCTTTTACAGCTCATTTGGTTGCTAAAGATGGAGGAGAAAGTTTTGCAATAATCGCGTTTATAAGTTTGATGATTTCTTATTTTTCAGGAAAAACAGTAAGACCATAATTTTATATAATGGGTAAACTATATTTAGTTCCTACTCCGATAGGAAATTTAGAGGACATGACACTACGCGCTATTCGTATTCTAAAGGAAGCAGATCTTATTCTTGCAGAAGATACACGAACGAGTGGAAAACTATTGCAACACTTCGAAATCGCTACACAAATGCAAAGTCACCATATGCATAATGAGCATAGAACCGTTGCTGTTCTTGTAAAACGGATGGAAGCTGGCGAAACAATTGCTTTAATATCTGATGCAGGTACGCCTGCGATTTCTGACCCAGGTTTTTTATTAACCCGTGCTTGTGTAGAAAATAATATTGAAGTGGATTGTCTTCCTGGTGCAACTGCTTTTGTACCCGCATTAGTGAATAGCGGACTCCCCAATGATAAATTTGTTTTCGAAGGATTTCTTCCTGTGAAAAAGGGAAGGCAGACACGATTAAAGTTATTAGCAGAAGAAACAAGAACCATGGTTTTTTATGAATCGCCACATAAGCTGATTAAATCTTTAGGAAGCTTTGTAGAATATTTCGGCGCCGATAGACCCGTTTCTGTTTCAAGGGAAATAACAAAACTCTACGAAGAAACCATTCGCGGAACCGCTGAAGAAGTTTTAAAACATTATACAGAGAAACCGCCAAAAGGAGAGATTGTAATTGTAGTTGGAGGGAGAAGCAAATAGCTAATTATTTGACGATAAATTGTTTAGCACTAAGCTGCTTTTTATTGCCATCCAACAACTGAAATAGGTAGACTCCTTGACTTAGGTTTACTCCGATAAAATCTTCAAAACCCAATACATTATCTTCTATTATTACCCTTCCTTTGAAATCTAGGATCCGAAAGATTACTCCTTTTGAAATAAAGTTAAGGGAGAATCCATTTGGAACAGGGTTGGGATATAGAATTAATTCATTCTCCTCAGGAATAAATATGTCTACTAAATTTGTTTCTATAATGCTACCATCTTCTAAAAAAATCTTTACGCTATACTTGTTGTTGCCACTTCGCAGGAAGGTGTCCATGATGGAAATATTTAAGCTATTAAACGGAGGGTTCACTGTATTAACCACGATTTCTTCGCTATGAATAGCCTTGATAAATTGTACTTGCATGATGTCAAGGGCGGTACTTAATTCTAAAGTAAGTGCAACGTCATCAGTATCTGTAAGCAAAGCAAAAAACCCGCGATAATAACAAGAAACTCCAGAATCATTAATGTTTATGGTATTGCTAGCGATACCTTCGCTGGTTCCAAATAGCGGTGTTATGCTAAAATAAGGAGAGCTGTTCTCTGCTTTTTTATTAGTAAAACTTGCTACTGTAACCGTAGCTAAGGTTTGAAGGGAATCATCAATGATACTTTTCACCAGGTATCCAGATGCATCGGGTATAGGGTCCCATAATAATCCTACAGTGTCATCACAATTAAAACTTACGTTTACTTGTGGTTGTGCAGAGATTTGAAATACGTTAGAATTAAAGCTTTCCAAGCCAGAAGTTACTTGCAATTCAACATTCCCGCTAATTTGAGGTAATTCCCACAAGTATTTCTCACTGGCAAGGTCTATATTTTCCGCGACCAGTATCCAAGGACCTCCGTTTATTCGGTAGAAAAGCGTACCGGAGGTAAGTTCAGTTGTATTTTTCCATCGAATGACAGGAAAAACAGCATTGTTCAAACGCTCATTCTCTAGGGGATATCGCCACTCGAAAATACCTACATTCTCCATAAAGTAAGAAATAGCATATGGTACTTGATTCGTGTTTTGACTGTCAGACACCACGGTAATAACATACTCCCCAGAAATAGGATTTTCAATAGTGATAAGTTCACTAGTGTTTATGGCATCAAGTCCACGAACTGCAGGCTCCTTTAATGCGTTTGCCGTAGGCATTGAATTCAGCACCCACGGATTGTAGCTAGTGCCGGTTGGAGTTAATAAGCTCAGGTTTAAATTATTGTTCAAAAGAGCCACACTACCTGGCGTGGACTGCGAGTCTAGCCAACTTAATGCCACTTTAAGCGATTTTGTGTTTTCAGGGATAACTATTGAATGGTTAATGGTTTCCCTTTCTGAGATGAATCCCTCTTTAAACTGATTAGCATCTACAACAGCTAAACTATGGAGTGCGTTTAATTTTCCGTATCCAGATTTAAAGTCGATATGGGTAGCTCCCACATCTTCACTTCCAGATATTAATGCGCTTTTTACTAAAGGGAACAAAGGCATCTGGCCGTTCTTTTTAAAATATAAATCTTGTACCAGCGCTACTGTTCCGGAAACTAGAGCAGCTGCATCTGAGGTGCCGCCCGGTGCATAGGCAACAAAATCGGGCTTTAGTCTGCCATCAAATGCGGGGCCTTTGGAGCTACGATCATCTACGATATCTAGCGCATTCGTTGCTCCTACGGTCAGGACGTTTTTTGCTTGTTTAAAATTTCCGGTAAGGGTAGCAAAATTTTCGATGCCGGCATAAGGCCCATCTTCTGCGCTTTCCAGACCACTATTGCCGGCGGAAAAAACATGGATTAGATCTGGGATGGCAAAAACCTGTTCGTCATACGCCGCTGCCTCATTACCATAAAAATTTTCAACGGAAACACCGTAGGAATGATTCTGGGTATAAATGCTGTTGTTAATAAATTGTTCGGAATCATCTGGAAAAAGTTGTAGAAAACTAGAAGAACTCAAGTTGCCTTTTTGTGCTACCCCTTTACCCGTGGGGCCCGAATTTCCAATGCCTCCAACTAAAGTAGCCATAGCAGTTGCATGCTGATCTCTGCTGGTTGACTCATTACCAAATAGACGAACTCGTGGAGCATAATCAATATCGCTCGTATCAAAAAGAAGTTCTTTGATAGAAACTGTACTGTTCTCACCTGTAATATCAGGATAAAGAAGATGGGCATTGCTAATAGCATTCACACTAAAATCGGAAGAAGACACCAAGGCCTCCGTAGTTGGGGTTTCTGATAAACCGATAAATCCTATATTCTCATGCTGCATTAAAACCTCTAATTGCCGAGGCGTTACATCGGCTACGACATATTTGTTTTTAGAATAATGGACTTTCTGATAAAGAGATTTGTTGTTCTTATGTTGGTCTAGTAGTCGCAGGTTAACCTTAACCACGGTTTTTTTATTCTTTAGTTTAGGATAGCGCGTTTTTAAGGTAGGAGACAGTTTCCAATCTTTTGGTAATTGATATAATTTTATGTCCTGGTTCCTAGTTAGATTAGGTCTAATAGTTTTTACAATGTACTGTTGATTACTTAACTTTTGAATGACCTCAAAACCTTGGGGTTTCTTTGACATGTCTGATTGACAAAGGTAGTACTCGCCTTCTATAGCGTTGGCCACAACGCTAATTTTCAAACTATCCAGCTTAGGGACAACCTGTGAAATCACCGTCACACCGTATAGTAATAGGAAGGAAAAAAGCACTCGTAGTTTCAAATTCTTAATGTTATGTAGTTTATCGATTTGTAAAAAAAACCTATCAATATGTTATATTATTAACATATATTTAGGACTAATATTAACTAAATACTAACAATTAACACGCTTTTATGAAAAGAAATCATTTTTTAAAGTTCGCCCTATCTGCTGCAATGGTAGTTGTATTTTTTGTCTCTTGTGAAACAGAGTCTGTAGAAGAAACTGAATTAACTAGCACAGAAGTACGTGCTAAATTAGAGTCTTTAGGTTTTAATACCGACAATTTAATGGAAGATTCGTTAAACGGTGTCTCAGGATATACTGTAGAAGGAGATATTTTCTTGACTGAAAAGCAAATTAATGAGATGGCTCCGGCCAACGGTGTAGGTACGGAACATTATAGAACTAGTAATATTGTTGGTCCAACAGGAAGAGTAATTAACGTATATATGGACGCCGATTTTAACAGCACCATGCAAGCTGCGTTTGATGATGCACTTGGTCGTTATAATGCATTAGGTCTAGATATTACATTCCAGAGATCTAGTAGTGCTAATTCAGATATTGAAGTGCTATCCCAGCGTTTAAAGAAAGTGCGCGGTGGAGGTACTATTTTAGGAAGAAGCGCTGGTTTTCCAGATGCTAGTGGTAATCCTGCAAGTCCTATCGTGTTGAACTCTACGGTATACAACCCTAGAAGAGGTGGTATTCCAGCAGACGCTGCAACGGTTATTGCTCATGAAATAGGACATGCTATCGGTTTTAGACATACAGATTTTGACCAACGACAGTATAGCTGTGGTGGTTCTGCTGCAGACGAAGGACAAGCCGGTGTTGGTGCGATCTACATTCCTGGAACTCCTTCTGGACCAGAAGCTGGTTCTTGGATGTTATCATGTAGTAATGGTACGGATAGACCTTTTACAGGTGGTGACCAAACTGCACTTACTGAGGTTTACTAATAAATTAGATTTTTTAGTTTAAAAAGACTGCCTTAAGGCAGTCTTTTTTTTTGCTCCGTTATTCGTTTTAATAAAATTACAGTTGAAATAAAAGTTATATTTAGTGAATTGATGCACTACTTATGAAAACAATTTTAGTTGCCATAGTCTTTTTTTTTCATTGCCTATCTATCCATTCGCAAGCCAATTCCCACGTATCTGTAAAGCATTTAAATTTAGATACTTTGGAATTAGGAAAGGCGCATGCTTTTTGGTTATCTCTTGGCGAGGACCATTTATCAAACCCTATAAAAATCCCAGTTTTAGTTGTTAAAGGGGCGAAAGTTGGACCTGTTCTAGGCCTTACGGCTGCCATTCACGGAAATGAGCTTAACGGCATTGCTGTACTACATGAATTTTTTGAAAATTTAGACCCTAAAAACCTAAAAGGTACCGTAGTAGCTATTCCCGGACTTAACCCCTTGGCAATTGCTAATTATCAACGAGAATTTTTAGATGGAACGGACCTTAACCGTATTTTTCCCGGCAAGGAAAATGGTAATAGATCAGAACAAATGGCCTACCATATTGGAGCGAAGATAATTTCTGTTTTCAATTATCATGTAGATTTACACACCGCAAGTTTTGGGCGTATAAACTCTTTTTACGGCCGAGGAGATATGCAAAATGACACCCTGGCTGGTATGCTCAATGCGTTAGCTCCAGAGATCATCGTATCCAATAAGGGAAAAGCAAGTTTTGGCTCGGCCTCCGGACTTACAATGCGCGCTTTTGCTATAGCAAAGGGCATACCTTCCATTACGGTTGAATACGGAAACCCTCAGGTATACCAAAAGGAAATGATTAGCAGGGGTGTTGCCGGACTACAAAATCTTATGGTGCATCTAGGGTTTTTAGAAGGAGAAATACGCTTCGCAACGGATACTAACGTATGCAGTAAATCATATTGGTTATATACAGATATGGGAGGTTATCTGGATGTTTTGGTAGAGTTAAACCAAAAATTAAAACAAAATGATATTATTGCAGTACTCAAGAATTCTTTTGGCGAAGAAATTGCCTCATACAAAGCTCCGGAGGATGGTATCGTAGTAGGTAAAAGCACCAATCCGGTAAGTAGTTCGGGTTCGCGCATCATTCATTTAGGTATTTTAAAGTAATGGTGGGGCCATGGATAATTGCCTTTTGTACCGTAGTAGCAGTATACTATTTGGACCGATGGGAAAACAAGCACATTAAATCACTTTTCGATTGGGTGCCCGCTATTTTGTTAGCGTATATAATTCCTGCTTTAATTTCTTATGTATTGAATCTCGATTATTCTCAGGCAGACATTCACAATTTTAGCAAAAATTATTTTATTCCATTGGCTATAATAGCTGTTATGAGTAGTTTGTCACTTGGGCAATTGAAAGCTATAGGGTTAAAACCTATTCTTGTCTTTGTAGCTGGGTCCCTTTTTATTGCTGTTTTTCCGGTCTTATTGGGTTTCAGTTTATTAGAAACTGATTTGGTTACCGAAATGCTAGTTGAACAAGAGTATTGGAAAGGTATTCCGCCTATTGTGGGAAGTTGGATCGGCGGTAGTACGAGCCAATTGGTTTTGAAAGAATTGGTTGAATGTCCTGAAAATATTTTTCTTTCTGTCTTGGTAATGGATACTATTCTAGTTAATATCTGGACAATTCTCATGTTCCAAACCATTAAGAAAAGTAAGTTTTTAAATAAGCATTTCAACATCAAAGATGTTGCCATGCCTGAAGATTTAAGAGTTGAAAATAAAAAACTAATGGCATTCTGGTTATGTGGAATAATTCTTTTAGTAAGTGTTATCTTTTGTAATCTGCTAATCGAGAGCTTTATAATGAAGGTTGTACTACTATCTTTTTTAGGATTGGGTCTAGGTAATTTTATTTCCAAATGGAATTTTAAGTTCACGCTTAAAATAGGGAGTATATTGATCATCATTGTAATGGCCGTTTTAGGGCTCAAACTTCAATTTGCAACATTTGATTTCAACACCTCGTTTTTAGGCTTTTTAATTATTTGGCTAGTTGGTCATTTTGTGTTTATGGTAGTTATTGCAAAGCTATTGAATGTGAATATGGCGTGGGTGCCTATTGCCAGTATGGCGAATGTGGGGGGTATAGCAACTGCCCCCGCAGTAACGGCCGCTTATGAAAAAAAATGGATGCCCCACGCCATCGTATTAGCAATTTTAAGTATGGCGACAGGTACTTTTTGGGGAATGTTGACGATTTATCTTTTAAAAACCTTTTTTATTTGAAATGAGAAAGCTACGCTCTGAAATTAGAGGCTGTGAAGTCTCTAAAGAGCATTTACCCTTAGGGCTAGGACCTATCGTAGCCTGTCACTCAGAGGCAAAAATCAGTATTATTGGCCAAGCACCAGAAACAAAAGCTCATGAAACAGGCGTACTATGGAACGACCTCAGCGGAAGGCAATTACGAAAATGGTTGCGTGTTGAATATGAGGTCTTCTACGATGAAACCAAAATTGCGCTAATGCCTATGGGTTTTTGCTATCCCGGAAAAGGAAAAGGTGGCAACTTACCAGCTCGAAAAGAATGTTCCCCCCCCCTATGGCATGAGCAATTTTGGCGCGCTATGCCCACGCTAGAATTAACTATGCTAATAGGCACCTATGCGCAAAACTATTATTTGAAAAAGGAAAGGGAAAAAAATTTAACGGATAGGGTTAAGGCCTATCAAAAATAGCTACCTAAATATTTCCCGCTTCCACATCCATCCCCTAGAAATCGATTTTTGTTGAAGAAAAACCCTTGGTTTGAAAAAGAAATTTTAGCAGAACTTAAGGGAAAGGTTAAAGATTACATATTAGAGTAAACCCCACCAAATGGCAGGGTCTAAAGTATCTAACAGGTAGGTAATCTAACAATCCAAAAGCCCAATGATCTAAAACAATCAAGAATTCTCCACTGCGCTCGAAGTGACAAAGAAAATTACCAACCCACAACTAATATTGAGACCCGTTATGCTTCCCTTTTTCCCAACCGTGTTTTCCTAAATACTGGTCACCGCTTTCAACGGCACCTTCTTCAATGGAAGTTCCCATAGAATCATTCCATCTATTGAGATATCCGAAGAGCGAAATCACCCCTAGCATTTCTACAATTTCGCCCTCATTCCAATGCTCATACAATCGTGCTTTGATTTCGGCATCTACTGCATTGGGTACTTGCGAAGCTTGTAATGAAAAGTCTAAAGCAGCACGTTCTGCTTCAGAAAAAGCGGAATGCGTTCTGTATTCCCAAATATTATCTAATTGTTCTTGTTCGGCTCCGTAACGTTCTGCAGCACGTATAGCATGTGCTTGGCAATAACGGCATCCGGTAGCATTACTGCTCACCCATGCAATCATTCTTTTTAGGGCTGAGCTTACCCGACCTTCATTGGCCATTACCGCCATATTCAAATTAATAAACGCTTTTGAAATAGCTGGGCGATGTTGCATGGTCAATACTGAATTCGGGCAAAAACCAAGTGTTTCATTAAAGAATTTTGCCAGTTCGGCAGTTTCCGGACTATGGTCAGGACTAAGAGGAGTTACTAAAGGCATTTGTATGTTTTTTAAAGGTTTTCTGTCACATCGAGCGGCGTCGAGATGCGTGTTCCAAAGTTCTCGACTCCGCTCGAAATGACAGTCAAGATTATTGTATTTTTGGTACTTACAAGAAACGAAAATTTATGGCGACTACAAATCATATTACTACGAAATGGTTGGGCAATATGGCCTTTGAAAGTAATAACCCTTCAGGAGATACCTTAAAAATCGATATTGCTAAAGAAGATGGAGGAGATGGCAGTGGTTTTCGACCGAAAGCATTGATGCTTTCCTCACTTGCCGGATGCTCAGGGCTTGATGTAGCGTCTTTAATGAAGAAAATGAAACTGGAGGTGGATGAGTTTAGCATTGAAACGATTGCTAATCTTACTGATGAGCATCCGAAATTCTACGATAAAGTCGTTATTGAGTATCATTTTCATGGAAGCAATCTAAAAGAAGATAAACTGCAGAAAACCGTAGACCTATCCGTCGAAAAATATTGTGGTGTAATGGAAATGTTTCGACAGTTTGCAACTCTTGAGATCAAAACAGTTTTTCATCATAAATAATTAGATGAAGTTTGTAAGAACACCCTCAGATCGATTTGAAAATTTACCTGGTTTTGATTTTAAAGAAAACTATGTGAAATTTCAAGACATGCAAATGCACTATCTTGATGAAGGCTCCGGTGAAGTTATTTTAGCACTTCACGGTGAACCTAGCTGGTCTTACTTATATCGAAAATTTATACCAGTATTAGGTGCGTATAGATTTATCGCTCCTGATTTTTTCGGTTTTGGAAAATCTGATAAACCTACACAAGCTAAAGACTATAGTTATCAATTTCATTTAGAAACCTTGATTCATTTTTGTGAGAAGCTTGAACTCCGCGATATTACTTTAGTTGTTCAAGATTGGGGCGGTCTATTAGGCCTTGGATTACTCGGTCAGCGCCCAGAGCTGTTTAAGAGAGTGGTTATCATGAACACCTTCTTGCCAATCGGGAACAGGCTGAAATTACCTTTTAAAATCTGGCAATGGTTTGCCAAATATCACCCTTCGCCACCAGTGAGTAAGATCATTCAATTTGCGAGTCACTCGACCATACCTAAAACTATTTTGAAAGCGTATGACGCGCCTTTTCCGAGTAAAGAGTACAAGGTTGGCGCAAGAATTTTTCCTTCGTTGGTGCCAGGAAAGAAAAATGATCCAGCGGTAAAGTATCTTAAAAAAGCAAGAGAAGAACTATCAAAATGGGAGAAGCCAGCTTTGGTGTTATTTTCGGATAAAGACAAGGTATTAGGAGGCTTAGAAAAGTTTTTTTACAACCTAATACCGAGCAGCAAGAGCCAGCAAAAGATTCTAATCGCTGACGCAGGTCATTTTCTACAGGAGGAAAAAGGTGAAGAGATAGCGCGCTATATTGACGCTTTTATAAAGGGGGACTTAGAAATCTAACTACATACTTCAGATGCGCTGGACGATAAAACCAAAACCTGAACAAAACGATATTGACCGATTGGCTTTAGCCCTTGGTGTTGATGGTCTGGTTGCCCAGTTATTATTGCAACGTGGAATAACGACCTACGAAGAGGCGAAAAAATTCTTCCGCCCCCAACTTTCTGATTTGCATGATCCTTTTTTAATGAAGGATATGGATAGCGCTGTCGAGCGCATTGAAAGGGCAATTTCCAATACTGAAAATATATTGGTATTTGGTGATTATGATGTTGACGGAACGACATCTGTCGCTTTGGTTTCTTCCTATTTACTTAGCTACTATCCAAATGTGGCGACTTATATTCCTGATCGTTATGGTGAAGGTTATGGCGTATCTTACAAAGGCATTGACTTTGCAGAAGACAATGATTTTTCACTTATTATAGCCTTAGATTGTGGTGTAAAAGCAGTCGATAAAGTTGCTTATGCCAAGGAAAAAGGTGTTGATTTTATCATTTGTGACCACCACCGCCCTGGTGATAGTCTACCCGAGGCAATAGCAGTATTAGACCCTAAAAGAGAGGACTGCAACTATCCATACGATGAGCTTTGCGGCTGTGGTGTTGGGTTTAAGCTGATTCAGGCCTTAGGTTCGCGACAAGGAGAAACGATTGATGATTTGATTCCCTATTTAGATTTGGTAGCTACTGCGATTGGTGCTGATATTGTGCCCATTACGGGAGAGAATCGGGTCTTAGCTTATCATGGGCTCGAGGTAATCAATACCAATCCAAGAATCGGGTTTAAAGCCATTATCAATCAAGTCAATAAAACAGTACTAACCATTACCGATGTAGTTTTTATAATTGCCCCTCGTATTAATGCAGCGGGCCGAATGGAACATGGGCAACACGCTGTAAACCTTTTGACAGAGACTGATATAGATCAGGCCACTAAGTTCGCAGCAGGAATTGAAAAGTACAATATCGATCGTCGCAGCCTTGATAAAGAAATTACAGAAGAAGCCCTTGCTCAAATTCAAGAAAACAAAGAAGAAGAAGGTTTTACTACGGTGGTTTATAAAGACTCATGGCATAAGGGTGTTATAGGTATTGTAGCTTCTCGATTGACGGAAACCTATTATAGGCCAACTTTGGTTTTTACTAAAAGCGGCGATACATTGGCAGCATCGGCACGTTCTGTAAAAGGTTTTGATGTGTATAACGCACTGCACGGGTGTTCAGATTATATAGTGCAATTTGGAGGGCATAAATATGCGGCTGGATTGACCTTATTGCCCGAGCAGTATGGTAATTTTAAACATCAATTTGAAAAAGTTGTTTCAGAAAGTATAGACCCTAATTTGCTTATACCAGAGATTGCCGTTGATAGCATCATAGCAGTGAAAGACATTAACCCTAAATTGATGCGAATTCTAAAACAATTTGCTCCATTTGGCCCTAGAAATATGGCTCCTGTATTTATGGCTGAAGGTCTTCAAGATTCTGGCTATGCGAAAGGTGTTGGGCAAGATAGCGCACACTTAAAGTTTGCCGTGACCCAAGACGGTTATGGACCTTTATCAGGTATAGGTTTTAATTTGGGAAAAAAGCTACCCTTAGTTATTAGCAGAAAAACCTTCGCGGCCGTTTTTTCCTTGGGTGAAAATGAATGGCAAGGAAATGTGACGCTACAATTGAAATTAAAAGATCTCAAATGAAAATCGAGCTTATTGTGATTTGGGTTTCTAACTTAGAGCAAATGGGCTTGTTGTACAAGAAGTATTTTAATACCAAAGCAGGGGAAAGATATAGGAGCACTAAGAAAAAATTTACTTCTTATTTTTTAAGGCTTAAAGAAGAATTACGATTTGAATTCATGCACAAGCTTGATATTTCATCTACCATAAATCAAGGGAAAGAATTTTTGGACTGTATTCATTTTGCTGTCGGATTCAAAGAGAAGGTTGATGTACTGACGAATCAGTATAGAGAATATAGTTGCGAAAGAACTGTTGCGCAAAGAACCATAGGGGGAGAATACTCTGAACGCGTAGCGCTGCACACTGAAAGAAATCAAATTGAAGTTATGATGTAATGGCAAAAACCTTAGACCCATACGCAGCACTTAGATTTCGAGAATTTAATATTTTCTTATTAGCCCGCTTTGCGATGGTTTTTGCTTGGTCAATGCAGTTTATTGTTATCGAATGGCAAGTATATTCAATGACAAAAGACCCTTGGTCTTTAGGGTTAATTGGACTAATGGAATTTATGCCTGCCGTTTGTATGGCCTTATTCGCTGGGCATATTGTAGACCAAAAGGAAAAACGAGACCTATTAATTAAATGTATATTAGGCTTCTCAGTAATAAGCTTTGGCCTTTTTCTACTCAGTGGGCCTTCCCTTTCAGAAGAATTTAGTGCTACTACGATTTTGTACGCTATCTATTTTTTAGTTTTTTTAGGGGGCATTGTACGTGCCTTTTTGGGGCCAACTATTTTCTCTTTAATTGCATTAATCGTTCCTAAAAAAGTATATCCTAATGCGGCAACTTGGAGCAGTACTACGTGGCAAATGGCATCGGTTTTAGGCCCAGCTTTGGCAGGGTTTTCAATAAGTTGGATTGGCGTTCACTGGTCAATGTGTCTTATTGTTGGTTTCTCTGTGATGGCATTAATTTGTGTTTTAAGTATTTCTAAAAAGCCAATTTTAAACCCTAAAATTGGGGAGCCAGTTTTTCAAAGTTTAAAAGAAGGCTTAAAATTCGTTTTCAGTACTAAAGCCATATTTGGCGCTCTAACCCTAGATATGATAGCGGTACTCTTTGGGGGGGCAGTAGCTTTACTTCCCATTTTCGCGCAAGATATTTTACATGTGGGTTCGCAGGGCTTTGGTGTTTTAAGAGCAGCTCCAGCAGTGGGTGCAGCAATTACTATGATCGGTTCAACACGTTTTCCGATACACAAAAATGCAGGCAAAAAACTACTTTGGGCAGTATTCGGATTTGGTATTAGTATTATTGTTTTCGGCCTTTCAACCTCATTTTGGCTTTCGGTATTTGCTCTTTTTGCACTTGGTGCTTTAGATGGAATTTCAATGGTCATTCGGCAAACGATACTACAGCTAAAAACTCCAGATCATATGAGAGGTAGGGTTGCTTCGGTGAATTCTATGTTTGTAGGCTCTTCAAATGAGCTAGGTGCTTTTGAAAGTGGTGCAACAGCCAAGCTTATGGGTACCGTTACGGCGGTTATATTTGGCGGTACAATGACACTTCTAACCGTAGGTTTTACGGCATTTATTTCACCAACATTTAGGAAGCTCGATCTCACAAAAGCTGTCGAAGAGCATGAGGAAAATACTATTTGATATATTTTTTTAAAGATAATTTCTCTCCATCCCAAACGGCGTAGGTATAATACTTTATCCAATCACCAAGATTGGTGTACTTTGATTTTTCATTTAAATCGATTTCTAAAGGAAGATGGCGGTGACCGAAAATGAAGTGGTCATAATGCTGGGCTTCTAACTTTCGTTTGGCATATTGTACCAGCCATTCTTTGTCTTCTCCTAGAAATTCTGCATCATCATCACCAGAAATTAATTTATTCTTTACTGAAAAATACTGCGCAACCTTTACCCCAATATCTGGATGTAACCAACGAAAAAACCACTTCGCAATTGGGTTTGTAAAAAGCTTTTTCATCCTTTTATAGCCTTTGTCATGTGGCCCTAGTCCATCACCATGACCTATAAAAAAGGAAGTGTCATTGAAGGCATATTGTTGTGGTGTATGAAAAACAGGAATGTTAAGTTCTTCCTCAAAATAACCATCCATCCAAAGGTCATGATTGCCAACAAAATAATAAATAGGAATACCTGAATCGGTGATTTCAGCCAATTTTCCAAGGGTTCTAGTAAAGCCCTTAGGAACAACAGTCTGGTATTCAAACCAAAAATCAAATAAATCTCCCAATATAAAAATGGCAGCGGCATCACCCTTTACTTCCTCAAGCCAAGCTACAAATTTTTTCTCGCGAGGATTACTCTCTCCCATAGTCGGGGCGCCTAAGTGATTGTCACTAGCGAAATAGACTTTTTTGCCTGGTGGAATATTGATGCTTGTCATTTAGATATAAAGATAAGGAAAGTGAAGTCGACTTAATTGTCGGAAGCATACCACTCTGCAAACGAAGTATCCGTTTCTTGCAGTTTTAGCGAATGAAGCATAATGTTTTTAGGCAGCCTTGCTTTTATTTTAGCAGCAAAATCAATAACCATATTCTCACTTGTAGGCTGATAGTTCGCTAAGATTACATTATGCCCTCTATCGATTAGCTCCTTGGCCAATTCTACATGAGGGGTGTTTTTATTAAAAACAGTAGCATGATCAAATTGGTCCACGATTTCTTCTTTTACGATTTTCTTCAAATCACTAAAATCGATGACCATGCCTAATTTCACATGGGAAACCTCTGTGATAGGATTGCCTATCACGGTTACAGAAAGTTTATAGCTATGCCCGTGGACATTTCTACATTTACCGTCATAGCCGTATAAGGCATGGCCAGTTTCGAAATTGAATTGTTTGGTAATTCTGATGTTACTCATTATAAAATCTTGAGGAGCAAAGGTAGGAATTTAGATTAAAGAAATATTTGTAATATCAGGAGGGATACGGCTATAGTATCAACTTGTATATCTCAAATGCGAGTCATTTAAAATTTTTGAAAATTCATTTTTTCCATTTACCAAAGGGAAAGAAAAACACTATAAGATAACCCAAAGAGATGGGTATATATCATGATTTGTTATCGTTTGAACTTACTTCTTGTGCGAAGGCGGTTTACAAAATACATCACAACAACAAAAAGTGCTAGAATTGGAAATACAAGGTCTCCGTTGAGAAAATTAAAAACAGCCATAGAAATAGGAATCGCGTTAGGGTTCTAGAACGAAAAATAATAGAGCTTATTATTTTTTGAATTTTGAGAGTGCATTTCTAGTAAATTCAGACAGCACTAATTTTCCAGTAATGGCGGCTCTATCGGTTAATAAAGTATCCCAATGTGATGTGTCTTTCCAAAGCACTTTTTTCCATTCCTCTAAAGCCTCATGATTGTATGAGGATAGTTTTACTGTAAAGAATTCTAAGTCCTTATCTAGCGCTTTCATACTATCAAATACTTTTGAAAATAAGCCTTTTTCTTGTGCCCAATAGGCGTTTTTCCACTCCGAAGGTGCGAGCGATAGTTCTGAGGTTGCAGCGGTGCCGATTTTCCGTTCTACCGCAGGTTCAATTACTAAAGGAGCAATGCCAATAGTCAATTCAGATAAGCGAATAGAAGCATCTACAGAAGCAAAGACATAGTCACAGGCTGCGACTAAACCGACGCCACCTCCAACAGTTTTACCTTGAACCCTTCCGATAATTACTTTTTTACAGGTTCGCATGGCATTGATAACATTGGCAAATCCACTAAAAAATATTTTACCTTCTTCCAAGTCTGAAACAGCCATCAACTCATCAAAAGAAGCTCCGGCACAGAAGGCGCGGTCTCCTTCAGATTTTAAAACAATCACTACGATATCTGAATTTTCAGAAAGTTTATGAAATTCATTGGTAAGTCTTTCTAGGAGTTGAGCAACAAAGGAATTACTAGCTGGGTGGCCAAATTCAATTGTGGCGACTTTACCATTAATTTTGGTATACAGACTTCCGTTTTCTCTTGTTGTTGACATATTGAAAAATGTTTACTGCAAAGGTAGAATTTTATTGGAAAAGGAATTTTTCATATTTTTTTGAAAACCGTAACTTTTTAATTTGCTTGTCAGATGTAGGGCGGTCGTAATGCTTAAGTACAGAAAAGTTCTTCGACTTTGAGCAGGCTGTAAAGTCAATTTTTTGAAAGCAAGGGGCGAAACTTTTTACGAAACTTCCAGACCAAGGCAATGCCCCTAATTGCCATCCAAACGGTGAAGGCAATCCAGATGCCGTAAAGCCCCCAATTCATGTATTTTCCGAAGAAAAGGACAGGAATAAAGCCTAAAAAAGTAGCAGTTAAAAGGGTGTTTCTTAAATATTTCATTTCTCCCAAGCCCTTGAAAAGGCCATCTAGAACAAAGGCAATGGTATTCATGGGCCATCCTAAAATTATGATAAAAAAGACAGCATAGAAGGTTTCTAAAACGATAAGCTCATTCGAGAACAGTCGCCCAATGGGGTAGTAGAATACAAATCCAAAGAGTACTAAGAGAAGACTTACAAGAAGACCATAAAGCACTATTCTTTTGGCTAATAACCAAAGTCCGCCGTAATCTTTAGCCCCTAAAAGGCGTCCTCCCATAATGTTTCCTGCCGCCCCATATCCATCAATAAAAAACGAAGAAAACAGCCAAATATTTAAGGCTATGGTATGTGCTGCTATATATTCGTCTCCTAGAGCGGTAGCTTCTCTTACTGCCAAAATTATAGCCGTATTTAATGCTATGGCGCGAACAAAAAGATTTAAACTCATAACAACCAACCTGCCTAATTCATCATGTAATGGAAATTTCAATTTAAGGCTGATGTTTGTTTTTGTTATCAATAGAACAAAGGCCATAATTGCCATGATACCTTGAGCAATCAAGCTGGCCCAAGCAGCTCCTTCTAAGTACATGGGTTCAATAAAGCCATCTACTCCGTATACAAAAGCGAAGTCTAAGATTACATTTACAAGGGCTCCTACAATAGCAATCATCATAGGCCAAAATGTATTTTGGAGGCCCCGAAAAATACCCATAACTGCAAATACAAAAAGTGTTAGCGGAAAGCCCCAAACTCGAATAGAATAGTAAGACACACAATACTTTAATATTTTTCCTGAAGCATTAAGTAGTTCAAAAATATCCTCGATTATGAATATGGTTGAAAGCAAAATTAAAATACTCAGGCTAATATTTAAAAAGATAGCCTGAGCAGGAAGCGTTTGTACTTCCTCGATTTTTCCTGCACCCAAATACTGGGAAATAATTGCTGATATAGCACTTCGAGTTTGACCAAGAATCCAGATTAGCATTGATAAAAAAGAACCTACGATACCTGCTGCTGCAAGTGATTCTAAACCATCTACTGAAATGTTGCCTACGATAGCCGTATCTGTAATTGACAATAGAGGTTCAGCAATGCCAGCAATAGTAGCCGGAATTGCTAATTTATTAATGGTTTTAAAATTTATTGTTGTTTTTTGAATTTCCATAAGCTACAAGACGAGTTCATAACAATGAAATGGATATTCGCTTTGATTCGGATAAAAAATATCTTCTAGTCTTTGATATCCTCGTTTTTCATAGAATCTTTGGTTGCGTTTGTTCTGACTAAAGGTGTCTAGTCGTACCGAAACAAAGCCATTTTCTTTCGCATGATTTTCTGCAAAATTCATAAGCTTTTGTGCATGGCCTTTGCCTTGATGATTAGGGTCAATTGATAGGCGATGAATATACACGGATTTTTTTGAGTTTGAGACTAGCCATTTAACAGGTTTATATTCTTCATCTATTTGTGTTGATATCACAATGCTGCCGATGACTTTTTGATCTTCATCTAGCACGTATAACTCATTTCTTTCAATATCGTTTTCAAAGGCTGTAGCAGATGGGTAGTGTTCATTCCATTGGTAAATTCCATTTAAAATCATGGATGCGGCACATGATTTGCAAATAGCTAGAATGTCGGGTATTTCTGATATCTTTGCACGTCGAATCATTCGTGAAGTTCAATTTAATTGTAAATTTAGAATATTAATCAACATTCTCTTCCATGAAAAACATTCTCGTTCCTATTGGCACTTCAAATACAGGCGAAACATTGCAATATGCTGTGGATTTTGCCTCCGAGTTTTCCGCGCAGATTTTTGTAATGGATGTATTTAGCGTTTCGGCAAAGGCAGGTAGCTTGGCTAATATTTCTGAAAAGGTAGCTAAAAGTAGTAAAGAGCGTTTGAAGGAAGTCATTGACAAAGTGGATGCGAAAGAAATTGCTATTAAGATAGCCACATATAATGGGGATATTGCTGATGGACTTAAGGAAATAGACCATGAATTGGGCATTGATTTGATAATTATCGCGCCTAGAAGCAATGATATCAAAGAAGAACTCTATTTAGGGAATACGACGGGGAAGATTATTAAGAAGACGGATATTCCAGCACTTATTGTTCCTAGAGGTACAGTTTTCAAGCCTTTCAAAACAGTTTTAACTGCATTTAAATCGGGAATCTTGAAGAAAAAACGCATGTTGGAGCCACTTTTATCCGTACAGAAAAAATTTGGCACTTTAGTTAGTTTACTTTTAGTGAAAACGCCAGGATATGATTCAGATGATCTAAAAGTACATCCGGCACTTATGGATATTAGCGAGCAGTTAACTTTGACTGAAAATGCAACAACCTACCAAGGTGTTTTATAGCACTTTCAATCACACCAACCTGATTTACTTTGTGTTTTTAGAAGAAAAAGAGGTTTCTTCAAAAAGCTTTGGGAAAAGAACACCATTTTAAAATCAGAGTTCTTTGTTAAAATACCAGTTCTGATGCTTCGTGTAAAGAAGGATTAAGTAGCGGTCCAATTACACCCAGTTACATTTTGATACTTACCCTAAAAGTATTTTCTTTGTCGCTAGTCAAATGGGGGATTAGCTCAGCTGGCTAGAGCGCTTGCCTGGCAGGCAAGAGGTCACCGGTTCGACTCCGGTATTCTCCACCAATCACGACAGGGCTTCCAAGAAATTGGAAGCTTTTTTAATTTAGCGTTGCACGCAGATTGCACGCAGATTTTTTTCTCTTTATTCATTTTTTATTACTTAGATATTCTTTAGCTACTTGTCTCACAAAATCGGACGTAATCTAAGATAAACCGTTCGAAAATTTTAGATTTAAACACCTTTGGGCGAATTATAATTTCTTAACTGCTGAACTTCACAACGAGTTAATAGGTTAATAGACGATATTAAATATCCTTCTCAAACGAAAAGTCTAATTTATTTTGAATTTTTGTTATAAATTAAACAATGGAAGTTGTCTGTTTACAAGAGGAAGCATTCTACGCCTTATTCGATAAGGTGGTGGAACATGTTGAATCGAAACGTAAAAATGTACCCGCAAAATGGATCGATGGCGAAGAGGCCATGTCCCATTTAAAGATAAAATCTACTACCACCTTACAGAAATTAAGGGACGAAGGCAAAATCAGGTTCT
>CALHGE010000056.1 GCA_938029725.1 uncultured Flavobacteriaceae bacterium
GTGTATTTCAAAGGGTCATGAATCGTTCAAAACCCCCTATTTTCGGTAATCGACAGAACTTCGGATAAAGTGCAGAAAAGTCTCGATGAACTAATTCATAGCCATTTTCACTTCACCGAACGGATGTGTTTTTTATCGAGATAATACCCTTAAATTTTAAGTAGAAATCTAGGATCTGGGCAGTTTTGACTGTAAAATTCTAATTTATCAGCGCTACAGACCCCGGGGTAGTCTCCTTTGATCGACTCCATATCAATGATCAATTGAAAATGAAGGTGAGGAGCATAGTTGACATTAATAGCAGGTACCCCCAATGTTGCCAGAGTTGCTCCTTTTTCGAATTCTTGCCCTACTTGAATATTCACTATTGATTCTAAAGAGAGATGACCATAAAGACTATGAAATATAAAGCCTTCTATTTCATGTTGTAGAATTATAGTGGGGCCATAGTCTCCAATACTAGCATTATTTTGGAAGCTGTGGATTCTTCCTTCTAAGGGAGCAATCACTTTGGTACCGGCAGTAGTCCAAAAATCGATACCTAAATGAATATTTCTAGCATCACCATGTTTTGAGAAATTTGATTTGTCTGCATATAGGTTTCGTTTTTCTAGATATCCTCCAAAGGCAACCTTGGCATTATGTTTTTTAAGAATTCCATCAATATAATGTTGACATACTTCTGGATCGACGATATCAATAGCAGCCAAGCTCGTATTGGAAATACTTAAATCTAAGGGGCAAAAAGAAGAAATAGAAATTGATGCATCTAAAGGAGAGTTGTAGCTTCTACTATTCTTAAAAAACTCTTTTAACGAAGAAATCATACCTTTTATCTATATTCCAAATGTGCAATGATTTTAGGGTTTTTCCAATCTAAATTGTTTAAAAAGAGAAATGTTGTTTATCTATAGTACTGGAGTATGACGTCAATTCATATTCTCTTTAAATAAATAAAGCTTTTAAAATATTAATATTCTATTCGAGCATCGGGGGTCGTTAATCGATTATTTACGTAATTTGTTGTTAATACTCTGGTATTTAAATAGTTTTACGCTTTAACACTATGAACAAGAAATAATTAAACACAAAACTACTTGATTATGAAAAGAATACTTTTTTCAAAAATGAAATTATTTATATTCTTATTTTCTATGGCACTAGTTTCCGTTTCGTGCGGAAGTGATGACCCTGACACTGACCCTATAGTTACTATCGCAGAAGAGCCTGATACTGATGGTGACGGAGTTGTTGATAAAGACGACACTTGTCCTAATGAAGCTGGTCTTGCTGCTTTATCTGGTTGCCCAGATGCTGATAGTGATGGCGTTGCAGATCAAGATGATGCCTGTCCTGATGTAGCTGGCGTTGCTGCCTTAGCTGGTTGCCCAGATGCTGATGTTGATGGCGTTGCAGATCAAGATGATGTTTGCCCTAATGAATTTGGTTTGGCTGAATTCAACGGCTGCCCAGCTGATGCTGAAGAATCTTCCGCGGTTGTTGGTCTCAATATCTTAAAAATTAACTGTGGTGGCGGACAAGTTACTATCGGTGACGAAACATTTTTAACAGATCAATATTTTACCGGTCCAAGAAAAGTATATGTCGCAGATGCTAGTATTACTGAGATAGAAAACACAGAACTTGATGAAATATATCTTAGAGAAACCATATCAGATGATGAAAACGCTAGTGGGCCTATATCCTATGTAATTCCGATCACCAATGGAACCTACACGGTAAAGCTTCATTTTGCAGAAATTTATTGGGGAGTTCCTAACCCACAAAATGCAGAAGGCGGCGAAGGCAGTCGAATATTTGATATAGATATTGAAGATACCGCTATCTTAAACGGATTTGATTTATTCAAACAAGCCGGAGGTGCTGCAAAAGCAATTACAAAAATGTATGATATTGAGGTAACTGATGGAGAATTGAATATCCTTTTTACAGCAACCGTTGATCGACCTAAGATTTCAGCAATCGAAGTTTTCGGTGATGGTACTATCAACCCTTAAAAATGAAAGCAGATCTGTAGCCTACTAAGGCTATTCCAAAACAATAAAACCCCGCTAACTAGCGGGGTTCTTATTTTAAGATAAGAGGTAAACTTAAATATCTTGTTTTAGGTCTTCAAATGTTAACATTTTTTAACCACTCTAACTGTAAGGAGTTTGTAACTTGAACTACAAACTGTGAAATTGAAAATATGAAAATTTTAAAAACAAGCATTTTATCAGCTATCTTATTGGTTTCTACAAGTTGTCAATCTAATGTAAAAAAAGAGAAAGTCAAGGTTGTACAACAGAACAAAAAAGAACTAGCTAAACTTTCGCAAGAGGACTTGAGCAGCTATCAAACTGCCTATTTTGCCAGTGGTTGTTTTTGGTGTGTGGAAGCAATTTTCGAAAGTGTAAAAGGAGTAAAAGAAGCCGTTTCGGGCTATGCGGGTGGCACTGAAGAAAACCCAACCTACCAACAAGTTGGTGGTGGGCTATCGAGTCATGCCGAGGCTATAGAAGTCTATTATGACCCAAAAGTCATTTCTTATACTGCACTAGTTCAAGTATTTTTTGGCTCTCATGACCCAACTACCTTAAACAGACAAGGCCCCGACAGAGGTTCGCAATATCGATCCATTGCCTTTTATAAGAATGCCGAAGAAAAGAAGATTATAGAAGCCTATATTGGAGCATTGGTTGACCAAAATGTATATGATGGTGCCCCAATTACTACAGCGATAACCACGTTTGAAAAATTCTGGATTGCAGAAGAATATCATCAAGATTATGAAAGAAAGCATCCTAATAATTCTTACATAACCAACGTTTCTGTTCCAAGACTTAATCGGTTTAAAGAGAATTTTGGTGACTTTCTAAAAGAAGACGCGCACTAATCTTTTATGAAAAAAATTAAAGCGGCTTCCATGCCGCTTTTTTACTTAGTTTACCCGATGTCATATTTTGATTCAACGTATTAAAATATGCATAAAACGTAAGAAATCACTATCTTAGAGAGGCAAATCCCCAAATTTGTAACCTATGAAAAGTATTGTCTTACTATTCCTATTCGGCATATTTCATTCTTGTTACCCAGAGCCGCGCAAAAAAAAAGACCATCAAATCATTGAGGTTAACAAAGTCTCTAAACGTCCAATCATAGATGGTCAGGGCAATGAGAATTCTTGGAATATTGCTTCTTGGCACCGCCTAAACCAAAACTGGTTGGGAGGAGCCTATGACCAGCAGGACTTTAACGGTCGTTACAAATTGAATTGGGATAAAAACAGTCTTTATGTATTGATAGAAATTGTAGATGACTCCTTATACGATGGCGTAAAAGACCCATTGAAACTTTGGTGGAATGGCGACTCTGTGCAGCTATTTATTGATGAGGATAACTCCGGAGGTCTTCATCAAAAGAGTCACAATGCTTTTGGATATCATATTGCTTTAGATGAGAATGTAGTGGATATCGCTACCAATAATCAGCCAAAGCTTTATAATGACCATATTATTTCAAAAAGAAATACAGCAGGTAATCTTAGCACTTGGGAAATGGCTATCACGATATATGATGCCAGTTATTCCGATAATACTAGGAATGCGGCAACCATTTTAAAAGCTAATCAAAAAATTGGTTTTGCGCTTGCGTACAGCGATAATGATGGCAGTACGGAGCGAGAAAATTTTATAGGTTCGGTTTTCGTGCCAGGTGAAGATAAAAACCAAGCTTGGATAAATGCAGATGTATTTGGAACGCTCTTGCTAAAGGAATGATTACTCTATAACCACTTCACTATACTTCGCGTTGATCGTTATAGAACTTCCTGCATTTTTGTTTTTAAAATAACCTCGATGTATCGTGGTATTATGATTTTCTGTACGATCTAAACGTATACTTGCAGGTGAAGTCAATTCAGAGGCTGTGCCATTCATATACAGCGAAAATGGAATTTCTGGTAGGCTACAGTTGAATTCTGCATTTTCTAAACTAAGGTCAAGCGCTTTGAAATTCTTAGAAATAGATTTGATTTCTATAGGTCCGAAGGTATTCTTAATGAAAGCGCTGTTAATCAAGTGATCAATGGTCACATCAGATGATGTCGCATTTAAGCGAAGGTTTGTTACCTCTTTGATTGCAACTTTTTTTGAATACTTCACCTGCAGCTGACCATAGTTCCAATTCTGAACATTGACAGGAGAATAGGAGGCACTTATTATAGTGCTACCTCCATCAATTGTTGCTGCCCACAAACTGGAGTGAGATAAGTTTGCATTCAGATTTTTAGTATTTTCTGCCAGCTTAACTTCTCCATGTTTCACACTCATTTTTATCTTCATCCCTTTGGGCATTTTTACTTTAATGGTTTTCTTGACTTTGTAGTTTTTATGTGCTCCATCTGAAGAATTATAAAAAACACTTGGTCCTTTATTTGAAAAAGCACGAATGCTATCGCCGTTGATAATCATTAGGTTTGCGGAAGTATTCTTGTTACGTCTGACATTGCGTTCAATCAATTGCGCCCTTCTTTCTAGTTGCTCCTCCATTCTTTCAGCTCTAATTTCCGCCATTTTCTCTAAACGTTCTCCTTGTTTTTCGGATCTCTTTTCATGCATTTTTTCTCTTTTGGCTCTCATTTCCTCATGCCTTTTTTCCATCTTTTCTTGTTTCTCCTCCATGAGTTTTGACCATTTTTCTAATTTCTCTACATACGCTTCATCATAGCTTTCTTCAAATTTCTTTTGCCACTTTTTCATATAAACATCTCCATCCTTTTTAAAAGCCTTATGGTCAAATACTGACATCGAAGGAACAGGAGGCATAGGCATAGCGGTCAATTCTTTGAAATCAAAGTCGAAATTAAAAGACTCCATTTCAGGAAACTCAGGAATCTCAATATGAAAATTTTGAATATCACCAAGGGCATGAGTCCATTCCCAAGTATTTTCAAAACCGGTTGTAATTGAAATCTTTTTACTGTTCCCTAAAATTTCAAAACCAGAATTCTCGAGGTAGCTCTTAGCTTCTTCATCTGTTGCTCCTTCAATGGTTATCGTAGCTTCAATTTCAACTTCATTTTTACCCCATGTTTCGAACTCAATATCAGCATGACTGGTATCGACATCTAATGACGTAGCTGCAGAAACTTTAAAAATTTCTTTAAAAGTTTTAGTTTGTTTTTGTCCATATACCCCCATGGCGATGAAGCATAGGAGTAACGTGAGTATTCTAAATTGTAGTGATCTCAACTTGTTCATTTTTTGATGTATTTAAATCGTTCAACTTCTTTTTCAACTTCTGTAATAATTGTAAGCGTAATTGTAAATTTTGAATTAGTGCAGCTATGGTTTGATCGTTAGGCCCCATCTGGTTTAGCTCTTGATTAAGACTAGTATACTCCAAATCTAAATTCTCCAATTCTTGCATAAAACTATCTATCAAAGCTTTATTATCGTTTGACATTTCTAGTTTTGATAGCACTAAGTTGATGTTCGCCACATAGTAATTCTCTACCTTTTTAAGGTCGGGTGACAAATCACCTAGTGAAATTTCACTTTGCTCTTTTAGCTCAGTATTCTTAACAACAATCGTTTCTTGAATAGCTTCTTTAGCATATTTTTCAACTCCAAAATATCCAAGCGTCATTAAAATCACTATTGTAGCTGCAATTTTAAGTAGGCCAAAAGAAGGTTTCTTTGCTTTTGGAAGAGTATGCTCCATACGTTTCAAAAAACGCTCTTCATGACCTTCTTTTATAAGATGCTTCTGCCCTGCCCTTTCCTTTTTAAATAGTTCTTTAAGATCCTGAGACATATCTTTTATTTTTTAATAGTTCTTTTAAACATCCTTTTCCTCTTGACAAGCGAGTTCTACATGCGGATTCTGAAATATTCAACACTTGAGAAATTTCATTATGATCAAAGCCTTCCATTAGAAACATCATCACCACAAATTTGTATTTTTCAGGCAAACTTTCAATTGCTTGCTTTACTTCCTCAAGCGATATACCCTCTTCAATCGCCCAGTTATCATCTGTTGCAACGTGCATATACCCTTCATCTAGCGCAACTAATTTTTGCTGTTTCGCCTTTAAGAAATCAATACTCTTATTAATAACTATCCTTTTTAACCAGGCTCCGAAAGTGACATCTCCTTTAAATTGATGTATTTTTTGAAAGGCTTTTATAAATGCCTCTTGGGTAACGTCTTCGGCATCATCAGAATTTTTAAGAAATCGTATCGCCACACAGTACATGCCATCACAATACTGTTTGTATAGCTTTAATTGTGCACTGCGATTGTTCGCTTTGCATTGTTCTACGATATCAATTTGAAACATTAGCGAGTTTCGTTGTTTGGTTTTTGATGATGAATTCCCTTTAAGGACGAGTAAAAAAATCAGATGTTGCAAAAAACAAGTAATTTTATAAAAAATAAGAAAAATAAGTCGGTAATAAGAACATCGATTTAGTGGAAACTTACGTATTTGATTCAAAGCCATTACTTAAAACATCATTAGAATTATATGAAGCAAGTTACTATCAGCACACCCTTTATCACCTTGATTGTACTCGATTACGGGGCTATAATTCAAAAGTTGCTAGTAAAAGATAAGTATGGAAAATCAATCAACCTGGTAGTTGGTTTTAACTCTCCTGATACGTATTTAGAAGACGACAAATCTTTAGGCGCTTGTATTGGGAGATACGCAGGTCGTATCTCAAATGGAAAGTTTGAACTAGATCATGAAACTTATGATTTACACCAAACAGACGGCGTGCATCTTCATGGCGGAAAAAACGGTTTTGCTAAAAAATATTTTACTATTGAGGAAGTGAGCCAAGGTAGGCAGCCTTTTGTAAAGCTATCATACCATAGCAAACATTTGGAAGAAGGCTATCCTGGAAACCTTAAAGTTTTTGTCACCTATAAACTAATCAATAACCATTTACACATCATTCATGAGGCAAGTACAGATCTCACAACGGTAATCAATTTGACTAATCATTCCTATTTTCGATTAGATAATGCGCCTCAGGTAAATGATTACAAACTTAAATTGAATTGCCCAAATATGGTGGAGACCTATGCGAATAAACTTCCAACAGGCAAAATAGTTTCCGTTTCGGGTACTCCTTTTGACTTTGCAGATGAAAAACAAATCGCCAATACACGTTTAGATACTCCTTTTGAAATAAATTCAAAGTCAAAAATAGCTGCTAAAGTATCCTCAGAAGAATCTGGCATATCAATGGAGGTTAGTACCAATCAACCTAGTTTGATCGTTTACACTCCGCTTCATTTTCCTGCCATCTGTTTAGAAACACAAAATTACCCTGATGCTCCAAATCAAAAGAACTTTCCTAACTGTAAGCTTAGACCGGGTGAAATTTACAAGAATGAATCGAAATTCGTTTTCGATTTGATTTAGATACGACCTCTATAAAATGGTTGAAATAACGATCGATTTAGTAACTTAGACCAACCCAATACATATATCGACATGAAATTAAAAAAATGGCTTATCGGATTGCTAATTACTTTTGGCGCTTTATTTTTAATATTCAAATTTATAGCGTGGCCCTATATGCAAGGAGAAACCAAAAAAATTAGTCCTCAAAAAGTAGAAACGTACACACAAAATGGAATGGATTTATCCGTAACGTATTCAAGTCCCTTTAAAAAAGGTAGAGTTATTTTTGGTAATCTTGTTCCTTATGATGCGGTTTGGAGGACTGGGGCGAATCACCCAACTACCTTTGCAACAAAAACAGCTATTAAAATTATAGACAAAGACTTACCTGCTGGATTGTATTCTATATGGACTATACCTAAAAAAGATAGCTGGTCTGTTATTTTTAATAGTGAAGTGCCTGATTGGGGAGTTACCCTTATAAGCGGCGGCAAAGAAACCACCAGAAATGCGGAGACTGATGTTCTTAAAGTGGAAGTTCCATCGAATTCACTTGCTGCAGAACGAGAGAATTTCACTATTTCTTTTGATGACGGAACTCCGGTAACGCTATCTTTTTCTTGGGATGAAACTATTGTTCAAGTACCCATTAACAACTAAACTTGAAATCACAGCCAAAAACAACTCCAGCAAGAATTTCTAAAATTCAGGATAGCCGAAAAATTATTCCTTCGGCTGAAGAACTAACTTCTGGCGTTCTTCAGGGCAATAAAACTGCCTTAGCACGCGCGATCACCTTAGTAGAAAGCACCAAGCGAGAAAATCTTGAAAAAGCCAATACCATTATTGAAAAGTGTTTGGCTAAAAAGACAGATAGTATTCGCATCGGTATTACCGGTGTACCCGGAGTTGGCAAAAGTACTTTTATAGAATCTTTTGGAAGAAAATTGACTTCTATTGGCAAAAAAGTTGCTGTTCTAGCGGTTGACCCATCAAGTACTCAAACCAAAGGCAGTATTTTGGGTGACAAAACCCGAATGGAAGAATTGGTTAAAGATGACAAGGCCTTTATTCGCCCCTCTCCTTCTGGAGTATCTTTAGGAGGCGTTACCAGAAAAACAAGAGAAACTATTATTCTATGCGAAGCTGCAGGTTACGATGTGATACTTATAGAAACCGTTGGTGTTGGTCAAAGCGAAACTGCAGTGCATAGCATGGTGGATTTTTTTTTATTATTAAAGCTTCCCGGAGCGGGAGATGAACTTCAAGGAATAAAACGAGGAATTATCGAAATGGCTGATGCGATTGTTATCAATAAAGCAGATGGCGATAATATAAAAAGAGCTCGAAATGCTTCCGTTGAATTCTCCAGAGCCTTACATTTATATCCTCCGAAAGAAAATGGATGGACACCTAAAGTTCTGAGCTGTTCGGCATTGGAAAATACTGGACTTGATGAAATCTGGGATATGATTTCTAATTATATCGCCGAAAACAAAAGCACAAATTTCTTTACTTCCAAACGTCAAAACCAAAATAAAAATTGGTTGATACAGACCCTTGACGACCAACTAAAGCAGCTATTTTATCAGGATAAAGAAGTAGCTTCAGCACTTCAAAAATTAATTGATGATGTTATAAACGATAGAATATCTCCATTTCGAGCAGCAGAGAAATTACTAAAAACACATCATAAATAAATACCTAAATTTGCTGAAGAAACAGATAGTCAATGAACGTAGTAACCAATTCTTTACTTTCCATAGTAGTTCCTTTTTATAACGAGCAAGACAATGCGGTTCTTTTAACCGAAAAAATTCATGAGAGCTTGGTGGGGTATACCTATGAAATCATTTATATAGATGATTTTTCCACGGATAACACGCGCAAAGTGGTCAAGGAAATGAAGGACCGTAAGGTTCATTTAATTGAACTTAAAAAGAACTACGGACAAAGTCTAGCGCTTGCTGCGGGTATAGACCACGCCCAAGGAGAATATATCATCACAATGGATGGCGACTTGCAAAATGACCCAAGTGATATTCCTGAAATGTTGAGTTTCGCTATTCAGGAAGAGTATGATGTAGTCACAGGCATTCGTCAGAAAAGGAAAGACTCTCTCGTAAAAAAAATACCATCAAAAATTGCAAATTTCTTAGTTCGAAGGGTTACCAAATTAGATATTAAAGATAATGGTTGCGCCCTCAAAGTGTTTACAAAAGACATCGCTAAAGATTTGAATCTCTACGGAGAAATGCACCGATTTATCACCTTACTTGCTCACTTGGAAGGGGCCCAGATTAAGCAAGTTCCAGTAAAACACCATGCAAGAAACGCCGGTGTGTCAAAGTACGGTTTGGAGCGCGTGTTTAAAGTCGTCGCAGATATGATGTTACTACTTTTTATACGAAAATATTTTCAGCGTCCGATTCACCTTTTTGGAATATTAGGTGTGTTGCTTATTATTCTTGGTGTTTTTATCAATATGTACCTCTTAATCGTAAAATTCGGCTACGGACAAGATATCGGAACCCGCCCTTTACTAATTTTCGGTTTGATGTTTATTTTGGCAGGTATTCAATTATTTACCATTGGTATCGTCATGGAACTACTGATACGTACCTATTACGAATCACAACAGAAAAGACCTTATAGAATCAAAAAAATTACGGTAGGTGGTGAAGCTGCGTAAGAAAGGTTTAACCGCCCTAAAAATTATTATAAGTGCTGCGCTTATCTATTTCATTTTCACCAAACTGAATATAACGGAGGTTTTTGATAGTGTTAAAAAAGCCAATCCTATGTATCTGGTTTTCGCTTTGGTCTTTTTTGTCAGTTCTAAAATTATAGCCGCTTTTAGATTGAATCTATACTTTCATGAGTTAAAAATACGCTTGACGCATAGCAGTAATTTAAAACTCTATCTCTTGGGAATGTTCTATAACCTCTTTCTTCCAGGAGGAATCGGTGGCGATGCTTACAAGGGGTATGTCATCAAAAAAAAATATGATATCGAAACTAAGAAAGTAGTTTCTATTTTAGTACTCGACCGTTTAAGCGGCTTACTGCTGCTTTTTATTTATGCTTGCTTACTGATGTTAATTCTAAAAAATAATCAACTAGAAGCTTTTAAAATAGTATTGGCACTTGCAATTCCCTTGAGTGTTGTAGTATTCTTTGTTTTGAATACCAAATTCTTCGCATATGCCCTTCCTGTTTTTTGGAAATCTTTTGGCTATTCTGCATTGGTGCAAATTGCACAATTAATTTGCGCGTATCTTATTTTAAAATCCTTAGGAATTGAAATGAATACAGTTGCCTATCTGGTTATTTTCTTAATTTCATCTATAGTATCTGTAATACCTTTAACGATTGGTGGTCTAGGAAGCAGAGAGCTTACCTTCTTTTATGGAGCAGCATGGCTTGGATTAAATGAGCGTACTTCAGTTAGCGTTAGTATGCTCTTCTTTTTGATAACAGCGCTAGTGTCACTTCTAGGAATCTATTATCACTTCAAAAGGCCAGAACTTAAAATACAGCGAACCAAAGCTTAAGCGTGCTAAAAGCTACTGGTTTAGAGTGCAACAACTGCATGCATTACGCATACACCTTAACCTGCCTTGCTTGGCTGTTCGTTCTAATCTAACTTTGACCTGTAGTTGATTTCTTTAGTGCTATACCGTATCGCCGCTGCTAAAGATGCTATGCTTCACGGATCACTCTAGTCTTGAATCTTGATAAAATTACTATTCCGCCTACCGCAACTGCGTACTGTAAACTTTTTTGTCTAATCGTCTAAAGACTCCCCTAAGGATGACATTATTCACAGCGCTATAAAGTCTAGGTTCTTGAATAGCTTCTCTCACTATTGATCTAATAAATATGTATCAAGTGCCGCTTATTCAAAACCTTTTTGCGTGTAGATGGGTCTAAAAACTTGGCTTGTAATCTTGTAATTCGAAACTGGTCTTCCGTGTACTGTCGATCCCAGTCGTAACCTAACTTTTGAAGTTCCTTTAATTGTTTATCATCTACGTAAACCCAGATATCACTTTTAGTACTGAGTTCACGTATTGAAGTAATTTTTACGGGCTTCTTATTATAAAAGTCTAACCCCCAAGTGTGATGTGCTGATACTTTGTAAATATTATCAACAGGAATGTTATTCTCAGCTACTGTTTCTGCCATTGAAGAACCTGCTTGATACTCTAGTAAAGAGGGGTAGAAATGTGTATTTAAAACTGCATTTAAACCCAATGAACTACACACCGAAAGAGTAATAATTCGAATAAAATAATCCTCTCGCTTCAAACAGAAAAATATAGCTAATGCGAATACCAACCCTAATAAAATATAAGCCCGTGTACTTTCAAATTTAAACACATAAAAACAGATCAAAACGGTTGCTATAAAAACAAGGCTCAAAATAAAATACTGAACTCCCAATACTACTTTGATCGTTTTCCTTTTGTCTTGATTGTACAGGCTGTACAAGTACGATGCCGTTAATACCGCGAACAGCGGCATTGTAATATTCAAATAGTGCGGTAACTTGAACTGTGCAAAACTAATGATAGCAAAGATTAAAATAATACCACCCAAAGTCAAAAACTCATGTTTGGGCTTGTATTTAAACTTCAACTTGAAAAACGTTTTTACGCGACTTCCAAAAGCGACAATTCCTAAAATTGTCCAGGGGAGAAATACCCATAAAAAGGTATGGAAAAAGAAAAAGTAATCACTGCTGTTCTTCCCCATTCCTGATCCGCTCATTCTTTCGAAACTCTGTTCCCAAAAAATAAAGAAGATACCACTGCGGTTACTTTTTCCGCGTATAATTTTCTCAGGGTGCAAATCAAACTGGTGGTAATAGGCATATAACATTGGGGCAATTACAATACCAAAAACTAGTAGAGCAACAAGTACTTTCAAACTCAAAAATCGCTTCCATTTTCTAGTATATGCCAAATGACATAACAACGGAAAACCAATTACCAACAGCGCTATTTGGCCCTTAGTTGAAAACGCAATACCAGCACCAAAAGCACCTATAATTATATTTTTCAATGACTTCGTCTCAATATATGCAGTCAAGTGCCAAATAGCAAAAATGGTGAAACCTGTGAGTACTGAGTCTGTTCTTAGGTCAATTGTGGCGAGCACTATAGTCTGTGCCGTCATAAAGATGAGCGCTGCTAGTTTACCTGTATCCCTATTGTATAATAGCTTTCCTAAACCAAAACAGCTATAGGCTCCTAAAAGCGTAGCTAGTATACCAGTAATACGATAAGCCCAGGCATGAATTCCGAAAATTTTATAGGAGAGGGCAGCAAGCCAATAGTGCATATGTGGCTTGTCGAGATATTCTTCAGGACCTTTAAATAGGCTTAAAAAATCATTCTCTTGAACCATTCGCATGGCCATGACGGCAAACTGTGCAGAATCGTTCTCAAAGAGTTTCACGAACATACCCGTGATATAAACGAGTAGCGTCAGAAACAACAAAAACCAATACCTAGTATTAGATATCATAGCTGTAATTTGAGGAGTGCAAATATATACAACTTTGCAAATAACCAGCCAAAAAATAGGCCTATTGCCATTCCGGAAAATACATCTAAAGGAAAATGTACCCCAATATAAATTCGGCTATACCCGATTAAAGCTGCCCAAATCAAGAGAAGAATTCCGATACCTTTAAATTTCTCTTTTAATACTATAGAAAAAAAGACAGCCACAGCCATGGTATTGCCCGCATGAGCAGAGAAATAGCCAAATTTACCACCACAAGTATCTTTTACCAATCGTGCCAATTCATTAACATCAGAGTCAAAACATGGACGCAAACGTTGCACTCCATATTTAAAAAAATCGGCCAACCCATTCGTTGCTGTTATCATTAAAATAGCTGCAGCAACAAGCAATGCCGTTTTCTTTAGGCCAACCTGTTTATAGGATAAAAATATAAGCAACAGGTAGATAGGAATTGAACTGAACTTATTAGTGATAAACATCCAGAAACCATCCCAAGTTTCACTACCCAAATTATTGAGTATTAAAAAAACCGCCTTATCGTATTTTAGAATTTCTTCAAGCATAAGACTAGTCTTCGTAACGGGCAACCTCTCGGTCATAAAAAACCGTTGCTTCTTCTATCAAATTACCTGCCTCCGTTTCCAGTTCCTTTTCATCTTCATTCGTAAAGTCTTCCAGCCAATGTACCTCGTCATCTTCTAGATTAATAATAAATCTAGGATACTCTGTATGAACCACAAATATAGCGGATGGATAATCGGTATTATCGCCTAATAAAAACTTTGGAAATTCCATTTCTTGGTATGTTTTACTTTCACTCTCGTGAATACGAGAGTCTTATATTATTGGTTCTTTGTTTGCTATAGTTCGTTGCTCAACTACTCTAAACTTTCACCCTTCGCCTATGCCTGCTTTGCTATGCGAAGGCAAGAGGTGGGCCCTATTAAAATCAATTTTCTATAATCAACTTCTTGGTCAAATAATTAAATCGAATATACAACATAATCGCTGATGCAGTAAGCCCACCTAAAAGGCCAATCCAGATGCCTGTACTTCCTAATTCGGTATGCAACCCCAAGTAATAACTAATAGGAAATCCTATTAACCAGTACGCTATAAAGGTTAATACAGTTGGAATTTTCACATCTTGTAAGCCACGCAAAGCCCCCAATACAACAACTTGTATTCCATCAGAAATTTGAAAAAATGCTGCTACAAAAAGCAACTGCCCTGCGAGCAAAACCACTTCGGTATTATCAGATAGATTTAATGCAGAATCGAAATCTAAATACTGTGTCGGAAACCAATTTCTACCCCATAGAAAGAGTGCAGCAAAAACAATTTCAACTAAAAAAGTTAACAAGAAAATAGATTGCGCAACACGTCTCAAATCAGTAAAATTTTTGAGTCCCTTTTGATTACCTACGCGAATCATCGCAGCCACACCTAATCCCATTCCGAACATAAAGGTCATACTACTTAGATTCAAAGCTATTTGATTAGCCGCTTGAGCATTCTTACCAAGCACTCCGCTTAACCAAATGGCCGCTGTAAAAATTGCTACTTCAAAAAACATTTGTAGTGCAGATGGAAAACCTAAATTGATAATCTTATTCAGTACCTTCTTTTCTAACTTTCGAAAGTTAAAACCGGTAACATAAGCATGAAATTTATCCTTACTCTTCAGCAAATACCAAATGTAAATCACCATTAATATTCGAGCAACTAAGGTACCGATAGCTGCGCCTACAATTCCCATTTTAGGAAACCCGAAAGAGCCAAAAATCAAAAGGTAGTTCAGGGTGATGTTCACCACATTAGCCATAATAGTAGCATACATGGGGTATCTCGTTTGCGATAACCCATCAGAAAACTGCTTAAATGCTTGAAAAATAACCAAAGGAATAAGTGAAAAAGCTACCAAATCTAAATAAGGCATTGCTAGCTCAACCACCTCAGCAGGTTGCGCCATCATATGCATTAAAGGCTTCGCTAATAGAATAACACCAAAAAGCGAAACTCCTATAACCGTACAAAGCAATAATCCGTGTTTTAAAGCACTCTTACCATCAGCTTTATTGCCGGCACCATCAGCTTCTGCGACTAAAGGCGTAATTGCTGTTGAAAAACCAATACCTAAAGACATTGCAATAAAAACAAAGCTATTTCCTAAAGATACCGCCGCAAGTTCTGCGGTACCCAGCTGCCCCACCATGATATTATCAGCTAATTGGACTATTGTATGCCCCAAAAGCCCCATAATGACTGGCACAGAGAGTTTGATATTATAAGCGAATTCTTTGGTATACTTTTTAAACAAGGGAATATTGGTTTATTTAGTGATTCTTTAGTTGGTTTTATTGCTAATTCTTATGAATTTATTTTGATCTTTTTAGTGGTTTTTTTTTACCATCCTTGCATGAGGTTTCTCTAGTCATTTTGAATTCTAACAAATCAATAGATCAGCAAACATTCTTAGCTATCAATCATCTTCGCTTCTTCCCAAAACACATCCATTTCAGCAAGCGTCATATCTTTTAAAGCTTTCCCTAAACCTTTTGCTTTATGCTCGAGGTATTGAAAACGCTTTATGAATTTCTTGTTAGTGCGTTCAAGTGCATTTTCAGGGCTAATACCTAAAAACCGCCCATAGTTGATCATGGAAAAGAGTACATCACCAAACTCGGCTTCCATTTTTTCGAGGTTTTGGGCTTTTACTTCTTCTTGAAATTCAGCAAGCTCCTCTTCCACTTTCTCCCATACCTGTTCTGGCTTTTCCCAATCGAAACCTACACCAGAAACCTTCTCTTGAATACGATTAGCTTTCACTAGTGATGGTAGTCCGTTAGGCACTCCTTCTAGAACGCTTTTCTTTCCCTCCTTTAATTTTAAATTCTCCCAATTACGTTTTACCTCTTCTTCATCTTCAACCACCACATCTCCGTAAATATGAGGATGCCGATTAATTAACTTTTCACAAATTTCGTTACAAACATCAGCGATATCAAAATTCTTCGTTTCACTTCCTATTTTAGCGTAAAAAACAATATGAAGTAAAACATCACCTAATTCCTTTTTTACTTCTTCCAAGTCATTATCCAAAATAGCATCTCCCAATTCATAGGTTTCCTCAATCGTCAAATGCCGAAGGCTTTCCATGGTTTGTTTTTTATCCCATGGACATTGCGCCCTAAGCTCATCCATAATCGTTAACAAACGGTCAAAAGCGGCTAACTGGGTTGGTCTTGAATTCATCGAAATTGCTTTCGGTAAAAGTACAAATCGCTATGGTTTTCTTTAGCTATTTACGTAGTGTATTTTTAGTTATCTTTAAAAAATACCTCGACCATTATAGAACTATGAATAACAGAAGAGATTTTCTAATTAAATCAGGATTACTCACAGCAGGTACCATCCTATTACCCTCCTTTAGTTTTGCTAGTACTTCGAAAGTACAACACTACGGGGTGCAATTGTATTCGTTTCGAGATGAAATGGCTAGAGACGCCCTAGGAACTCTAGAAAAAATAGCTTCCATTGGCATAAAGAAGATAGAATCTGCACGAAGTGCCAATGGGCATTACTACGGATTGGCACCAAAGGAAATGAAAGCTGCTTGCGATGCTCTCGGAATGAAGCTAACAAGCGGCCACGTTGCTCTAGATAACAACTTTGAAAAGACCATGGAGGAGGCGGTAGCTTCTGGTCAAGAATACCTGATTTGTTCCTCCATGCCTACTAGAGGACAAACCATAGACAATTACAAAAGTGTTGCGGAGGCTTTCAATACCGCAGGAGAAGCTTGTAAAAAATTAGGCCTGAAATTCGGTTATCACAACCATGAATATGAATTCGAATCTGAAAATGGAGAAGTTTTGTACGATGTTCTAATGGATAATACCCAAGCAGATTTAGTGCATATGGAACTAGACCTAGGTTGGGTTATTGTGGGTAGAAAAAACCCTTTAGATTATTTTAAAAAGTATCCCAAACGATTTCCTCTTTGGCATTTGAAGGATATGAATATGATCAAAAAAGAAAGCACAGAATTTGGTAAAGGCGGACTTGATATTGCTACGATGATGGCAAATCAAGAAGCGTCAGGAGTGAAACATATTTTTATTGAGCAAGAAGAATATGCCAGTTCTCCCTTAGAAAGCATGCAACACAATATGGCTTTTTTAAAAGCTATTGAATAGGCGGTTGATGCTTGATAATACCAAGGTTTTTATCTACAAAGCACTCCATTTTTAAAACATTTAGTGAATCGCAATTGGTGCTTATAAAGACCAAAAAAATTAAAATATATGTTAGAAGCAGATTACCTCATCATTGGCAGTGGCGCAGTCGGAATGGCTTTCGTAGACACCTTATTATCAGAAACAAAGGCCAGCATCATGATAATAGACCGTTATGCAAAACCTGGCGGCCATTGGAATATTGCCTACCCATTCGTTACGCTACACCAACCATCACAGTTTTATGGGGTAAGCTCAAAGGAATTGAGCAATGGGCATATAGACCTGACTGGAACAAATAAGGGCCTACACAGTTTGGCAAAAGGAGCCGAAATAAGTGCATATTACGAAGATGTCATGCACTACACTTTTTTGCAATCGGGAAGAGTACAGTATTTTCCACTCTGCGATTATAAAGGTGATGGGCATTTTGAATCTATTATAACGGGTCAGAAACATCAGGTTAAAGTGCATAAAAAAGTAGTAGACACTACAATTTTAGGAACAAAAGTTCCTGCGACGCATACCCCCAATTTCGATATCGAAGAAGCTGTTCAATTTATGCCCTTGAACGAGCTTCCAAAAATCACCAATCCGCCAAAAGGTTTTGTAGTTATTGGAGGAGGAAAAACAGGTATAGATGCTTGTCTTTGGTTATTAGAAAATCAAGTTAACCCAGATGATATTACTTGGATTGTCTCAAGAGATGCTTGGTTACTTGATCGAATAAATACACAACCAACAGCTGAATTTTTTAAAACTTCTATTGGTTCTATTGCCGCACAACTAGAAGCAATTCCAAAAGCAGCTTCGATTCCTGATGTATTTGACAGACTTGAAGACCTTGGTGTATTGAAGCGATTAGATAAGAAGGTGAGGCCTAAAATGTTTCACGGAGCAACCGTCAGTGAATTGGAATTAGAAACCCTAAGACGGATTAAAAATGTAGTTCGCTTAGGTAGAGTTAAACGTTTGGAGAAAAACCAAATTATTTTAGAGAAAGGCAGCATAGCAACATCTAGAAAACATATTCATGTAGACTGTTCTGCCTGTGCAATTACCGAACACGATATACGCCCAATATTTAAAGACGGGCTAATTACCCCACAAACGGTTCGTTCCTATCAACCCGTTTTTAGTGCCTCAGTCATAGCCTACGTAGAAGCACATTACGGAGATGATAAAACCAAAAATGAACTTTGCCAAGTGGTTGTTCTACCAAACCACGATACGGATTGGATTCGAATGCTATCGGCCCAGCTTGCCAATCAATTTACCTGGTCAAAAGACAAGTCACTGCGCAATTGGCTAACTACAAATCGCTTAAATGGTTTCGGTAGTTTGGTTCAAAATGTGGATAAGAATGATTTGGAAAAGATGGCAATTTTGAAGAGAATGCGAAAGGCTTCGATGCCTGCCATCATGAAGTTACAACAGTTGATTACCCAGCTAGACGCTAGCCAGCAATCAGAAATAAAAAACCCTCAATTTCAAGTCAACCAAAATATTTTTATACAAAACCGTCTTATTGAAACACCCTCTTCAGACTTGAAGCTAGAACAGGGTGAGATTTTGGTTGAAATTGAAAAATTCGCATATACTGCAAATAATATTACCTATGCAGTTGCAGGTGATATGATCGGGTATTGGCAATTCTTTCCGCCAGTTGGCGAAAACAAAGATGGTTGGGGTGTTATTCCCGTATGGGGCTTTGCAAGTGTAGTTGAATCTAAATCAGACGAAATACCTATTGGCGATCGATTGTTTGGTTATTTTCCTCCTGCTAAACACCTAAAAATGAAACCGGTTAAAAGCAATGAAAGAAGATGTATTGATGGTTCAGCACATCGCGCTAAACTTCCTGCAGGCTACAATATGTATCAAAGGGTAAACAACGAGAAGAACTATAATCCAGAATTTGATAGGGAACGTATGTTATTATTCCCATTACACCTAACTTCTTTTTGTTTGTGGGATGCTCTCAAGGAGAAGGATTGGTACGGTGCAAAACAAATCATTATTCTAAGTGCAAGTAGTAAAACAAGTACCGGGCTAGGATATGCCTTACAAGCAGATGAAAGTGCTCCAAAAGTAATTGGAATGACCTCTGAAAGAAATTTAGAAACCCTAAAGAATTTAAACATCTATGATCAATGCCTACCCTATGCAGCAGTGACAAGTATTGCAACTGACATACCCACTGTAATTGTTGATATGTCTGGTAACCAACAGCTATTGGCAGCACTGCATATACAATTAGGAGACCAAATGAAATTCACAAGTAATGTAGGTTTGACACATTGGGCAAATGCTAGACCGCAAGAAGGAATTATATCTGAAAGAAGTGAATTTTTCTTTGCACCAAGCCATATTCAAAAACGCATCAAAGAATGGGGGCCTGATGGTTTTGATCAAAGAACGGCTTCCTTCCTGCTAGAGACCGCCGCAAAAACCAGAAATTGGCTTCGATTCAAGCAGTTAAATGGCTTAAGCGAATTGGCAGCAATACACCCAAGCGTTTGTGCTGGTATTTTACCAGCTGATGAGGGTTTGATCATCCAATTATAGCATAAGATAACAGATAAATTACTTCATAAAAAGTAACTTTCACGAACAAATTCAATAGATATAAAAAAAATAATGAGCACTAGTACACTAACACTGATCGCTAAAATATTAGCAAAAGATGGCAAGCAGGAATTGGTAAAGAGCGAACTTTTAAAGCTTATTGCCCCTACTAGAGCTGAAGAAGGCTGTATTAATTACGATCTGCATCAAGATAATAAAAACCCAAACCTATTTGTATTTCATGAAAATTGGGAGAGTCGTGATCATTTGCAAAAACACTTGAGTAATGCCCACATAGCGCACTATATAAAAGCCACTGAAGGTGCGGTTGAAGAATTCATTCTTCAAGAAATGACAGCTATTGGATAGCTAAGAGGCCCTATTATTTCACCAAATCAAAAATGCGAGTATACTTGATAATAAAACTATTATTAAGAGGATCTCCTTCTTGAAGGTTATAATTCCAAACTACAAAAAGGCCGGTATTGGCTTGTTGCAGCCACCCGAAACGCACATTTGCCGCCCATAGTTTATCGGAAGTATTATGTTGCACTAAACCTTGAAGGTAGATATTGGGCTTGAACGCATACGACACCTGCGTTCGTAAAATGTTAGCCGTAAAATCTCCGTTCGGTAGTTGGAAATTATTATACAAAAAAGTAGCAGCTACATTAAATTTATCGCCTGCACGGTATCTCCCTGTAATACTCTCAATGTAGCGTGTTCCGCCAAACGAACCTCCGATTACCGAACGAAGATTTATTGAAAATGGCTTACTCTGATTCGTGAAAAATATAATTTGCTTTTCAACATGATCATATACTCCTGGATCTACAACGATGTTTTTTCCGCGTGAAATATCAAAAGGGTTGATCACTCCTTCTTTGGTAATATTCATACCGGTGTGCAGTTCATTACCATTTTTCCATTCAAAATGGTTATCTATATGTAGGAAGCCTGTCTCTTGAAACCCATCAAAATTCCAATACCCGCGATACGATATGTGCGGACGATACTCCAAAATTTTCGCGTCTGGTTTTTTCGGACGTAGATGATATAAAATCAAGCCTTCTGGCTTTTTAAACGAGGAACGCAAAAGGAAACCTACTTCAGGGTTAAAGCCCTCTCCTACCTCTGTATAACCCGCTCGCATTTCCAAATTATTCCAATTATAGGTGGTTTGAAATTTAAAGGAATGTGCATTTTCTCTATCATTTGGGTCTTTGGTTTGTGCGTAGAATCCAGACATTCGCGCTTTTCTACCCAGTCCTAATTTTCCATCAAGGGCAACCGTTCGGTTATAGTTGTTATCTGATTGTAAACCTTCTCGGTTTATAAATACGGCACCTAACGCAGAACGCCCTTTAAACTCATGATTGACTCGCGCTACTGTAAAATTATTTTCTTCAATTCCTTTATCACTCACATCCTCAGTCCACATACTTAAAAGCCCCACATTAGTGCGATTGAGTTTTCCTGATAATCGAGCTCCACCAATAATAGGAACCACATTGCCATTAGTACCGATACCGATGCGCCTGCTAAAAAAGAGATCAACCTCTCCGGGGCTACCCACACTAAATAAGCCCGCATTCTCTAAAAAGAAAGGTCGCTTTTCTGGAAAGAATAAATTAAACCGATCTAAGTTTACTTGTTGATCATCAACCTCTACTTGAGCAAAATCAGTGTTATAGGTTAAATCAAGGGTTAGACTTGGCGTAATACTATATTTAATATCTCCGCCTACTTCAAAACCGGTCTGATGATCCGTTTCCTCCGAGCTATAATCAGAGTCGAAGCGGGTTAGCACATAAGGTATAAGCTTTAAATTACCCGGACTCTGTAAATTGAGGTTGGTCAAAGTACCGGCTAACGACAGTCTTTTCAAATCAAGACCTACGGGCATCTCTGCCCAAAATGCAATTTCATTACTTTTTCGAATATTTCGCCTGAAATTGATACCCCAATCTTTACCTGACTGAAAGCGTAGTGTTCGCAAAGGAATTGCAAATTCAGCACTCCAACCAAAGTCACCCACCTTGGTTTTTACTTCCCAAGCACCATCCCAGTTTAGATTAAAACCTCCTATCGTTCCACCTTGTTGTCGATTGGCATTGAAATTTCCTTGACCCTCATTATCCACTTGTGCATCGTACTCTACACCTATCGAGTTCGTTCCGAATATAAATCCGTTTTGACCATCTTTATAAGTATCCAAAATAAATAAGAAAGCATCAGTATTATCAAGATCTGCATCTCGACGAGCATCTGAAACTACCAAACTACTCGGGCTCGAATCGTAACACACTACGGAAACATAAAAAACTTCGGGCGTATACGCTACCCTTATATCTGTCTTTTCACTTGCTGGCTGGCCAAAATTAGGTTGTGCCTGACTAAGGTCGCTAATCGGATCTATTGTCTTCCAAATTTCATCATCCAAAACATTTCCGTCAATCAAGGGTGAACTTTCTAAAATTACGGCAGCAGCATTCGGGCGAGCTTTTAAATCAGTTGTATTCACCTGATCTTGTGCAATAGAAAGAACAGAACACCCTATAAAAAATACGAAAAGAACACTACTTTTGATAGTATACATTGGAAATAGTTGCTTGGTTAAAAAATAAAATCGCTACAGCGAACTTGGTTAAAAATACGGTGATTTCAATAAATTAAAAAAAACATTTAAAGTTACCATCCATTCGTTCGATTCGCTAATAACCATCTTGAATCAAAAAAGACCTTTACATCATACCCTGTATTCTATTTTATAGTAATGCTGCCAATTCAAAAGCATAAGCAGTTGCTAAACCTACTAGAGACCAAACTACAATATTAAAAGAAAGAATCGTTAAGCATTTCTAAAGGAAGAAGTTGCTAAAGGAAAAATTACAGGAGTAGTATTTATGATCTTAAAGAACGGAGAATTGGCGCACAATGTCACCTACGGATGCGCTAGTTCAAATGACAAGGCACCGATGCAAGAATACCAAATACTACGCCTCATGTTGATGACTATAGCAATTATTAGTGGCGTTTTTATACAGCTGTAAGAACAGGCGCATTTTTTTCTTTCAGACCTTGTTTTAAAATACCTGCTACAGTTCAATGGAAAGATATTTAGTCAATTTGCATATCAAACTTTAGAAGCGTAATGTCTAGACGATTTTTTATATCTTCCGAGCAATTAAACAATCTACATAAATGGACGTATACGTATTCGAATTTATAGGAACTGCCTTGCTCATACTATTAGGTAATGGTATCGTCGCGAACGCTGCATTAAAAAATACTTTTGGTACTGACGCCGGTTGGGTAGGTGTCACCATTGGTTGGGGGGTTGCCGTTTTTGTAGGGGTTTTTGTATCGGCAGATATTAGTGGAGCTCATTTGAACCCCGCGGTAACCATAGCTTTTGCCACAGCAGGAAAATTTGCTTGGAGTTTGGTACCCGGTTATATAATTGCACAATTTTTAGGCGCTATGACAGGTACAACCTTAGTTTGGTTGACCTACAAAAAGCAATATGACAGCACTGACGACCAAGGGGCTATTCTAAGTAGTTTTGCAAATACACCGGCAATAAAAAGTCCATTTTGGAATTTCATTACGGAGTTCATCGCAACCTTCGCCTTTATACTAGCGATCTTCTATATCGCTGGAGGCAGCATGTCAGAGAAAGCGATATCCTTAGGATCTTTGGATGCCTTACCAGTCGCATTATTAGTTTTAGGTATTGGTATTAGCCTTGGCGGCCCAACGGGTTATGCGATTAACCCAGCGCGTGATTTAGGACCTCGAATTATGCATGCTCTTTTACCCATAAAAGGAAAAGGAGAAAGCGCTTGGTGGTACGCTTGGATTCCTGTTTTTGGACCTATAGCAGGTGGCATTGTAGCTGCTTTGTGTTATCTTTTGATTGAAATGTATTAAGACTTAAAGTCAATTCATTATGAAACAATTTATCACCTTATTGCTATGTGTTAGTTCTGTAAATTTTGGGGCAGCACAAGAAATCATTCAAATACCTCATCAAAAAACACCAGAAATAACTTGGAAAGGCTCTGAAAAAGAATACTTCTCCAAAATTTGGGAGAATGAAGTAGTAACAAATGTATCTGTTCCTACCATGGAAATCTTTCGACCTAAAAACCCGAATGGTGTTGCTGTAATTATTGCACCCGGAGGGGGGCTTTACGCTTTGAGTATTAAAAGCGAAGGAACCGATGTTGCCAAATGGTTGAACAAACAGGGGATTACTGCTTTCGTTCTTAAATATAGGCTAGTACCCACAGGTGAGGACGGTGTTCAAGAAATTACAGATGAAGGAGCTACTAAGCCCGCTCGAATAATAGAGCGCGTTGCACCAGTACTTCCCTATTCCTATGCCGATGGACTCGCTGCGATAAAGCTTGTTCGTGAAAATGCTGAAATCTATGCATTAGACCCAACAAAAATTGGATTTATGGGATTCTCTGCGGGTGGTTCCGTTACCATGGGAGTGGCCTATAATTATGACGCCACTAATCGGCCAGATTTTCTGGTGCCTGTTTATCCATGGACCTTAGTAATGCCCGTTCAGGAAGTTCCAAAAGATGCGCCACCAATGTTCGTTGTTTGCTCTAGCGATGATCCGCTTGGCTTGGCTCCAGGTAGTATTGAATTATATTCCTCCTGGCTAAAAGCAAATAAAGCTGTAGCCCTACAAATGTACGCCAAAGGTGGCCATGGGTACGGAATGAAAAAACAAGGATTGCCTTCAGATCGTTGGATAGAACGTTTTTACGAATGGGCTATAGCACAAGGCATTGTTGTGGTGGCTTCTGAGCAATAGTATTGGTTTTGCAGTGACACATTTAAGCCACTTTAAATCTAGTTTTGAAATAGTAGCGGTTTTTGTGCAGGTAGCGAGAATAGATAAAAGGGCAACTAAATATTCAAATAAACGATACGCTATTCTACAGGGTTTGTAAAATACTTTTACAAATAATGTGTTCGAACACATTATTTGTAAAAATAATGAATTTCTAACGAACTTATTTATTAAATGAAGTATCTTAGAAGCTAATTGTGCAAACCAATGAGATGTAGCCTACTTTTATTCTTTTTTTTATTCCGCTCTCTTTTCTCTCTAGCTCAAGACGCTACTTCTTTTGAAAATGAAGTAGAAGCTATCCAAAAAAAGTATGATACTATTTGGGATGTTTCGAAAGAAACTATCGTATTTACTGGTAGTTCAAGTGTTCGCATTTGGCATGATTTACAAGAACGCTTTCCCAATCATCACATCGTTAATTCTGGATTTGGCGGCTCTCAGGCTTCTGATTTACTAAAATATTGCGATGCGCTTATTTTAAAATACAAACCTAAAAAAGTTTTCATTTATGAAGGTGATAATGATATTTCAGCAGGGAAAAATTCAAAAACTATACTAAAAGATATTGTTGAAATAACCCGTAAAATAAGAGAACAAAATTCGGCTGTAAAGGTGATTTTAATTGCTGCAAAACCGAGTATAGCCCGCTGGAGTTTAAAACGTGATTACAAACGATTAAATCGAAAATTCAAAAGAATGTGCAGAAAAGACGCTGACCTTCTCTACGTTGACGTTTGGAAACCAATGCTTGACGGAGGAAAGCTCCAAAAAAATCTATTTATAGAAGACGGCTTACATATGAACGCCCAAGGCTACGAAATTTGGTATCGGGCTATAAAACCCTTTTTAGACTAAGTACAACCTGAGCGAAATTTAAAGACCATTGTTGCAGGAAAAGCTTTTGACTGGTCGCCACCTGATACTAGAAAATTAAATACATAACCGAATCAACAAATTACTAATTTGACATAAATGAAAAATTCAACATTAACAAAAAGTCTAGTTATTTTTCTGAGCATTATAACGCTCAGCGCATGCACAAAACAAAAAAAGAAACGAGTCATCAACTTTCCAAAAACAGATTTGGCATCGGAAAACATGATACCGAAACCCTTAAAAGTGATTCCGACAAATAACGGCTTTGCCTTAGATGAGTATACTGCAATTTATACTTCTGAGAACGCAGTCGGTTTTGAAGAGCTTGGAAACTTTTTAGCAAAAAAAATAAAAGCTAAGACGGACTTAGACGTGCAAGTCAATGTAAACGAAATTCCAAATATGGAAACCGTCATTTACATCAACCAATCTGATAGCATTGATTTCGTAGGTCCGGAAGCGTATCAACTCTATATCACCCAAGATTCTGTGATTCTGAACTCAAATACTGCTGAGGGTGCTTTTAGAGGTATTCAAACCCTAAGGCAGATCATTCCTGAAGCTAGCAATGATACCTTGACTACAAATCCGGTTTGGACCATCCCGACAGGAAAAATTATAGATAGTCCACAATTTGAATATCGCGGTTCTATGCTTGATGTTGCTCGGCATTTCTTTAGTGTAGAAGATGTGAAAAAATATATTGACCTACTCGCCTATTACAAGTACAATGTTTTGCATTTACACTTGACAGATGATCAGGGATGGCGCATCGAAATTAAATCTTGGCCCCTTTTAACTGAAATTGGTGGAAGTACTGAAGTTGGCGGTGAAGCAGGTGGGTTCTATACACAAGAAGAATACAAAGACCTTGTAGCTTATGCCACAGAACGTCATATCACAATAGTACCTGAGATTGATATGCCAGGGCATACCAATGCCGCATCCGTAGCATACCCCGTTTTTAATGGTAATGGTATAAAGCCTGAACTCTACGAAGGCACTCAGGTAGGCAAAAGTACATTTGCTACAAGAAAAGATACGCTGTATTCCTTTTTAGATGACGTGGTAAGAGAAATTTCTGCCATCACACCTGGGCCATACTTTCACATTGGAGGCGATGAAAGTCATGTAACAAAAAAGAAAGATTACATCTACTTTGTAGAAAAAATAGAAAAAATAGTCCAAAAGCATGGCAAAAAAATGATTGGATGGGATGAGATTGGGCAAGCCGATGTTGATTCTACCTCTATTTCTCAGTATTGGGCTAGCAAGAAAAATGCAATGAGCGCGGTTTCAAAGGGCATGAAAATTATTTTATCTCCTGCAACAAAGGCGTATTTAGATATGGAATACGATACCCTTTCAAAACACGGCCTACATTGGGCAGCCTATATTCCAACAGATACTGCTTATGTCTGGACACCAGAAGCCTACGAGGGTATTCCAATGGAAAATATTTTAGGTATTGAAGCGCCTTTATGGTCCGAAACCATAAGTAATATAGGAGAACTAGAATACTTGGCCTTTCCGCGTGCTATAGGATACGCAGAATTAAGTTGGACGATACAAGAGAATAGAGACTGGGAAAATTATAAAGTACGTTTAGCAAATCAAGCACCCTACTTAGATCGAATGAATGTAAAGTACTACCCCTCACCACGCATTGATTGGAAGAAGAGTAAGTATTCTTATTCTGAAATTAAGAAAGACTAAACCGTTTATAAGATGTGAACTAGTATCGGTTTATATCCTATGAGGAAATCCAATTAAAAAAACCTTTAAACGCCGATTTCAAAGAAGTGTTTAAATTTATAAAACATGATTGATTCATCAAATATTTGTTTGCCTTGCGGATTATGCTGTGATGGCACCTTGATTGGTTACGTGCAGCTCGATCGTGAAGAATTGCACGTTTTGAAAGACTTAATGGAGATAGAAGGTACACATGAAAATGGGTTTTTTCTTCAACCCTGTAGCAATTATTGCGATGGTTGTACCATTTATTCAGACAGACCGAAACAATGTGATAACTTTAATTGTGGCCTTTTAAAATCTTTCGAACAAAAGGAATTGAATTATGATTCGGCTACGGAGGTAATCAAACTGGTTAAGCAAAAAAAGGCTGGTATAGAAAAAAAGTTTACTGCATTAGGTTTTGAGCTGAAATCCAAATCATTTCATTTTAAAATGGTCGAATTAAACAAGTTGTTGCAGAAAAAAAAATCTGTAGCATCAGCAACACAAAACGATCTAGAACTACTATCAGATCTTGAACAACTCGATAGCCTGGTATCACATAAATTTGGTGTCTCTTTATATTAACACTAAAAGAGTATGGACTGAACAAAAGAACTTAAATTGTCACTTTTACTTAATAATTTTATAAAAAGGTTCTAAATAGGGGCTTAGGCCTAAATCAAGAGCTTTATGTATTTCTATACTATCGCAACATCTATGCATTACAAACCTGTAGAATATTTTATGCGAGAATAGACACAAATCAAACAGTTTTGCTAGCATTAAGCTAAAACTGAGACCAGCTAATTACTGCGCTACTATGCATAGCTAAGGCATTAAACAAACTATTATGAAAGACAATAAATATCCAAAATCCTTTTCGCACATAGGAATTACAGTACCCGACATCTACAAAGCAGTTGAGTTTTATCAAGAGGTAATGGGCTGGTATGTTATCATGTCACCATCAAAAGTCACAAAAGAAAGAGAGACGGCAATTGGACAAATGTGTATTGATGTCTTTGGAGAGGATTGGGAAGAATTCGAAATAGCACACCTATCTACCTCCGATGGAATTGGCATTGAGTTATTTTCATTTTCTCATGGAATTAAAGAAGCTCCTGAATTCAACCCTTTTAATACTGGTCTTTTCCACTTTTGCGTACAAGACCCAAATATTGAAGACTTGACAAATAAAATAGTAGCCTACGGAGGGAAACAACGGATGCCCATAAGAGAATACTACCCCAACGAAAAACCTTTTAAAATGGTTTATGTTGAAGATCCTTTCGGAATCGTCTTCGAAATATATACCCACAGTTATGAATTAACCTATTCATCTGGAGCGTATCAAAAATAAAAACGCTTAACCATACAAGCGCTGAACAAATGCGGTTTCAGATGTAGTTACAAGGTTTGCGTATTCCTGCCGGCAGACAGGTTTCTAAACTCAAAAACTAAGAAAAATGATCGAGCGCTTATTCGAAATGTCGTCATCTTTAAATCAAGCTTGTTGCAACCGAAACCTTTGGAGTCAATGAAATAAACAACGGCGCACCTATCAGACTTATCTAAAGTCTAGTATATTGCATTCATAAACTAGTATTATGAAATTAAACTTATTGTCTTGTGATGCTCAGAGACCAGATAAAAGAGCAATTGCCAAATGTATTGCAGAAATTTCATCTAGCATTGATCAATCCTTATCGAATGAGCTTACCGCTATTCTTTTGGAAGGAGATGCAGTAGATATTGAAGTTGAAGATAGAAACTCTGGCTCGGCCTTAAGAGCTTTACGAAAACTAAGTATCGACTACGAAATTATAGAATGAATTAAAGTACGGATACGATTTTTTTATCATCGTAAACTAATTTCATAAGCAACAAGGATCAAGGTCATTACTCGGATAGAATTTCGAATAGAACACACTATGGTATCTACTTCAACTATCGTCTAGTTGCCTTATCCAAATTGTATTAACAAGAAGATGTCGTTCAAATAAAAACGCCTACAACACAGCCCTTATAACCTCTCTATAGAAAAATTTTATGTATTATAAAAAATGAAGGCAATCACATTATTGACAGAGAGATTACACCTGAGATTAATTGAATCGTCTGACTTGACTTCAATACATGCGCTACATTCTCTTCCAGAAACGGATAAGTATAACACCTTAGGAATTCCAAAAGATATTCAGGAAACAAAATCAATTGTAGAAGCTTGGATTACAGCAAACAACAATTCTGAATCAAAGAATTTAACTTTTGCAATAGAGCAAGCCATTTCTAAAACATTTATTGGACTAATTGCTTTAAAAATTGGAAATGAAAAATTTAAAAATGGAGAGGTATGGTATAAATTACATTCCGATTATTGGGGTAAAGGCTTTGGTACAGAAGCGCTCAATTCAATACTAAAATTTGGGTTTGAAAAAATAAAACTTCATAGAATTGAGGCTGGATGTGCTATTGAAAATATTGGTTCAATAAAAATATTAGAAAAAGCTGGCATGACTAGAGAAGGGCGAAAAAGACAAGTTTTACCCTTAAAATCTGGATGGTCAGACAATTTCGAATATGCAATTCTAGAAACTGATAAGAGAAAAGAGTAAGCTTCAACCACCTATGCAATACTTTCAAAATTAACAAAAAAAGGGCATCAGGAGTATTGTGTCTCCGACTTGATTGTAAAAGGCTAATTGCAGACTGAGCCATGTGAGCGCAGCAAAATAAAGGCGCTAATGAAAACCAAATAGTAAGGTTTGTCGAGCGCTTCTTCAAACTAAATACAAGGCATCTCATCTGCTACTACCAATTGTTTTAAATTTCATCTGCTCGTCTTATTTTTTCTTTAGATTTAAGTTCACAGCGATGCTACTATATGTAAGAAAATAAAACAATTTTGTTTTAGAAAACATCTTGAGAAGTTGGCGAAAAATTATATATTTAAAAAAAATAATCCAATCTTAAAGTATAAGCAATGAAGTTCTCCAAACTCATCTTTACCGTTTCTCTTACATCACTTTTATTTAGTTGTGCTTCTAGCTATCAGTCCATTCAGCCTAAGGCTTTGAACTACAAATCTAGTAGTGTTTCCGAGAATATCTCCTTAGCGTATAAATACGATCTGTTAGATAATAAATATGCTAAGAAAGAAACTAGAAATAATATAAAACTCGTTGCCATCAAAGTTACCAATAGCTCTGATCAGAGCATCAGATTTGGTGACGACGTATCCTTGGTATATGAAAATGGGGCTAAGGTACCTACCTTTACTAATAGTCAGACCTTTAAATTTCTAAAACAGCAACCAGCTACACACCTACTCTATCTTTTGTTAACACCAGTAAACTTATTTACCACTACATCTAGTGGACCCCAGTTAGAAACGAAGACTACACCAATTGGCCTTGTCATAGGCCCTGGCTTGGCAGGAGGCAATATGATTGCAGCAAGCTCGGCAAACAAGAAGTTCAAAAATGATCTTTACGCGAATGAAATTGATGGAACTATCATAGAACCAGGCAAGACTGCTTATGGCCTGATCGGAATTAAATCAAATACATACGATGCAATTCGCCTGGCATTTAAAGCCAATTAATGCACACAAAAATCAGCTTCTAGACCCCATACATTAAAAATTATCGCACAAAAAAAGCCCTAATAGAAAACATCCTATTAGGGCTTTTTATATAATACATCATTTAAAGCACTACTCCTCCTCTGAGGATGAATCTTCTTGGTCTTCAGAAAAATCGGTAATCCCGTTTTTCTGCAACAGATTGTACCATTGAATAACTTTCTTGATATCGCTAGCATATACACGGTCCTCATCATAATTAGGAAGCACCTCAAAGAAATACTCTTCTAATTTTATCTTTTCCGATTTGTGAGAAATCGCAGTTTCTCCCCCCTTTTCTTTTACTTGTATTTTTTGAAATACTTCTCGTAAAGGCAATTCCTCCTCAAGGGTGTAAATGGCGATTTCAGAAAGAACACTTACATTACTTCTGAGACCAACAGTTATCTTTTTTCCGTCTAATAAAGATTCAGCAACGAAGCCAGCTCTTGTTTGTGTCAATAGTTTGTAGAGCCCTGGCTTTCCTCCTATTGATAATATTTTATCTAAACTCATGTATTTTCTATTACTCTAAAAATTCAGTGAACAAATATGAAACATTTCCTTTAATTGAAAAGGGTTTTAACGCGCTTTTTTGATATTAGGAAAACGCATACGGTAGTCAACACTAATTTTTCCTTTAGAAATATTAGCCAATCTACCTTTTAATACTCGTTTTTTCAAACCCGAAAGCTTATCAGTAAAAAGCACTCCTTCAATATGATCATATTCATGTTGAATAATTCGCGCCAAAAGCCCATCATACGTTTCCGTGTGTGATTTAAAGTTTTCATCCATATAACTTATCGTTATGGTCTCTTTTCGCTTCACGTCTTCACGCACATCAGGGATACTCAAACAACCTTCATTGAAAGCCCATTCCTCACCAACTTCTTCATCAATATATGCATTGATAAATGCTTTTTTAAACCCTTCTAGTTTTTTTCTCTCCTCCTCGGAAAGCTCTTCATCATCGGCAAAAGGAGATCCATCTACTAAAAATATTCGAATAGGCAAGCCGATTTGTGGCGCAGCTAGGCCCACTCCACTGGCCCCGTACATGGTCTCCCACATATTGACTAGTAATTCTTTTAACTTCGGATAATCTTTATCAATATCAGTTCCAACTTTTCGTAAAACTGGATCACCATATGCAATTATGGGTAGTATCATTTAATTTCTATTTAAATAGGCTTGAAGAATAATAGTCGCGCTAATTTCATCTACCAATGCCTTATCTCTTCGTTGTTTTTTCTTTAAACCGCTATCAATCATTGTACGCATTGCCATTTTCGAAGTGAAACGTTCATCTTCTCTAACGATCGGTAATTCTGGAAATACTTTTTTCAAGCGATTTAAAAACGGAGCAATAAACAATTCGGCTTCTGAAGGCGTATTGTTCATTTGTTTAGGTTCTCCGACTACAAACCGCTCTACATTCTCCTCTGAGACATATTTTTTTAAAAAATCGATTAACTCATGAGAAGCAACCGTAGTTAGACCAGAAGCTATTAACTGTAACTCATCAGTTACCGCAATTCCGGTTCTCTTTCTACCGTAATCTAAGGCGACGATTCTTCCCAACGTATTTTTTTTTGCAAAACTAATGGATAATCTCGAATAATGTATTAAAAAATTTATTCCGTTCGACACCAGCCACAAACTACAGGCTTGCGCTACCGTTTTAAAATTCACCGCAGCTAATTATTGCTAAATATTAGCACAGGCAATGTTTTTTTTAATTTTCAAGGTCATATTAAAGTTTTACTACTCTGTTGGAGCTAATTTGTGATAACTGTAAAATTGAGGAATCATTTAATCCGGGACTACTTATATTTGTCGAAATTTTAGAAAGCGCATGACCGATTTAAGAAATACTATAGAAGCTGCATGGGAAAACCGTGACTTATTAAATGAAAGTGCTACCCAAGAAGCTATTCGCGAAGTAATTAATTTGTTAGATATTGGAAAGCTGCGTTGTGCAGAACCAACCCGAGATGGATGGCAAATCAATGCGTGGGTTAAAAAGGGAGTTGTATTGTACTTTCCGATACAAAAAATGGAAACCATAGAAGTTGGCATTTTTGAATATCACGATAAAATTCCATTAAAAAGAGGCTATGCTGAAAAAGGGATCCGCGTTGTTCCTCATGCGGTTGCAAGACATGGTTCATATATTTCTAAAGGAACAATTCTAATGCCAAGTTATGTAAATATAGGCGCCTACGTTGATGAAGGCACTATGGTAGACACATGGGCTACTGTAGGAAGCTGCGCACAAATTGGAAAAAATGTTCATTTAAGCGGTGGTGTAGGAATTGGAGGGGTTCTTGAACCGCTACAAGCGGCACCTGTAATTATTGAAGACAATGCTTTTATAGGCTCAAGATGCATTGTTGTTGAGGGTGTTAGAGTGGAGAAAGAAGCAGTTTTAGGGGCCAATGTAGTGCTTACAGCTTCAACCAAAATCATTGATGTTACTGGCGATGAGCCTGTAGAAATGAAAGGTAGGGTTCCTTCACGTTCAGTTGTTATACCTGGGAGTTACACAAAGAAATTTCCAGCGGGAGATTATCAGGTTCCTTGCGCTTTAATTATTGGCACACGAAAGGAAAGTACCGATAAAAAGACCTCATTGAACAATGCCCTAAGAGAACATAATGTTGCCGTGTAATTTTGTAAGAATTTTACAGGAGTAATTATACTAATTTGTGTTTTTTGAAGTTCTTATACCAGACCACTCCAATATGAATAATCTACCTAATCATAGCTATGGGGCTTCAAAGAAAGAAAATAACAGCACTGGTAATCACTTACAACGAAATTGGATACATCGAAAACTGTCTTAAATCAATACAGTTTGCCGATGAAATAATTGTCGTTGATTCGTATAGTTCAGATGGAACTTATGAATATCTATCAGCGCACCCAAAGGTTAGAGTAATACAACATCCATTTAAAAATTACACCACGCAAAAGGCTTTTACTTTAGCGCAAGCGTCGCATGACTGGGTTATTTTTATTGATGCTGATGAGGTGGTAACTCCTGAGTTACAAAACGAGATTACTGAAACTGTAAACAGTACGAAAACGCATGCAGCCTATTGGTTTCATCGCAAATTCATGTTTCAAGAAAAAAGATTGCGATTCAGTGGATGGCAAACCGACAAGAACTACCGTCTATTTAGAAAAAGTAAAGTTCAATTTTCAGATAAACGTATCGTGCATGAAACATTAGAAGTAGATGGCACCTCGGCTACATTAAAAGAGAAATTGACTCACTACTGCTATAAAGATTACACCGACTACAAACGTAAAATGCTTTTATATGGCAGATTGAAGGCCAAGGAAGCGGTACAAAAAGGTAAAAATTTCAGTGTTGGAATGTTATTTATTAAACCCACGTTTACCTTTGTCCACAACTTTGTTATTCGTCTCGGGTTTTTAGACGGCATGAAGGGAATTAAAGTTTGTTATCTGAATGCACTTGGCGATTGGGAAAGATATCTTGAATTAAGAAGCTTAGAACAAGAACAACACGCAACAAGCTTAGAACCAGTTTCACAAGCAAGCAACTAAGTCCTAAATCGCTCCTTGATAGTAAGAAGCATTTCAAAATACCCTGCAGAACCTTTATCTTAATTTTATAGTAAATTAGACCAAAGGTGATGTCAAAACACTCAATTCTGTATAGGCTAGTAAAAATTTAGAAATAAGACCTTTAAAACCCCTATTATATCTAAATTTGTCGATAACCATAACTGTTTATCAGCCTTATCATTGGATCTTCCAAAAAATAAAATATCTGCATTATTTATCACATTCAATGAAATCATCAACATTGATGAGGTAATTCGAAATGTCTCTTTTGCAGACGAAATAATCATAGTTGATTCTTTTAGCACCGATGGTACCGCTGAACAAATTCAAAAATACCCTAAGGTAAAATTTATACAGCGAGCGTTTAAAAATTATACCGACCAAAAATCATATGCTATGAGCATGGCAACCAATGATTGGGTATTGTTTATGGATGCTGACGAACGCCTCACAGATATACTAAGAGATGAGGTCGTAAAAACTATAAACACCAGCAACCCAGCTTCGGCCTATTACTTCTATCGCTCTTTTATGTTTCAAAAAGAAGTTTTGCGCTTTAGCGGCTGGCAAAGTGATAAAAATTTTCGCCTTTTCCGAAAAAGCAAAGTACACTTTACAACAGACAGAGTAGTGCATGAAACCTTGGTTGTTGAGGGTGAAATTGATATCTTAAAAAACAAACTCATACATTATTCTTACAAAGATTACCCCGATTATAAGAGTAAAATGATTACCTATGGTAAGATGAAAGCTCAAGAAGAGCTTGACAAAAATTATAGTCCAACTCTGTATCACTTTGTATTTAGGCCTTCCTATAAATTTTTCAATCACTACGTTTTACGTTTTGGCTTTTTAGATGGAAAAAAAGGAATCATCATTAGTTATCTTAATGCTTTAGGCGTCTATTCAAGGTACAGGGAGCTCAAACGTCTTAAGAATCCATTCAACCCTCAGCTTTCAACTACAAATCTTAAGGATACGAGTACATCAGAAATAAGATTTCTTGTTATTCAACAAAAAATGATTGGTGATGTTTTAGCTAGCACTATTATCTGCGAAAGTCTAAAACATCATTTTCCAGGTGCTGAAGTTCATATGATAGCGAATGAAAATACACTTCCTGTACTTGAAGGAAATCCGTTCATTGATAGCGTTATTGTTTTCAAAAAAGAATTTCGTGATAGTAAAAAGATATTTTATAAGTTTTTAAAATCTCTAAAGAGAACAAAATATTCTGCGGTAATTGACGCCTATGGCAAACTAGAAAGTAATTTGATTACGCATTTTTCAAAATCTGACAAAAAAATAGGGAGACGCAAATGGTATACCAGTTGGATTTACTCCGATGCCATCTACCAGCCCTTAATACCTGACAATGAGATACCGCTTTCGGTGTCAAATAGATTGATGCTACTTGACCCTATACTCCAAGAAAATAAGTTTATAACCTATCCGAAGTTATATTTATCCGCTGCGGAAATACAAAAAGCAAAAGAAGCTATTGCGAGCCTAAAAGGCACCGATGGTGAAAAACTTATCATGATTGGTATTTTAGGTAGTGACCCTACTAAGACCTACCCGCCAAAATACATGGCCCAAGTACTTGATACAATACCCATAAACTGCAAGGCTAAGCTTCTTTTTAATTACATTCCGTCACAGAAAGAGGAAGCACTGAAAATTTATAATTTATGCTCTAGGGAAACACAAGAATGCATAGAAATTGACTTTTATGCAGACTCATTACGCGATTTTATGGGAATCTTATCGCAATGTGATATGCTAATTGGAAACGAAGGGGGCACTGTAAACATTGCAAAAGCGCTTGACATACCCTCTTTTTGTTTTTTCAGTCCGTTCATAGTAAAAGGCGCATGGCATGGAAAAGTGTACAAAAATCACGATAGCGTACATTTGAGCGATTATAGACCCGAGCTTTTTGGGAAAATGGATAAAAGGGAAATCAAAAAAAATATTAACGCCCTATATGAAGCTTTTGAGCCAAACCTGTTTAATGCCGCTTTGGTTAATTTTATAAAAAAAAATGTAGCTAACATAGATTGTAAAGATGACCAAAACCAAATATGACCTTGCTATAATTCTAATAAATTATAATTCTTCGGAATACACACAAAGGTGTATCTCAAGTATTTTAGACAAAACCAATTCCGTACTTAAGTATCAAATTATTGTTATCGACAATGCTTCTGAAAATGGAGATTATGAAAGCTTAAATTCCTTTGTCACCACTTTACCTAAAGATACTGTTCAATTGCATCGCAGTAGAATAAATACAGGTTTTGGAGCTGGTAATATGCACGGTATTCAATTCGCAAATGCCACGTATTATCTGTGTATTAACAATGACACTTTACTTTTAGACGACCCCATAAAACGATGTTATGATTTTATGGAAGCAAATGCAGACGCAGCACTCTGTGGTCCACAAATTTACAATGAACGCAACGAGAAAACGCTAAGTTTTGACCACTTCACTTCTTTCGCTCGTGAGGTCTTCGGAAGAAAAACACCAGAAATACTTTTTTCAAAACCCAATAGAAAAAAAGAATACTCAACACCTATTTCTGTTGATTATGTAAATGGGAGTTTTATGTTTTTTAGAGCTGTTGATTTTAATAGTGTCGGTGGTTTTGATACCAATATATTTTTATATTTTGAGGAATGTGATATTTGTTATCGGCTAAAGAAAAAAAAGAAAAAAACCTATTTCATACCCAATGCGTCCTACATGCATCATCAAGGCGTTAGTGTGAACAAAACTAAAATGCCCATTGCTATAAAGATCGAACTCAAAACCTCAATGTTCTATGTCATTCGAAAGAACTATGGATATCTGCACTATCAATTGCTGCGCTTGGTTTTTATTATCCGTTATGGACTAACATCTCTAGTAAAACCAAAATACTTTGGATTATTCTATCGTATTTTAATAGGGCTCCCTTTAGGAAAATCGTTAAAGCAAAAACAAGTTATTCGAGATTAAGCCGTTCGAATTAAATTCTAAAGAAAAAAATCCAATTCCCAAAATACCTAACTAGGGAAATCCTATTTTTGCCATCCATAAAATAGAAGAAACGAATCGTGCAAGAAGAAATCAATAAAGCGATCTCAATACTGGAAAATGGGGGGTTAATTCTTTACCCTACTGACACCGTTTGGGGAATTGGATGTGATGCTACCAACGAAGAAGCTGTTGAGAAAGTTTACAAACTAAAAGAGCGTTCAGATAGCAAAGCGCTTATTTGCCTAGTTGGCAATGATGCTATGCTAGAGCGTCATATTACAGAAGTACCCGAAGTAGCTTATGACATTATGGATTTATCGACAAAACCAACAACAATTGTCTATGACCATCCGAAGGGTATTGCGAAAAACTTGATTGCGGCTGATAACACCTTGGCCATACGCGTAGCCTCTGATAAATTCTGTCAATATCTCATCACTAAATTCAAAAAACCAATTGTAGCTACCTCAGCAAATATTTCTGGGCAACGAACTCCAAAACAATTTTCTGAAATTAGCGAAGCTGTTTTAAAGGGTGTTGACTATATCGTAAGTTTGCAGCAAGATAAAATAGCAGATACACCCTCAGTAATTATAAAACTAAGTGCCGATGGTATTGTAAAAGTGATTAGAAAATAATGAGGCGAAATAATTTTCAGGAAGCCCTTGAAGACCCAATCTTCAATATACTCACAGAGGCAGCAAAAGAACTTGATGTTACCTGTTATGTTATTGGTGGTTTTGTGCGCGATTATCTGTTACAAAGAGGTACGGCTAAAGATATTGATATCGTTGTCGTAGGAAGCGGCATAGAACTTGCCCAAAAAGTTGCATTATTATTACCGAACAACCCTAAAGTTTCCGTTTTCAAAAATTTCGGTACTGCCATGTTAAAACATGGTGCTATTGAACTTGAATTTGTAGGGGCACGTAAAGAAAGTTATCATCGTGATAGTAGAAAACCAGTTGTCGAAAATGGCACGCTAGAAGATGACCAAAACCGCAGAGATTTCACAATAAACGCTTTAGCACTTTCATTAAACGAGTCAAATTTTGGAGATTTGATTGACCCATTTAATGGCGTTGATGACTTAGAGCATAAAATAATTAAAACTCCTCTAGAACCTTCTATCACTTATTCTGATGACCCTTTACGTATGATGCGCGCTATTCGATTCGCTACACAATTAGGCTTCCAAATAGCACTACCTTCATTACAAGCGATTACTAAAAACAAAGAACGTATAACTATAATCTCTAAGGAACGTATTGTTGACGAGCTCCATAAGATTTTGGGCAGTCACACCCCTTCTTTGGGTTTTTCATTATTACATAAGACTGAATTGCTACCGTATATGTTACCAGAACTTGTAGCATTGCAGGGCATTGAAGAAATTGAAGGACAACGCCATAAAGATAACTTTTGGCATACCTTAGAAGTGGTAGATAATATTTGTGCAACAACAGATGATCTTTGGTTACGTTGGGCAGCATTGTTACACGACATCGGAAAAGCACCAACTAAAAAATTTCATAAAAAATTAGGATGGACCTTCCATGCTCATGAATTTGTAGGATCTAAAATGGTTTACAAACTTTTTAAGCGCCTTCGCATGCCCTTAAATGACAAAATGAAGTTTGTTCAAAAAATGGTTTTAATGAGTTCTCGGCCTATTGTTCTTTCAGAAGATTATGCTACCGATTCAGCAGTTAGAAGATTAGTATTTGACGCTGGAGATTTTGTCGAAGACCTCATGACACTTTGTGAAGCTGATATCACCACTAAGAATCCGAAGAAGCAAAAAAAATACAAAAACAACTTCAAGGTCGTTCGTCAAAAAATCAAAGAAGTTGAAGAGCGCGATCACATTCGTAATTTTCAACCACCGATTTCAGGCGAAGAAATCATGAAAATCTTCAATCTAAAACCCTCTAAAGAAATAGGCATCATTAAAGAGACTATCAAAGAAGCTATTTTAGAAGGTGAAATCCCTAACGAATATGAAGCTGCCAAAGAATTCATGCTTAAAAAAGTTAAGGAACTAAATATAATCTAACACAAAGGTTAATACCGAGTTGTATTTCGGTGGCAAAGCGCTGAAAATGTGTATTCCACAAGAAAACATGCGCTTAGGGCGATGTGTCACCCTCTCCGAGACAGGGTATGAACAAAACATACGCATAGAATTTTTATCATAGAATATGTAGTTAATCTATTAAAAATACTGCTCGCAATGTGGAGTATTTTTATTTTATAGAACCTCTTTTAAAGCCTAAAAAATAAAGAACATCTCCCTATTTTCTTAGCTAAGAATGGTAATTTTGTAGAACAATAGGTTTTATATAAAATGCAAAAAAAATTTAATAAAATTGCTAAAATCGCTTTGATTTTGGTTTACCTAGTAATTGTGGCTGGTGCTATTGTACGGGTAACTGGTAGCGGTATGGGTTGCCCTGATTGGCCGAAATGTTTCGGCTACTACATTCCCCCTACCGATATTTCTGAAATAGAATGGACTCCAGAAAAAGAATTTAAAAAAGGGCAGATTGTTATTGTTGATGCCGCCCTTCAAGTAGCTTTAAAAGATTTTGAATCAACAGCAAACTATACCCAAGAAAACTGGGAAGCGTATACAAAGCACAAGTATGCTAGTTTCAACCCTTGGCATACTTGGATCGAATATATCAATAGACTGGTAACCGTTATTTTAGGTATACCCATGTTAATGCTATTCTTCCTTTCCTTCTGGTTATTTAAAAAAGATAGCATACTGACTATTGTTACTGTTTTGACACTTTTCGTTTTAGCCATTCAAGCGGTTCTTGGTAAAATTGTGGTTGACACCCATCTAAAACCCACAATGATTTCTGTACATATGCTCATTGCACTATTAATTATGGCAATGCTAATATTCTTAATCCACAGAACTGAAAAACAATCCGACAAATTAAAATTCAACAAACAAGTAACACTACTTTTGTTTCTTGCATTTGCCCTTAGTTTAGTTCAAATTATTATGGGTATTCAAGTACGACAGTTTGTGGATGCGCAAATAGATCTTCTAGGAGAAACCGCAAAGAGCAGTTGGTTACAAAGCCCTACCATAGATTTCTATATTCATCGTTCTTTTTCAGTACTTGTGCTACTTACTAACCTATTTTTAGCCTATCGTATTCGCATTTTGAGCTTAGGGTATACCAAGATGAATTGGGTTTTAATACTGCTAATTATTGAAGTTGTGTCTGGTATAGCTATGTACTATTTGGATTTTCCTATAGCCAGTCAACCCTTGCATCTTGTTTTAGCCTCCCTCCTTTTTGGTGTCCAGTTCTATTTAATTTTGGAATCATTAAAATCAAAAAGAATTCACAAAACTTTGTAACTTTGACCTCCCACAAAAAGAAACACCAATGATTTACAAAGTGCGCATTATTTTAGATGCTAAGGACGATATTTTTAGAGATATCGAAATCGACGCAGCAAATTCTATGGAAGAGTTTCATAATGCAATATCGCAAGCCTTTGGCTTTTTAGGCAATGAAATGGCCTCTTTTTACACTTGTGATGAGGAATGGGTACAAGATGAAGAAATTGCTCTATTTGATATGAGCGAAAGTGATTCAGATGTGCGCTTGATGAACGAGACCTTCCTAGAAGATGTAATGAATACAAAAACACCAAAGCTCATTTACGTTTACGATTTTCTAAGCATGTGGACTTTCTTTGTTGAACTCGCCGATATTGTTGAGGGCGAAGCTGGTATATCTTATCCGAATGTATTATTTAGCTTTGGCGAATTACCAGAAACACCACCAGAAAAGAACTTTAAGGCTGAACGCACTGACAACTTCGATTTTGATGAACCACTAGACAACTATGATGATATGGATTTTGATGAAAACTGGAATTAAAAAATCAGAAATCGGAATGCTATCCTGACCCAAGGCTTGATACTTGAATTTGATTTTTAGCAATCTCAAAATAGTTCAAAAATCAACTCCCTCGAGGAAATTTAAATAAAATACTTAAGTAATGATAAACCTATATTCTACACAAATTGAAAGTATCTCGCTTCATCGTGTCGGTAATAAAAATAAGAGTGAAGGTGTCTTCCTTTCGGAAGAACCTTTTAGCTTAAATGATGAAACAACAGGTTTACTTAAAGAGTATTTCTTTAAACCATTTCGTGAAAAAGAAGAGAATTACTTCAAACTAGCGAATGAAGTTGATGTAGAGTTTAATGAACTTTATAAAATAGCAACTGATATTTTCTCAGACCCTTCTTCTGCACATCTAAATTCTAAAAAGATTGCAACACATCTTTTTGAACAATCAAATCATCCTCACATTAAAAGTGGCGAAGTATATGTAGGCTATTTAACAGGCTTACTTTTAGACAACGTAAAAGTTGATGCCATCGGAATATTCAAAAGCGAACTAAAGCACGACTTTTTACAATTCGAAGAAACAGAAAGCAATCTTAACATTCTTGTTCAACAAGGTATTAACATCAATAAACTTGATAAAGGCTGCCTTATTTTTAATACTGATAAGGAAGAAGGATACAAAGTTCTCTCGGTAGATAGCAATCGCTATGACGCCAAATATTGGTTAGAAAATTTCTTAGGAGTTGAGCCGCTTTCTGATGACAATTTCAAAACTAAAAATTATTTGAAGTTCTGCCAAAATTTTGCAAAAGACGTTGTTTTGCCAGCGGAAGATAAGCAGCAAGAAGTACTTTTTATGAATCGTGCCGTAAACCATTTTGCGAAGAATGATGAGTTTGAAGAAAGTTCTTTTTTGACAGACGTTATGGCGAATCCTGAATTGATTCCTGAGTTTAAAAACTATAAGGTTGAAAAAGGCCCAAAATACAGTATTGAAGACGTTTCAAACTTCGACATAGCCAATAAGGCCGTTTCTGACGCGCGAAAAAAAATAAAGAATGTCATCAGTCTAGATACCAATATTCAAATCAAATTAGACTTCATAAATCCAGAATCCGCCGAGAAATTTGTTGAAAAAGGCTGGGATGAAGAGCGACAGATGTATTACTACCTAGTATATTTCAATAAAGAACAAAAAAGTTAGCAATTTTATTTATGGTAATTTTATCTTTTGCTCGATGATTTGTTTCATGCTGACGTCTTGGTAGTTCCTTTTAACAAAGTTCAAGGCAAGATCTAAAACTTCACCCATAGTCGTACATTTTCTAAAGTCAAGATCCATAGTTAATTCATAGATCTGTTCTTTTAGCATATCTATATTTTCTTTAGTTGAAATAAGATCTGTTTTACAAATTTTTCTTAATTTTTTGATACGATTTCCTGAACTAAGAATACGTTTTGCTACAATAGATCTTTCTTCAAGTTTGTATTGATCGACTGAATCATGAAGCAATTTATGTCGAACCAATTCTACCATTTGATAATTTTCTTTAAAAAATTGAGGCCGGTATACCTTTAATTTCCCTTCAAAACATTGTTGGTCAAAATCGATTCCACGAATTTTATAGACTACACTATCAAAATCATGTGTTGGTACAATTACATAATTATAAGAACGCATATCTCCCAATAAACGAATCATACAACGTTCATTAAATTTCACAAATTCTTTTGCAATTTGTGCTTTTTCAGGTTCAGAACAACTTGGCAGTATTTCTTTAATAAACGTATCGCCAGGTATACCAGCAATATGCTCTTCAATTAAAGTATCTTTATATACCAAAAAGTTGAGGTTGTACGGAGATAAAATATGTTCTAATTCTAAACCATAAACACGAGATGCATCTGTTTTTTTAACGTAAAAATACGTGTAATTATCATTTAAAACATTTCTTACTTTTACTCTAAAAGGCTTAGAATTACCAAAAGTACAATAGTCAACAGCATCTATATTTAGGTATTGAATATTGTCTTCATTTCCATTAGAATGTAAAATATTATAGACTTTTTTCAAACTTAAATCAATTTCTTGTCTATCAAATTCTGAATAATAAACACGAACCCAAAGCGTATCTTTTTCATTCTTATCATACACAACAATAGACCCTTGGAAGCGTAATAAGTCTTCATAAAAAATCGGAATTTTAATATTTCTACTGTGTTCTATTAAGTAATCATTTAAAAAATGATTAATAGGAAACGCAGGTTTTTTTTTAGACATTAATTTCTCCTCTGAATGCATCTTTTTGGGGTGTTTTTTCCAAAAGTAATTAAATTCTTTGAAGGAAGTTCTTTGGAATAGTATTTGTATCTAGAAACAAAACTATAATTACTATGAAAAATTATAAAATTTCTATACCAAAACCCTGTCATGAAAATTGGAATACAATGACACCTAATGAAAAAGGAAGTTTTTGTAAATCGTGTGCTAAAACAGTAGTAGATTTCACACAAAAAACACCAAGTCAAATTCAAGAATACTTACTTAAAAAGAAAGATGAAAAAGTTTGTGGTCATTTTTATAGAAAACAATTAGATAGTATTGTTATTCAAATACCAGAAACTACTTTTCTTCAAGGATTACCATTTCAAAAAATGTTTGTTTTATTACTTTTTATTGTAATGGGTACTACCCTATTTAGTTGTAAAACAGATAAAAATAAAAGGCAAAAAATAGAAAAGATTGAATTAATTGATAGTTTGAAAAGTATTGAAAATAATTTGGATTCATTAACAATTATAGAGTCTAATTGTGTTACTAATAATGTAAAAGACACCGTTTATCAAACAGAAATATTAGGTTTAATTACTCAAGGAGAAATTGAAATTGTTTCTAAAGATATTGAGTGTTCTTTTATTGTCGTGGATGTATCTCCAAGGTTTTTAGATACTAAAAAGAAATCTAAAGAAAATTTAAAAGAGGTTTTTAATAAAAAAATGAAAGAGTTTGTAATCAAAAATTTTGATGTTAGTATAACAGAAAATTTAGGGTTAAGAAAAGGAAAAAAAAGAGCGTATACTAGATTTATGATAGACAGTACAGGAAATGTTACAAATGTACAAATAAGAGCACCACACCTTAAATTAAAAAAGTATATAGGAAAAATGTTAGAAAAACTACCTAAGTTTTATCCAGGAGAAAACAATGGTAAAAAAGTAAATGTACGATATACATTACCGATTACTTTTATGGTTGAATAGCATAATTTTAAACCCCACAGGTTTTAGAAACCTGTGGGGTTTATTGTAAAACAGGAAAATCTTCCAACTTTAACCTTTCGACTTTAATCCTTGCTAACCTAAATTTCAAACAACTTTCCAGGTAAAGGTTTAACAACTCCATTTAATTCCATTTGAATTAGAATAGATGATAATTGGTATACAGGAATTTCACAATCGATAGCAATAACATCTAATAATTGTTTCCCTTTTTTCTGTAAATAATCGTATATTTTTTGTTCTATAGGGTTCAATTGTACAAAGAGTTGTTGTTGAGTAATTTGTTTTTCTTTTTGAACATCCCAATTCAACATTTTAATAATGTCTTCCGCAGAAGAAAGCAAATGAGCTTGATTATTTTTTATTAAATTATTGCAACCTTTACTGTAAATGTCATTTACTCTTCCGGGAAGTGCAAAAACATCTCTATTGTAAGAATTTGCAATATCTGCAGTAACTAAAGAACCTCCTTTTTCTGCAGATTCGATAACAATAGTTGTTTTAGAAATACCAGCTACTACCCTATTTCGTTTTAAAAAATTCTCCCGCATCGGGTTTTCATCATGCCAAAACTCAGTAATAAATCCACCGTTATCCATAACATCACGCATGTGTTTTTTGTGAGTTTTTGGATATACTTCATCTAATCCATGTGCCAATACAGCAATTGTTTGTAATCCATTTTCTATAGCAGCTTTGTGTGCACATATATCTATTCCATAAGCAAACCCACTTACAATAAGAGGATTGTAAGGAGTTAAATCTTTCACAAGTTGGTTACAAAAATCGCGACCATAATTCGTTATTTTTCTAGTGCCTACAATAGAAATAATTTTAGTTGTATTCCAGTTTGTATTTCCATCACAAAAAAATATGATGGGACTATCAATGCAGTTTTTTAAGTTTTGAGGATAATCTGCGTTTAGAAAATAATAATATTTAATTGTGTTTTTTTTAATGTAATTGAGTTCTATTTCTGCTTTTTTATAATGTTTTTCATTTAATAATCCTTGTATAATAGATTCTCCTATTCCGTCAATTTTTAATAAAGAAGATTTCTTTTCTTTAAAAATTTGTGTTGCAGAACCAATAGTTTGAATGAGTTTTTTGGCTATAATATCACCAATTTTTGGCGTAACCTGTAGTCGGAGTACGCTTAATAATTCTTCTTCTAGCATTTTTTTTTCAATAAACAATTGAATAACAAGATACAATTTTTCTTTAAATAAGAATTACCAATAAACTTTGTTAAAAGAAACAAATAAATTAACTTTGTCTTTATGATGTTAGCTAGTTATATAAAAGATTTATTGTATAGATATGATTGTGTAATTGTACCAAATTTTGGTGGTTTTATAACCAATAGAGTTGGAGCAAAAATTAGTAATAACACAATTTATCCACCAAATAAGCAGATTTCTTTTAATGCACAATTAACGCATAATGATGGATTATTAGTAAATGAATTTGCTTTAGCTAATAAGATTTCATTTGAAGAAGCAAAAAAGAAAATCTCTGAAGAGGTTATTAATTGGAGAGCTTTTTTAGAAGAAGAAACATTGAGTTTAGATGGTATAGGTACTTTATCTTATAATACAGATAAACAACTTGTTTTTGAACCAAATAAAGAAGCAAATTACTTAACAGATTCTTTTGGATTTAACCCAATTTCTGTTTCAGTAATAGAAGAAGAAATAGCACCATTAACTATTGTTGCTGATGTTGTTGAAAATAACGAACTAGAAGAGGCTGAAAATGAAACTAGAAAATCATTTGGTTTCGTGAAATATGCTGCAGCGGCTGCAATATTAGTTGCAGGTGTAATAGGAGCTAGTAAATACAATACAAATAATCAACTTGATAATCTTGCAAGTGAACAGGATGCTTTGGAACAGAAAATACAAAAAGCTACTTTTGTTATAGATGACCAATTACCTACAATAAACTTCAATATTTCTAAAGAAAACACGAATAAAATACACATTATTGCGGGTGCTTTTCAATTAGAAAAAAATGCAGTAAAAAAAATAAAAGA
>CALHGE010000057.1 GCA_938029725.1 uncultured Flavobacteriaceae bacterium
CTTGGATAACCAGCAGTAAAATATATAGATAAGAGCTTTTTGTCTTCTTGTAATTTTTGGTTTATTCTGTTCAAAATATAATCATTTGTGTCATTGCGAGGACGAAGAACGTGGCAATCTCATAATGAGATTCCTTCACTACATTCGGAATGACGTTATAGTTTAAAATAATCAATATAATTCTGTAAATCTTTATCACCACGACCAGATAAGCTAATCACAACCACATCATCTGGTTTAAAGGTTTTATGTTCAAAAATTGCCAAAGCATGTGAACTTTCAATAGCTGGAATAATGCCTTCTAGTTGTGAGAGTTCTAATCCGGCTGTCATGGCTTCATCATCAGTTGCGGAATAAAATTCGGCTCTTCCGGTTTTATGTAAATGAGAATGCATAGGACCGACACCTGGATAATCTAGGCCCGCAGAAATAGAATAAGGTTCAGTTATTTGTCCGTCTAAAGTTTGCATCAGCATGGTTTTACAACCGTGAATTATACCAACTTTACCTAATGCCGAAGTTGCGGCACTTTCTCCTGATTCTATTCCTTTTCCAGCTGCTTCAACAGCTATGATACCTACATCTTCTTCGTCTAAGAAATGATAATAGGTGCCAGCAGCATTACTGCCACCACCAATACAAGCCACTACATAGTCAGGATTTTCACGCCCTTCTTTTTCTTTTAACTGCCATTTGATTTCTTCTGATATGATAGATTGAAAACGCGTAACCATATCAGGGTAGGGGTGTGGCCCAATCGCTGAACCTATAATATAATGTGTGTCTATTGGATTATTAATCCAATCTCGAATGGCTTCATTGGTGGCATCTTTTAAGGTGCGACTTCCAGATAGTGCGGGTCGTACCTCCGCACCCAACATTTTCATTCGCGCCACATTAGGGGCTTGACGGGCAATGTCAATTTCGCCCATATAAACGATACACTCGATACCCATTAAAGCACAAACTGTTGCGGTTGCCACACCATGTTGGCCGGCCCCTGTTTCGGCAATGATTCTCGTTTTATTCAGCTTCTTAGCCATTAAAATCTGGCCAATAGTGTTGTTGATTTTGTGTGCTCCAGTATGGTTTAAATCTTCTCTTTTTAGATAAATTTTACAGCCATGCTTTTCGGAAAGCCGTTTCGCAAAATAGAGCGGAGAAGGGCGACCCACATAATCTTTGAGTAATTGATTGAATTCCTTTTGAAAGGATTCCTCATACATGATTTCCAAATATTTTTGGCGTAATTCTTCTACATTGGGGTAGAGCATTTCAGGAATGAAAGCTCCTCCAAATTCTCCGTAATATCCTTTTTCGTCTGCGTGATAACTCATTAGTTGTCAGTTTTTAGTTGACTGTCGTCGGTTAGCAATTTTTTAAATTCTTTTACTTTTTCAATATTTTTCAAGCCCGGAGCAATCTCAAACTTGCTATTCACATCGATAGCGTGACAATATTGAGCCTCTGGTCGTTTCATAAATTCTTTGATGGAATCAATTTCTTCCAAGCCTATGCCCCCACTTAAAAAATAAGGTTTCGTGGAGGGGTAATTTTTTAAAACCTGCCAATTAAAAACATAGCCATTACCACCAGGAAGTTTTCCTTTCGTATCAAACAAATAGAAGTCAGAAACATCTTCGAAGTGTTTTAATTGGCCAAAGTCGAAATCATTTTTCATTGAAAATACCTTAATGATCTTAATATGGGGAATTTGTTTTTTAAGTTCATCACAAAATGCAGGACTTTCTTGACCATGTAATTGTACCAATAAAAGGTCATGCTCTTTTACTTTTTCAGTGATAATCACTATTCTTTCATCAACAAATACACCTACTTTTTTAATGCCGTGAGGAATTGATGGTAAATTTTCATCAGAATAGCGTTTGGAGGGTTTCCAGAAAATAAAACCTAAATAAGCAGGTCTTAAATCAGCAACTTCTATCGTATTTTTATTCATACCACAGACTTTGAGCTTTACAGCCGACAAATTTTTAGTTCTTGTCATTTCGTCTTTATTGGTATAATAATAGTCCATTTTTTACTGTAGTTTTTGAATAAATTCCATAGCACTCTTACCGGGGTTATCGGTTTTCATAAAGTTCTCTCCGATTAAAAAACCTTGGTAACCATAGTGCTTCAAATCTTGTATTGCTTCTATAGAACTGATGCCACTTTCAGAAATTTTTACAAAATCATCAGGAATTAGTTTTGATATTGATTTGCTAGTTTCTAAGCTAACTTCGAAGGTTTTTAAATTTCGATTATTTACGCCCAAAATATCTAAACTAGGCATAATCGATTTGTGTAGCTCTTCTTTGTTATGAACCTCTAGCAAAACATCTAAGTGTAGCGTTTTGGCTAGCTCAGAAAAGGTCTTGATTTCTTCTTTAGATAGCACTGCAGCGATTAAAAGAATGGCATCTGCACCATGTGCTTTGGCTTCGATGATTTGATATTCATTGATAATGAATTCCTTACGAAGTAGTGGCATGTCAACAGAAGCTCTTGCTAATTGCAAATCCTCTAAAGAACCACCAAAGTATTTGATGTCTGTAAGCACGCTCATTCCGCAAACTCCTGCGTTTTGATATCCTTTTGCTACTTGGCCAACGTTCGTGTTCTGGTTGATTGTTCCTTTAGATGGAGAACGTCTTTTGTGTTCTGCAATAATTCCTGTTTTGCTTTTGCGCAAAGCTTGGGCTAGAGAGAAGGTCTCTTTTTTGAACAAGAAGGAAGCCTCCAATTGTTTGATTGAGACGATTGATTTTTTCAAATCAACTTCTTTGTATTTGTCTGCTACTATTTTTGAAAGTATGTCCATATAAAAAAATAATCTCTACTGTAATTCATAGGTCTTTGTGAGCTACGAAGTAATCTTTAACTGAGCAACAAAGAACTAACAGATTGCTTTGCTGCGAAAATGCTTCTCGCAAAAACCATTAAGTTGAACTTAGTTCTTGCAATTTCTTTAGAGCAGCTAGGCCTTTTCCGCTTAATAAGGCTTCTTTTGCTTTTTCAAAGCCCTCTTTTATAGTCGTATTTTCGACCGTAGAGATGGCAACTCCTGCATTGGCACAAACCACATTGTTTTGAGCATCGCTGCCCTTTCCTTGTAATACATTGAGAAATATTTGTGCAGATTCTTCAATTGTATCTCCACCGACAATTTCAGATTTTTGTATGGGTTTTAATCCGAAATCAGAAGGTTTTATCATTCCTTCAGAGTGATTGGAAATGGTTTTGGTATTTCCGGTCAATGAAATTTCATCATAGCCATCTAAAGCATGAAGAACGGTAAAATTCTTATCGGTGTTCTGATAAAGGTACCCGTACATACGGGCTAATTCTAAGTTAAAAACACCTACCATCTGGTTCTTAGGAAAAGCAGGGTTCACCATCGGCCCCAACATGTTGAAAAAGGTTTTCACACCAAGTGCTCTTCGAATAGGAGCTACATTTTTCATTGCTGGATGGAATAGTGGAGCATGTAACACACAGATTCCCGCTTGATCAATTGATTTCTCTAAAAAATCAGCTTTGTTGCTAAATTGGATGCCTAGAAATTCCATAACATTGCTACTTCCGCATTTTGAGGAAACACCATAATTACCATGTTTGGTTACTTTGATACCTGCACCTGCAGTAACAAAAGATGCTAAAGTTGAAATATTAAAGGTGTCTTTACCATCACCGCCAGTGCCACATAAATCTACTGGGTTGTAGGCTGACAAATCAATGGCCAAACACAATTCTAATAGCGCATCACGAAAGCCTTCGAGCTCTTCAATGGTAATGCTACGCATCATATAGACCGTAAGAAATGCGGCTATTTGACTTGGGTTATAATCTCCCTTGGCAATATTGACTAAAATTTGTTTCGCATCCTCTTTTTCAAGGATGTCATGATTGATTAGTCTATTGAGTGTTTCTTTCATTTTTATTAGTGTTAAGTCTGAGGCAATTTGCGAAAAGTATGCAGAGCGAACTCTTGGTGTACTACTTTTGCTTGTTACTGAGCTTTAGCTCTTCAACCAGTTTTCAAGAATCTTTTTTCCATCAGGTGTCAAAACCGACTCTGGATGAAATTGTACGGCACAAACATCGTATTCTTTATGTCTAAGTGACATTACTTGTCCATTTTCATCAAAAGAGGTGGCTTCCAAAACTTCGGGTAGATTAGGGTTAACCACCCAAGAGTGATATCTACCAACTTCGATTTCCTTTGGCAAGCCTTCAAACAACATCGTCTCTTTAGTGATGTTTATTTTTGTTGCAATGCCATGATATACCTTATCTAGATTGATAAGCGAGCCACCAAAGACTTCGGCGATGGCTTGTTGTCCTAAACACACACCAAAAATACTTTTTGTAGAAGCGTATGTTTTGATAATTTCTTTTAAAAGTCCTGCCTCATCTGGTATGCCAGGCCCTGGAGAGAGTACGATTTTTTCAAATGCGTCTACCTCTTCCAGAGTCAATTGGTCGTTTCGTTTTACAGTTACTTCGCAATTTAGGTCCTCTAAATAATGAACCAAATTATACGTAAAACTGTCGTAGTTATCTATAACTAGTATCTTCTTCATTTTATATCGTCTCTGCAATTTCAAGGGCTTTTGTCAAAGCACCGAGTTTGTGATAGGTTTCTTGTAATTCATTTTCAGCATTTGAAGCTGCCACTAAGCCTGCTCCAGCCTGATAATGCAATTCATGGTTTTTACTTAGAAAGGTTCGAATCATAATCGCGTGATTAAAGTTTCCTTTAAAATCCATAAAACCAATGGCTCCACCATAATAGCCACGACTTGTTTTTTCATATTTCTCAATGAGTTGCATTGCCATGTGTTTGGGCGCGCCACTCAATGTTCCGGCAGGAAAAGTATCTGCCACAACTTTCATTGTAGGTATATCTTTTTTCTTTTGTCCGGTTACTTTAGATACCAAATGAATAACATGCGAGAAGAATTGTACTTCTCTATAGTTGGCAACTTCAACCGTATTTCCGTTACGACTAAGGTCATTTCTAGCTAGGTCTACAAGCATTACATGCTCGCTATTTTCTTTGTCATCTTCCGTCAATTCTTTGGCTAGAATGGCATCTTGTTCATCGTTTCCGGTACGTTTGAAGGTTCCGGCGATGGGGTGTATTTCCGCAGTGCCTTCTTTAACGATAAGCTGTGCTTCTGGAGAGCTACCAAAAATCTTAAAATCTCCGTAGTCAAAGTAGAATAAATAAGGCGATGGGTTCACAGAACGCAATGCGCGATAAACATTGAATTCATCCCCTTTAAACCCCTGTGAAAACCTTCGCGATAAAACCAGTTGAAATACGTCGCCCCGTTGGCAATGTTTTTTGGCCAGAGCAACTTGTTCTTTAAATTCCTCATCTTTTAAGTTGGAGCTAGCATTTCCATCCAAAGAAAAATTATAAGAGGCAAAGTTTTTTACATTCAGAATCTGTTCGATCTCAGGTACATTATTCTCGGTGTTATAGCAGTTAGCAAAAATATAGGCTTCGTTTTTAAAATGATTGATGGCTATAATATTCTGATATACTGCATAATAGATGTCAGGAATCTCAATCGAATTCTCTTTTTTTGAAAGCTTAACATCTTCATAATAGCGAACCGCATCATAGGCCATATAACCGAAGAGTCCGTTATCAATGAATTTGAAGTCACTTTTTCCAGCATCAAAACGTTGACTAAAATCATGAATAATACCTACCACATCAGTTTCGGCATCAATCTGTATTTCATCTGAAGAACCGTCAGGAAATTGTTGAATAACCATTTCATTCTCCACTTTTATGGAGGCAATAGGGTTGCAGCAGATATAAGAGAAGCTATTATCGTTTGCATGATAATCGCTACTTTCTAATAAAACGCTATTTGGAAATCTATCTCTAATTTTCAGATATACGCTAACCGGCGTAATCGTGTCTGCTAAAATTTTCTTGTGATGTGATTGTAATTGGTATTTCATTTGAGTCTATAAAATAAGAAAGGCCTGTCGTGATGACAGGCCTTATATAGTTTTACTATAATGATGCTCAGCTCACGATGACTGTCGAGAATTGTTCCACCACCAAGTATTTGTGTTTCTTGTTTTCATTAGTTCAAATATAGAAATCATTTTTAATACCACCAATCTAGTTAAGAATAAAAACAAAAAAACCTGCACTCGTTACAAATGCAGGCTGCTTAGCTTTGAGTTCAAGTTTACTAAAATTCTAAATCTACTACCAGGTCAAACTCATCATAGATTGCTTTGTCTTTTAGAGTATCTGTGAAATTGGTAGAACCATAATGGATATCATAATTTGTTCGATCAACTTTTAATGTAGCTGTTGCTTTACTACCATAAACAGATACATTGAAGCTAACAGGTTTTGTGATGCCTTTTATAGTAAGGTCACCCGATACATCATAAGAGTTTTTACCAGATGCGGTTACTTCGGTAAATACTAAAATAGCAGTTGCATGAGTTGCTGTTCCGAAAAAGTCATCTGCGTTTAAATGCCCTTCTAGTTTTTCTTTTCCTTTACCAGCTTCTAAATCGTCAACACTTATAGATGCCATATCAACTGTAAATTCACCGCCGGTTAATTGATCAGCTTCAAATAGCAATGCGCCAGATGCTAGACCAATACTTCCGCTGTGTGAACCTGCAAACTTGTACCCTTTCCAAGTTACAGAACTTGTTTCTGTGTTCACTTCTTTTTTGTCGCCATCGATAGGTTCTGTTGCTGTTGCTGTTGCTCCGAATATTAGGGCTAGTGCTAAACTTAATACTGTCTTTTTCATTTGTTTAAATTTAAAATAATTAATGTTAAAAATTATAGGTGTGTGAATAATTCGCTTTCTGGTTGACGCACCTTTGCATAATGTTGCGTTTCGTCTTCGCTAGACCTGTATCCAATAGCTGCTACTAAGCTTGCATTAAGTCCCTTTTTAGATAATCCTAAAATATCATTATAGGCTTCTGCCTCAAAACCTTCCATAGGGCAGGTGTCTATTTTTAATTCGGCAGCAGCTGATAGTAAATTACCCAATACCAAATAGTTTTGTTTTGAAGCCCAAACATCTTGTTCTTCTGGTGATAATGCTAAAACTTTAGATTTCATAAAATCTGCATAAGCATTTAGCGCCTCTAACGGAATATTTCTAGTTTCGCTTACATTAGTCAAATACCCATCTATCCAGTTTGCATCAACTTGCGTTTTATTGGCAATCACAACTAAGTGCGATGCATCAACAATTTGAGTTTGCCCCCAGGATACCGGTTGTAATTTTTTGCGAATTTCTGGATCAGTAATAACGAAAATATGATACGGCTGTAAACCGTAGGAAGATGCGGTCAAGCGCATCGACTCTAATAAATTTTTCAAATCTTCATCAGCTATTTTTTTGGTAGCATCAAATTTTTTGGTGGCGTAGCGCCATTGTAAATTTTCTATGTAGGTATTCATTTATTTGTGTTTAAAATTTATTGAACAAGCTATTGAGTTGTTCTAATTCTTTAGTTGATATGTTTTTAAGAATACTTTTTTCAGCCTTTTGCATTGCAGTATCCATTCTTTTTAAAACTTTTTTTCCTTCGGAGGTAATATTGATTTCCACTTTTCTTCGGTTCGAAGGACAAACAATCCTATTTGCAAAACCCTTTAAAATCAACTTATCTACCAAACGCGTAGTGTTACTCATTTTCGTAACCATTCTTTCATTTAATGTAGAAAGATTAGCAGGCTTTCCATTTTGGCCTCTTAAAATTCGGAGTACATTAAATTGCTGAAGAGAAACGTCATAGGGTTTTAAAATATCTGCAAAGGCCTCATTTATTTTATTGTTAACCAACATGAAATGAATGATCGTTCTACTTTCTAGTGGAATTTCTTTTTCAGTTTTTATGATTTTCTCAACATTCATGTCAATACAATAATTGTATATACAAATGTATTTTAATTCCCCATAGAATAAAAATGTCAAAGCCCTAAATTTTTGTTAAAAAAAGATGAGAATAAATTGGTATGGAAATTGTAATTTTGAATAGATATACACTAGAGGTTTCCTTAATCAAGGAAATGGTATTAAATTTTACATATTTATGGCAGATTTATCACAAGAAGACTGGGTAGCTCAATTGGAGAAAGATGAGAATTCATTCATATTAGACGTTCGTACTGAAGAGGAAATAGAAGAGGGGCGCATTGCTCATTCTTCCAATATTGATATTTATTTAGGTCAAGGATTTCTTGATGAGCTAGAGAAATTAGATAAAAGCAAGAATTACTATGTCTATTGCAGAAGCGGAAACCGAAGCGGTCAAGCTTGTGCTATTATGAATAGCGTTGGTATCGAAAACGCTTATAATTTAACGGGAGGTTTTATGAATTGGGAAGGTGAGGTTGCTGAGTAGAGTTCCTAATTATTTCTAAAAACACTTCTGGTTCTGGTCTTAGCCTATAGTTGTCTGTTAAATCTGCAAAAATGATTTTCCCTTCTTTGTTGGTAATTACAAGCGTGGGCATAACGGTATCACTATCGTAACCCAGCACTTGAAACCCTGCAGGAATTCCGTTTTCGGCGAAGATGCCAAGTTGCTTGGCTACTTTGTTTTTATGGTCAACTAAAAAATGGAAATTGAGGTTATACTTCACGGCAAGGCTCTTAGTTAGTCTATGCGGTTGGGGGCTAATTAGAACGGTTTGCACGCCGAGCTTATCTAACGCGGCATAGTGACTAGTAATTTCTTTTATTTGCGCCATGCATAGAGGGCACCAATTTCCCCTATAGAAAAGAAAAATACTTGGACTTCCTAAAAATGAAGCTGCTGAGATCTTTTCTTTCTCAGAATTTTCTAACTGAAATTCTGCCAATTGATTTCCCACTTTTAGTCCTTCGTTTGTTCTATTCTTATATACAGAATACCATTTTAAGTAGCTTATCCAACCAATTCCTAAAATTATAGAAAGAGCAATTTCTAGAGGGCTTGCTTTAGTGATCAATAGGCTGATGAAACTGATGAGTACTCCGATAGTTATTGCAAGAGAATAGTATTTCAGGTTTGCGGTCGTTCTAGCTCTTGGCTTAATAAAAAGTCCGGCAAATAATAAGACTATCGGGGCAGCTGTAAGTAGCATACCTGAGGCGCTCCAATAAAAACCTAGGGCATAGAATTGAAAAATACTATAGGCAAGAACAAGGAGTGCTGTGAAAGGAAATACAGAAATAAATAAAGAGCGAATAATGCTTTCAGGAGATTTCATATGATGCTATAAGTTAAGAAATATAGTTTTTCTTATATTTATGTATTCACACTATGTTGTAATGCGAGAAGACCTGCTTCATTTTATTTGGAAATATAAAAAACTACAACATACTGATTTGGTTACTACCGATGGTGCATCCGTCGTAATTATTGATTCTGGCTTACACAATCATTTGTCAGGGCCAGATTTTTTTTACGCTAAGGTCGATATCGAAGAGCAGTTATGGGTTGGTAATGTTGAGATTCATATAAAATCTTCCGATTGGTATGCCCATCGGCATGAAGAAAATTCGAAATACGATAATGTCATCCTTCATGTGGTTTGGGAAGATGATGGCTCGGTTTTTCGAAAAGATAATTCTGAAATCCCAACTTTAGAATTAAAAAACTATATTTCTAAAGCGCTTTTAGTAGCGTATAAAAATCTATTCGATCAGAAGCAAAAGACGTTTATCAATTGTGAAAAGGATATCGCTCAAGTGCCTGCTTTTATTTTTCAAAATTGGATAGAACGCTTATATTTTGAGCGACTTGAAAGAAAATCAAAATTCATTTTATCTCTTTTAGAGAATTCGAAAAACGATTGGGAACAGGTCTTGTTTTATTTGCTTCTGAAAAATTTCGGACTCAAAATAAATGGAGACGCATTTTTAAGTTTGGCAAATACTTTAGACTTTTCTATCATCAGAAAATTACAACCTAAGGTTTCACAGTTGGAAAGTGTTTTCTTCGGAATGACCCATTTACTGAAAGATGATTTGGTTTTGGATACCTACTTCATCGAGTTGAAAAAAGAATTTTACTATTTGAGGAATAAGTTTAATTTAAAGAATGACGCTGTACTTGAACCTGAATTTTTCAAACTTCGTCCGCCAAATTTTCCTACCATAAGACTTTCTCAATTGGCAAGTTTGTACGCTTCTTATCAAAACTTATTTGATAAGGTTATCAATGCAAATGGTGTCGAGGAGCTATATTTGCTTTTTGATGTTTCTGCGACCCCGTACTGGAATGACCATTTTACTTTTGGTAAGCGCTCGAAGAAAAGCACAAAAAAAATAACAAAGAAATTTATTGACTTATTGATAATCAATACCATTCTTCCTTTGAAATTGTGCTATTCCCAGCACTTAGGAAAAGATAGCAGTGAAGAGATTCTCAAAATCATTTCAAAGCTTAAAACGGAAGATAATTCGATAATTTCTAACTTTAAGAGCCAAGGAGTGAGCATTGAAAATGCCATGCAAAGCCAAGCTGTACTGCAACTATATAATGAGTATTGTACACAGAACAAGTGTTTGGAATGCGCTGTAGGTAGTTCATTATTACAGCGAAATGATTAGTTTTATGGCGTGAATATTTTCTATACCCTTCTCTATTATTTTCAAAAGCGAGGTTTCGAAGTGTGCCGTCGAATTGCGGAGCGCTTTGGTATTCGCGCTAGAGTTGTTCGAACATCATTTATTTACCTTACGTTTGTAACCATAGGATTTGGTTTTGCGCTGTATTTGTTCTTGGCGTTTTGGCTGAAAATCAAAGATCTCATCTATACAAAAAGAACTTCTGTTTTTGACCTCTAAATATGATTAAACTTTCTCGGTCTAAAATTTATCTTGCCATTACATTAGTACTAGCAGTGGTTGTAATAGGTGTTTTTGGCTATCGATTTATATCAGACTATTCTTGGGTGGATGCGCTTTATATGACCGTTATCACAATGGCTACTGTTGGCTTTAAAGAAGTACAGCCCCTTGATGATATCGCAAAAATATTTACTGTATTTTTAATTCTCGCAAGTGTTTTTATATTAGGTTTTGCGATTTCTGTTCTTACAGAATATGCCTTAGGTAGAAATTCTCTTCAACTTTTAAAAAGGAAAAAAGTGAAAAATAAAATTAATAATTTATCAAGTCATGTAGTGATCTGTGGCTATGGTCGCAATGGTATGCAAGCTGCCGATCGCCTAAAAGCTTACAAGCAATCATTTGTAGTGGTTGAGAAAAATAAAGAAGTGATTGAAAAGTATGAAGATGAGATACTTTTTATTGAAGGTGATGCCAATGAGGACGAGGTTCTAATTCAAGCTGGTATTGAAAGAGCTCGATATCTTATTGCTGCCATGCCAGATGATGCTGCCAATCTATTTGTTGTGCTTTCGGCTAGACAGTTAAACGATAAGCTGTTTATAATAAGTAGGGCCTCTTTAGTCACTTCTCAGAAAAAATTATTCTTAGCAGGAGCTAATAAAGTAATTATGCCTGACAAGATTGGAGGCGACCACATGGCTTCTCTTGTGGTAATGCCTGATTTAATCACTTTTATGGACAAACTGTCTTTAGAGGGCGAACATACCACAAATTTAGAAGAAGTCGCCATTGAGGATTTTGCAGACCAGGTGGATTGTAATTCTCTGCGGGATTTGGATTTAAGAAGAAAAACAGGTTGTACCATTATAGGTTATATTTCACCAGATGGAGAATATATAATTAACCCCGAAGCTGATTTACAACTTCAGCCGAGAAGTAAAGTAATTGTGCTAGGAAGGCCTGAACAAATTCGCAAACTGAATGAGATGTTCCATATTGACTAAGTTAATTTAACACTATTGCTTGATTGTGTTGCTTATTTTCATGATATTGTCACCTTGCAAACTTTAAAACTAAACCAAAACTCAAATTATGAAGTATAAGCTTCTTACCTTTTTTACAATGTTTCTTCCCCTATTAACTTTTGCACAAGAGCAAGAAGTTGGTTTAGATCAGAAAATTGACCAAGCTTTTCAGCCCATCTCAGATTTCTTTTCTGCTATCATCTTTTTCAATGTTTGGCATGATCCAGATATTCCCTTTGTACTGGTTTTATTGGTAGGTAGTGCTTTGTTTTTTACGATATATTTTGGCTTTCCAAACATCAGGTATTTTGGTAAAGCAATTAATACAGTCCGAGGAAAATACGATGAAGTTGAAGGAGTTGAAGGGCATGGTATAGAGAAATCTGACCTGGCAATCGATGGCGATATCGTAGATACTATAAGAGATGAAAGTGAAGAAGGTGAAGTAAGTCACTTTCAGGCTTTGGCTACGGCCGTTTCAGGTACTGTAGGTAATGGTAATATTGCGGGTGTTGCATTAGCGATAGCTTTAGGTGGGCCAGGTGCTACTTTCTGGATGATCGTTTGTGGTTTGTTAGGTATGTCAACCAAATTTGTGGAGTGTACCTTAGGGGTGCAATATAGAGATGTAGGTGAAGATGGTACCGTGTACGGTGGCCCCATGTATTATATAAGTAAAGGACTTAAAGAAAGAGGTTTTACAACCTTAGGTAAAATTGCAGCGGTAGTCTTTGCGATATTCTGTATTGGTGGTTCTTTTGGAGGTGGTAATGCTGCCCAATCGAATCAGGCAACCATTGTTATAAAAGATTTAATGGGACTTACCAGTGACAGTGCTGGTGCAATTATAGGTTTGATTTTGGCCTTAGTAGTTGGTGTTATTATTATTGGAGGTATCAAAAGAATTGCTTCCGTGACAGAGAAAGTCGTTCCTTTTATGGCTGGCATGTATGTATTGGCCTGTCTTTATATAATTTTTAGTAATTTTTCTTATGTTGATGATGCTATTGCATTAATAGTTTCAGAAGCATTTAACCCAACTGCAATGGGTGTAGGTGGTGTGATAGGTGTTTTGTTGGTTGGTTTCAAACGGGCTGCGTTTTCAAATGAAGCTGGAGCAGGTTCAGCTTCTATTGCACACTCAGCAGTTAAAACTAAATATTCTGCCTCAGAAGGTCTGGTGGCTTTATTAGAGCCATTTATTGATACCGTTGTAATCTGTACGATGACAGCAATAGTTATTATTATTTTCAACTTTGGAGGTTCTTTTGAATACGGCGGAGACGGCAGTGGTTCTGTGATGATTGATGGAGTGTCGTACGAAGGAGCAGGAATAACTTCTGTTGCCTTTGCGCAGTACATTCCTTATTCTGATGTGTTTTTAACAATAGCAGTTGTTCTATTTGCAGTATCAACTATGATATCTTGGTCATACTACGGTTTACAATCTTGGAAGTATTTATTTGGGAGAGGTAAAACTGCAGATATGGTTTATAAATTGATGTTCTTGACCTTTATTGTAATTGGTGCAGCAGCAAGTATGAAATCTATTTGGGCTTTCTCAGATGCGATGATTTTCGCAATGGTATTTCCGAACATGGTAGGTTTGTTTTTCTTATTCCCTGTAGTTAAGAAGCAATTAAAACGATATTTAGATGCCATCAAGTTGGCTAAAGCATAAAACTTCAAAATGAAATTTAAATCCCACTTCAAGTTCACTAAACAAGAACGAAGTGGGGTTTTCTTTTTGCTGCTACTAATTGTAAGTCTTCAAGTTGGGTATTTGGTCTTCAGGTATTTTCCCGCTGATGCATCAATACCTTCTTTTTCTAAGGATTTAAATACACAAACTAAAGTTGATATATTAAGGGTTCGTGCCTTGCGCAAGGATTCTATTAAAACATTTCCCTTCAATCCGAATTTCATTACAGATTATAAAGGATATGCCCTAGGCATGTCGGTTGAAGAAATTGACAGGCTTCATCTATTTCGTTCACAAGATAAGTTTGCCAACTCACCTGAAGAATTTCAGAAGGTTACTTTGATTTCAGATTCTTTATTAAGGCTAATTGCTCCGTATTTCAAATTCCCTGAATGGACAAAGGAAAGTAAGTCGTATGCAGTGCGTGTTAAAAAACGCAATGGACCGCCTACTTCAGAGCGATCATCTCAAGCTGTGAAAGACCTAAATGCTGCTACTGTTGAAGACCTGGAATCGGTCTATGGAATTGGCGAAAAATTAGCGGCAAGAATTATTAAGTTTCGAGATAGGCTCGGTGGGTTTTTTGTTGCAGAACAATTGTATGATGTTTATGGCTTAGAAACCGAAGTAGTTCAAAGAGCGTTAAAACGATTTAAAGTGCTAAATACTCCTCAAATTGAAAAGATTAACATTAATACTGCTTCTGTTGAAATGCTAACTGAATTGATTTATCTTCAAAGAAATGTGGCAGTTAGTATTGTTAACTATCGGAATTCTGAAGGAAGCATAGATTCTTTTGAGGAATTATCAAAAATCGAAAATTTTCCTACGAAAAAGATAGATAGAATAGCTTTATATTTGTCCTTATAAAAAAATTATTATGCAGCGTATGTACTTCACCGAAGAACATCAATTATTTAGAGAAAGCCTTAAAGAATTTTTGAAAAAAGAAGTTTCTCCACATATCGATAAATGGGAAGAAACAGGAACCATTGATAGATTTATTTGGGCAAAATTTGGAGAGATGGGCTATTTTGGTTTGTCCACTCCTGAGGCAGATGGCGGGCTTCAATTAGACTTGTTTTATACAGTCATCCTCTTAGAAGAGCTGCAAAAAATAAATTCAGGTGGTTTTGCTGCGGCAATTTGGGCTCATGTGTATTTGGCTATGACTCACTTGAATAAAAATGCAGGCGAAAAGTTGCGGAAAGAATATCTCGAGCCAAGTGTTGCCGGAGAGAAAGTGGGTTGCTTAGCAGTTAGTGAGCCTTTTGGTGGCAGTGATGTTGCAGGTATGAGAACTACTGCTACTAAAAATGGAGATTCATATATTTTAAACGGTTCTAAAACTTTTATCACTAACGGGGTATACTGTGATTATATGATCGTCGCAGCCAAGACGGCTGCTTCTGCTGGAAATAAAGGCATCAGTATTTTTGTGGTGGATAGACAGAGTAAAGGAGTCTCTGCCAATAAATTGAATAAATTGGGCTGGAGAGCTTCTGATACGGCAGAGTTGGCATTTGATAATGTTGAGGTTCCTGCGAGTAATATGTTAGGAGAAGAGCATAAAGGTTTTAATTATATAATGGAGGCTTTTGCACTAGAACGTTTGATTATGGGTGTTAATGCCCATGCGAGAGCTGATTATGCTATAACATATGCGTTGCAATATATGTCTGAGCGCGAAACCTTCGGAAAGACTATAAATCAATATCAAGCCCTGAGACATAGAATAGCAGACTTGTATGCTGATATGGATATGTGTCGTCAGTATAACTATGCTGTTATACAGGCATTAGATAACGGAGAATATGTGGTTAAGGAAGCTACTATTTCAAAGTTGCGTTCTACAAAAATGGCTGATGAGGTGATTTACGAATGCTTGCAGTTTTTGGGAGGCTATGGTTATATTGAGGATTATCCTATGGCGCGATTGTTGCGAGATAGCCGACTGGGCCCAATAGGTGGTGGTACTTCTGAAATTCTTCGTGAGATTATTGCTAAAATAGTAATCGATAAGAAGGAGTACAAAGCACCTAAAGTTTAGCAGGTTATTTGCTAGAAAATAGTTTTAAATATATTTATTCAAATTTGGTTGTGAGTTGTAAATTAGTTTTTATCTTTGCGGTCTTATTAACTAATGAAAGGAGGTTGTAGCCCATGCTGATTATACCAATTAAAGAAGGAGAAAACATAGATAGAGCTTTAAAGCGTTTCAAGCGAAAGTTCGATAAAACAGGTACAATGCGCCAGTTGCGAAAGCGACAAGCGTTTTCAAAGCCTTCAGTTGTGCGTAGAGCACAGATTCAGAAAGCTGAGTACATTCAAGGTCTAAGAGATAAAGAAGAAATTTAATTTCCTAAATCTTAATGACAAGGTATTTATATCCCGCTAACAGCGGGATTTTTGTATTTCAGATTTTTACGCCGATTCTTTTCCTGTATTTTAGTTACTGATTACCGCCGACTAGATTTAGTTTATGCAGTTGCAAGGGGCTTTTGCTTTAAAACTTTCCTAACTTTGGTATATGTCGTCACTCGATTCGTTCATATCCTATTTATCCTTTGAGAAGAATTATTCAATTCATACACTAAAGGCATATCAAAGTGATCTTGACGAATTTACCTCCTTCTGTCGTCAGGCCTTCGAAATAAGTGCTATTGATGATGTGAGCTATGCGCTCATTCGCAGTTGGATAGTGTCTTTGGTAGATTCATCCATATCAAATAGAAGTATCAACCGTAAGGTGGCTTCTCTGAAAGCCTACTATCGTTTTTTGCAGCGTATAGAAAAGATCACTACAAACCCTTTAGCGAAACATAAAGCTTTAAAGACCTCTAAAAAGATTGAAGTTCCTTTTTCGGAATTAGAAATGCAAAATGTGCTGCATCAAATTGTGTTCAAAGATGATTTTGAAGGCTGTCGTGATAAGTTGATGATTGAGCTATTATACACTACAGGAATCCGCAGGGCGGAGCTAATGAATCTAAAGCTGACCGCTGTAGATCTGAATAGAAATACAATACTAGTTTTGGGTAAAAGAAACAAGGAGCGTATTGTTCCGCTTTTGCCTTCTACTAAAAAGTTGTTTTTAGCTTATTTCGATAAACGTAAAGAATTGATTGATGTATTTGATGAAAGCTTTGTTTTTTTGACAAAAGCTGGGGTCAAAATATACGAAACGCTTGTCTACAGAGTTATTAATAAGTATCTTAGTGAAGTGTCATCAAAGGTTAAAAAGAGTCCTCATATTCTGAGGCACACCTTTGCAACACACTTGCTTAATAAAGGAGCAGATTTAAATTCTGTTAAGGAATTATTAGGTCATTCAAGTTTAGCCTCTACTCAGGTGTATACTCATAATAGTATTGCTGAACTTAAAAAGGTGCACTCGGCATCTCATCCAAGGAATAAGAAGTAAGTTTTTATCCTTTTTCTATTGTTTAACTTTTAATACCCGATTTATGAAAGTAAACGCACAATCAGTAAATTTTAACGCAGACAGCAAGCTTATTGAGTTCGTTCAAAACCGTTTGGACAAGTTGGAAACATTCTATGACAAGGTAATCAGTTCAGATGTATATTTGAAAGTTGAGAATACCAGCTCTAAAGAAAATAAAATTGCGGAAATTAAATTGAATATACCACGAGATAAATTTGTAATTAAAAAGCAAGGTAAATCGTTTGAAGAGGCTGTTGATGCGGCTTGCAGTTCTTTAGAAAGAAAGCTTAAAAAACGAAAGGACAAAATGAGAGTAAATACTTGATTAAAATTATCATTATTTTGTTTTGATTAAGCAAATAAATATATACATTTGCAGTCCGTTAGAAATAGCGGACTTTTTTATGCGTAAAAAGGGTTAAAAGCCGATGTAGCTCAGCTGGCTAGAGCAGCTGATTTGTAATCAGCAGGTCGTGGGTTCGAGTCCCTCCATCGGCTCAAAAGTAATACGTTCATTACATATTGATATATTTTAAAGAGGGGAGATACTCAAGCGGCCAACGAGGGCAGACTGTAAATCTGCTGACTACGTCTTCGCAGGTTCGAATCCTGCTCTCCCCACAACTTTAAAATAAACCAAAAATTTCAAAGGAGTATTTGAAATTTAAAAAAAATGCGAGAGTAGCTCAGTTGGTAGAGCGTCAGCCTTCCAAGCTGAATGTCGCCGGTTCGAACCCGGTCTCTCGCTCAAAGATTTTTTTTGAGAGATTAGTTAATCTAATGTGATTAAGTTGAGATTTTAAAAAAAAACAGGGTGAGAAGCCTGTGCGGAGCGAAATCGAAATAGATTCGGTGTCTCGCTCTAAATGAGTTTGCGTTTGTAGTTTAGAGGTTTCGTATGTAAGCTTTGAACTCAATAAGCCGACGTAGCTCAGGGGTAGAGCGTTTCCTTGGTAAGGAAGAGGTCACGAGTTCGAATCTCGTCGTTGGCTCTTTTTAATTGACAAATTTGTACACACACTATTATAAACATAAGATTAAAATTCATTAAAAATGGCAAAGGAAACTTTTGATCGTTCCAAACCGCACTTAAATATTGGTACAATTGGACACGTAGATCACGGCAAAACAACATTAACTGCAGCTATTACTACAGTATTGGCAAACGCAGGACTTTCTGAAATGAGAAGTTTCGATTCTATCGATAACGCTCCTGAAGAAAAAGAAAGAGGTATAACTATCAACACTTCGCACGTTGAGTATTCAACAGCGAATCGTCATTACGCACATGTTGATTGTCCTGGTCACGCAGATTACGTTAAGAACATGGTTACAGGTGCTGCTCAGATGGACGGTGCTATCCTTGTTGTTGCTGCTACTGATGGTCCAATGCCACAGACTCGTGAGCACATCCTTTTAGGTCGCCAAGTAGGTATTCCTAGAATGGTTGTTTTTATGAACAAAGTCGATATGGTCGATGATGAGGAGCTTTTAGAGCTTGTCGAAATGGAAATCAGAGAATTGCTTTCTTTTTATGAATATGATGGTGATAACGGACCTGTAGTTGCTGGTTCTGCTTTAGGTGCACTTAACGGTGAGCAAAAGTGGGTTGATACAGTAATGAAGTTGATGGAAGAGGTTGATTCTTGGATCGAGCTTCCAAAGAGAGATGTTGAAAAAGATTTCTTAATGCCTGTTGAAGATGTATTTACGATTACTGGTCGTGGTACTGTTGCAACTGGTCGTATTGAAACTGGTGTTGCTAATACAGGTGATGCAGTTGATATCATCGGTATGGGTGCGGAAAAGTTAACGTCTACCGTTACTGGTGTTGAAATGTTTCGTAAGATTTTAGATAGAGGTGAAGCTGGTGATAACGTAGGTATCTTATTAAGAGGTATTGAAAAATCACAAATCAGCCGTGGAATGGTAATCTGTAAGCCAGGTTCTGTTAAGCCACATGCTAAATTTGAAGCTGAGGTTTATATCCTTAAGAAAGAAGAAGGTGGTCGTCATACACCATTCCATAACAATTACCGTCCTCAGTTTTACGTAAGAACAACTGATGTAACTGGTACAATCAATCTTCCTTCTGGAGTTGAAATGGTTATGCCTGGTGATAACTTAACTATTATTGTTGAATTACTATCTCCGATTGCTTTAAGCGATGGACTTCGTTTCGCGATTCGTGAAGGTGGTAGAACAGTAGGTGCTGGTCAAGTTACTAAGATTTTAGATTAAGATCTTTTAGAGTTATATACATGCAAGGTGTCCGTCTTTTGACGGATACCTTTCAATGTAAATAGAAACGGGTGTAGCTCAGTTGGTAGAGCACTGGT
>CALHGE010000058.1 GCA_938029725.1 uncultured Flavobacteriaceae bacterium
TATACAGGCAAAGGAAAGGAGATTGCCATCGAAGGTAAATTGACTTCTCGAAGTTATGAGACTAAAGAAGGTGAGAAACGATACATCACGGAAGTGATTGTAAGCGAAGTTTTATGGATCAAGCCCAAAAGTTGTGTGTGACTTTGAATTTATAGTTTGATCTTTGTAACAAAGACAGCTTTGGATTTATCACTAGACCTTTTAAAATTAATATTGCCAGAATTATTAGTAAGTCATTTTGATCTTACCAATCATCAGACAAAACAAGGGTCATTACATCTATATTTTGAAGAGAAAAAAGACAGCCCTAAAGAAGAAGCTAATCGAGTTCTGATCGCTCATGGTTTTCATAAAGAGATTAGTATTCAAGATTTTCCTTTGCGTGGCAGAACTGTTTTTCTTCATATAAAGCGCCGTCGTTGGCTTGACAAAGCCAACAAACAAATAGTACAAAGAGATTGGAATTTAATAACACAGGGAACACGAATGACAGTAGAGTTCGCTGCTTTTTTAAAAGTACTTAATAACTACCAAGGCGAATGATTGTCAAACAATAGGTGGTTTTTATGGGGTCAATGGCAAAAAGCTACAACGTCAGTACCGAGATTATTTAAGTGACTTCAAATCTTGGAATCAAAAGAAACACGCAAAACAATGGCTAGTCTTCCCTGAAAATATGGGTAGTTATTTATCCATAGACGAAACCGCATTTTCTAATGGAGATCTATATACCATACTAACCAACAAAAAAGCAAAAGGAAAGAAAGGGGCCATAATAGCCATGGTTAAAGGAACCAAAGCAGATGCAGTTATTCAAATTATTCACAAAATTCCTTTACAGCAACGAAAGAAAGTCAAAGAAGTTACTTTAGATATGGCGGGTAATATGGGACTCATTGTTAAAAAGTCATTCCCCAATGCGACTCAGGTCATAGATAGATTCCATGTACAAAAACTAGTATTGGACGCCCTTCAAGAAATCAGAATCAAACATAGATGGGAAGCCCTTGATACTGAAAATGACGCTATAGAAAACGCCAGAAATAAATCTTTAAAATATACACCAGAGCTATTAGAAAATGGTGACACTCGAAAACAACTCTTAGCCCGAAGTAGATATCTGCTCTATAAATCAAGTAGTAAATGGACTGATAATCAAGTGGAAAGATCCAAAATACTCTTCGAACACTATCCTGATATTGAAAAAGCATACAAGTTATGCCAGAACTTATCTTGGATATTCAACAACACAAAAGACAAAACTTCCGCACTAATACGATTGGCTAAATGGGATGAAAAAGTACGACAAGCTCAATTCAAAAGCTTTAATAGTATCTCTAGAACGATGTCTATTCATTACAAGAACATCTTAAACTACTTTGACAACAGAAGCACAAATGCATCAGCAGAATCTTTCAATGCTAAAATAAAAGCGTTTAGAGCACAATTCAGAGGTGTGAGAAATGTAGAATTCTTTCTCTTTAGATTAACTAATATTTTTGCATAAACACAACAATTAGTCTTGATCCTTTATGACTTGATCCTCAATTGGCATCATATCAAATGACTTCTCTAAAAACAAAAAACCTTGCTAATCATAAGATTAGCAAGGTTTTGGTCTCGGATGGTATCCGATTTGGTGACCTGGCCGGGGCTCGAACCCGGGACCCTCTCCTTAAAAGGGAGATGCTCTACCAACTGAGCTACCAGGTCAAAATTTCAGTGCTAATATTTCCCTTAGCGGCTGCAAATATAAGCGCATTAATTTATTTCGCAAGTGGATTTTAAGAGAATTTTAAAAATCTTTTGAAATCAATTGGATTTAGTCCAATTTTACCAAAAATAGGATATGCAAATAGTTTTGTTAGGATATATGGGTAGTGGTAAAACTACAATAGGTAAACTGCTTGCTAAAGAACTGAGAATTAAATTCTTAGATCTTGATAGCTACATTGAGGAAGCTGAAGGAATTACGATATCAACCCTTTTTCGTGAAAAAGGAGAGATTTATTTTCGGAAAAAAGAAGCTGCAGGTTTGAGGCAAATACTTTCTGAAGAAGAGAATTTTGTGCTATCTATTGGTGGGGGTACGCCTTGCTATGCAAATAATATGCAGGCTATCTCAGAAATGATAGAAAATGGAATCTATTTAAAAGTGGGCCTAAAAGAGTTGGTTCGCAGGTTGTCTAGTGAAAAAGCAGAACGACCTTTGATCGCAAATATTTCTGAAGAAGCATTACCTGAATTTATTGGGAAACATTTGTTCGAAAGAAGTTTTTTTTACAATCAAGCGAATATTGTAATTAGCTGTGACGGTAAAAGTACTGCTGAAATAGTTGCTGAAATAGCCAAATCTTTAGGCTAGGGAAACGGAGTCATTCTTACTCTTAAACTCAACTTTAATATGTTCTTGTAATGAAGTAGACAGTGAAATGCCTTTATAATCAGCTTTAACAGGGTATTTCTTATGATTTCTATTTACTAGAACTGCAGTTTTGAGTTGTTTTAAAGGTGTTTTTAAGAAATGATGTACGCCGTAAATTAAGGTAGTACCCGAATTTAAAACATCATCTATTAGAACTATTGATTTATGTGCATATTCTTCTTCTGAAATGGAGGTTTTTACGCCACTTACCAAAGGGTTCCTTTTATCCATACTTACCTTACACAACAAAATTTCTGCTTTAGTTATGTCTTGAAGTACCCGTTGTATTTTTTTAGCAAAACTTAAACCTCCGCCATCAATGCCGGCCAAAACAATTTCTTTTTCATCTACATTAGCTTCAAATATTTGGTAGGCTATGCGTCGTATTTTGTGCTGAATCTGATCGTGAGTAAGAATTTTGTTTTGCATGCTTTATAAGAGTTATTTTCAAAGATAAAGAAATGGGAATTATAGTGGGCAAGTTGCTCATTCTTCTGAGTCAGTAGGAGAGTCTACATAGTCGTCAATCTCCCTTCTATCCTTCTTTGTAGGTCTACCCATTCCTTTTTTACGATAATAATCTTTTGAATATTGAAGTAAGGCGTCATGCTCGAATGCTTCTTTTGGTGTGGTATCCTTTCTATAGATATCGACGAGCTTGGCCCCAACGCGACTTTTAGGAATATCTAAAACGGTGAGTTCATAATTTATTTGATTTTTTCGTACCACAATTTTATCCATAGGGTATACCTCGCGCGCTGGCTTTACTACTTTGCTATTAATCTTAACCTGGCCTTTTTTACAGGCTTCGGTGCCTATATTACGAGTTTTGAAGTAGCGGGTGCTCCATAAGTACTTATCTATGCGCATATCTTGTTAAAATCTTTGTTAAGGTACTCGACAAAAATAAGGGAAAATTGTATCTTGCCGACCTTAATAAAGAATACATGAAAATACACAGAATAGTTGCCTTTTTTCTTTTGTTCGTGACCCTTTGGTCATGCCGTGATGATGATGAGGATTTCTTGAATGGAGCCGTAGTTGTTCCACCCAGGCTATTGAGTGAAGTTGCTGTAGAGAATGACATAGAATTACAGGCATTTTTGAAATCTCATTTTTACAATTATGAAGAGTTTGCTGCACCACCTGCTGATTTTGATTTTAAAATCAAAATCGACACAATCGCTGGTGATAATGCCGATAAAAGGGCTATGTTTGATGACATTACGTCTGAGGTGATTAGTATTCTACCAAGTTCTTTTGGTATTTCTGATCAAGAAGACAGTGTAGACCACACCCTTTACTTTCTTGAAGCTAGAAAAGGCGCAGGAGAAAAGCCAACTATTGGAGATAACGCAATATTACGATATGAAGGCTCTCTGTTAGATGGAACGCTTTTTGACGCTTCATCGACACCAATTCGGTTTTATCTTCCGCAATTGATTCGTGGGTTTGGAGCTGCTATGACAAAGGTGAACAGCGGTAGTGAAATTGTTGATAATGGCGATGGCACAGTTGATTTTGGAGAATTTGGTGTAGGAATAGTTTTTATTCCTTCAGGTTTGGCATATGGAAATGGAAGAGGACCATCAGGTGCACTGCCTAGCTATGCTAATTTGATTTTTCGGTTAGAAGGATTGGCTTTTGAGAAAAATTCGGATTTTGACGGCGATGGTATTCCTTCTTTTCTTGAGGATTTAGATGGTGATGGTAACCTTAATAATGATAATACCGATGCTGATTTGGAGCAGATTTTCTTACCAAATCATGGTGATATCGATGACGACAACGATGGAATTCTCACCATAGACGAAATTGAGTTAGATGCGGATGGAAACTTTGTAGCATTTAAGGATACCGATGGTGACGGAATTTCTGACCACCTCGATAACGATAACTAGACTAGGATCTAGTTGTTTAAATATAAAAAAAAGCCCTGAATCTAAGATTCAGGGCTTTTTTTATACTTTCGTTTTTACTAGAGTTTTAGAGACAAAGCAAAAATAACTTGTGAAGGTCTTGTATCAATTCTACCAGAAATATCGGCAATGTTAGTACCTGAGAATTTTGTTTCATTTTCAGACAAACCCCTTTCATAGCGTACGTCTAATCCTAATTTTCCGAGATTTACACCAAGGCCAACTTGAAGACCGATAGTATAGTCGTTTTCAAGATCACTGATGTTGGCATTTTCAAAATTACTATCGAGGATTGCTTGAAAAGAAGGTCCGGCAAAAATATGAAGCGGCCCAATTAAATTTAATCCTACTAAAACAGGTACATCTAATTTAGAAACGCCATAGGTGCTTTCTTCATTCTGTACCATATAGCCACTATTGGTTTTTGTATAGATGACCTCTGGTCTGATATAGAATTTTGTCAGCTTTATTTTATAAAATGCACCAATGTGATAGCCGACTTTACCGTCAGAACCACTAATTATATTTTCAGCGGCATTATTAACGGAAGCAAAGAGGTCACCATTTTGATTGTAGTTGAGACCACCTTTAATACCAAATCCTCCGTCTTTTTGGGCAAACGCGGTCGTGCTAATTATAGCGAATACTGCAAGAATAAGTGTTTTTTTCATAATCATATTTGTGTTTCGTTTGTAATACGTTCATGGTATCAAAAACGACACCATGATTATTTTCTCGTCAATACTTTTAAAACGGCCTTTTCGATGGCTTTATTGTTGAGACCATATTTCTCCATAAGTTGCTCAGGAGTGCCACTTTCTCCAAAAGTATCATTGGTAGCGACAAACTCTTGAGGCGTAGGGTGCTCTTTACCAAGCATTCCAGCAATACTTTCACCTAATCCACCTAAATAATTATGCTCCTCAGCAGTTACGATACATCCTGTTTTTTTAACAGATTTTAATATTGCCGCGGCATCCAAAGGTTTGATGGTGTGAATATTTATTACTTCCGCAGAAATACCTTGAGCCTCTAAACGCTCACATGCAATTAGGGCTTCCCAAACTAGGTGGCCGGTAGCAACAATGGTTACATCCGTACCCTCGCTAAGTAGTAGCGCTTTACCAATTTCGAATTTTTGATCAACCGGAGTGAAGTTGGCCACTTTTGGCCGTCCGAAACGTAAATATACAGGTCCTTCATAGTCTGCAATAGCTAGCGTAGCTGCTTTTGTTTGATTGTAATCACAAGTATTAATAACAACCATACCCGGAAGCATTTTCATAAGACCTATGTCTTCCAGAATTTGATGTGTAGCGCCATCTTCACCTAGAGTTATCCCTGCATGTGAAGCACATATTTTAACATTCTTACCTGAATAAGCGATTGACTGCCGTATTTGGTCGTAAACCCTTCCTGTTGAAAAGTTGGCGAAGGTTCCAGTAAATGGAATTTTTCCACCAATAGTTAATCCAGCAGCGATACCCATCATATTAGCTTCCGCAATTCCTATCTGAAAGAAACGCTCAGGATTCTCGTCAATAAATTGTTGAATTTTTAAAGAACCTATCAAGTCAGCGCATAATGCAACCACATTTGGGTTGGTTCTGCCCAATTCGGTCATACCTGCACCATAACCACTTCTTGTATCGTTTTTACCTTGATCTACGTATTTAGTCATCTACTTATATTTTCATTCCCGCTTTAACGAGAATCTTTTGATTGAAATCTATTTAGTTTTCCTTGAAGTCAGCGCAGGTTCTAGTAGTCTCCTAAAGTTTCCGCATTTTGTGCAAGTGCATTTTCTAATTGCTCATCGCTAGGTGCTTTACCATGCCAAGCGTGCGTATGCATCATAAAATCTACTCCATTACCCATAACGGTATGAAGAAGCACACAAACCGGTTTTCCTTTACCAGTTCTATTTTTTGCTTCTTTCATTCCTTTGCTTATGGCCTCAAGATTGTTTCCTTCTTTGATCTCCAAAACGTCCCAGCCGAAAGCTTCAAATTTTGCTTTTATATCTCCCATTGGAAGTACGTCATCAGTAGAACCATCAATTTGTTGCCCATTGAGGTCAACTGTAGCTATAAGGTTGTCTACTTTTTTTCCGGCAGCATACATGATAGCTTCCCAGTTTTGACCTTCCTGCAACTCACCGTCTCCGTGAAGACTGTAAATTAGTTTGGAGTCACCATTCAATTTTTTAGCTTGAGCTGCTCCAATAGCAACAGACATGCCCTGGCCTAATGATCCAGATGCGATACGTATTCCTGGTAAGCCTTCATGTGTAGTTGGGTGCCCTTGCAATCGTGAGTTGATTAAACGAAACGTGTTTAATTCATCTACTTCAAAATAACCTCTTCTAGCCAGTACACTGTAGTAAACTGGTGAAATATGACCATTAGATAGGAAGAAAAGATCTTCATCAGCGCCGTCCATATCAAATCCTTCTTTCAATTCCATTAGTTCATGGTAGAGCGCGACAAAAAATTCCGTACACCCTAAGGAACCTCCTGGGTGACCAGAATTTACCTTGTGAACCATTCGTAGAATATCTCTTCTGGTTTGAACAACGACGTCTTGTAATTCTTCTATTTTAGGCATTTGATAATAGCTATTTTGTTGACCCCAAAAATAGTCGCAATCTTTTGGGTATACAAGAAGGAGTTATAACATTTTATTAACGAAAGAAAAGTATTCTGAAACAAATGCTAGTTTATGAGGAAAACTGAAACTTAACTTTATTTTTTCCTTAAGGAATAATACTTGCCAGTTGTATATCTTTGTCGCTATTATAATTTTATGAAGTTTACTTTAGAACACACTGACCCGAAGAGTAGAGCAAGAGCTGCTACTATGGTTACCGATCACGGTACCATTGAAACCCCAATTTTCATGCCGGTTGGTACCGTTGCTTCTGTAAAAGGGGTGCACCAGCGTGAATTGAAAGAAGATATTAATCCTGATATTATTTTAGGAAATACCTATCACCTATTCTTGCGTCCGAAAATTGATATTCTAAAACAGGCAGGTGGCCTGCATAAGTTTATGGGTTGGGATCGAAATATCCTTACCGATAGTGGAGGCTATCAAGTATATTCACTTTCTGCAAATAGAAAAATCAAAGAAGAAGGGGTGAAATTTAAATCACATATTGACGGTTCAACTCATATGTTCACACCTGAAAATGTAATGGAAATTCAGCGCGTTATCGGAGCTGATATTATCATGGCTTTTGATGAGTGTACGCCTTATCCTTGTGATTATAACTATGCAAAGCGTTCAATGCACATGACCCATCGTTGGTTAGATCGCTGTATCGCCCAATTAGAAAAAACACCTTTTGAATATGACTATGAGCAGACTTTCTTTCCTATAGTTCAAGGTTCAACCTATAAAGATTTACGAAGACAGTCTGCTGAATATATTGCAAATGCTGGTGCAGAAGGAAATGCAATTGGAGGCTTATCAGTTGGAGAACCTGCGGAAGAAATGTACGCAATGACCGAAGTGGTTACTGAGATTTTACCTGAAGATAAACCACGCTACCTAATGGGTGTTGGTACGCCTATAAATATCCTTGAAAATATAGCCTTAGGAATTGATATGTTCGATTGCGTAATGCCTACAAGGAATGCTAGAAACGGAATGCTCTTTACAGCACACGGTACCATAAACATTAAGAATAAAAAGTGGGAAGACGATTTTAGTGTGATTGACCCTATGGGAACCACTTTCGTAGATCTTGAATATTCAAAAGCGTATCTGCGTCACCTGTTTGCTGCAAATGAATATTTGGGCAAACAAATCGCTACAATACATAACCTCGGTTTCTACCTTTGGTTGACTCGTGAAGCTAGAAAGCATATTTTAGCAGGAGACTTCGTAGAATGGAAAAATATGATGGTAAAACAAATGGACAAACGATTGTAAAGTGACCATCTTAGATAGATACATACTCAAGCGATACCTGCTTACTTTTACCGTGATGCTGGTGCTATTTATTCCTATTGGAATTATGGCGCATCTTGCAGAACAAATAGGAAAAATTCAAGATAATGAAGCTCCTTTAAATGAAATTTTAGCCTATTTAGGTTACTTTAGTGTTTATATAGGCAACTTCTTATTTCCTATATTTTTATTTCTATCGGTCATTTTCTTCACTTCAAAATTAGCAGGTAATACCGAGATTGTTGCCATGTTGAGCTCTGGTATTTCTTTCAATAGATTTTTGAGACCTTATATGATAGGGGCTTCTATTATTGCCGTTTTCATGTTGTTGATGGGCATGTTTGTTGTTCCTAAGGCTAGCGCAGGGTTTAACGAGTTTAAATTTAAATACCTAAAGAAGGGTAGAGAGGAGCGTATTACTACGAACATTTATAATCAGCTGAACGAAAAAGATTTTATCTATGTAAGTAGTTTTGATCCGAGAAGAAAAAATGGATCTAATTTTACATTTGAGCGATTTAAAGAAGGAAACATATTAGATTTTAAAATCTCTGCATCAAGTATCCGGTGGATTGAAAAGGACAGCTTATATCGATTGACATCTTATCGAAAAAGAACAGTTTTAGGTGATACGGCACTGATTGAAACGAAAAGAAGACTAGATACCGTTTTTGCCTTTAAGATTGATGACCTTACCCCAGTTTCGTACATTGCGGAAACAAAAAACCTACTGGAGCTTAATAAATTTATAGCCGATCAAAGAAGAAAAGGAGCGTCAAATATTAATTCTTATGTTTTGGTGAAATACAAACGATGGGCCTTGCCGATAAGTGTTTTTATCTTGACTATTATTGCGGTAGGAGTAGCATCGATAAAACGAAGGGGAGGAATGGGATTGAATCTCGCTTTTGGAATTGTGGTAGCCTTTGTCTTTATTTTCTTTGATAGAATTTTCAGCACCCTTGCCGAGCAAGCAGGCTTAGAGCCAATCACAGCGGTAATCGTACCTAATCTTTTTTTTGGTATTTTGGCATTCTATTTATTGCAAAAAGCCAAACGATAGCAGACCAATGGTTCGAGATCGTTTTAATCTGTGTTTAAGAATTCGTATCAACTATTTTTGATGCAAAAGGAGGCGAGAATCTTAATCACTGTAGGGCTAGGCAGTAGTAGTGCAAAAGGAGTATTGCCAAACGAGGCCATAAAAAAAAACAATCAAAATAGTCTCTTGTGAAGACAAAGCTTAAACACTATTTTCATTTACATTTTATCGTTTTCATTTGGGGCTTTACAGCTGTTTTAGGAAAGCTGATTTCCATTGATGCACTTTCCTTGGTTTGGTATCGTATGGGTATTGCGTCGATTTTGATCTTGGCGACGGTCGCGATTAAAGGCTACGCTTTAAAAGTTTCTAAAAAGACCTTGATGACTTTAGCACTAGCTGGCGCTGCTCTTGCATTGCATTGGGTAACTTTTTTTATGGCTATTAAGGTTTCTAATGTTTCGATAGCACTTGCTACGATGTCAACAGGAGCCTTTTTTACGGCAATTTTAGAACCGATATGGTATGGCAGAAAAATAATTTGGTACGAGCTTGTATTGGGTCTTGTTGTAATTTTGGGCCTACTGCTTATTTTTAAGGTTGAGACACAGTATGGTTATGGAATGTTGTTGGCGCTGCTCTCTGCATTTTTGAGTGTTATTTTTACTTTGATCAACGGAAAATTGGTAAAAAAAGAGAAACCAACACTGATTTCATTTTACGAACTCAGCATTGGTGTGCTATTATTGTCTCTTTTCTTAGGGGTGCAAGGTGGTTTTACTGTAGCATTTTTTCAGTTATCACAAAACGATTGGATATTCATTTTTGTTTTAGCCTCTTTCTGCACAGCCTATGCATTTATTGCAGGTGTGCATGTGATGAAGTATATTACGCCCTATACCGTGGTTCTCACTGTTAATTTAGAGCCCGTTTACGGCATTATTTTGGCGTTTATTATTTTTGGAGATAGTGAGCAAATGAATCCTATGTTCTACGTAGGAGCAGTAGTTATATTAGCAACAGTTATTGCGAATGGAATTCTTAAGAATAAAGGAAGGTTAAAAAAGCAGGACAGCGTAGAAGTTTAGTCTTTTATATTTTATATTTGCACGTCAAACTAACAAAGCAGAAAACCTACTCGAAATGGAATATTTAGAATTTGAACTTCCCATTAAAGAGCTTGAAGACCAGCTCGACAAGTGTATGATTATTGGTAAGGAGAGCGATGTAGATGTAACGGAGACTTGTAAGCAGATTGAAAAGAAACTCGCAGAGACTCGAAAGGATATCTATAAAAACCTAACTGCTTGGCAACGTGTTCAATTGTCAAGACACCCGAATAGACCCTATACCTTAGATTATATCAATGCGATTTGTGGCGATACATTTTTAGAGCTTCATGGCGATAGAAACGTAAAAGATGATAAGGCGATGATTGGTGGTTTAGGTAAAATTGGCGATCAGAGCTATATGTTCATCGGTCAACAAAAAGGCTACAATACAAAGACGCGTCAGTTCCGTAATTTCGGTATGGCAAATCCTGAAGGCTATCGAAAGGCATTGCGACTAATGAAATCTGCAGAGAAATTCAAAATTCCTGTAGTTTGCCTAATTGATACGCCAGGTGCTTACCCTGGTATTGAAGCTGAAGAACGTGGTCAAGGAGAAGCAATTGCAAGAAATATTTTAGAAATGACCCGCTTGAAGGTGCCTATTATCTGTGTGATTATCGGAGAAGGAGCTTCTGGTGGCGCTTTGGGCATTGGTGTAGGTGACCGTGTTTTGATGTTGGAGAATACCTGGTATTCTGTTATTTCTCCTGAATCATGCTCATCTATCTTATGGAGAAGCTGGGAATATAAAGAACAGGCTGCTGAAGCTTTAAAGCTTACAGCGACTGATATGAAAAAATTAAAATTGATTGATGAAATTGTTCGTGAACCAGCTGGTGGGGCACATAGTAATCGTCCAAAAACTTTTGATACAGTAAAGAATAAAATTTCTGCTCATTTTGCAGTATTAGAAAAGTTATCCCCAAAAGAACTCGTAAATCAGCGCATGAATAAATATGCTGAAATGGGGGTTTTTGAAGGTTAAGCATAGCTTTTCATAAGCTCAGAAAAAACTGGAGAATGAATTCTTCAGTTTTTTTTTGTTATCAACACAAAATCGTAACTTATAAACACCCAATTGTTGAACAACTGTGGATATCGTCTAGGGCGTATTCTAAGTGAACTCAATGTTAATTGCATACTTTCGTCACCATGGAGAAACCAAACCCTATTATCGGTCGAAAGACTGACAAATCTACTATAATCAACCTAGAAAGAGGTAAGATACCGCCTCAATCTGTTGATTTAGAGGAGGTTGTGTTAGGTGCGATGATGATTGATAAAAAAGGGGTCGATGAAGTAATTGATATTTTACATCCTGATGTTTTCTATAAAGATGGGCATCGTTATATTTACGAAGCTATTTTTAAATTGTTCGAAACCTCTGAACCTGTAGATTTATTAACCGTTTCCTCACAATTAAAGAAAGACGGTCGCTTAGAGTCCGCAGGTGGTGATTTTTACCTCATAAAACTTACTCAAAAGGTAGCTTCTTCGGCTCATATTGAGTTTCATGCGCGTATTATTCTGCAGAAGTACATTCAACGTAGTTTGATTAAAATTTCGAATGAAATCATTGAGGAAGCATATGACGAAGCAACAGACGTTTTTGATTTGCTAGATGCTGCAGAATCTAAATTGTATGACGTTACCCAAGGAAATTTAAAGCGCTCTGCTGAGACAGCGCTAGATTTAGTTATTCAAGCGAAAAAAAGAATCGAAGAGATCGCGAATAAAGAGGGAATGAGTGGTATTGCCACTGGCTTTGATAAATTAGATAAGCTAACTTCTGGTTGGCAGCCTAGTGATTTAATTATTGTGGCTGCGAGACCTGGTATGGGTAAAACAGCCTTGACCTTATCTATGGCAAGAAACATGGCGGTTGATGGTGGCCATGCTGTTGCGTTTTTCTCTTGTGAGATGTCTTCAGTGCAGTTGATTACAAGACTTATTTCTTCAGAAACAGGACTTTCATCTGAAAAATTAAGAACAGGTAAATTAGAAAAGCACGAATGGGAACAGCTGAACGTAAAAGTGAAAGCTTTAGAGAAGGCACCCTTATTTATCGATGATACACCTTCGTTATCAATATTTGATCTTAGAGCAAAAGCGCGACGATTAGCATCGCAACACGATATTAAAATTATCATCATTGATTATTTACAGTTAATGACAGCTGGCGGAACTGGTAAAGGTGGAAACCGAGAACAAGAGATTTCTACTATTTCCAGAAACTTAAAAGCCTTAGCAAAAGAATTAAATATCCCTGTAATTGCCTTATCACAGTTATCAAGAGCTGTTGAAACCCGTGGCGGAAGTAAAAGGCCTATTCTTTCTGATTTACGTGAATCAGGTGCGATTGAGCAAGATGCCGATATTGTATCGTTCATATTTAGGCCTGAGTATTATAAGATTGATGAATGGGATGATGAAGAGCGTTCACCCACTCAGGGGCAGGCCGAATTTATTGTCGCCAAACACCGTAACGGTGGCTTAGATAGTATTCGATTGAAGTTTATCGGTAACCTCGGTAAATTCGATAACCTTGACGATTTTGATTCTCCATTTGAGTTCCAATCAAAAATGAATCAAGGTGAGGATAATCCTTTTGTTACAAAAGGGCTTCCAAGTGCTGATGAAGCTTTTGGTAGTTCAATGAATGAAGGCGCTAATCTTGAAGAAGATAATGATGTTCCGTTCTAAAGCTTAAGTTTGGGTTCAAGTTCGAGATGTATTTAAGTATAGTAGGGCCTCTTTGGCGTGCCTGCGGTCGATCGATTTTTTGGAGGACTTTTAAAGCGTGAGAAAGAGCAGGGCTTCAGATCGTGTTTTTCAAAATCTTTAACTGTCCTCGAAATACAAAACACTTGTTTTTCGTTTATCTTTGAGAAGACCTCTCAACAGTGCGTTTATGCCAAGAATTTTTTTATTTACTTCCTTTATATTTTTTTATTTACAAATTTCTGCTTCCTCCATACTTATTCCGATGGATGCCGAAGGTCAAAAAAACCACTTAAAAGCGTACGGAATTACCTATTGGGTGTTAACGAAACAGCAAAAGGTACAATGGTTGTTAAACTATCGTGGCGGTTCTTTTTTATTGCCTGATGGAGATAATATTCGCAAAGAATGCCAAATTAGGGGGGTGTCTTTTGAAATTTTATCTGACGGTCAAACACAAGAAATATTAGAATCTATTAGCAGCCCTTCGCAAAATCAGGAGGCTGTAGTTTTAGAAAAGGCACCTAAAGTTGCAGTGTATTCGCCCAAAGGAAATCCGCCTTGGGATGATGCAGTAACAATGGTTTTAACCTATGCTGAGATTCCATATGAAACCGTTTACGATGAGGAAGTTTTAGATGATCAGTTAGCATTATATGATTGGTTGCACCTGCACCATGAAGATTTTACCGGGCAATATGGAAAATTCTACGGAGCTTACAGAGCAGCGCCATGGTATATTCAACAAAAACAAGATGCCGAAGCTTTGGCTACTAAATTAGGCTTCGCTAAAGTCTCTGAAGAGAAAAGAGCGGTAGCTCTGAAAATTCGAAATTATGTAATTGGTGGGGGGTTTATGTTCGCCATGTGCTCTGCTACTGATAGTTTTGATATTGCTTTGTCGGCCTCCGATGGTGTAGATATTTGTGAGCCCATGTTTGATGGAGACCCATCTGATGCAAGTTATCAGCGTAAACTGAATTACAATAAGACCTTTGCTTTTAAAGATTTTTCACTAGAACGTAATCCTTTACGCTATGAATTCTCATCTATAGATATGACACAAAAGAGGGGAAATATACCCAAAGAATCTGACTACTTTTCTTTGATGGATTTTTCGGCGAAATGGGATCCGGTGCCTACAATGCTTTGTCAAAACCATACCGCTTTAGTAAAAGGTTTTATGGGTCAGACGACTTCATTTGAGCGCAAGGAAATTAAATCGAATGTTCTAATTCTTGGAGAAAATAAACTCAATAATGAGGCGCGTTACATTCACGGGGTAAAAGGGAAAGGTTTTTTTACTTTCTATGGAGGTCATGACCCAGAAGATTATCAGCATAGAGTAGGAGACCCAAAAACAGAACTAGAGTTACACCCAACTTCACCCGGGTATCGCCTAATTCTAAATAATGTATTGTTTCCTGCAGCACAAAAAAAGAAGCAAAAGACGTAGATAGTACGTGTTAGTAAAAGAACGAAGTAGGCTTAAGACTTTGTCTGAGAGCTATAGGTGCTTTCAAAAATTTTATCTGCGTTTGCAGATTCAAAACCATCTCTTCTTTGGCTTCGTTTCAGTTGTTTTGGAGCTATATTTTCATATTCGGGTAGTGCTAGTCGTTCTGCAAATTCAACATAGCTTCCTGATATCTGTAGCTGCTCTCCATCAGCAAAAGTTGCCTCTACCATTTTAGCTACTGAGCTGCTTTGTTTCAGTAAACCATCAGTACTTGTCTTAATAATACCACCAGAATTATTTAGTTTCACCCCAATTTCGGTTAAAAACATATTGAACTCTTCAAGGGTATTATAGCCTTCTTTTAATTCGTGAACACTTATCGTATAATGATTTAAATAATAGCGATTGTAAATGACCCAAGCTGCATACTCGCTGTTTTCTGCAAGGATAGTATAGTCAGCTAGGCTTGGTAAATCCCAAAGTGATTTATAAAAAAACGCGCCAACGGCTTCAGGCTTGTCTAAGTCCAATTCGTCCACCGGATCAGTCGTAATGGTATTTGTATATTTTTTAATGGTATCCTGAATTTCTTGTGGTTGATCTGCAACCCGTAATTCACTAATGAATATTCTAGGAAACCTCGGGTGAGGAGGTGAGTACCAGTAAGCATTTAGTTGCTTCTTTTCAAAAAAATAGTAATCCTTCTTGGTATAGCCGTAGTGTAAAAATATTTTTTCAAATGAAGCAATTCCCAAATTAGGAACTCCTAAAGTTCGAAAGGCGATATGATCGTTTACAATTTCATTTTGAGAAATAATGACACCCTTTTCTACTAGAGCTTCAGATACTTTATTTACGTCGGTAACACTATTTTTATAAGGCTCAAAGAGTGCTTTCATAATAGTATCTAGTGGCCCAATATTAGAAAAAGTCATTTATAATTAGTTTTGAAATTCAAAATTGATCACAAAATTAGTTATATTTTTAATTATAAAGATATATTATTGTTAAGAATATAACATTTTTTCTAAAATTCGCTCCACACCGAAGTCATCATTGCTAGTAGTTTTGAAGTTCGCTGCTTTTAGAACATTTGCATGCGCATTTTCCATAGCGAAGCTATATTTTGCCTTGCCCAGCATTTCCAAATCGTTATTGTAGTCTCCAAAAACCATCGTTTCTTCAGCAGAAATACCAAAGCGCTCTTGCATTTTTTCAAGGGCGTAACCTTTATTCGCGTTGATGCTTGAAATATCAACCCAATTTGCTCCCGATACTTTTACTTTCAAATCGCCTTCCAAATGTTTTACCGCGGGATATATGAATTGTTCAGAACTCTCAAAATGGTAAACAGCAACTTTTAAGATTTCAGTAGTGACCTCATTTAGGTCATCAACTATTTCAAATGCGGAATAGTACTGTTGCAGCAATTCAATAAAGGCGTCAGATTTACCTGTGAGATAAGCGCTTGTTTTTCCACAGAGCACCGGATGAATTTTTGGCACATTTGCGAGGGTCTCAAGCACCTTGGTTCGTTTAGCTTTTTCTAAAGGGGTAGATAATAATTCCTGTTCTTTTTGAACTACATAGCCTCCGTTTTCAGCAATGACAAGAATATCATCTTTGATGGAGTGAAGCTTATCTACAATACTATTATACTGCCTTCCGCTAGCGGCAACAAAGAGAATATTTCTTTTTTTTAGTTCTTCAAATAGCTCAAAAAAGCGAGCGCTGACTTCATGGTTCGAATTTAAAAGTGTGCCATCCATATCTGACACCACCATTTTTACTTGAGATAAGTCCATATATAAGAATTGAAACACAAAGATATTTCTATTCCTATTAATTAGGGTGTAGTGAGCTAATGTTTTACATTTAATTCATACTTCATATTATGAAATTTTATCAAAAAGAAATTAGCCTAGAGCCTTATAAAAGGGGCTTTCATCTCATTACAGAACAGGTATGCAATCACATGACCGAGATAAAGTTTATCCAATCAGGAATGTTTCAGGTGTTTATCAAACACACTTCGGCTAGCTTAACAATTAATGAGAATGCAGATCATACGGTACGGATCGATTTTGAAAGCCATATGAACACTATGGTTCCTGAACACGCACCCTATTATTTACATACCGACGAGGGTGCAGATGACATGCCTGCTCATATTAAAGCTTCATTGATGGGAGCTTCTGTTCAAATACCTATTTGCAATGGAAAACTAAACTTAGGTGTTTGGCAAGGAATCTACTTATGTGAGCATCGAAATAAGGCTTGTGGAAGACAGCTGGTGCTATCAGCTTTTGGAGTTTGAAGCATTCTTTATAACTTGTAGTATAAAAATAGTAAAGACAATACCTATGACTACAGAAGAAGCTATAATGAATAAGATTCAAATCTTGATTGCAAATCATTTTACTACGCCTGAGGAAGCATTTAGTTTCTTTGATGCCGATAGTAGTGGGAAGCTTAAAAAGAGTGAAATTGTAAAGCTGTTAAAGCAAGCAGAAATTAGTGGATTTATTCGTGGCCTAGTGGGCTCTAAGCTAATTGAAGGCTTTGATCAAAGTAATGATGAGGAAATAAATTGGCAAGAGTTTAAAGCGGCAGTAGCTAAAATGAAATCAACGTAGTAATCGTATAGAATAAAAAAATCCGATTCGTTAGAATCGGATTTTTTATAAGTGAGAGATATTTAAAATCTATTTTACTTGGTCGACTACTGCTTTAAAAGCATCAGGGTGATTCATAGCTAAATCGGCTAAAACCTTACGGTTTAATTCGATGTTTTTAGCTTTTACGCTACCCATAAATTGTGAGTACGACATTCCGTGCATACGAGCACCTGCATTAATACGGGTAATCCATAAAGCTCGGAAGTTTCTTTTCTTAGCTCTACGATCTCTATAAGCATATAACATTGCTTTTTCAACCGCATTTTTGGCTACTGTCCAAACGTTTTTACGTCTTCCAAAGTAACCTTTGGCTTGCTTCATTACCTTTTTTCTTCGGGCTCTTGAAGCTACTGCATTTACTGATCTTGGCATTTTTCTTTACTTGTTTTTTGTAGTAGGCGACCGATAATCGGTACTTAAGTATGGCCTAACTCCAGGGTTAATAATTTACCGTTTTCGAATAATTACTTTAAACGTAATTGTTCTTTAATACTGTTAACATCTGCTTGGTGAACCAAGCCATCATGTGTTAACTTAAGCTTGCGCTTTTTAGATTTCTTCGTCAAAATGTGACTCTTGAAAGCGTGCTTTCTTTTAATTTTACCAGTTCCGGTAAGCTTGAACCGCTTCTTGGCGCTGGATTTTGTTTTCTGTTTAGGCATTTTCTCCTATTTGTTTAATTATCTCACTTATCATGCTAAACGCTGCTTACAAAAGCAAGCAGCGTTTAGTATTTTGTACATCGAATCGGTCACTGAAAGCAGCCGAAACTTTATTTTCCTTTTGTCTTAGGTGCGATGAACATAGTCATACGCTTTCCTTCTAATCTTGGCATCTGCTCTACCTTTCCTAACTCTTCCAACTCAGATGCTAAACGGAGTAATAATATTTCTCCTTGATCTTTATATACAATAGAACGTCCTTTGAAAAAAACATAGGCCTTTAATTTGGCACCATCTTTTAAAAACTTCTCTGCATGTTTCTTTTTAAACTCGTAATCATGGTCATCCGTATTCGGACCGAACCTGATTTCCTTAACCACAACCTTTGAGGCTTTGGCTTTCATCACTTTTTCGCGCTTCTTTTGCTCGTAAAGAAATTTCTTGTAATCGATTATTTTACAAACCGGCGGATTCGCCTTTGGTGATATTTCAACCAAATCTAATCCTAACTCTTCTGACTTCGCCATGGCTTCTGCCAATGGATAGACCCCTACTTCTATATTATCTCCAACCAAACGAACCTCTGGCGAGATAATTCTTGAATTAATTTTATGAGGGTTTTTGTTTTCCCTTCTAGGTTGGGGCCTAAATCTTTTTCGTATTGCTATGACTAATTATTTTAATTAAACGTTATTTTTTTAAAACGACTTTAAGGTACTGTTTATTTCTGTATCGACCAAGCTTGCAAAGTCTTCAAGTGATATTGCTCCTAAGTCTTCTCCACCGTGTCGTCGGACAGAAATGGTGTTAGCCGCTTCATCGTTTTCACCAACAATCAGCATAAATGGAATTTTATTCATTTCTGCCTCACGTATCTTCTTTCCGACAGTTTCATTTCTGGCATCAAGAAGGGCGCGAATTTCGTTATTTTCTAGGGATTTTAAAACTTTTTCTGCATATTTTTCGTTTTTCTCGCTGACAGGTAAAATAATTGCCTGATCTGGAATCAACCATAGCGGAAAATTACCCCCAGTATGTTCGAGTAAAAGAGCTATGAAACGTTCCATGCTGCCGAAAGGGGCGCGGTGAATCATTACAGGTCTATGTGATTCATTATCAGAGCCTTTGTAGCTTAGGTCAAAGCGTTCTGGTAAGTTATAATCCACTTGAATGGTGCCTAATTGCCAGCTTCTACCCAAGGCGTCTTTTATCATAAAATCAAGCTTCGGGCCGTAAAAAGCAGCTTCTCCTTTTTCTATAACAAAATCAAGTCCTTTTTCTTTTGCTGCATTGATAATGGCATTTTCTGCCTTTTCCCAGTTTTCAACAGAACCAATATATTTTTCAGGTGTTTCTAAATCACGAACAGATACCTGCGCCGTGAAGTTATCAAAGCCTAAAGAGCCGAGTACATATAAGGATAGGTCAATTACGTTTTTAAATTCCTGATCTAACTGATCTGGAGTACAGAAAATATGCGCATCATCTTGAGTAAAGCCACGAACACGGGTAAGGCCATGCAACTCACCACTTTGTTCGTAGCGATATACAGTTCCGAATTCAGCATATCTCTTAGGTAGTTCTTTGTAGCTAAAAGGTTTGTGATTATATATTTCGCAATGGTGCGGACAATTCATAGGTTTTAATAAAAACTCCTCACCATCTTTGGGGGTGCTTATGGGTTGGAAGCTATCGGCTCCGTACTTCTCATAGTGACCAGAAGTAACATAAAGCTCTTTCTGTCCAATATGTGGTGTCACTACCATTTCATATCCAGCTTTCTTCTGTGCTTTTTTTAAGAACTGCTCTAAACGATCTCGCAGCGCAGCACCTTTTGGTAGCCATAAAGGAAGTCCTTGTCCTACTTTTTTAGAAAACGTGAATAACTCAAGTTCTTTTCCTAACTTTCTATGGTCACGCTTTTTGGCTTCTTCTAGTAAAGCTAAATATTCGGTGAGCTCTTTTTGTTTCGGAAATGAAATTCCATATACACGGGTAAGTTGTGGTTTGTTTTCGTCGCCTCTCCAATAGGCACCTGCTACACTTAGTATTTTAATAGCTTTAACAATACCGGTCTGAGGTATGTGCCCGCCAAGACATAAATCTGTGAAAGTATCATGGTCGCAAAAAGTAATGGTACCATCTGCTAGATTTTCAATAAGCTCTACCTTATATTCATTGCCTTCAGATTTGTATTTTGCTAAGGCATCTGACTTTGAAACTGCGCGCAATTTGTAAGTGTGTTTTCCTCGAGCAATTTCCAAAGCCCTTTTTTCAATGGCAGGAAAGTCCTTGTCAGAAATAACGCCCTCAGCTAAATCAACATCATAATAAAATCCGTTGTCGATTGCGGGTCCGATAGTTAGTTTAACGCCAGGGTATAGCTCCTCTAAAGCTTGTGCTACAATATGTGAAGTAGAATGCCAAAAAGCTTTCTTTCCTTCTGGGTTATTCCAGGTATATAAAACTAAGGAGCCGTCTTCTTCTAAAGGAGTAACGGTTTCAACAGTGGTGTCGTTAAACTTTGCAGAGATAACATTGCGAGCTAAACCTTCGCTAATGCTTAGGGCTACATCCATTGCAGTGCTTCCTTTGCTGTATTCTTTAATAGTGCCGTCTGGTAATGTAATCTTGATCATGTTGAATAATTATAATAAGAGCGTAAAGATAGCACCTTGTATTGATGCTGACAATATATATAAGGAAGTGTTTCTTGGGTGTTTCTTTTGTGAAAGACAAAAGGTCGGGCTATTCGCTATATTTTTTATGCTAAGATCGCAATGGTGGTAAAGAGTAAACAGCATAAAAAGATACCGCTACTATCCCTAACACAAGCTTTTTTAGACTTGAGGCTTGTAGAAATTAGTGTAATGTCATAATATGAGTAGCTTAAATTAAGAAATGAACAGCTGTAAAATTCTAGTAGTTAGCGTATTGAAGAATGGACTTAAAAAAAAATAAAAAAGATTAGAAATATGTGTTGTAGATTCAAAAAGCATGTTACATTTGCAGCCCGTTAGGCGCGTATGAAGATGTGTGTTTAGGGATTTAAAGAGGAATTACGTTCATAGTTAGTTGTTGATTTGGGTTGATTTTAAA
>CALHGE010000059.1 GCA_938029725.1 uncultured Flavobacteriaceae bacterium
CATTAGGTAAACCCGAAATGTGCAATAAAAGATGATGTACCGTAATCTTTTTAGACATGGCAATATCGAATTCAGGTAAGAGCAAATGAAGATTATCGGTCAACTGAAATTTACCTTCTTCTATCAATTGCATAATGGCTATTGCTGTAAATAATTTGGTAACCGAGGCAATGGAAAAATGAGAGGTATTCGTTATGGGCGAGCTGCTATCACTATCCTTAAATCCAAAGGACTCATGATAAATAAGTTTTCCTTTATCCGCGATTAAAATAGTTCCTTCAAATGCCTTGGTAGTAATTGTTTTTTGAACAATACTGTCAATTCGAGCGGTATCTAACTGTGCTTGGCATTGAAATATGCTTAGTAGCAAAAAGGGAATTGCGATTAGTGTCCGTATCATTTTTTTTTGATTTTTGGTTAGGACTTTACCTTAAAGAGTCCAGAAATCATGAAAGGTTACAAACTTAGTTGAAATTTTTTGTGAAGCGGAATTCGTAATAAGTAGTTATCGGCCTTGCGTTTAAGCAAGCAGCTGCTCATAAAACCCGCCAATTTGGTTTTTTCGATCTACAAAGTGCAATTCTAAAATCCAGTTTCGTTTTTCACCTTTGTCGTCTAGGTCAAACATATTATTGTGATTGTCTGGGTGCACATACAATTGGTAACTATCAGGCGCTAAGCGTTCATGTGGAAACTCCCCAATCAAATGCCCAGCGATTTCTCCACCGAACTCCCAATTGTATTCTTTGGCTTTGTTTTCAGCATATGCGAACAATTCAGAAGCTTTTAGTTCAGTCTTCGTATCAAACCATTCTTTGGTTTCTTGCCATGCTTTTTCAATATCATTTTTTAGCTTCAGTTTCGTCGGATCATTGCCAAGTACATAGGTGCGGCCTAAATCGGCTTCCCAATTTTCAATGATAGGACCAAAGTCAAAAAATAGAATATCGTCTTCTTGAATGATTTTGTTGGGCGGATTCTCTTTATACGGATGCAAAGTATTCGCACCACTACGAACGATTCTTTTGTGCCAATGCTTTTCAATGCTGAACAACTCCTTGGCTAATTCGAATATTTCTTTGTTCAGGGTTTCTTCATCTTTACCTGCTACGATGAGTTGTCGTTCTTCTGCTTCTTCGAATAACTCAATAGCGATATCTTCTGCTTTTAGCAAGTTTAAAGTGGTGCTATTCATGTGTTATTCGTTGTTTTTGTCTTTAAAACCATAGATGGTGGTTGACATGCCCGCAATTTTCCATTCTCCATTTACTTTTTCCATAAGTCTGGTTTCACGTTTCAAACCGCGTATGGAATCTTGTAGCTCATAAATTACCCACGCACCATTGTCATATAATTTCACGTCAATTTGATCGACTAATTTCGGAATAGGCTCCGGCTCCGGGTGCTCTTCAATAAATATTTTTACAAACTGGCTGATCTCTTCCCAGCCTACGGACTCAGAAAAAGTACTATCTGAAAAATCTAAGTATGTTTTGGTGATTGTAGGTTCATGAACCCATTTGTTTTGCCAATCTTGGTAATCACGCTGAAAAGCGGCTTTGGTTTCATTATTTAAGGTTTCAAGAATGGCTGCTTTCTCTTGTTCAGACGTTAATACTTCAGCAACAGTATCTTGGGTAATTTCTTTCTGTACTTCTTTACAGCCAACTACGAAGCAAATTGCTGCAATGACAAAAAATAATACTTTTTTACGGATCATATTTTCGGACGTTAAATGATAACCCGAAGTTACTATATCGCTGTGGATTTCTTTTCAGTAAAGTGATCTTAAAGGCTATTCCTCGCTTTTACCTTCAGAATATTCTATAAGTTCCAAATTGGTTTTACTGCCGTCAATGTTGGTATAGGCTAGCTTTACAAAGCCTTAATTTACATTATTGGTTTCCAAATATCTTCCTTTGGTTTCTTTCCCGTTAACATTTCTAGAATATTTGTTAAGAAATCGTTTTCAGATTCTCCACTTTCCTGAATGATTTTTTTGAAACCGGCTGTTCCCAAAGAAAATATATGAGTTATATCAATTTTCCATATTTTGTCCTCGCGATAAAAATGAAAGAAGAAAGGTGTTTTTTGGCCACTAACTACAAACTCCGCCTTTGAGAAATCACCGTTTGTCACAACATCACCTAACTCAGCGTTTGCGACGCTATTTTTTCCAACCATTCCATTGTCAATTGCATAAATAAATAAAGATTTACCATTAAAACTAAGTAAATCCTTTTTGGGTACTCTATGACGCATAGTCAAAACGGAAAGTTTATCTAATAGACCCATTGATTCTATTTCTATTGAATCTGCTGTTTTAACTTTATCCAATATGATAGAGTAATAATTCATAGTTCTGCTGTCAACAAAATCAGCAGCTATTTCTCCTTTGTCTGTAAGGATAGCGTTTTTATAATTATCAAATGATTTCAAAACCAATTCTTTATCAGATTGTGAATAGCTCTTAATCGATATTAAAATCAATCCTATTATTGTAAACGTTTTTCTCATAATGTTTTGATCAGATAGTTTAAAAGACCTTAGTGTTTTTTGTAGTTTTAATTGATTAACCCGAACGCCATTCGCTACAAACGAGCGCTAGCGTGGATTTATTCTTTGATGTTCAATACCACAGAATTTACCGCAAAATCATGAATTGCTTTTCGTTTCTCATTACCTGTAACGGTTACTAATGATAACCATCCAAGGGTGCCTTTTAAAATGAAACGTAGCAATGCAGCAGGAAAAGAAATGTTTTTGTTGTGATCTGAATCGCGTTTTACTTCAATATTACTTTTTGAATGACCAATGGTGCCACCAAACCTGCTCGTGAAAATTGGGTCATATAAAATACTCAATACTACAGCAGCGCTAATTCTAACATAGTTTGGGACATGCTCGAATAAAGAGAAGATTTCAGAAGTTAAATACATGGCTGCAACAATGACAATTCCATCAATTACCGCTGCTTTAACTCGGTCGGGTAGTAGGGCGTATTTTTTTTGCATTTTTGATTTATAATTGTTGTGCTTCGGATCTTTAATTTACTGTTGACGGCACGAGCGTGACGATCGCGCTAGCGTGGGAAACCTCATAAATATACACAGACCTCTACGTAAAAACCTAAACCCTACATTAATTATGATCATTGTTGTAAATAGTTAATCTTTAAGGTAATTCTGATAAATTCTCAAAAGATTTTAGTGTAATCATTTTACCATCTTTTGCATTAATATAAGCTTGTAAAAAGTCAGTTTTTTTGTCTACATTTTCTCCATTGGCAGGAATCCAACCTTTCATGTTTTCAGGACCATTTTCTTGAAAATGTAAGATTGATTTTAGAGTTTCAACTTCAATTTGGTCTCTGTTTTTGCAAAACGCAGAGATATTCGAAAGAACCTTTTTTTTGAATAGTTCGTGTTTTTCAATATTCTCATTTTCAAGTATTACAGTATCTGTAGATTTTTGCTTTGCCTTTAAATATTCATCATCGAGAACTAATGCGAATAGATTTTTCTTTTTTTCTACAGCGTAATTATACTCAAGTTCGGTATATGATAATTGAGATTTTGGTTCTATACTTCCGTATCTACCACCCAATAACAGTACATACATGTCAGATTCATCAATCCACTTTGTGATTAATTCCCATTGTGTAGTATTACCCGCCGAAAATAATTCCATTCCAGCAGGTATATTTGCGGAACTTAAAACCGCCTGAACAATATTTTGGCGTTCTTCTTTCAAATCTAAATAGGTTGAAGATATAAAAACTTGATATTTAACTCTCTTGCTCAATTTATGCTTGTTTTAATTATACAGGTTGTTATCTACAGTTTTATTTTATTTTTTAACTCATTAACGCTCAATGTGTTAATTGCTTTGTGTAACATTTTATGGCAATTCGGACATACAAGAGCCAAGTCTTTTAATTTTGTTGTTGTCTCACCATCTATTTCTGATAAAGGAACTCTATGATGTGCTTCAATAAACCCTTTTCCTAAATCTCCGTAAGTTTCATAAAAGTCAAATCCGCAAACTTCACAATCAAGTTTTCCATTGCGTTCAAAATAGAGGTCTTTCTTTTTTTGATTGATTTTATTGTCACGTTCTCTCAGTTTATGGAGTTTATAAATTACTTTCCCTTCCTTAACAAAATGAATTTCGTCATCCTCTTCGTCTGAAATTAGATAAAGTTTTTGATTTACTTTTTGATTCGATATCGCTTTTTTAATTTGGTTAGCAATAGATTTAAGTTTTTGATTTTTTCCCTCAAACTCAAAGAATACTTCTTTATCTCTTTTACTATAACTAGACATTCCCTTTCCGTCAAATTCAGGGTCTATTGCTTTAAAATTGCTAAGCTTTAATCCAACACCATTTGGGTTTCTGAATTTTTGATTTTCCATCCTTTCTTTATGGATTGGAAGTCTATTTAAAAGCTCAGATAACTCAATTACTTTAGGATTCTTATTATCCATTTCCTTTGGTTTTATAGTGCGATATAAATCCATTGCAAGTATAATTTCATCTCTATGCCATCTTGGTGGTCTCATAGTTTATTCAAATAGTAGGTAACGTTTAGCGTATTGTTTCATTTCATCCCAAAGGGTGTAATGCAATATACACCGTGTTATCGTTTTTAGTTACTTCTATATCTTTCAATTAATTGTTTTGTCAATAATTCTTCAAAGGGACCTGATTTTGAGATTGAAGAGCTGGTTGTGGTTGTTGAAGTACTTTTAAACTCAGAAATTGTATCTTTCATAAATTCAACAGAACTGTCAAATAATTCATCAGTTAAACTAGACATTTGCAATGTTGACAATTCACTTTGTGTAGGATGGGATTTTTTTAAGGCTTCAGAAACTAAAATTCTAGAGGTATGGTACGTGAAAGTTCTAATTAAACTACGTTCTTCTTTCACAAGGGAAGTGTTTTTTAATCTAGTTTCTACGTTTCTTACCACTAAACAACAATTAAGGTAGGCTTGAAAATCTACATCTGGTTTGAAAATAGATTCGTAACTGTCTTGGGTTTTTATTAAAGTGGTTGGTTTTGCTCTTGCTTCACTTGGTTTTCTATTTAATATTGCGTGAATCGCTTGAGCTGTAGATTGAATGGCGAATATTTTAGAAATAGGTTTTCCTTGATTCTTGTAAAAGTTTTTTCTTCTATCATAGAAATATCCTTTTTGGTCAAAAAACATTTCCAATTTTCTTTGAATACCATCTGTCGCCCTCAAAAGAGCTGGATTTACTGGGGTCTGACGGTTTGTTGCTGAAATTATTTTATCAATAGTTTCTTTGTCGGTACTCTTTACAATCTTAACTAATACAGCTCTAGTATCATTTTCGTCTTTTGTATAATTTTTACCAATGGTATAAGATGTTTGAAGACCATTCACAATTTGTACACCCTCAACTTGAAGTGTTTTTGCAAGAGGCCGAACATCCTGAGCAATAATCGTAATACCATTGTTTAACCACCAAAAATCCGTTTCAAAATCAGAACTTAGCGTTTCATTAATTTTTTTATTTACATCAACTTCACCTTGATAATGTCTCACATTCTCTTCAAATATTGATTCTCTAATTACACCATGATTATCAGTAATAAAGTCATAATAATCGGGGAGTTTTACAACACCAATATATCCAATATTAGAACCTTCATAGTCAATGGTACTTGGTTGTTCTTTAAATTTTAGTTCCAAGTGAACCTCTATTTTCTCACTATGTAACCCTAATAATTCTTCAGCACTAAATAAATCAAATGATACAACTGCCTGATGCACTTTTGTTTTTGCCTGTTCAATTATCTTTTCTTTTTTTGCTTTAAATGTATCGCTCTGATGAATTTCATTTGAAATACAGCCGTAATAAAACTGGATATTAATTTGAGCACCTTTAATAACTGCTTTTCTCCATATTGCTCTAAACCAAATTATACGTTCGACTAATTGCTCATTGAAAGTATTAATTAAATCGTCATTTTCAATTTCCAAATTCCAAACTGAGTCCATTGAGATGAAAAATTTGTTTACCACATCTTCAGAAAATTTGGTATTGAATTTTGATTGACCTATGATAACCTTAATAGTTGAATCTGATTTTACTGTGATTGCTTCTATTTCTTCATCTGAATTGATTACGAATTCATCCACCATTAGTAGAAATGTATCAATACCACCATCACTACTTCCGTCAACTACAGCTGACATCAAATCTTCAGCACTTATATTAGATTTCTTATTCAGCAAATAAAGCGTGTATAATTCGAAAGCATCTGACTCATTTAAAGTGATTTCATTCTTTGAAATAAAATCATTCAAACATTCAGTAAGCATTACAGTATTATTCATGTTATTTATTTTATTAACGATAATTTGTTATTTGATCACTAAAGGTGCTCTTAATACGATAATCATATTTGATAGTAATACTTACTAGTTCTTTATTATTTGTTTAAATAATGCATAATCGCGGTTGCTTAAACTTAACTATCAAAAAATTAGAAGGGTATGGTGAGACTAAAATTTTGGTGCTGCAATATAAAAAGGCCATCTCGCATTATATTACGGAAAGCCGTAAGCAAGTGAAGGTTTTTGTTGGAGTTTGAACTTAGTTACTAAAATGCAGAGGTGAGGCGGCTATTTATTTTTCTTTAGTATGACCCAAAGCAGCACGACTAAAGCAAGTGTAACAAATGTAAAACCTTTTTCGAAGTTCGTTTCGGCGAAAATATTGCCTACCGTATTTAATGCAAAAAGCACAAGAAACACCCATAGTATAACATGTACAGCCTTTGCCGGTAACAATTGCTTTATGAACTTACCTCTGATAAGTAAAACTACTATGAATATGAAATTTACTAGTAGTGATATGCTTTCGAAGACATACATTTCGCTGTCATTGGTCAGTCGCCCGCCCCATGCGATATCATATGGTATGATTTTAAAAAGTATACAAAGGTGAAATAGCGTCACCGCGATACTGATGCCAAGAATTATTTTGATACTTCGACTTGCTGTCATGCTACTACTTATTAATTGTCTTTAAAAGCTTCACAAATATAGCAAATATCGATGCCTGAGGTTTTGGCCGTTTTCTACGAGTGTTTAATTTTAAACGCAATAATGCCATATCGACATTTTTCAAGGGCCTTTCTGTCAAGTC
>CALHGE010000060.1 GCA_938029725.1 uncultured Flavobacteriaceae bacterium
TGAGAAGAATTGATGCTTAAAAACTATAAGCATTGATAAGTAAATAGCTGTTTTTTAAAAAAATCTTCCACACAAAAATTAGGGTATTCTGGTTCTTAGCTGTTGTTTATTAAACAAACAATAAATAACCCCCGCTATGAAAAATATAATTTGGTTCGCCCTTGTGGCTTTTGCTTTAACTACGGTAAGCTGCGAAAACGAAGAAGTACAAGAAGAATTGGTTTCGACAAAACTTATTGGCGAATGGCAAATGTATCGCAATGAAGATTTAGAGGCTATCATAGATCAATTTACGGGTACGGAATGGACGACAAAAGACAAATGGTTCAGAACCATTCGAAATGATTCGCAAATTATTATTGAATTTAAAGCAGACGGTACTTTTGTAACGCGCTACGCATCGGTAGAAACCGGAAACGGCGTTTGGGGTGAATTAGAAGATGGCCGCTACTATTTTGAGCACGCTGCTGGCGTCAATAATGAACGCGACGGACTCCACCTAAAACGTTACATCACTTTTTATTGTGACAATACCTATTCTGTTGAAATAGGAGAAAATAAACGTGCGATTTCATATTATAAAATCATAGGCACCACAGAATGTGCTGCCGATATAACCTACAAAGTGCTTGACACAGAAGATTAAAAAAAAGTCCCCTTTGAATTTGAAATCTGCTGAACTATATGTTTGGCAGATTTTTTTATGCCCTAAAACCTTGTAAACCTCCTACTCCACCAAATTCAACAATTTTCCTATCTTAGGCCAGACTCTCCAAAACCTTATGTATACATGTATTTATCCTTAAAACCTTACCTGTTTATATTTTTCGCTATAGTCTCTTCTAGTCTTTTGCAAGCGCAAGAAAGCGCAAAGCCAAAAGAAATAACTGGTCATTTTATTATTAAAGAACGCTGGGTAATAAGCCCAACGTATGCAGACAGCATTAGCCAGAGAAAATCTAAAGACCAGCGTGGCATAAATAAAAGCAAGCCAAATATATTAACTCCAACGGCACCATCCATAGCAGTTTTTGATAGAAAAAAAAGCACTCACTTTTTAATTTCACCTGAGAAGTTTATTTACTATACTATTCCAGATGAATTTGAAAATGACAGCCTAGTATCGATTGGTATTTCAAGTATCTATAAAATCGATAGAAATACAGAAAAAATTACAAGCTTTTCACCATTATCATTTGAACAAATGGGTGATTATCATGTTACTTATAAAAGTGATGATAGGTTTCAATTAGTAAAAGAAAACCAGAATAAAACAAAACAAATCGCTGAATTTAATTGCTATCAGGTTCTCTTAAAAGACACTAACACAAATCGTACGGTAGAAATGTATGTGACTGATGAGATACGTCTTGAATTCCATCCAATATTTAATGTAAAAAAATATTTAGCCCAGTACTATCCTTTGAATATCAAAATATACGACCCTGAATTTCCACAAGATAATTACAAAGAGTATACATTTTACAGATATAAATAACAAAAGCAAAAAATTAAGTATATTAGGCATCCCCTTAAAAAAACAGCCCATGCAAACCCCAAAAAATATCAACGATCTCAAAAACCTCGAAAACGAACTAGCGCCCAAAGCCAGTCATAAATCACAAAACTTGACAAATTTAGCGGACCTCTATGCCGCCAAGCACATAGCAGCGTCGAAGTTACCATTGAAGAAATAACTACGAATACCTTTAAGTTGGTGATGCTAAATTTTTAGTTTGAAAGTGAAGCTACTTTTTAATGAAGAGGCTTAATATCATTATGCTTTGTTTCAAACACTTCCGCGTATCGCTCTTATATAACATCTTCAGGTTGTGATGATAAATTATAATCGAAATTATACATTACTTTCATGATGTATTATATTTATAAGCTATTGAATCAACTGTTATATGAAACTAAAACGAATTTTAGCCTTTAGGTGGCTATACAGCTTACTGTTCTTGGGTGCATTGCTATTAAATCTGGCTGCCTGCGCAAGACCTCTTAATAATTCCAACGAAAGTAAAGATGAGGCTAGTAGCGAAGATGACTTAATCGAAAGTACTATAGATCTTTCGGGTAAAACGATTGGCTATTGCACACCTACTTTAAATGCGCCGTATTATCAGGCTTTAATGCAGAGTATAAAGGAAACGACCGAAAAGAACGGCATGACCTTTTTATCGGCAGACGGTCAAGACGATATCAATAAGCAAGTGGCTGCGGTTGAAGATTTGATTACAAAAGGCGTTGATGCTTTGTTATTGAACCCGAAAGATCCAGATGCATTGGTGGGCGTAACAAAGTTGGCTAAGGCTGCTGGCATTCCGGTATTTATTATTGATAGTTCTATTGATCCTTCTGCAGACTTTGTCACTACGGTTCAATCTAATAATTTGGCCAATGGCGCATTAGCTGGGGAGTGGTTAGCTAAAAAGTTTGGAAACCGAGAAATGAACATTGCGCTCTTAAGTGGTAATGCAGGAAATCCTGTAGGGAGAACGCGCAAGCAAGGACTACTGCAGGGTATTACCGAACAACAACTAAGAAGCTTAGGCTATATCAACTTAAATATTAAAACGCAAGCATATACAGAATGGTCTTATGCCGGGGGCTTGAAAGCTATGGAAGATATTTTGGTGGCGCATCCAGATATCAATGTGGTCATTACAGAATCAGATGTTTGTGCACTCGGGGCCATAAAAGCCATTGCGCAAGCAGGAAAAACCGATGATATTTTAATCGTAGCTGGTGCCGATGGGCAGAAGGAAGCCATCAAATATATTATGGATACTGATTTCTACGGATGTACGGCCATGAACAGCCCCACACAAATTGGTAAAAATGCGGTCAAATACGCGATTCAATATATGAACGGAAAAAAAGATTTTCCGAAAACATCGTTTACAGC
>CALHGE010000061.1 GCA_938029725.1 uncultured Flavobacteriaceae bacterium
AAAGTATGGGTGCAGATACTGAAACTATTATGGGTTTATCAGGCGTTGGTGATTTAGTACTTACTTGTACGGATGACCAATCACGTAATCGCCGCCTTGGTTTAGCACTTGGAAAAGGTGCTGACTTGGATGAAGCCATTAAAGAAATAGGCCAGGCTGTAGAAGGTGCAAAATCTTCGCATAGTATCAGTGCGCTGGCTAAACGAGCGGGCGTTGAAATGCCCATCTGCGAAACAGTACAGAAAATATTGTATGCTGGCTTATCACCTGAGCAAGCAGTAAAAGAATTGTTAGGGCGCGAGTTGAAATCTGAGTTTTAATCCCAGTTCTAATACAGGGCTTTTAATCCTAAAAGCCACCTACCCTAGACACTTATCAATGACTTCAAACAGACCTAAAGCAATAGCTACAAAACAGCTTGAAAATGATCGTGTGATTATTACTGAATGGCGATTCGCTCCAGGTGCTGAAACCGGTTGGCATAAGCATGGCTATGATTATATTGTAGTGCCAGGTTTGGATGGTAATTTGCTTTTAGAAAGTAGTGATGATGAAATTACCGATGATGAAATTACCGATGATGAAATTACCGATGATGTGAAAAACTCTCACAACATTATTGAAACGTTGGCTGAACTAACTGCAGGCCAATCCTATTTTAAATCTATTGGTGTAGAACATAATGTTGTGAATGCTAATGACTTCGAATTTCATTTTGTTGAGATCGAATTGAAATAGTTATATATAGAAGAAATAGGTTAAAAGTAGGGGGGTGTCTTTTAAACCAAGCTAAGGTTTAAAAACCACATCTAAATATTTTGACACTGTTTTTAAACCCACGATCTAGCTATATAAAAAATAGGTTTATCAAATGAAACGCGAACAAATATTATTAGTATACGATCGCGAATGCCCTGCTTGTAACAGCTACTGCCAAATAGTCAAAATAAGAGAAAGCGTGGGAGATTTAATAATCGTTGATGCACGTGCAGAAACTGAAGTTTTAAATGAAATAACAGCCCAGGGCCTTGATATTGACCAAGGTATGGTTTTAAAAATGGGTGATCAACTCTATTATGGTGCTGATGCAATTCACGCTTTAGCACTTATTGGAAGCCGTTCTAACGTGCTAAATAGAATAAATTATTGGGTTTTTAAATCAAAAACCAGATCAGATCTTTTCTATCCGATTCTAAAATTTTGCCGAAATATATTATTAAAAATACTAAGAAAATCAAAAATTAATAATCTAGAAATCAAAAATAATAACAAATTCTAAGTGTTACTTTTCTATGCTTAAAATACCTTTATTAACCTTCGTAGCGCTGCTGGCTTTTGCTGGAAATTCTGTTTTGTGTCGCTTGGCTCTGAACGACAATGTGATTGATGCTGCTAGTTTTACCTCTATTAGACTATTTTCAGGAATACTCTTTTTACTTTTTCTAGTCGCCATAAGCACTAGAAAAAGAATAGACGTGAAAACGGGTAGCTGGTTGTCTGCCTTTTGGCTATTTTTATATGCACTGACATTCTCATATGCATATATCACGCTGGATACAGGTACAGGTGCTTTGATATTATTTGGCACCGTTCAAGTCACGATGATTGTATTTGGCTTTTTAAAAGGACAAAAGCTTTTACTAGTTGAATGGATAGGTTTGTCCATTGCCTTTCTAGGGTTGATAATTCTGTTGTTACCCGGAGCTTCTGCGCCATCATTTACAGGTTTTGTTCTGATGGTATTATCTGGAATAGGCTGGGGTTTTTATACCTTAGCGGGTAAGGGTTCAAAAACACCACTGGTAGATACCGCAAACAACTTTTTAAGAACACTTCCTTTCATCATCGCTTTTATTGCACTGATGATATTTTTAGCCCCTGATAATTTTCAACTCTCTAATCAAGGCATCTTATTAGCAATCATATCGGGTGCTGTAACTTCTGGGCTAGGCTACGCAATTTGGTATACCGCACTCTCAGGTTTAAGCGGTACACAAGCCTCAATTGTTCAATTGGCAGTTCCCATTATTGCTGCTTTTGGCGGTGTGATTTTTTCAAAAGAAGTCATTACACAACAATTAATAAGTTCATCGGTATTGGTATTGGGCGGGGTTTTAATCGTTATAGTGGGTAAAAAGTACCTTGAAAAATTAAACGATACTAAACTTAACAAAGAATAGGATTATATTTTATAAGCTTTTGAAAACAGCAAAACCTTACAATAACGTCGGTAGCGAATATAACTAAAATAGCGATGACAGCCTAGTAACGACCATAACGACGATAACGACCATAACGACGACCACATGAACGAATAAAATGAATAATAAAAGGTGGGGGGTGTCTTTATAACGATCTATACTATTCTGGATAATGTTTGAAGGAGTAAAGTAAATGTCAAAAGAGTCTATCGCAGTTATTGGTGCAGGTATTGTTGGAATTTGTACTGCCCTTGAGCTACAAAATACAGGCTATCAAGTCACCTTGGTTGATAAAGGTGAACCTGCCGCAGAAACGTCAAAAGGTAATGCTAGTTTTATCGCTGTCGAAGCCGTAGAGCCGCAAGCGACACCGCATAATATTCTTTCTGCTATAAAGCTAACGTTTAGTGAAAATGCTGCGTTTAAAGTGACTCCTGATAATTTTATTGGTTTTATACCGTGGGGAATAAAATTCTTAAAAGAAGCACAAAAGTTACGTAGAAATACAAGCATTGAAGCAACCTTACGTTTGCATAAATACACAGTAGCAGCATGGACAGCATTGCTAGAGCGTACTGGCAATTTAGATATGATGTATAACTGTGGTTATCTCAAAGTTTGGGAAAACGACTCTGATCTTGAAAAAGTTAAAAAGCATCAAATTGAGATGCAAGGTCATGGTTTTGAATGCGAAGTGATATCTGGTAATGCCATCTTCGAAAAAGAACCGGCATTATCTCGGAATATAAAACATGCCTTATATTTTCCTAATACCTTACAACTGCTTGAACCACATCAAACAGCTTTAAAGTTGTTTGATTATTTTATCCAACAAGGTGGTGAATACAAACAAGCTGAAGTAACAAAACTGATGGCTCAAAATATTGAAGCGAAGAGTGGTGTTAATGTAACCACTAGCTTAGGTAGCTTAAATTATGATAAAGCAGTGGTTTGCATGGGTGCTTGGAGTAAAAACCTTTGTGAAAACATAGACGAAGAAATAAGAAACGAACAAGGTGATATTGAGATTAAAAATAGCACTCTTAAAATTCCTTTAGTGCCAGAACGCGGATATCATCTTACGTATCCAAACAGCCCTGTTAAATTCAAACACTTAATTAAGTCCGAAGATCGCCATCTCGTGTTAACACCATTAAACACAGGAATGAGGGTTACTTGCTTTGGTGAATTTTATAAAATAATGTCTAAACCTGTCGAAAAACGCTATCCGCAATTAAACAAACATATGGATGCGTTAATCAAAGATATGCACGCAGATCAGCAAGAACCCACAACATGGATGGGTAGACGACCAACGTT
>CALHGE010000062.1 GCA_938029725.1 uncultured Flavobacteriaceae bacterium
AACGAAAGTTATGTTTGGAACGATGACATAATCTCCTGTTCCTATTCCACAAAGAATTTGTGCGATGTGTAGACCAGCGGTTCCGTTCATACAAGCCACTCCGAATTTGGCGCCGGCGTATGCAGCTACAGCTTCTTCAAATTTTGTGACGTAGGCACCTGCTGAAGAGATCCAGCCAGTATCTAGACAGTGTTTTACGTATTCCCATTCTTTGCCGTTTAGGTTGGGAATAGAGAGCGGGATCATGGGTTTTGTTTTAGTGCTCATGATATTTAATTTACTAACTATTTAAGGCAAGTTTATTTCTTGTAAGGAATTTATTAAATGTTGGGGTAAATACTCTTTACCAAGTGTAAGATCTTGTTTGTGAATATTGTTTCCATCGTCTAATAATCCAATGGTCTGCCAACCCAGTTTATTGGGACTAATAAAATCTTTTTTAAAGTTGTCTCCAATATAAATGCATTTATCAGCTTCTGCGAATTGCATAAAGTGTTGGAAGTTTTGGGGATTAGGTTTTTCACTTCCGAATTCTTCAGAGATAAGTATTTCGTGAAAGTATTTTTCAATTCCTAAAGCGGATAACTTATTTCTTTGAGACTTTGACCGTCCGTCTGTCATTAAACCTATAGAAACTTTACGTTCTCTAAGGGCTTTAATTAAAGCTAATGCTCCAGAAGATAAGCTTATATCTGGTTTGTGAAAACGATATTCAGATACTAGATTACTCATATCTTCCTCGAATGTATATTTCTCTTTTATAACATCAAAAACACTTTCTCCTGCATACCATAGGTCAATCATCTCCGTTGAGATATTCTTACCTATTTGTTTTTCTAATTTAGCCGCAATATGTCGATAAGCAGATTTTAAGAAATCAACTTCTTTATAAAGCGTATCGTCTAAATCAAAGACGAAAAAATTTTGGGTGTTTAGTTCTAAAATCAATTCAATTAAGACTTATAGTCAAAGTCATGAATAACCATTTCATGATCATGACGTAATAATAAAAGGCGGTCTTCCCAATCATTAAACCAGGGAATAGTTTTTCTTTCTAAATATTCTTGTATAATCCATGCTGGATAGTTGGCCCCTGCGAGGTAACTCAAAGGATAGCCGCCTCCAAAACGAGGGTTGATTTCGATACCATAGATATCCTCACTCTCCTTGTCAAGGAACACTTGCAAGGTTAGGCAACCTCTAGCACCTTCAATTATATTCAGTTTATCTTGAACAATTTTAACCAATTTATTCTTGCAAGTTATCCCTTTATTTGTTTCTCCTCCTCTTACTGCAATTCTAATTCGAGGTACCACACATTTCAATTCGCTATTTTTATCATAATATAAATCAACGGTATATTCCTCATAGCGATCTGTAGGCAGGTATTCCATAAACATTAAATCTTCATTTTTGACATGAAAATCAGAAAGCATGGAAGCATCTTTTATTAAAAATATATTTTGGCTACTGCTACCATTAATTGGTTTAATAAATAATGGAAAGGTCGGTTCATGCCTATCTACGGTATTTGGAATCTTAAAACCACGCTCTATAAAAAATTGATTCATCAATCGCTTATCCCGACAAATTGTTATAAATGGAACATCCGAAACGATGATATGAATCCCTTCTTTTAAAAATCGTTCTCTATTCTTGGCGAGTAGTAAGAGTTCCGTGTCAATTGTTGGAATAATTAATTGAATATCATTGTCCTTGCAGATCAATAAAATCTGATCGATATAGTCGTGATCAGCGAAACGACCAACTTTGAAACCTCCATCAGAGATCAAACAAGCCGAAGACATATTTGGATACAAATCAGTAGTAAACACTTTAGCCGTATGGCCTTGATAAGCTTGAATTTCTTTCTTAAAATAAGTTGTTAAAGACACTCTTCTTCCAGCGGAACAGATGAGGATATTTTTCATTAAAGTTTGGCTCTTTTTAAAATTAAACTAGACAAACGTACCAAATGGTAGTATGGTAACATTAAATTATTTTCAAAGTCATATCGTTTTTTCATCACTTGCTTGGGAGGAAAAACGGCGGTACTCATTTCCGTTAAGTTATCGTATAAACTCAAGTTGAAAAATATATAACCTAGTTTTGAAAATTTACTTTTCTTCTGATCAAATATCCCTGCTTTGGATAAGTACGAACTGATTCTGTTCCCACTCCCAGATGAAGGCTCAAAAGCTTGAATCACTTTCTCTGGTATTGGAGTATCCAATAATTTTTTAGACAAAGCTAAAGAAAAGTAAACTCCAGTTTTTAACTTTAATGCCTTTACTTTTTCAATAAAAATATCCCAATCAATATTGGTAAAACGTACTACTCTATCCACATCTGAATGTAGTCTAAAACCTGGGGCCCGACAGTAAGAATGCTTTGCAGTATGGAGTGCTACCTGCAAAAGGTTATCTTCCGGAGTCAATAGTCGAACTGCGCTATTTTTGATAGGAATTGAACGAGCCATTAAGTCATCTCCCTTAGGCTCATTATGTGCTTGTATCCAACGACCTGCGACAGGTCGCCATTGTAATTCAAGCCATACCTTGTAGCCATCAATCATTTTATAGTATTCTGTCCCTCCACCTTTTATAGCCTCTTCTAAATCCTCCTCCTCTAGTTCTGAACGAAATTTAAAGGTATACCCCAATTCGTCCATTAAAATATGATGTGCTTTTTTAAAGTTGGTAGTTGAAATGAGTAGGTCTAGATCTCCCATTGGAGAACAGGCTGGCACTTTATAAAGTCCTCTGGTGATACCTGCATTTTTTAAAGCTACTATTTGTATATTTTCTTTTGCAAGGTGGACCGCTACTTTTTCTAACTCGTCCATCAAACAAGTAATTCGCTTATCTGTTTCATCGTATGCTTGTTGCTGCTCTTTTCCTACCTCTAGTCCGCAAATTTGCATTTTATGTACTAAATGAGAAATCACTTCATCAGTTACAGCTTTTTTGTACAAGTCCGTCTTATCTACTTTTTGAAAAAGATCTTTAAACGTCGCTTTTGTCTGTTCGCTTTCGTCTGCAGAGAGTGCAAGGCAAAGCAACTTTTCTGAATCGGTAAGTTTTATAAAATTAGTGTATTTCATTTTAAATAGTTTGACGGAATTATTCAAAAATAAAGTCCGGTTTTTCGCCGCTACTTAGCAACCATTCATATGTTTTAACAGAACGATCAGTAGCTGCTTTCCATAAGTACTTTTCAAGTACCAATCGATAGCCATTCATTCCCATTTCATTTAGTTCTGTGGCATCTAGCTTCATTATTTTTCGAAGATTTTCTAGAAAGGAATTCTCCGTTTTTTCAATCCACCAACCACAATTGTATTTTTTCAAATCAGACCAAGGAGCAAAGGTCGTACAAATAGCAGGACGTTTACGCGCGAGTGCTTGCGTAATAACAATTCCAAAATTTTCAGTGTCCGTCGGTAAAACAAAAATATCTCCTGCATCAAATGCATCTATTTTATCTTGTCCGAAAGTAGGGCCAATAAATTTGACAAATTCCCCTAGTTGTAATCTTTTAGTCAGTTCCTTTAACTCCTGCTCATGATTCAACTCGTCGATACCTGCAATGACCAATACCCAATTGTCTAATTCAGATTTTAACTGAGCCAATACATTTATTAATAAAGCCAATCCTTTACTAGGATGGATGCGAGAGAGAAAGAATAAGATTCTTTTCCCTTCTAGTCCATGTTTATGCTTGAACGTTTGAGGGTTTCCCTTTGCTTCCAAGAAGTCTTGTTCTACACCATTAGGGATTAAAGCTATGGGTTGATTTAGAGAATAATCACGTACAAAATCTCTTTCCAAGTCTGAACAAGCATGGATACAGTCAGCTGTTTTTAAATTTTTATTTTCAAAAAGAGCAGCTACCAGTTTTTTCTTTTTAGAAGAGATGCTTAATGCATTTTCATTTAGAAAACCGTGCGGGCTAATTACCTTTTTAGTTTGTTTAGCATTAAAGCGCAACGTCGCCAAAGAAACTGGCAACCAGATACCGTGCTGATGAACGATGTCAAAACTTGTATTGTTCCGACGAGCGCGACTTATCATTTCTGGAGAGAAACCTATTTTATCGCCACCAACTGTTTTGAAAGAATGGATTTGTTGAATGTCTAGTCCGGTCGCCGATGCAAATTCTTCGCTATCACTTTTTTCATTGGGATGCCATACTTCTATGTAATCTACTAGCTTGCGTTGATGTTTGACAAAGGCTGTTAGTACGTCTCCTATACCTCCTGCGTTCATTTTGCCTACTGCGTTTGTTATGTGTAGGACTTTCATGTTAAGCAATAGCCTGAGGAATTAATTCTGAAACATACTCAAATGCATTTTTGGGCGTAAATTGTTTCGAAGTCTCTAAGGCATTTTTCCTATAACTTTGATAACGTTCCTTATCCTTACTTATCTCTAAAATTTCCTTCGCTAGATTTATAGAATCCCTTGGCGGAACAGATACTCCAAGCTTATGTTGATCAATTAAATAAGCCAACTCAGAATCTTGTTGAGCAACCGCAACAATCGCGGAGCCAGTTGCCATCATGTAGTAGGTTTTACTAGGCACTGACAAACTTCCTGCTCCTTCTGCTAAGGTCACGATTGATATATCTGCAGAGGCCATAGAAAAAGGAATTACATCTGGATCTTGGAATGGAAGAATTAGTACGTTTGTTAAATTATTTTCAACAATGATCTTTTCAATCTTCTCTTTTTTTGCACCATCTCCAATTAATACAAATTGAATGTCGGACTTATCAATCAGTTTTTCTGCTGCTTCTACGATTGATTCGATGTCATGGGTTACGCCCATATTACCGGAGTAAAGGACAACAAATTTATCTTCGAGCTTATACTTTTCAACAAACCAATTCTCTGACTTTGGTAGCGGTTTGATAAAAGCATTGTTCACCCAATTTGGAATAATGACCATGTTTTCATGCCGTTCATAGTAGGTCTTTAAAGTATCTGCCATATAATTAGAAATGGTAAAAACTTTATCTGCTTTATTCAATAAGGATCGGTTAAGTCGTGACCACATTTTGACAACAAATGAATCTTTCTTGACTACACCAAAATTAACCAACGCATCTGGATAGATATCGTAAATCAAAACGGAGTAAGGTTGCTTAAATAATTTATTTAAAATCAATCCTACGAAAGGTCCCATTGGTGGATTAGAAACCAAAAGTAAATGCTGCTTGTGATTGCTGAACAAAAGTTTGAAAAATATTTGTACTGTAAAGACTGTCCAGCTTAATATTCTTTTTATGGAAGTGCTTCTATCGTATCCGTAACACTTTTTAGTTGTTACCGCTTTGCTGATATCTGCGTAGGTTTTTTCGACTTGTCCGGTGTATAGTTGGGTGCTGACGTTGCGTTCGGAGAATGCGTTGGCGATGTCTATGAATAGGGGGCCGGTGACTTGGTTGATGAGGGTGATGTTTTTCATCAAT
>CALHGE010000063.1 GCA_938029725.1 uncultured Flavobacteriaceae bacterium
CAGATGTAAGGTGATAATTTGTTTTAGGTCCATTGGATCAAGTGTGTTGGCCATATCGTGCTTTTATGTTAGCGCGATAAGGTAATTACTTGATCTCCCAAAGTGGCACAAATCGAAACGTTACAACTGACACAAAACGAACCGAGAATAATGGCACGGTTTGAACCGAAATCACTGGCACAATGACTCCGAAATAGGTGGCACAAAACGAACCGAATTAGCCATGTACAGTAAATTTTATTCGATGATGGGTTCATCCAAACGTTAAGGTGTTTTTTTGATAGCTGTAATATCGAAAATGATTCTGCCGTTTTACACGATAAATAGTGTAACTTTATTTCATAGAATTAGAGAAAAAATATTTATGCCGTTATATCATAAATTGGGTAAAATGCCCCAAAAAAGACATACCATTTTTAAGAAAGAAGATGGCACATTACATTACGAACAATTATTTGGCACCATTGGTTTTGACGGAATGTCGTCCTTGATGTATCACTTGCATCGGCCTACTCAAATTAAGGAAGTTGGTAAGACCTTGGATATTACGCCCAGAGCAGCTGTAGAATACAATATAAAGTCGCGCTTATTAAAGGGTTTGGAAATTAAACCGCAGGATGATTTTTTGGATAGTAGAAAAACCATCTTATTCAATTCAGATGTTCATGTAGGTTTGGCGGCGCCAAAGAAATCAATGACCGATTATTTTTATAAAAATACGGACGCTGATGAGCTCTTGTTTATTCATAAAGGTTCGGGCACATTGAAGACCATGCTTGGGGAAATTCCTTTTGAATATGGAGATTATTTAGTGATTCCGAGAGGGATGATTTATCAAATCGAATTCGATTCAGAAGACAACCGGTTGTTAGTTACGGAAAGCTATCATCCTATTTATACACCAAAGCGCTATCGCAATTGGTTCGGACAGCATTTAGAACATTCGCCTTTTTGCGAGCGTGACTTTAAACTTCCACAGAATTTACAAACCCATGACGAAAAGGGATCGTTTTTGATGAAAGTTAAAAAGCAAGGGCAATTACATCATTTGACCTATGCCACACATCCATTTGATGTTGTCGGTTGGGATGGGTACAATTTTCCTTATGGATTTTCTATTCACAATTTTGAACCCATAACCGGAAGAGTGCATCAGCCGCCTCCAGTTCACCAGACTTTTGAAACAAGCGCTTTTGTGGTTTGTTCTTTTTGTCCTAGGTTGTACGATTATCATCCGCAAGCTATACCAGCGCCGTATAATCATTCCAATATAGATTCAGATGAAGTTTTGTATTATGTAGATGGAGATTTTATGAGTCGAAAAGGAATAGACCAAGGCTATATTTCATTGCACCCTGCAGGAATTCCTCATGGGCCTCACCCCGGTACTTACGAGGCTAGTATTGGAAAAAAAGGAACAGAAGAGTTGGCTGTAATGATTGATACGTTCAAGCCATTAAAATTGACGCAAGTGGCGATGGATATTGATGATGGAAAATATTATAAGTCTTGGTTAGCGTAGTTTGTGCAGTAAGAGTAAAAACTCACTAAGAAGGCCTATAATGAATATTTGTTGTGCCTGTCTTTCTTTATCGGTTTTTCAACTCGCGCATCGTAGTCGCAAATCGTAGTTTTATGTGTTCATATGCTTGATCTTCCAAGGTCATTTTTCCATAGGCGATACTACCCAACTGCATGCTAGGGTCTGTTGCATAAACTATGCTTGAAGCGAGATTTTCTTTGCGTGTATTTGCTATCAACGGAGCTGAGGCATCAATGATAGCGGCATTGAAAGCTTCGCCAGCTTTAAAAAATTCTGCAGTGAAATTGTTCATTGCTTTTCTGCCAGTGACCAAGGCCATATGAAGCGCGTACATACCACTATCATTCTGTTGCTTAGAATAAAAGGTGTTTCGCCTATGGGTGGTCAGACGTTGTCCGTAATCTAATATTCGCAATTCTTCTAAAGGATTTATGCCAATATGACTATCTGTACCTAGGCTCCATTTTCCGGCTAGATCTTGATATTTTGAAAGTGGAAATAGTCCGTCTCCTAAATTGCCTTCTGTACTTGGGCATAATACGACATTAGCTTTGCTTTTTGCAATTCCGCTAATTTCATTTTCTGTGAGATGGGTTGCATGAACCAAATGAAAACGTTCATTTAATGCTACATTTTCAAGCAGCCACGCTACAGGTCTTTTGCCTAAATACGCTATGGAATCTTCAATTTCTTTGAGCTGTTCAGAAACATGAATATGAAAGGGCATATGTTGTGGTCCTGATTTTGCTATTTCTGCAATATCTAATGGTTCAACACCTCTCATGGAGTGTATGCCGATGCCCACATTGGCATGTTTATAATAAGAACATGCCTTTTCACTAGCGGCTAATAGTTGTAAATATGCGTCTATGTTTGGTGAAATAAACCTCCGCTGTCTTTCATTTGGTGCTTGTCCAAATCCACCTTTTTGGTAAAAAATAGGAACCAATGTAATACCAATACCCACAGTTTTTGCGGCGGCAATTAGCCGACTGCCCATTTCCGCGAGGTTGGCATAGGGTTTTCCATTTGTATCATGATGTAGATAATGAAACTCCGCAACATTAGTATACCCGTGTCTTGCCATTTCAGCATAAAGCATGGTGGCAATGGCTTCCATTTGATCAGGGTTTATATGCAAGGCTAATTGATACATCGACTCTCGCCAACTCCAGAAATCATCAGGAGCCCCTCGGTTAGAAGAATGATTTTCCGTAAGGCCAGCCATAGCGTATTGAAATGCATGCGAGTGTGCATTTTGGAAGCCAGGTAGGGCATATCCATTAATTTTTATGTGGTTTTCTGAAGGAATACTTTGTGAGATATTCGCGATGTTTCCATCTGAATCAACTTGTATGCAGGCATTTTCAATCCACCCGCTATTTTGTAGTAAGCCTTTAAATTGATAGGTCTTCATAAGGTGGTTTGCATCGTTTGAATTAAACTTGTCAAGGTTTTTTGAAGTAGTTTTTGTACTTTTTCTGCTCTATTGCTATTGTAGGTGATTTCATTATCGTCCATATATAGAATTTTATTCATCTCTAATTGAAGGGCGTGAATGTTACCGCTGGGTTTGCCAAAATATCGGGTAATATGCCCCCCCTTAAACGGACTGTTATGATGTATGCCAAATTCACCAGATTGTAGCTGGTTTAAAGCAGTTTTAATCAAAGAATCATCTGCCGTCTTCCCATCATTATTTCCTAAAATCATATCAGGAAAAGGTTGCGCTTGAATTGTGCTAACGCGGTGACGAATAGAATGTGCATCCCAAAGTAGGGCATGGCCAAATTGCGCTTTACGTTCTTCTAACAAGCTAGCTACCTTTCTGTAATACGGCCAGTAGTATTCTTGCAAGCGTCTGTTTTTTTCTTTTTCATCAGGTTCAAAATCTGAAGATTTATAAATAGAGTTGCCAAAAAAATCGCTTGTTGGGGTGTTTGAGGTAATTAGCCTATTATCATTGTAAAGTGGCACACTCTCAGGGTCACGATTTAAGTCAATAACCCATCTACTAAGCTTGGCTTTAATGACTGTGATACCTAAAGATGGGGCAAATTCATACAACTTATCTACGAACCAATCGGTGTCATCTAAATGCTTACGCATTCTTTTTTTGTACTGTTTTTTTATTTCGGATGGAAAAGCGGTGCCGGCATGGGGTACACTCAATATGATTGGAACAACAGGTGCTTTTGCTTGTTTGATTGTAAAAATTTTCATGTAGCTTATGTGTTGTCTATTTGGTATTGATGTTAAGCCAAACCAAGCTGCTATTTTTAAGTGCTGTGATTCGTATGTTTTTCGTTTTTGGCCGTTCAATGACCATCAGTTCTCCTGCGTTCAGAGGATGTAATTCACCTGCAATATCGATATTAGTTTTTCCTATAAAAGTAAAGACAGCTACAAATTCGAGTCTCGTTGAGATATCTCGATGAACAACTTCATTTTTTAAAATTGAAAAGCCTTCTAGGTTTCCGTTGGTATCGCCGCTCATCATTAAATTGAAATCGACACAGTTTCCTGAGCAATAGGTTTTCCAGTTGCCTTCAAAAGTATCAACATCAAATTCACCAAGTTTTTTACGGTGGTAGTTCTCATGCCTCAAAGTGATTTCTCCTTTTAAAACCATCAATTTTCTTCTAATTCCAGGTAGTGGAGTGAAAGTAGTTTCTTGATCTATTACTTTTGCGATGCTCAATCTAAAGTCGAAATTACGTTCTTGGTAACTTGTTTCCTTAGGGTGTATATAGATTTCAGTTGTTGTGCCACCAAACCAATTTGTGGTTTCGAAAGAATCTGATTTTAGAATTGAGATTTTCATGAGGCTTTTTATGCGGTACTTCTCGATTTTTTTTTAATCAAAAATTCCATCTAACAAGTCATCTTCCACCAAGTTAGGCAAAGTAACCTTCAGTTCGGGCGTTCGCTGCATTTCTCTTTTGATTGCGAAAATGGCTTCGTCATTTCTAGCCCAACTGCGTCTTGAAATACCATTATTCACATCATAAAATAGCATATTTTTTAGTCGCTTCGAAGCTTCTTCTGAGCCGTCAAGTACCATTCCGAAACCACCGTTCATTACTTCACCCCAACCTACACCGCCGCCATTGTGAATAGATACCCAAGTTGCTCCGCGAAAACTATCACCAATTACATTATGAATGGCCATATCAGCAGTAAACTTGCTACCGTCATAAATGTTACTAGTTTCTCTAAAGGGTGAATCAGTGCCGCTAACATCATGGTGGTCTCTTCCAAGAACAATAGGCATAGTAATTTTTCTCGATTGTATGGCTTGATTAAAAGCTTCCGCAATTTTTGCTCTTCCCTCTGCATCTGCATATAAGATTCTTGCTTGCGAACCGACCACTAGCTTGTTTTTTTCCGCTTCTCGAATCCACTTAATGTTGTCTTGCATTTGCTGTTGGATTTCTTGTGGTGCCGTTTCCTTTATTTTTTCCATCACTTCAAGTGCAATGGCATCTGTTTTTCTTAAATCTTTTGGGTTTCCAGAGGTACATACCCAACGAAAAGGACCGAAACCGTAATCAAAACACATGGGCCCCAAAATATCTTGCACATAAGACGGGTATTTGAAATCTATATTATTTGGGGCCATCACATCGGCTCCTGCCCGAGATGCTTCGAGTAAAAATGCATTTCCGTAGTCAAAGAAATAGGTTCCTTTTTCGGTATGTTTATTTATAGCAATTGCTGTTTTTCGTAATGATTCTTGTACTTTTTCTTTGAATGTTTTAGGATGCTCACTCATCAATAGGTTCGATTCCTCAAAAGACAATCCTGCAGGGTAATAACCACCTGCCCAAGGGTTGTGTAGGGAGGTTTGGTCAGAACCTAAATGAATAAAAATGTTTTCGCTATCAAAACGTTCCCAGATATCGACGACATTTCCAATATAAGCTAGTGATACAACTTCTTTCTGTTGGATGGCTTTTTTAGTTCGTAGAACCAATGCATCTAAATCATCAATAAGTTCATCAACCCAACCTTGAGCATGTCTTTTTTTCGCTGCCGCGGGATTTATTTCTGCACAAATAGTAATGCATCCTGCGATATTACCTGCTTTGGGTTGCGCACCGCTCATACCTCCTAATCCTGCGGTAAGGAATATCTTTCCTGCAGGTTTTTCTTCCTTTTTTAAAACTTTTCTAAAGGCGTTCATCACCGTAATAGCAGTGCCATGAACGATACCTTGAGGCCCTATATACATGTACGAACCAGCTGTCATCTGCCCGTATTGCGTAACACCTAGTGCATTATATTTCTCCCAATCATCAGGTTTTGAGTAGTTAGGAATCATCATGCCATTGGTGACGACAACTCTAGGGGCTTCTTTAGGCGATGGAAATAAGCCCATCGGATGCCCAGAATAGATATGCAAAGTTTGCTCCTCAGTCATGGTGGCTAAATACTGCATCGTTAAGAGGTATTGCGCCCAATTCTGAAAAACTGCTCCATTTCCACCGTAGGTAATTAGTTCTTCTGGATGCTGAGCTACCGCTGGGTCTAAGTTGTTTTGAATCATTAACATGATTGCGGCAGCCTGTGTAGTTTCTGAGGGGTAATCGCTAATAGGTCTAGCAAACACCTTATAATCAGGTTTGAATCTGTGCATATAGATACGCCCATACTCTTTTAACTCTGCTGCAAATTCTATGGATAGTTCAGAATGCCAATCTTTTGGAAAATAACGCAGTGCATTTCGAATAGCCAGCTTCTTCTCATCTAAAGACAAAATATCTTTTCTTTTAGGAGCGTGACTCAGGTCTAATGCGTATTCCTTTTTTTGTGGAAGTGCTGTCGGAATGCCTTGAAGTATTTGTGATTTGAAATCCATTTGTTGTCTTCTAATGCTTGTGTTTGTCAAAAACCAATGCTCCATTTTTCCAAACCATACAAGGTTTCAAATTGCCTTGGTTGTATAAGATTTCTTGGTAATCATCGGTATGGAAGCCTATGAAATCAGCGGCAAACCCTTCTGCCAATTGGCCTTTGTTTTTCAAATTCAAAGCGGCGGCAGCGCGAAAGGTAATGCCTGCTAAAACTTCAGCATTTGATAGTTTTTCAAAAGTTCCGAGAATAGAGGCTTGAGTAAGTAAATCTCCCATTGGGGCTGAACCGGGGTTATGATCACTAGCTATAGCTAGCGCTCCACCGGTATCTAATACTTGTCTTGCAGGAGTGAAATCGCAGCCTAAGCCCAATGATGCTCCGGGTAGAGCGGTGGCGATGACATCACTTTTTGCGAGAAGCTCAATTTCTTTCGGAGTGCTTGCCTCCAAATGGTCAGCGCTTATGGCTTTAAAATCAACAGCAACTTTGCTTCCCGAAGTTGAAAATTGATCGGCATGAACGGTAATATCAAAGCCCATTGCTTTTGCCTTTTCAAAATACGGGGCGATTTGCGCTGCTGAAAAAGCGCTTTCCTCAACAAAGGCATCAATACGATTTGTTAAGTCTTCTTCTTTTAAAATAGGAAATAGTTTCTCGCTTATTTCAAGTAAATAATCTTCGTGGCTGCCTTCATAATCTTTCGGAAGCATGTGTGCAGCCAAACAAGTTGGAATTAAATCGGCCGAAACCACAGTATTTGTTTCTTTGATGGCGTAAAGCATTTTTAGCTCTTCATCAACTGATAATCCATAACCACTTTTTACTTCAATAGTGGTCACCCCATTTTTCAAATGACGGTTCGCCAACTTAGTGGTTCGTTTTATCAATTCTTCTTTGGTAGCTTTTCGAGTTTGTGTTACGGTATCCCAAATACCACCACCTGATTTTGCAATATCTAAATAGCTTTTTCCTGCATTTCGCATGGCATAATCCTTCGCTCGAGAACCTCCAAAACAAATATGAGTATGCGAATCTATTAAGCCAGGCATACAGGTATGGTTTCCTTTTAGGGCTTGAATTTCTATACCTTCAAATTTCTTAGTAAGGGCTTCAAAGTTTCCTATAGTCTGTATTTTTCCGTCTGCAACGATAATTCCACCATCTTCTAAAATAGGAAGCTGATGATCTGAAATGGCTCCTTTTAGGGAAAGCCCAGCCATAGAAATGATTTGTTTGAAGGGGCCAATAAGTTTTCTCTTGTTCATTTTTAAATTTTCATTTTTTTATGCCGATCAGCAAGCACCTAGCATGGGTAATCAATATACTTCAAATTCATCAGAGTATTTGGTCATCAAGGAGATTTTCTCTCTTATGCCAACTTCATTAATCAGCTTGAGTATGGTCTTGTCTTGTATCATTTGAATGCCCATTTCAATGTCATCTGCAAAAACACGATCCTTATCTGCAAAGGCAACTTTTTTACGAACCTCGGCATGTATCTCTTCTAGGAAAATTCCAGATTTCATGGGCTTTCGAAATTCAAAGGCTTGCGCAGCGGTTAACAATTCTATGGCCAAAATCTTTTCTACATTACCGATGACTTGAAGTGCTTTTCTACCTCCAATAGAACCCATACTAACATGGTCTTCTTGCCCTAGTGAAGTCGGAATACTATCTGCACTTGATGGAAAGCACAAGCCTTTGTTTTCACTTGCCAGCGCTGCCGTGGTATATTGTAAAATCATGTAACCAGAATTGATTCCGGTATCTTCCATCAATAATTTTGGCACTCCCGGACTGTTACCTTCTAAAGCCAAATAAATACGGCGATCTGAAATGTTACCGATTTCCGAGGCAGCTAAGCAGGCATAGTCTAGGGCCATAGCTAAGGGTTGTCCGTGAAAATTTCCGCCACTAATGGTCAGTTCTTCATCAATGATTACTGGATTATCGGTAACCGAGTTTAATTCAACTTCCACCAATTCTTTCAAATGCAACCAGGCATTTCGAGAAGCACCGTGAACTTGAGGAATGCATCGAATCGAATAAGGGTCTTGCACCCGTTCACAATCGATATGATCCTCCATGATTTCAGAACCTTTTAAAAGGCGTTTTACCCTTTTCGCAACATGTATATTTCCTTTGAAGGGTCGTAAGGCGTGAAGCTCATTGAAGAAAGGTTTCACTGAACCCTGAAGACCTTCTATCATCATAGCCCCAATAATATCAGCTTGTGATAGACAAGAATGTAATTTTTCAACAACTTTTATGGCGTGGGCGGCAATAAATTGCGTTCCGTTTATGAGTGCTAATCCTTCTTTTGGGCCTAGTTTTAAAGGTTTCAGACCCACTCCTTTTAAAAATTTATCTGCAGGAAAAATTTCACCATCGAATTCTATTTTCCCTAAACCAATCAACGGAAGAAACAAATGTGAAAGTGGCGCTAAATCGCCAGAAGCACCCACTGAACCTTGAGAAGGTACAACAGATACTGCGTCATTTTCAATATGCCACATGATACGTTCTAGCGTAGTTTCTGCAATACCTGAAAACCCCTTTGCTAAAGATTGCACTTTCAGAATCATCATCAACTTCGCTAGCTCTTTGTCAATCGGATCACCAACACCTACACTATGACTTTGTAGAATATTGGTTTGAAGAATTATAGTTTCTTCTTTCGATATTTTGGTGGTGCATAAAGGTCCGAAGCCGGTATTGATTCCATAAACGGGATCTCCTTTTTCGACAATATTTTGAACAATCTCCCAGCTAGAATGTACCTTTTTACGTGTAGCATCGGTTAAGTCTATTTTTGTTTTTCCGGATGCGATAGAAAGCGCAGTACTTGCTGTAAGCCAATCTTCTCCGAAATTAAAGGTTTCAGGTGCTGATTTCATATGTCTGTTATTTACGATTTATAAATTTACTTCTTAACTTTGATAATCACCAATACTATTATTGTCAATAATCAATAACTATGAGTTATCAATTAGAGTTGCGTCATTTTAGATATTTTACTGCGGTTGCTGAAGAATTACACTATCGAAAAGCTGCAGAGCGATTATTCATTTCACAACCCGGACTCAGCCGACAGATTAAGCAAATGGAAGAAATTCTAGATGCCCAGTTATTCATCCGAAGCAAGAAAAAAGTCTCTCTTACTCCCGCAGGCGAATATCTAAAAGGGGAGTTGCAATTCATTTTGAATCATTTAGAATTAACTCAAAAACAATTGAAATTGATTAATCAGGGGAGTTCAGGTAACCTGCGTATTGGTTTTTTAGGTTCAGCAATGCAACATGTGGTGCCTAAGTTATTAGTGAAATTGCAAGAATCGCATCCGAATATAAAAACCAGTCTTGACGAGCTTTCAAATCATGCGCAGGTTGATGCGGTATTAAAAGATAAATTAGATTTAGGCTTTGTGCGTTTAGCAAGGGTACCAAAAGAGCTACAGATAAAGCCTGTATTTGAAGATACATTTTCAGTAGTGCTACCCAAAGATCACCGGTTAAATCGGAAATCTTTTAAGGGCATGCAGGAACTCAAAGAAGAAAGTTTTATTTTGTTTTCTCAAGATTATAGTCCCCATTATTTTGATAAGGTAATGAGTATTTGTGAAGACGCAGGGTTTACCCCTAAAGTTTCGCATCGATCGGTACATGCACAAACCATTTTTACATTGGTAGAAAACAATCTAGGTGTGGCGATCATTCCTACTTCATTACAGAAAGGCTTTGATATGGATGTCAAGTTTATAGAACTTAAAAGAATAAAACAGCGTGCCCAATTATCGGTCATCTGGAAAAAAGATAATAGAAACCCTGTGCTCAAACATGGTGTGAATTTGCTGTTAAACGAGTCTTGATTCTTTTTACAAAATCTTAAATTTGTAATTCAAAAGATATAGCTATGATTTTTGATTTGATAAAGAGAAGACGTTCTGTCTTTCCATCCACATATAGTGATACACCTATTGCAAAAGAGGATATAGAAAAGATTTTGGAGGCTGCGAATTGGGCGCCGAGCCATAAGAAAACAGAACCTTGGCGTTTTAAGGTGTTAATGGGAGAGAAAAAGGCGGAGTTGGGTGAATTTTTATCAAATACGTATATTGATATTACCGAGAAGCCGAAGCAAATAAAAGCAAAGAAACTTTTAGAGAACCCGAGTAAAGCAGGTGCTTTAATTGCTATTTGCATGCAACGGGACGAGAATGAAAGTGTTCCAGAATGGGAAGAAATAGCGGCAACGGCAATGGCAGTTCAAAACATGTGGCTTTGTTGCACAGAATTAGGAATAGGAAGTTATTGGAGTTCTCCCAGCCTCATAAATCATATGGATGAATTCTTCGATTTGAATATAGGGGAAAGGTGTTTAGGGTTCTTTTTTATGGGATATTACGATATCGAGCTTCCGGAAGCAACTCGGAAACCTATTGGCGATAAAGTGGTTTGGATGGATTAGATGGTTTTTGTGATTCCTCGTTCTATTTGTCATTTCGGGCACGAGGAATCTGACCAATTTTCAGTTATTCTAAGTGGTTCATGGCATTGATTAATAGTAAATTCAATGAGTTATCTTTTTAGTAGGCTTACATTATTTCACCGCTAGTCTAGATTCCTATTTCGTGAGCAACCGCTTCTTGTATCCACGTGAATTTTTCATAATAGAGAAGGTGCCTGCAGTTGTAATTGGGGCGAAGGTTTTTTTCTTATCGAGAATGTTTTTGTTGTATTCAATACGCCTTCGGGCAAGCTAGTTGGTCACCCCCATATAGAAGACAGATTTGTGCTGATCGGTTAGTATGTAAACGTGATATATATGATGCCCTTGGAAGTCTATTAAAGCACATTCAAATTAAACATAATAGACTTGATTAAATTTATTAGCGACAACCTTTTGTTAGATACTTCACTGGGTTCGGTATGACAAAATAACTCGAATAATCTAAAATGGATTTAAAGCCGTAGCATTTTCAATCGCTATTTTTAAAAAGAATATTAAAAAAATTGCAGTTACAATAAACTTCATAAAAGCACCAGTAAGTAGCCCTAAGAAAGACCCGAAAGCAGCTTTTAAGGCAGTTTTGTTATCGGCCTTGTTAGAAAGTTCCCCAATAAAAGCTCCAGCAAATGCGCCAATGAAAATACCTCCAGGAATGGGGGCTATTAAACCTAGTATGAGTCCGATAGTGGTGCCAATCATTCCGGCTTTAGTGCCGCCAAATTTCTTAGTTCCAATGATAGGTATAACATAATCCAAGGCGAAAATAACTAAGGCAACTGCAGCAGTGATTCCTAAAAACCACCAATCTTCAGTTACAGCAGTTGTTAAATGCAATAGTAAAAGTCCAATCCAACTAATCGGTGGGCCAGGTAGAATCGGCAGAAAACTACCGATGATACCTAAAAGGCAGAGTATAAATCCGAAAACGAGTAAAGCAATATCCATGTAATCAATTTTCTATTTGACGAAGGTAGTGATGATTTGTTACAGACTTCGGTCATCCTATGAGCGTTTTTGAATTATTCAACTATAAAATTAGTTAGAACTAAAATTTTAGTTATATTTGATTTCTAGTTCAACTATAAAATTAGTTCAAATGAAACAATTGACAAAGGCAGAAGAAGAGGTGATGCAGATTCTATGGCAGTTGCAAAAATGTAATGTTGCATCAGTAATTAAAGAGCTTCCAGAGCCAAAACCAGCATACAATACGGTGTCAACAATCGTTCGAATTTTAGAAAGCAAGGGCTTTGTGGATCATGAGCAAGAGGGGAAAGGATACCTATATTTTCCTGTTTTGAAGAAATCGGACTATAGTAATCAATCCATCAACAAACTGGTAGATGGCTATTTTCAAGGTTCTTTTAAGAGTATGGTGTCTTTTTTTATGAAGAAGAATGATATGAGTCTTTCTGAATTGGAATCAATTATGAAAGAAATAAAAAAAGCTGACGAGTCGTCAGACGCACATAAAAAATAGAGTATCTAAAATTTTTCTTATGCTACAATATATTTTAGAATGTATCGCATTTCAGTTGGTGTTTTTGATCATTTATGATCTATTTCTCAAACGAGAAAGCTTCTTTCAGTGGAATCGATTATACCTAATTGGCACTTATATCATATCAATGGTTTTACCATGGGTGAAGATAGAAGCTATGAAAACTACTGTTCCAGAAACATTTCAGGTGTATCCTGAGTTTTTATGGAATACCAATAATGCTGTCATTGTTGCAAACCTTGCAGAAGAACCTTCTTTCCATATTTCTTGGGAGTATTCGCTGTTGTTCGGTGGAATGCTATTGTCTGCACTGTTTTTTGGCTATAAACTATATCAGATATATGCTTTAAGAAGAAAGGGTGAGGTTCAATATTTTAAAGATTTTACACGCATTATAATTGCCAATAGTTCAATGGCATTCTCCTTTTTTAAGTCCATTTTTCTTGGTGATAAAGTCATCGAAAGAGACCATGAGAATATTTTGCAACACGAATTGGTACATATTCGGCAGCGCCACTCTTATGATTTGATGTTTTTTGAGTTCATGCGAATAGTAGGTTGGTTTAACCCGCTCGTATATGTGTATCAAAGTCGTGTTTCAGAACTGCATGAGTTTATTGCTGATGCGCATGTCGCCAAAACCCATAAAAAAGAACAATATCAATTGCTCTTATCTGAAATATTTCAAACGCAACACATCTCATTCATCAATCAATTTTTTAAATCATCATTAATCAAAAAACGAATCGTCATGTTAACAAAAGAGAAATCAAAGAAAATTCATCAATTAAAGTATTTACTATTACTGCCGCTTGTTTTTGGGATGTTGGCTTATACCTCTTCAGTTTTCCAGGAAATGGAAACTATAAATCAAGAAACATATTCTGAAGATGCTGAATTAATTGCTAAAATAGAAAATGAGATTGAGGAACAAATAACTAAAGAAGGTACTTTACCGAAAGTATATTTTGATTTTATGAATGAAATCAATAGAAACGAGAATCAAATTTTAAACAAAGAAAACTATTTCAAAAAACAGCTTCTACAAGGGCAATATTTTAAAACCATAATGGTAGAATTTGGAGACGATGTTGAACCGAAACCCACCTTTGAAGTGCCTTTACCTTCAACACGTCGCTATGAAAATTATGTAAATCGTGAAAAGACGTTTCAAATTTTAGATAAAAACTTGAGAATTTCTATAAATCAAAGAGAATTAGCGATACGAAAAATTGAGAAGGAAGATAAGAATTTGGGCCCTGGAGAATTTGTATATATTAAAAATATTGAGGATCTAACAGGGGATGAAATTCGAAAAGTAAATCAACTTATAGATAGTATTGATTTCGATACTAGAATGTTATTTATTTCAGATGATAAGCATGCTTTTTTAATTAGCAAGATAAGGTCAAGTGAAGAAAATAGTGCTGATGAAGGTAAAGAATTGATTGTACAAGAATCAGACCCTGTGCCTTTTGCAACAGTAGATGAGGTGCCTGTTTTTCCTGGCTGTGAAGATGTTTCTAATAAAAGGGCCTGCTTTAATGAAAAGATGCAACGACATATTGCCAAAAATTTTAAGTATCCCAAAGAAGCTCAAGAAAAAGGCATTCAAGGAAGTGTAAGCGTACTGTTTATTATTACTAAAAAAGGGAAAATAGAAGGACTTCGAATGCGAGGGCCTGATTCACTTTTAGAAAAAGAAGTGGCACGAATTCTTGGTAAATTACCTAAGATGAAACCCGGAAAACATAAAGGAAAGAAAGTTGATGTGCCTTTTTCTATTCCGATAGAGTTTAGGTTAGACAAAAAAGATATCTATGAAACCTTGCCCTTAAATAATTACGGTCAAAATGATAAAATCGCAAATACTACTAGACAATATAATCAACTAATTAGTGAGCGTAAAAGGCTGTTGAAGACCACTAATGAGGCCAACCCGATTATAGTCAATCTAGATGAGCATCTTAGTAAACTCAAAGAGTCATTAGGTGTTTCAATGGATAATTTGAGTCATAGTGTTAATGGTAAAACAGTTGATCAATTAGCAAAAGAGGAAGCAAGGATGCTTTATAATAAGTTGATCTCAGAACGTAAACGATTGCTAAAATCTTCAAATGAAAAGAACCCAATTATTGTTAATCTTGATCGTCAGATAGCTCAACTTCGAATGAAGGCTTTTGAAGGGGGTGAAACTGAACAAACAAACTATGAAAATGATGTGAATGTGCCTTTTGCAGTTGTAGATCAGGTTCCCATATTTCCAGGTTGTGAAGATGCTGAAAACAAACGCCTGTGTTTTAACGAGATGATGCAAAAACACATTTCTAAAAATTTCAATTATCCAGAAGTAGCGCAGGAAAAAGGTATTCAAGGAAGGGTTGCTACTATGTTTACAATTTCAAAAGATGGTTCTATTGAAAACCTAAGAATGCGTGGTCCTGATTCGCTTCTTGAAAATGAGGTTTCAAGAATTATCAAACGATTGCCGAAAATGATACCAGGCAAACAAAGCGATAAGCCAGTTAATGTGCCATTTTCGATACCCATTACTTTTAAGTTGCAAATAGATGAAAAAGCTTCATTAATAACGAATACAAGCAATTCAAAAGAGGCAGATCCAATTGTAATTATTAACGGTAAAGAGTCCACTTTTGAAAAGCTTCGGGCAATCATCACTAATGATATTGAATCAATGAATGTGATAAAAGATGATGCAGCCATAAAGAAGTATGGTGATAAAGGGAAAAAAGGAGTCATTGAAGTAACGCTTAAAAAGAAAGATTGAAAAAAAGTATTCTATTTATAGCACTAATACTTGTTTTTAAAGCCGAAGCCCAGACCCTGTCTGCCGACAGGCAATATTTGGCCATTGCAGATAGCCTTTATGCAATTGGTAATTACACCAATGCTATAAATTATTATGCCAAAGAGGGTTCTCAAAAAGGCAATCTGCAAATCGCAAGGGCTTATAATTCCATCGGAAATTACGACAAAGCCATTGTACAGTATGAGAATCTGATTGCTGAAAGCGCTGATTTGCAGATTGCTCGTTTTGAATTGGGGAAGCTCTATTTGAAAATGAAGCGTTTTGACCAAGGGCGTAAACTGTTTACAAGTTTGGTGCGCGATGATGAAAATAACCCAGCGTATTTATATTACCAGGGAGAGTCTTTTCGAGAGCTTGATCAAATTGCAAGTAGTTTAGTTGCTTATAAAAAAGCAGTTGCAGCAGATAGTACGCACTTAAAAAGCTTGTTTCAACTAGGAAAGTATTTTGTGATTACAAGAGAAACCAGCCAAGCACTCCATTATTTGGATAAAGGCCTGGAGTTTTACGCGGCTGATGTTTCGTTAATTAATTTAAAGGGCTTGGCCTTGTTTACGAATAATGAATATGAAAAGGCTCAGCCCTTATTTGAACGCCTTATAGCATTGGGAGAGAAAAAGGAATTTGTATATACCAAACTGGCCTATTGTTATTTTAAGACTTGGGAATTTGAGAAAGCAAAAAGCACCTATCATCAGCTTATTAAAATTGATAAGTTCAACCAAGATGCCTATTTTAATTTAGGTCAAGTTTTCTTTAAAGACAAGCAGATTGATAGTGCCAAGTATTATGTGAAGAAATCGATAGCAGTACAAGAAGTTACTTTTGAAAAGGAATATGCGAACCTCGCCTATATGTACAGAGTGGAAGATGACATCAAGCCTGCTTTGAAGTATTATCAATTAGCCTTCAAAGAAGATCCGACAGCGTATAGAAACTACTATCAAATCTGCGCATTAGTCGATCAAAGCTCTCAAGACCCAGCTCATAAGTTGGCATACTATGAAAACTTCATTAAAAAGTTTGGAAGTGATAAACCTTATATTTCCGAGATTGTTTTAAAACGCATATCTGAACTTAAAGAAGCGCTTCATTTTACTACGGACTAATGTCCTCAAAAAATCGTAATTTTCGCCCAAGAACATGGGTGCATGCGAAAGCTTTTAATACTATTGGTTTTATGTGGATTTACTTCTTGCAGTTTTTTTGAGTCGAAGGATAAAAGAACAGAAAAGCTAGTGGAGAAAGAGTTGTTGCAAATCGATTGGACCGATGTCGACGATTACCCCTTATTTAGTGACTGCGATGAAACAGTTTCGAAAACCCTTCAAAAAAACTGTTTTGAAGAGAAGCTACTCTTACATTTGTCTGCAGATTTACAAGAATTTCAATTGACTAGTGAAATCGAAATCGAAGACCTGGTTTTTCTAGATTTTAGAATTGAAAATGACGGAAGTATCACTGTTGTTAACATAGAAAACAAAGCAATTTTCGGTGCTCAGACGAAAAATTTTGAAGATAAAGTGACGAAGAGTCTAAAAAGTCTACCTAGGCTAGAACCTGCTTTGAAAAGAGGTATTCCGGTAAGTGCAAAGTTTCGAATACCTATTTTTTTAAATTCGAAGTAGTTTTTTAGAGAATAGATGAGAACGAAGAGGCAAGGCTAAGATCACCTTGAGCCTGTCGAAGGGCTGGTGAAAGGGATGTCTAGAGAAAGTACTGAAGAGAAGAGATTCTTGAAGAGTTTGAGTCTGAGAGGAGTTGAGGGGCTATGGCATAAAAAGTTGGGCAATAGGCAAAAAAATAATTTCACAAACAACGAATAACAACAATTGGCTAACGAAAAAATCATATTAGGCATTGACCCAGGAACTACAATTATGGGTTTTGGAATCATAAAAGTGGTTAATAAAAAGATGGAGTTTGTTCAAATGAACGAGCTTCTACTCAACAAATACAAAGACCCATACGTAAAACTCAAACTAATTTTTGAGCGCACTATTGAGCTCATTGATACGTATCACCCTGACGAGATTGCCATAGAGGCACCCTTTTTTGGCAAGAATGTACAATCAATGTTGAAATTAGGGCGAGCACAGGGAGTCGCCATGGCTGCGGGCCTATCTAGAGAAATTGCCATTACAGAATACCTTCCAAAAAAGATTAAAATGGCCATTACTGGAAACGGAAATGCCAGCAAGGAGCAAGTTGCTAAAATGCTTCAAAGTACATTGGGCTTAAAAACGCTTCCAAAGAACTTAGACGCCACTGATGGGCTAGCTGCTGCCGTTTGTCATTTCTATAATTCAGGTCGGATTGAAATAGGGAAAAACTATTCTGGTTGGGATGCTTTTGTAAAGCAGAACCCTAAAAAAATTAATTAGCAATAAAGCTAGATGAGGTATAGAAAATACTGATGAATTATCGCGAGTTATATTTTCTATCTTAAAATTTACCCCTAAAACAAGGGTTGAAAAAGCGTATTATTTTAGTCATTGTTAATTGAACAAATTGCACGGTCTACTGAACACTATTAAATGAGCGGAATCTATATCCATATCCCTTTTTGTAAACAGGCCTGTCACTACTGTGACTTTCACTTCTCAACCTCAATGGGTAAGAAAGAAGCTATGGTTTTAGCCTTAAAAAAAGAACTTGAACTCCGAAAAGAAGAATTAAAAGAGGAGCTAGTTGAGACAGTTTATTTTGGTGGAGGTACGCCATCTGTTTTAACATCCGAAGAAATCAATAGTATTATTGCATCGGTTTATGAAAATTATAGAATAAGTGAAAACCCTGAAATTACACTAGAGGCAAACCCTGATGATTTATCGAAAGAACTGATAGTTGAATTGTCGAATAGCGCGATAAACCGATTAAGCATAGGAGTTCAGTCCTTTTTCGCGGAAGATTTGAAATTGATGAATCGTGCACATAATTCACAGGAGGCTGAGGAATGTATTCGCGAAGCAACGAAATACTTTGATAATATTTCAATTGACTTAATCTATGGAATTCCAGGTATGACCAATGAACGCTGGATTCAAAATATAGAAATAGCACTCGCTTTAGATGTTCCGCATATATCAAGCTACGTATTGACTGTAGAACCCAAAACAGCCTTGTTTGATTTTATTAAAAAGGGAACTGTTATACCTATAGCCGATGAGGTAGCGCAGGAACATTTTAATACCTTGCAAGATGAAATGGAAAAGGCTGGTTATGAAAGCTATGAGATTTCAAGTTTTGGAAAACCAGGCTATTTCTCAAGAAATAATATGGCCTATTGGCGGCAGAAAAAATATATAGGTATTGGTCCTTCTGCACATTCTTACGATGGGGTACGACGTGGTTGGAATATCAATAACAACCCAAAATACATTAAATCGATAGCAAATAATGAAGTGCCTATTGAGATTGAAGTGCTTTCTACAACGGATAATTACAACGAATATGTGATGACCGGCTTGCGAACTATTTGGGGCGTTTCTTTAGATAAGATTACAAGTGAATTTGGAGAAAAGTACCATAGTTACCTTTTAAAGCAAGCCGATAGATACCTTAAAGAAGGTCTTTTGTATATTGATGATAGTACACTAATCTCAACTCATAAAGGACGTTTTTTGGTCGACGGTATCGCAGCAGATTTATTTATGCTGAACTAGTTTCAGTATTTAGGGAGAGTCTATTCTAGAATTATTGAGTAATCGAAGATTAAATCAAATGGCAAAAGCTTATTTTTATAGGCTTAGCAATGCTACTAGAACAGACTTAAATCTAAGAAATCAATCCTTTAGCTTTAAGCCTTATTTAGATGAGTTGTAAAATAAAACTAACTGCTAGAGCGAATTCAGCGTAAAAGTTTAGCGTATATGCTTGCAAAAATTAAGAACGATTTCATTGATTTATCCAAACCATTAGATATTTCTATTCCTATGCGAGGAGATTCCAGCAATGTCAATGCTTGGTATATTGGCCATCCTAAAATAGAAGCACATACAGAGGGTGATTTTGTGGGAAAGGTTTCTGAGGGGGCTTCCACAAATTTTAACACGATTTCATTTAATCCGCATGCGCATGGTACACATACAGAATGTGTGGGGCATATTACAGAAGATTTCCATTCCATCAATCAAAATTTAAAGCAGTATTTTTTTAAAGCTGAGCTTATTACTTTGGCTCCTGAGAAGTATCAAGATGATTTTGTGATTTCGCGAAAGCAATTGCAATATGCGTTGGGAAATAGAAAACGAGAAGCCTTAGTTATTCGAACTTTACCAAATACAAGAGATAAATTAACACGGCAATATTCAAATGCGAATCCGCCTTATTTGTTAGAGGAGGCAGCTGAATTTCTTGTGGCAAAAGGAATAGATCATGTGCTAATCGATCTTCCTTCAGTGGATAAGGAGAAAGACGCAGGTGCCCTTTTGGCCCATAATGCTTTTTGGAATACGAAGGGAGTGCTGCGCAAGCATGCCACTATTACCGAGTTTATTTATGTGCCGAATGCAGTTAAAGATGGCAAGTATTTTCTAAATCTACAAGTAGCACCCTTTGAGAATGATGCCAGTCCTAGTCGCCCCGTGTTATATAAAATTGAGGACTAGTCGAGACTACTACTGATATCTTCATATATTTAGCGTATGGATACTATTTTTGATTCTGTTTTAGGACTACTATTAGGTGCAATAGCTACCTACTGGATCTATAATCTGTTTAAGAAAAAGCAGAATAAAGAAATTACGTTACACCAATCGACAGTGCTTTTAGAAAAAATTCGAAGCGTAAGCAAGTTGGTTTCGGTTGAAGGTGAATTTGCGGAGATTTACAAATACGAGAATACGAAAGAACGTTTTCTGAGCTTGGTTTCGAGCAAGAAAAAAGCCTTGATTGTTATTCATGCCAAAGCGCTAATTGGCTATGACTTAAAGAAGGTGCAGATAGATTCTGATGTGGAGAATAAACGTATCATTTTAACTAATTTTCCGCAACCCGAAATTCTCTCCATAGAACCAGAATTGGAGTTTTATGATATCAAAAACGGAATGTTTAATTCTTTTTCTCCTGATGATTTAACGACCTTGAATAATGAGGCTAAAAATCATATTCGAGAAAAAATTCCGGAAAGCGGATTGATGAAAACTGCTCGAAAGGAGGCCTTGCAAGCTGTGCTGCTCATTGAATCAATTGTAGCGACAATAGGGTGGGAGTTAGATTATTCTGCACTAAAAATTGAAGACAAAGAAAAAAAGAAGTTGTTAGAAAAATAATAATTGAACCGATGAGAAAAATCTCTTTAGTATTAACTTTATTACTATCCTTAGCTGCGATTGGGCAAAATGATGACACTATGAAAGAATTTGATTCTAATTTTGCACACACCGTATATTTTTGGTTAGCCAACCCTGATAGTCAAGAAGACCGTGATGCCTTTGAAACTTCGCTTCAAAAGTTTTTAGATAATTCAGCTTACGCTAAAACCAAGTTTATTGGGTTACCGCCTAGAGCAAGTCGCGATGTAGTTGATGGTTCTTTTTCGTATTCTTTGATTGTAACTTTCGAATCGGCCGAAGCACAAAAAAAGTACCAAGACGAAGCGCCACACAAACTTTTTATTGAAGAATCAAGTAAATTATGGACAAAGGTTATTGTTTATGATTCAAAAGCGATTCGCTAAATGTTTTCTTTTAGGGCAGCTGTCAAAAATGACTACAAGGCTATTGCAATGCTTCATGCAAAAAGTTGGCAACAAAACTACAGGGGTGTTTTTAGTGATCATTTTTTAGATAATGAAGTTTTAAATGAGCGCTGTAAGGTTTGGAAAGAACGCCTTCAAAACCCGAAAGGCAATCAATTTATTCAGGTTGTAGAAATTGAAAATTCTATTGTAGCTTTCGTTTGTGTTCATAGGGGTGCTGATATAGTATTTGGTACTCTGATTGATAATCTTCATGTTGATTCGAGATTTATTGGACAAGGTATCGGTGAAAAGTTGATGCTTAATGTTGCTAGAGCTATGCAAGAGAAAGGTGGGGCATCGATGTACCTCTGGGTACTAACGAGTAATGCAAAAGCGATTCGATTTTATGAGCGTATGGGAGGTAGCGCAAAGGAAACCATAAACGATTTGGATATTGGAGATCGAGAGATTACCAAAACGAGATACTATTGGCCTAATTTGAACTCAATGCCGGGTCTAAACCATAAATAGATGCCCTATGAACATCGAAGAATTCAGAGCGTATTGTATTTCTAAAAAAGGAGTGACCGAAGCGTTTCCTTTTGATGAGCAAACCTTAGTTTTTAAAGTTATGGGCAAGATGTTTGCCTTATCTGGCTTAGAAAGAGTGCCTTCTTAGGTAAACTTGAAATGTGATCCTGAGCGGTCTATTGAACTTCGTGAAGCATACGACGGCACGATCGTTGCAGGCTATCATATGAGCAAAGTCCATTGGAATACACTTAGCTTAACGCTACTTCCTCCTAAGTTAGTTTTAGAATTGATTGACCACTCTTACGAGTTGGTAGTTTCAAAATTCACCAAAAAGTTGAAGGCTGAATTTGATACTTTAGAATAAAAAAATGCAGAGTCAACTAGAAACCATAATTCACAACCTAAAAGAATGTTTTGATGGAAAACCATGGTATGGTATTTCTGTTATGGAAAAGTTGAATACGGTTCCTTGGGGCGCAGTTAACGATACGCTATACGGTGATAAATCAATTGCAGTTTTGGTGCAGCACATAGCCAACTGGCGTGTTTTTATTTTAAAAAAACTCGAAGGCGATGCCGACTATAAAATTGAAATGGATAGCGAGAATGATTGGACGCGTATCGAAATTCATACGGAAGAAGAATGGAACGCAATAAAAGGTCAGCTCCAAGTTACGCAAGATAGATTACTAAGCTTGTTATCTAAGGAAACAGATCAAATATTAGAGCGGCAAGTACCAGGTAAGGCGTATACTTTTCGAATAGTTCTCACGAGTATTACCCAACACGATAGCTACCATTTAGGCCAAATTGCAATGCTGAATGTAATGAAGAATAGCTAAGGCAGAATACATATCTTTGCCTGATAAAACAGTACCTTCTCAATGCAGGATTTAGCTTCCTTTTACCAAAATAAAATTAAAAAACATGCGAATGCCTTGTCACAAGTCAGACAACAACTGAAGGCTTCAAGTGCAATTCGTTTACTAGTTTTTATAAGTACAGGCCTTGCCATTTATGTTTCGTTTGGTAACACTAAATTCGTACTTGGGGCCGTTTTAGCAGGAATTGTCGCTTTTCTTTTTCTAATTGCTCGGCACACTGATTTGCAATACAAAAGAGATAAGTTGCTTGCGCTAAAACGAATCAATGAGACTGAAGTCAAGGTCTTGAATCGCGATTTTCATGAGCTTCCTTCTGGAAATGAATTCAAAGACCCAACACATTATTTTAGTCAAGATATTGATCTCTTCGGAAAAGGCTCTTTTTACCAATACAGCAACCGAACTGCCTTGCAGCAAGGCGGCGAAACCTTGGCGAAATTATGTACCGAAAACTCTATAGAAAACATTTCTCAAAAGCAAGAAGCGATACAAGAACTTTCTGCCTTGCCAGAATGGCGGCAAGAATTTTCTGCCGTAGCCTCCTTGACTAAAACGCAAACGACTACAACAGCAATACAGAAGTGGTTGGAGAGTTATTCGTCTTTTGTGCCGTCCATCATGAAATACTTGCCCACCGTGTTTTCAATTGTATCGGTGGTTGCTTTTGCGCTTTATTTTATGGGCTTTATTCATGGTTTTGTGCTCTTACTTCTCTTGGTTCTGGGGTTCGGCATATCGGGTGTCTTTACAAAAAAAATTACCAGACTCGGTACCGAAAGCTCCAAGGCGCAGTCCACATTTGAGCAGTACAATAAGTTGTTGCGTATTATTGAAGAAAGAGAGTTTACATCGGTCTTGTTGAATAAAAAAAAGCAGCAGATTATCAAAGAAGGAACAAAGACTTCTACAATTTTAGAAGAATTTTCAAAACTGCTAGGTAGCCTTGATCAAAACAATAATGTCTTCTATCTTATTTTCGGAAATGGTTATTTTTTAAGAGGATTAGCAACCAGCTATCAAATTGAGCAATGGGTTACTAAACATGGGCAATCTGCGAAAGAATGGTTTGAGGTCATTGCATTTTTTGATGCCTATATCAGTTTAGGAACATTCGCTTTTAATCATCCGAACTATGCTTTTCCTGTTTTAGTTGATGATGCTATCGTTTTGAAATCTAAAAACGCTGGGCACCCCTTGTTAGATGCGACAAAGAGTGTTTTAAATGATCTTCACATTGATAACGAGCAATTCTTTATTATTACTGGAGCGAACATGGCAGGAAAAAGCACCTTTCTTCGAACCGTTTCTTTGCAGATTGTAATGGCAAATGTTGGGCTTCCAGTTTGCGCAAGTGATGCGAAGTATAATCCAATAAAGTTGATAACCAGCATGCGAACCACGGACTCACTTACCGATGATGAATCGTATTTCTTTTCTGAATTAAAACGCCTGAAATTTATCGTTGACGAAATTCGAACTGATCGTTTTTTCATAGTACTAGATGAGATTTTAAAAGGAACAAATAGTACAGATAAGGCTAAGGGCTCCAGAAAATTTGTAGAAAAGTTAGTAGGTTCCAAATCCACAGGAATTATAGCTACGCATGATCTTAGTTTATGCGAAGTGGCGAATGATCTTCCTCAAATCGAAAACCATTATTTCGATGCTGAGATTATAGCAAACGAATTGCATTTCGATTATAAATTCAAAGAGGGTATTTGCCAGAACATGAATGCGTCCTTTCTTTTAAAGAAGATGGAAATAGTAGATTGAACTAAGTATTGATGGACGGCTAGAGATGTTAGGTGGGGCAAGGGTTAAGAGAAAATATCATGCTAAGTAAGATTGAAGAGCTTTGTGGCTAAAAGTTGACAGTATACAGTTGCCGTATGCAGAAAAAAATAATTTCAATAACAACGAACGAACTAAATGGACTCACTAACACAAATTGTACTCGGTGCTGCCGTAGGGGAAGCCGTTTTAGGTAGAAAAGTTGGTAATAAGGCCATGCTCTATGGGGCGATCGCGGGTACTATTCCTGATCTAGACGTTTTAGCCCGACTCTTTGTTGATACCGTTACCGCAACTGAATGGCATCGGGGTTTTAGCCATTCTATTTTCTTTTCGGTTTTGTTCGCGCCCATTTTTGGGTGGTTGGTTTGGAAAATCAATCCAAAATCAATAGCCACTTTTAAAGAGTGGTCTTGGTTGATGTTTTGGGGCTTGTTTACCCATCCTGTTTTAGATGCCTTTACCACTTGGGGTACGCAGCTTTTTTGGCCGTTTAAATCGCGATTGGCCTTTCAGAATGTTTTTGTAATCGATCCCATGTACACCCTGCCATTTTTAGTATTCTTAGTACTTGCTATGCGACAAAAACGTACGTCACTCAAGCGGAGAAGGTATAATTATTCGGGGCTTTTTATTAGCAGTGCCTATTTACTTATCACCCTTATTTTGAAGGCTGTAGCGTATAAACAGTTTGCGGATAGTCTTACAGCACAAGGAGTTGTCTACACTGAAATGGATATTCGACCTGCGCCATTTAGCACGATTTTATGGACAGCCAATATCGACACAAAAGAGGCCTATCTCATGGGGTATTATTCTTTCTTTGATTCGCAATCGATTAGTTTTTCTAGCTATCCAAAGAATCATGAATTATTAGGAAAGCTAGTAACAAATGATAAAGTCATACGTCTTATTGCTATCGCGGAAGGTTGGTATACTATTTCTCGGAAAAAGGAAAAATTACTGTTCAATGACCTTCGCTTTGGTTTACTAAGCTTAAAGCCAGATGAAACAAAGTTTGCGTTTACCTATGAATTGGAAAGCAACAAAAACGGTCTGACGGTGATAGAGATGCCGAAAAAACCTTCTGATGCAGACGGATTGCTACTTGGTTTATGGAATCGTATTTTGGGTAACTAAGTCCAACTAATTTTAAACTACTAAATTTGATCATGAAGCTATTTATTTTTGGAGCAGCAGTTCTTGGGGCTTTACTTTTTGTTGGTGCTAGTGTTTTGGGTGCTGCACAAATTGAAGGCTACAGTATGATTGCTCAATACATAAGTGAAAGTTATGCTGCAGGCCTCCCGAATACACAATACCTGCGTTATCTGTATATCGCTAGTGGTATTTTATTTGCCTTCTTTGCCGTTATGGCTCCTTATGAAATGCCAAACTCCAAAGGGATTAAAATCGGCTTTTTTTTGTTTGCAATTTTTTACGGTTTAGGAACCGTTACAACAGGGTTCTTTCCTTGTGATATTGGTTGTAATCCAGATCCTGAAATAGCGAGTCTTTCCCAATTTATACATAACACAGTGGGGTTTTTAGTGTACGCTACGGTTCCATTCTGTTTGATCGGAATTGGATTTTTATCAAAAAAAATAATCGGCCCGACAAAGTTTTCTAAAGCCTCTCTGTTATGTGGCGCTATAGCAATCTGTTTTGTAGTGCTTTTATCTGGAAACTCAACTGGGCCATTTGTGGGCCTTTTTCAGAGAATTATAGAGGGCAGTATTTTGTTTTGGGTAGTATTTACAGGGTATACGATACAAACAAAATAGACTACAAACTTTTCACCTGTAAATTGTGAAAAGCATCGGCTTGTAATTTTAAGAGTTCTTCTGCTTTTTTCTTCTTGTAGGCATAAACCGCTTCCTCTTCTTTTATTTCGCTATATATTTTTTCGTTTAAAGCGGTATCTGTAGAAAGTACCTGTTCTCTTTGCTGAACTTTTTGTCTAACCCAGGTTTTGACGGCGCTTTCTTCATCTTCTAATTTTAAATCATATGCTCCTTTAGAGGCTAATAGTTTCGCGATAATGGGTGAAGTTTCGATAGCGAGAAATAATAAAAAAATAAAGAAAGAAGGCAACCATGGTAATTTTTCGAGGGCAGTAATGCGTGCCATGAGTCCGTCGAAACCATCTATAATGGGCTGTGAATTTTTAACCACATCAGCATATTCAGTGTTTAAAACAAGAATTTGAGCTTCTATTCCATCGATTTTAATGGCATTGGTTTCTTTCAGTTGCTGCAACTCCGTTAGGGCAGCATCATGCTTTTCACGTTTTTCAGTATATACAGGTCCTTTGCCTAGCAACAATGTGCCGGCCGTTCCTTCTGCTTCTGTAATATAGGTGTCGTATAAAGCATTGGTTTCCGCCTCTTGGTCTTTAAGCTCCGTCTTTAGTGCAAGGATATCTTGATTTAATTTTTCTACAGCAGGGGTGTACTGAAGTGCCAGCTGTTCTTTGTTCGTCAAAGTCATTGCATTTTTCTCTTCCAATAATACCTGATTGATTTCCTTCTCAAAAATCTTCATTTCTAAAGGTTTTGAAATAACGATGGCAATAATGACGGCCAACACAAGTCTTGGTGCAGCTTGTATAAATTCGTTGCTAAAACTTTTTTTTTTCTTAATAGTGGAGACTATAAATCTATCGAGATTGAAGATTAGGAGTCCCCAAATCAATCCAAAGCAAATGGATGCAAATAGATTGTCGAAAACAGTATATAGTGCATAACTGCTAGCAATAAATGCCATGACTGCAGTAAAAAATACGGTGGCGCCAATACCAGCGTACTTGTTTTGCTCGCCTTCTGAGCAGGTTTTTAAAATAGTTGAGTCTGCTCCTGAGCAGAGAATGAAAAAGTTTTGTAACATGATGATTGATTTGATTGATGAATTACTTTTCCCAAAGGGATATATAACAGTAACTGGCCTTTGGACCGTATTAGTATATGAGCGTATCAAATTGTTACAAAAAAAGCCCTCTATATGAGGGCTTTAGGTATGATTTTAAGCACTATCCTTCTTTGTGAGGAGCTAAATTCATAGTGGAAATTTTGTAATAGCGTTACACAGACCAAGTAATCGGTTGCATTGGCGCTTCTCAGAGCGCTTACTGCGCCTCTAAAATATACTTTGGATACTTTGATTTAGATGTTTAATTAATGGTTCATAGGTGCTGTAGATAGTTTTACCACGGGCCTTTTACCCTTAGCAGATCTACTATCTATATTCATTTCCTTATTTTTTTTCATTACTGCGATGGCCTCATCTGAAGTGATTTCTTTTCCTTCAAGATAGAATGTAGCATTTCTTTTAGCCATTTCAATAACATGATCTAAAGGCGCAATCGGCTCTGGTGGTTGAGGCGGTGCAGGAATAGAAACCTCAGTTGGGTTTGTATGAATTCTAACTTCAGGTGTCTTGTTTACGTAAGGGTGAGTTTCTACTAGTATATTTTTTTTGCTTTTTACAATTTGAAGTCCCGCTTTGGTACTAATCTCGTTTCCGTCCAAATAGAACTGCGCATCACGTTTAGCGAGGGACGCTATGCTTTTCATAAGGTTAGGGCTGCTGTTATTCGATTCGCCAACCTTGTGTTGATACACCCTCACATTATCAGCGCCGTACTTATCTTGATTATCGACCTTTCCTTTTAATACTTTTGGTGCCTTTTGAGCCTTTTGAGCCTTTGTGGCTTTTGGAGGTTTTGGAATATCACTCACTTCACCTTTCAATACTCTTGGAGCAGATGCCTCGGAAGGTATCGATAAGAGCGTTTTTGCCTTCCCTTTCTTATTATTCGCAGAATAAAATACCGCATGAACATTGTCATATGGGTCTTGTTCTTCAATAATATTTTCAATTATGTTTGCTGCTTGCTCTCTTTCGTTAGGTGTTTTGGGAGCATCAGGTACTGGGGGCGGTTCAGGAAAATCGGGAAACGGCTCTGCAGCAGCTTTCTGCTTTTTAGACATTAAGCCGTAAATATATTCCAATCGCTCTACCTCTTTCATCTTAATTTGAATGCTTCGGCTTTTAGAAAGCATGGTATTGTACTTTTTGGCTAGTACGTTGTATTCTGCTATTTGTTTGGCTGTTGGTGTATCTGTAATTATGCCTACATGATCAATGCCAATTGTTCTAAGAATCTCTAATAGGCTATTTATATCTTTTTCAGAGGCGTTTTTTGCGTAGATATGTACCTTAGAGTGTCCCTCTAGAGAATTGTAATTGTTCTTTTTTAATTCTTCTAATACCTTGTCTTTAGGTATTATTTTATTGTTTAATGAGAGTTGACCTTTTTCATTAAACTTGAAAAATAGTTTTTCATATTTATTTTCTGAATCTTTCTCCAATGTCATCTTGTTCGTTTTCAAATGAATCTTTGCATTATTTGGGTTTATTCCCTCTTTTGCAAAATCACTTTCAGACATGATGTATTCTTCTGAGAAAACTTGAACGCTTAAAGCTCCTACTTTATCAATCTCTTTTGTGATCTTATTTAGAAAATTTTGGTGGAGTTTTTTTTCTGAATAAATTTTAATTTTAAGTTGATTCTTTAATTCTTGTGAAGCTGAAATACTCGAAAGTTTGGCGGCTAACTCATCAAGTTGTACTTGTTGATTATTGATCCATAGTTCATCTTCATTCATAATTGATATCCAAATCTTTTCTAAGTCTTTGGTTTCGCTCCATTCAGTAATGTCTATTGTGGCTGAACCATACTCCGTTAAAATTTCTTGAATGCGCTGTATTGTTTTTTGTGCTGCCCCTGTTTCAATATGAATTGTAGCGGCTACAATCTTAGATTTTTCTTCTTTTGATAAATCAGCGTTATATTTCGATAGGACTTTAGAAACATTTTCAATGGCTACCATCTGATCTTGAACTAGTATTTCACCAGTTTTAGTAATATGTACGTCAATAGTTTCTGCAATTAAAATTTGTTCTCTATTTTCTGTAAAATCACTTTCAGGCACTATTTGTTCCTCTGTAAAAACCTGAACTTCTTTAACATTAGCTTTTTGAGCTTCAGCATTAATCTTGTCTACAAAATTTGAGTGTAAAATTCCTGTGGAATAGAACTGAACCTTAATATTGTTTTCTTCATTTTTAGTACTAGCAATCTTCAAAATTTTTTCAGCTAAATCCTCTAGTGGTATCAATTTATCTTCATACCATATTTCATTCTCATTCTTTATGTCAAACCAAATGCTTTCGTGCCAAGCGAAAGTTTCCTTTTGTATAGCTCTTGCTTCTTCAATTGTCTTGTTTTGGTATTTACTTGGTGTGAAGTTAGGTCTGCCTAGAGCTGTGGAGGTTTTTTTGCTCACATGGTTAATTTGGTGAATTCCTACTTCAAATAGTTGCGACTGTACATGTTCAATAGACTCTAAATGTTCTTCATTATAAAGAATATGTGCAGTAATGAAGTTTTTGCGTTCACCATTAGTGAGTTTATCGGTAAGTAGTTTTGCTTCTTTGCCTATTTCATTTAATTCCAGTTTTTTATTGTTAAGAGATAGGTTGCCATGGTCGTCAACTTCAACAACTAGGTCATTAATTAATATTGAAGTATGCTCACTCGAAGTCTTTTCTTTAACCGTTCTTTCGCTAAATCCGTAAATTAATACGGCGAGCAAAGGCAATAGCAGTAAACTACGCAGAAGAACTGCTTTTTTTGAGGTGTGTGTTTTCATGACTGTAAATCGTTTTTTGATTGATGAATAATTGATGGCATTAGCCAATGGCTGATACTTCTTTTCGCTATCGGGTGATAAGTACGATAGTAAGGTATTTTGATACGTAGTCTTGTCGATATTCTCTCTTAATACAGCTTGATCGGCTAAGAATTCGTGATTTAGTTTGATGGCTTTTTTGGTGAGATAGATAAAAGGGTTTATCCAAAAAATGACATGGAGGAGTTCTACGAGTATAACATCCCAGCTGTGTTTTTGACTTGCATGCGTTTGTTCGTGTAGTAGTACTTCATGGGGAATTTGGTCAGCCTCGAATTTCTTCTTATTTAGAAAAATATAGCTAAAGAAAGTATGTGGCGTTAGTTTTTCTTGCAAGAGAACTTGCGTAAATCGAGATAATTTTTGTTTTGGATTTTTTCGAATGCGCCTGTAAATCTGGAATAGGTTTCTAAGAAATTTTAATCCGAAGAAAAATAATCCTATAAAATAAACTCCCCATAATAAAGGTGCTATATCGATAACATCAGTTTCTAAGGCTTGTGGAACATTGATGACATCATTAGAATAATCGGCTTGTTGCATGATAACTGGAGTCGATATTGTAACCATAGGTTCTGGTTCAACCATCACATATTCTGTAAAAACCAATGAAGGAATAATCATAGAAAAGAGTAATGCTCCAAGGAGATAGAAACGCTTAAATACATGCATATTCTCCTTTTCTAAAAAGACCTTGTAGAACACAAATAAAATGGCCAAACATGCAATTGATTTTAAGAGGTATACGAGCATGATTATTTCTTTTTTATTTCGTTATCAATTAAGGTTTTCAAATCTTCTAACTCTGTTTTACTCAAATTAGTTTCTTGAGTAAAGAAGGAAGCAAATTGACCCGGACTATCATTAAAAAAGTTTTTTATGAGTCCGTTTACGTGCTTTGAAAAATAGTCTTTCTTCTTAACCAAAGGGTGATATTCTCTAGATCGCCCAAAAGCTTTGTAGCTTACAAAACCTTTATCGGTCATGCGTTTTAAAAGGGTAGCAACAGTTGTGGTAGCTGGCCTCGGTTCAGCATAAGCGTCTAGCAAATCTTTCATGAAGGCTTTCTTTTGTTTCCAAAGGATATTCATAAGTTCTTCTTCTGATTTTGACAACTGCATGCTCTACGTTTTTAGAATTAACTCTACAAACATAGAGTAAATATTTTGATTCTACAAGTGTAGAGTAAAATATTTAAGCTTCCTGGTTTTTAAAATCCTATGTTTGTAACAAATAAAAAAGAATCTGTGGAATTAATAGAGCAATTAAAAGAGAGAAGTGGATCGCAATGTGAACTTTGTGCAAGCACTGAAAATTTAAAGGTATATGAGGTTCCGCCAAAATCTATTGTTGGCCTTGATAGAAGCCTATTAGGTTGCGAGACCTGTATTGATCAAATTGAAAATGCAGATACGACTGATGCAAATCATTGGCGTTGTTTAAATGATAGCATGTGGAGTGAGCATGAAGCTGTAAAAGCAGTAGCATGGCGAATGCTTTCTCGATTGAAGTCAGAAGGATGGTCGCAAGATTTATTAGATATGATGTACCTAGAAGAAGAAACCTTGAAATGGGCGAAGGAAACAGGAGAAGGTGAAGAGGAAGGTGAAAAAATAATTCACAGAGATGTAAACGGTGTTGTTTTACAAAATGGAGATAGCGTAGTGTTGATTAAAGACCTTAAAATAAAGGGTTCGAGTTTAGTCGCAAAGCAAGGTACCGCAGTACGGAGAATTTCTTTAGATCGCGAAAATGCCGAGTTTATTGAAGGTAAAGTAGGGCCAACGTTGACGGTGATTATAACTAAATATGTAAAGAAGCTTTAATTTAAGAACCAAGAACAAAGAGAAGAGAACAAAGAGAAGAGACAAAATTTCGAAGAAGTTCCTGCGGAGATGAGTTGTGGGGCTGAAGGGTTATAAAGTTAGTAATAAACAGTTGCAGCGGGTAGAAAAGATAACTCTATTATGAAATAAAAAAAGTGCCAAGAAGATCATTTCTCTTGGCACTTTTTTTTGCAACGCAGTGATCTTGTTTCTTCTTTTCTAAATGTTCATTTCCGTAAAATACTGATAGAAATACGGAATGGTTTCTATTCCTTTTAGATAATTCCAAACTCCGAAATGCTCATTAGGTGAGTGTATTGCATCACTATCCAGACCGAAGCCCATTAGAATCGTTTTGCTTTCCAATTCTTTTTCAAATAAAGCCACAATAGGAATACTTCCTCCACTTCGCTGTGGAATAGGCTTTTTGCCAAAAGTAGCTTCGTAAGCTTTCGATGCAGCGCGATACCCAACCGTATCGATAGGGGTTACATAACCTTGGCCTCCATGATGAGGTGTCACTTTTACGGTAACGCCTTTTGGTGCGATACTTTCAAAATGCGATATAAAGAGTTCTGTGATTTCTTTCCAATCTTGATTAGGCACTAAGCGCATAGATATTTTCGCGAACGCCTGACTTGCGATTACTGTTTTAGCTCCTTCGCCGATATATCCGCCCCAGATGCCATTTACATCTAAAGTCGGGCGAATAGCGTTGCGTTCATTGGTGCTATAGCCTTCTTCGCCATAAACCGCTTCAATAGCCAAAGCATTTTGATAGGCATTAATATCGAAAGGAGCTTTTGCCATTTCCGCGCGCTCTTCTAGAGATAAATCTTCTACATTATCATAAAATCCAGGAATGGTAATATGATTGTTCTCATCATGAAGACTTGCAATCATTTTGCTGAGAATGTTAATGGGGTTAGCTACCGCGCCACCGTATAAGCCAGAGTGTAGATCGCGATTCGGCCCCGTAACTTCGACTTCCACATAACTTAATCCGCGTAAGCCCGTAGTTATAGAGGGTACATCGTTAGCAATCATTCCTGTGTCAGAAATTAGGATGATATCATTGGCTAATTTTTCTTTATTATTTGCGACATAAACGGCAAGGTTGTTACTGCCAACTTCCTCTTCCCCTTCAATCATAAATTTGACATTACAAGGCAGGTTGTTGGTTTTAACCATATACTCCATCGCTTTAACGTGCATATACATCTGCCCTTTGTCATCACATGCGCCTCTTGCAAAAATAGCGCCTTCGGGGTGTAAGTCCGTTTTTTTGATTACCGGTTCATAGGGTGGAGAGTCCCATAATTCAACCGGATCGGCAGGTTGCACATCGTAATGACCATATACCAAAATAGTTGGAAGCTTGCTGTCAATTATTTTTTCTGCGTAAACAATAGGATATCCATCGGTTTCATGTATTTCAGCAATATCGCAGCCGGCTTCTAAAAGAGCTGTTTTAACAGCCTCGGAAGCGCTTAAGACATCTTGTGAAAACGCAGGGTCTGCACTAACTGAAGGAATTTTTAATAATTCAATGAGTTCCTTGATGAAACGTTCTTTGTTTTCGGCAATATAATTCTTAGGGTTTTGCATGTATTTTAATATATCTGGAATCTAAATTAATAAAAAGAACTTTTTAAAGCGCTACTATTTAGAGAATTGATTTTTTACTTTATATTTGCAGCCCGTTAAGGGAAATGCAGGCGTGGTGGAATTGGTAGACACGCTAGACTTAGGATCTAGTGCCGCAAGGTGTGAGAGTTCGAGTCTCTCCGCCTGTACTTATTAAGAAAGCTGACTTTTTAAGTCAGCTTTTTTTGTTTGTAGGTAGCACATGGGTAACACATTTGCGTTTTATTGAAGGATTTTATTTAAAACATATAGCTGTTCCGAGAATTGTTAACTGGAACAAGTCTAGGGTTCAAATCCCTATTTATTCGTAAAAACCCTCATAATCATATGATTATGAGGGTTTTATTTTTGCGAGTATTGAATATGCCTTATCATTTTTTTTTGTTTTATCTAGCACGGAACTAGGTGTTTTTAGTGTAAAATTTTGAGCATTAATGCTTAATAAAATTAATCTAAGGTCCTACTTGCAAAAAACGATCAAAGTGAACCACTGAAAACGGATTTTTTTGAACCACTTAAAAAATCGTTTCAGACTATGTTATAAAAGGGTTTGCAATAAATATTGCTATGTTCACTTTAATCCGGCGGGGGTGGTATACTATGTCCGTCCTTTCCAGTATATGTATCTGCTGCTTTAAAAGGAAAATATATCGCTATTGAAGATATTGGAAACGGTATTTGGAAAGTATTTTATAGAAATGTATTTTTAGGTTTCTTTGATCAAAGAAACCTAAGAAACAAACAACAATCGACAAGG
>CALHGE010000064.1 GCA_938029725.1 uncultured Flavobacteriaceae bacterium
GCAAATCAAAATAAACTAAAGGCATATCGATAGCGCTACCTTTAAATTGAAAAATACAATATCTAACACATGAGAAAAATTATTTTATCCGTCATAGGAGTTTTACTAATCATCGGCGGTTTTTTTGGTGCCAAAATGATAATTGCAAATAAGAAAACCTTTAAGCCGCGCGCGCAAAAAGTGGTCAAAACTGTATTTACAGAAGTAGTGGCTAATGGAAATGTTGCTATAGTTGTTCCTGCAAATGGAAATCTGGTTGCAAAAAATCGTGTAGAACTCTATTCAGAGGTTCAAGGCGTCTTCAAAAAAGGGAGTAAACTTTTCAAAACAGGAGAGCGTTATGCGAAAGGTGAAACAATTATTAGAATTGATGCTTCTGAATATGCTGCCAGTGTGCAATCGGCAAAAAGTAACCTGTACAATGAGCTTACTTCTATAATGCCTGATTTACGATTAGACTATCCAGAGCTATTTCCGAAATGGCAATCTTACCTTAGTAGTTATGATATGGCCAAATCAACGCCTGCTTTGCCAGAGATGGTGGATGAAAAAGAAAAATTCTTTATCAGTGGTAGAGGCATTTTAACCAGTTTTTATAATGTTAAAAACTTAGAGCAACGGCTCGCTAAATATCGTATCTCAGCTCCGTTTAGTGGGGTGCTGACAGAGACTTTGGTTACCGAAGGAACTTTGGTGAGATCGGGCCAAAAACTAGGAGAATTCATAAATACTGATGTGTATGAGTTAGAAGTAGCGGTAAGTAAGGCATTTAGTGATTTGCTTAAGCTTGGTGAAAATGTGGAGCTCTCTGCTATGGGTGATTTAAAAAAGTATACCGGTAAAGTTGCAAGAATCAATGCTAGCGTTGATCAGGCATCACAAACTATAAAAGCTTTTATCGAAGTGAAAGATAAGAGTTTAAGAGAAGGTATGTATTTAGAAGCGAATTTAGATGCAAAAGAAGAAACTGATGCCATACAGATTGATAGAAACCTCTTACTGGAAGGAGATAAGATTTTTGTGGTACGCGACACTATTCTCGATTTGATTGACGTCAACCCAGTTTATTTTACAGACAAGAGTGTTGTGTTAAAAAATGTACCTAATGGCATAACAATTTTGTCAAAACCTTTGTTAGGCGCGTATACAGGTATGGCGGTGAAGGTTTATGAAGATAAAAAAGCAAATACCGAGGAATAATGCGAAAAGTAATAGAATATTTTATTAGATACCATGTTGCGGTAAACGTCATTATCATTGCTTTTGCGATTTTTGGTATCGCAGGTGCAAAGTCTCTGAACTCCTCCTTTTTTCCGTTAACGGATTCTAAAAACATCCTTATTAATATCATTTACCCAGGGGCATCTCCTCAAGAAGTAGAAGAAGGAATTGTACTTAAAATTGAAGATAATTTAAAAGGCTTACAAGGTGTAGATAGAGTTACATCAACCTCTAGAGAAAATAGCGGTACCATCAATGTGGAAATTGAAAAGGGAAGAGATATCGACTTCATGTTGCTCGAGGTTAAAAATGGGGTAGACCGAGTGCCAACTTTTCCTACCGGAATGGAACCTTTAGTGGTTTCAAAGTTGGAAGCGGTACGTCAGACCATCAGCTTCGCAATTAGTGGAGATAATATCCCTTTAGCGACTTTAAAGCAGATCGCTAGGCAGGTTGAAAATGATATACGGGCTATTCCGGGCATCTCGCAAATTGAAATTTCAGGGTATCCTGATGAAGAGATTGAAATTGCGATAAACGAGAATAATTTATTAGCCTATAATATTTCATTCGCTGAGGTGGCTGCTGCTGTGGGCAACTCAAATATTTTGGTAACGGGGGGTAATATTAAAACCAACGCAGAAGAATATTTAATTCGAGCCAATAATCGATCATATTATGGTGATGAGCTTTCAAATATAGTCGTTAGGGCAGATGCTTCAGGTCAAATTATTCGTTTGAAAGATATTGCAATAATTCGTGATCGTTTTTCTGAAAACCCGAATGCTTCTTATTTTAATGGCAATCTAGCCGTAAACACAACGATTACCAGTACAAATACGGAAGATTTATTAACTTCTGCAGCCGATGTGAAGGTATATATTGAGGACTTCAATCAAAAGTATGATAATGTAAGATTGAGCGTGGTAAGTGACCTCTCAAAAACATTAAATGGCAGAACTGAACTATTGATAACAAATGCTTGGCAGGGTATGCTGCTGGTTTTAATATTTCTTTCACTTTTCCTAAACACTAGATTGGCTTTTTGGGTAGCCTTCGGACTTCCAGTTGCTTTTTTAGGAATGTTCATTTTTGCAGGTTTCTTTGATGTAACGATAAACGTACTTTCACTCTTCGGAATGATTATCGTTATCGGTATTTTGGTGGATGATGGTATTGTCATAGCAGAAAATATCTACCAGCATTATGAAAAAGGAAAATCACCTGTTAGGGCAGCGGTTGATGGTACACTAGAAGTATTGCCCCCTATTATTTCAGCCATTATTACCACTATATTAGCCTTCTCTATTTTCTTGTTTTTAGATAGTAGAATTGGAGAGTTTTTTGGAGAGGTGTCTGTGGTAGTAATTCTGACCTTGGTAGTTTCTTTGGTAGAAGCGCTTATAATTTTACCAGCTCACCTGGCGCATTCAAAAGCCTTACAGCCGGTATCTAAAGAGCCTAAACAAGGTGTAGCGGCCGCATTTGCAAAACTTAGAATATTCAATGAAACGGGTGATCGTTTCATGTCTTGGATGCGTGATAACCTGTATAGCCCCTTAATACGTTTTGCTTTAAACTACAAACTATTGACCTTTGGTGTTTTTGCTATGGCCTTAATTTTATCTTTTGGTGCTGTAGGCGGTGGTATTGTTCGAACTTCTTTTTTTCCAAGAATAGCAAGTGATCGAGCACAAATAACCCTTTCTATGCCGAATGGGACAAATGAAAAAGTTACCGACTCCATAATTAGTTTAATTGAGGAGAAGGCTGAGATTGTAAATCAAGAATTAACAAACCAATATTTGAAAGGAACAGGTAAGGTTCTTTTTGAAAATGTAATTAAAAGGGTAGGACCAGGGTCATCTGCTGCCACCCTGTCTATAAACCTCTTGCCTGGTGAGGAACGACCAGATGCCATTCGTGCTGATTTGGTGACTAGTAGATTGGAAGAGCTAGTTGGCCCGGTAATCGGGGTTGAAAGTTTGATTTATGGTTCTGGCGGTAATTTTGGGGGCTCTCCTGTATCCGTTTCTCTTTTAGGAAATAATATTCAAGAATTAAAGGGTGCAAAAGACGAATTAAAAACCGCTCTTTTGAGTAATGCGGCGCTAAAAGATGTTTCCGATAACGACCCTGCCGGAATAAAAGAAATACGGATAAAGTTAAAAGAGAATGCGTATATCTTAGGTCTCGATTTGAGAACTATTATGAGCCAGGTACGCGCTGGTTTCTTCGGGTCTCAAGCACAGCGATTTCAAAGAGGGCAAGATGAAATACGAGTATGGGTGCGATATGACCGAGAGAATAGATCTTCGATTACTGATTTAGACGAAATGCGAATTCTAACCCCGACCGGCAGTCGAGTACCCTTAAAGGAAATCGCATCGTACACTATTGAAAGAGGTGATGTGGCCATCAATCGCTTAGAAGGGCGTCGCGAGATTCAGATATCTGCAGATATGAAAAATCCGAAAGACAGCCCTACAGATATCATGACCGAGATACAAACGGTAATCATGCCTGAAATAGAATCAAAATACCCAACGGTCTCAGCATCTTATGAAGGGCAAAATCGTGAATTGGGTAAATTGACTGGCTCTTTAAAAGTGGTCGGACTATCAGTTTTGGCCTTAATATACATGACCATAGCGTTTACCTTTAGAAGTTTTAGTCAACCTTTGATGCTGATTCTGTTAATACCCTTTAGTATGACTGCCGTTATTTGGGGTCATTGGCTTCACGACTTTCCACTTAATATACTATCCTTATTAGGTATTATTGCCTTAATAGGTATTATGGTGAATGATGGCCTTGTGCTTATTGGTAAATTCAATGCCAACCTGCGGCTTGGCATGAAATTCGACGATGCCATCTATGAAGCAGGCCGATCTCGATTTAGAGCAATCTTTTTGACTTCAATTACGACAATTGCCGGGCTTACTCCCTTAATTTTTGAAACCAGTAGGCAAGCACAATTTTTAATACCCATGGCAATTTCTATAGCATATGGTATTGGCTTTGCAACAGTATTAACCTTGGTGATGCTACCTTTGTTTCTATCTTTTAGTAACAAATTTAAAGTGGGTACTAAATGGTTGATAACCGGTAACGATATCACTAAAGAAGAAGTGGAGCGTGCTATTAAAGAGCAAAAAGATGATGAGTATCTTCAAATAGAATCATCAGAAAATAGTACCCATCAACAAACAGAAACAAGCTCTGAAAACAATACAGAGATTTCAAAAGAACTAGAAGGTAAAATATAATGAGAAGAACCTATCTAACCACTTTACTCCTAGTACTAATAGGTTTTGGGGTAACGGCGCAAGAGACTGTATTATCAAAAGACAAGGCAGTAATTTTGGCATTAGAAAATAATTTCGGAATCAAAATTGCCAAAAATCAAGTCAAAATAGCTAAAAATAACAAGAGTGTTTTAAACTCGGGTTACCTGCCTACACTTACAAATTCGACTAACGCCAACTATAACCGTGACGATTCTGTTATTGAATTTCCAGGTGTTTTTAATCAAGATGGCAGCCCAAGGGCTAATGTTGACATTTATAAGGCAGAGGCGCAGCGTTACAATTCTACATTGAATGCGAACTATACTCTTTTTGATGGTATGGGGCGTTTTTATAATTACAAGCGACTGAAAGAGCAATACCAATTAAGTGAACTTCAGGCAAGGGAGACCATTGAAAACACCATGTTACAGCTTTTTAGTGTGTATTTTGAAGTTGCGCGAATAACGGAGAACGAAAATGTTTTACAAAAGGCATTGGAAATCTCTGCTCAGCGGATAAAAAGAGCTGAATATGCCTTTGAATATGGTCAAAATACCAGACTTGATATTTTGAACGCTCAGGTCGATGTCACTAATGACAGTATCAATCTGTTAAACACAATACAGCAATTAGCTAATGCAAAACGAGATTTAAACCTTGTTTTAACGCGCGATTTAAACGAAAAATTTGAAGTCGATACTTTGGTAAACTTTATTGCTAGGTTACAATTGGAAGAGTATGTGGCACAGGCAAATTTGAATAATGTTGCCCTACTCCAAACCGAGAAAAATTTGGTCATCAATGCATATGATATCAAAGTAAATAAATCAGGGTACCTTCCTAACATTGGTTTAAATGGTTCTTATGGTTGGAATTTGAATCAAAGTGCAGCATCCGCTTTTTTTCCTGGAACAAATAATACAAACTGGAATTTTGGTTTAGGAGCTAGTTTAACCTGGAATTTGTTTGATGGTGGAGGAACTACAGTTAGGGTCAAGAATGCAAAAATCGCATATGAAAATCAAGAACTACTAAAGCAACAGGTCGCATTAGAAGTCAACCGAGATATTCAAAATGCCTTAGCTATCTATGAGAATCGATTGAATATCTTTAATATTCAAGAACAGAATGTTTTAACCAATCAAAATAATTTTGAACGCTCAAAAGAACAGTTTCAGTTGGGTAGAATCACATCGATTGAATTTCGCCAGGCACAGGTAAACTTGCTAAATGCACAAACCAATAAAAATTTAGCCAAGTATGACGCCAAGTTGTCAGAGTTGCAACTGCTACAATTGACCGGACAATTGTTGAATGTAGCGTTTTAGTTTTCACCTTTTTAAGGGTTCTAGGCTACTGCTTTCTTCCAAAAAAGGTAGTATCCATTCACAAAAAGAATAGCGACATTGGTAATGATTACCGGTATGCTTGGTAGCATGATTCCGTAGGCTACAAAAAGGGCACATCCTATTGAATTAATGATTCTTAACTGACGAATGTCTTTTTTAAAAAACGACAGTAGTACAAAGAGACTGGCTAGGTAGCCTATTATTTCAGTTGGGTTTATATCCATAACTGCAAAGCTAAGGCAATAACCCCTCTCATTTTAAAAATATATCTAAATACAAAATGGAAGGAGTTGGCAGGCCAAAAAAGGTGATTTGACAACGAATAAAGTACTTAAATGTAGGTGCTCAATTCGAAATACGCTTTGTTTTAGAATTTAGGTTCAGCGCGTTTTTATTGAAGTAAAGGTTATTTTTATCTTAAAATAGTTATAATCAATGGATAAGGCTTGAGAAGTCTATTTTGTTTAATTACATTTACAATAGATTAAACATAAGTATAGTTATGGACATTTTACAAGAAGCAGAAATATTTGAAAAAGCGAAGATGAGTCATATGTCTACAAGTGATCGAGTGACCGCTTCAAGAGAGGCAAAACGTCTCGTATTAGCGATCAATGAGGTATATAAGAAGACAAAAGATGCTACCTTAATGGAGGTAATGAAAAGGCTAACTGTTAAGAAAAAGAGGATTGATATTCGCTTGAAAGGAAGACCTGATTCAGGTATCTAATTCAAGAATATCAGTTATTGCTCATTTATAAGTAGCATTATAGTGATGTCTATGTACTGAGACTAATTTTCTAAAAACATATCAAACAGCTTCTCCTTAATACAGGAGAAGCTTTTTTTATTCTTTTAATGGTCTAGCTAGTTCTTTTCATAGTGCTTGAAATTTAGAAGCTAGTTTTATAGTATAAACCTTGTAGACTTAGTTTTGCACCATTAAGATGGCGTTCAAAGCTCAAATAATGGATTAGGGTATAGGCCCAATTTGGGCGCGGAGTATTTAGTAGGTTTTATGTCAACGCTCTACACTTTCATAATTAAAGTAAAAAGAAAGCAGCCTTAATTGAGACGAATAATTTAGATTTTACCAACGGTGCTGCCGGCTTACAATTTTCATTTCTGCGGTGGTCTTGAAGACGCTACTTGGTAAAAATTTACCTTTATTTTTAGAATTCAATTGAGATTATACCTATTTTTAGAACTCCCTCATTATTTGAACCAGTATTTCATAAGATAATTAATGAGATTTAAACTAGTACTTTTCACTGTTTTATTAGCTTTTTTTAGTCAGGCCTTTTTTGGGCAAAATCAAAAAGTTGATAGTCTTAAATCACTTATTAAGACGAATAAAAAAGATTCTACTGCGGTAAATCGCCTCTTGCAAATTTCTGTTCTTTTAAACAAGAGTGAGCCAAACGTGGCGCAGCAATATGCAAATGATGCCATCGTGCTTGCCAAAGAAATAAATTATAAGAAGGGTCTTGCCTATGGCTATAAAAACCTTGGGCTTCCGCTTTATTTCAAAGGAGAACTCACAAATGAATTGGTTGGTTTTTGGAAGAAATCACTTGAAATATTTGAGGAAATAGAAGATAAACAGGGTATAAGCAATTTACTCAATAATCTAGGAGGCATCTACCAGACCAAGGGCGATGACCCAACCGCCTTGAATTATTTTCTGAATTCAGTACGACTAGCGGAAGAAATAGGCGATTCTTTACGTATTGCTACAGCTTATCTTAATATTGGAAGCGTATATTCTAACGAGGAACTTACCTTAGAACAAGCCTTAGCAGCCTATACAAAATCAAAACAAATATTTGAGGTAATCGATTATCAAGAAGGCGTTGGTTATATAGCCATTAACATGGCGGAGCTCTATTTGAAAGACAAAGATGCTAAAGCGGCCCTATATGTTCTTGATGAATCGCTGATTGCCCTAAAGAAATCAGGTGGTAATATTGCAACAAGTTTGATTATGATGGGGCAGGCACACAGTGCTTTGGGCGACTTTACAAAAGCGGGTAGCTATTTGAAAAGAGGCCTTGCGATGTCTATGGACACAGATGCAAAGATAGAAGAGTCAAAGGCATATCTAGAGCTAGGCCATTTGTATAATAGGCAGAATAAACTTACAGAAGCGACGAACAGTTACCTCAAGGCATTAGAGATTAGTCAGGTGACACAGGTATATAGAGATAAGCGAGATGTTTATGATGGTTTAGCCAGAACCTATTCAAAATTGGGGGATTTTCAAAATGCCTACACCTATCAAAAGTTATTTTCGGCAATGCGCGATACCATAAGAAGTAGCGATTATGAAAAAACGGTAGGGGGTTTACGTTTTCAATTTGATATTGAAAATAAAGAAAAGGAAATAGCCCTTTTAAATACCGAAAATGAGTTAAAGCAAGTAGAGCTAGAAAGAGCTAAGGTTTCTAAACGCTATTTCTTAGTGATTGCGACCCTGCTTCTGCTCATCGTAATTGGGTATGTTTCTCGCTATAGGTTTATGCAAAAATCAAATAAAAAGCTGGCGGAAGAAAGAAACAAGGCGGAAACCATACTACTTAATATCTTGCCAAAGGAAACAGCCGAAGAATTAAAGCTAAGTGGTAAAATAAAGGCCAAAGAATTTAAAGAAATAACCATTCTTTTTACTGATTTTAAAGAGTTTTCAGTCGCTGCTGAAAAAATAACCGCTGATAAATTGGTTAAAACTGTAGACTATTACTTTAGTAAGTTTGATGAAATAATAGAAAAAAATAATCTTGAAAAAATTAAAACTATAGGGGATGCATATATGTGCGCAGGCGGCCTTCCTACTAAAAATAAAACGAATGCTGAAGATGCGTTTAATGCAGCCTTAGAAATAATGAGTTTTGTGAACCTAACTGAAAAGAATCCACCGAAAGGCATACATCCTTTTAAAATTAGAATAGGAATCAATACGGGCCCTGTAGTGGCTGGAGTTGTTGGCACTAAAAAATTTCAATATGATATTTGGGGCAGCTCTGTAAATATCGCAGCTAGAATGGAGTCTAATTCGATTGCAGGAAAAATCAATGTTTCTGAAAATACATATCAGTTGTTAAAAGATAAAATATCTTTTACCTATCGGGGTGTTATTAAAGTGAAAAATTCGCAAAGTTTAAAAATGTATTTTGCTGAGGAAAAGGTTAGCTAATAGCTTGCTGAATTGTAATTGAACTGGTTTTTTAAATTGGAAAGGTGACCTTACATTGATGTAGGTCAATAAAATGTAGTATTTTGTTTACATAAATATATATGCTGTTAGGCGATTTTTATATTTTGCCTGAATCTTTTAAATTTTACCAACTAAAAAGGCGTTGCATGGTAGATAATCAGTGATAAACGCAATATTTAAAATGATTTATTGTTTAATCTAATAACCTAATTGTTTCATTTTCAATGTTTATAGCTCTTCAAAACAAAAGCGCATATCCACAGATTTGTTTCGAGCTTCTTTCTTATATGAGAGAGGAGTTGCCAGATTATTTGACCTATCATTCCATAGATCATACAATTGGGGTGGCCAATGTTTGTAATGCCTATATAAAGTTTTATGATATTGATGATCAATCTGCCAAGCTAATCCGTATTGCTGCTATTGCCCATGATCTAGGTTTTGTAGCTTCACAAAAAAATCATGAAGAGCGCAGTATAGTAGAAATCAGGCCATTATTGGAAAATATTTTGGACGTTTCTGAAATAGAAACTGTTAACGGTATGATTAGAGCTACTAAAGTGCCCCAACAACCTCAGACTTTCTTTGAAGAGATCCTTGCTGATGCCGATTTAGACTATCTTGGAAGAGATGATTACGACGTACTGAGTCATGGTCTTTATAAAGAATTAGTTCATTATGAAGTGATAAAGAACGATAAGGAGTGGTTGAACTTACAGATAAACTTCCTAGAGAACCACCAGTATCATACTTCCTACGCAAAAGAGCACCGCTCCGCTAAAAAGTTAGAAAAATTGGAGAAACTTAAAGCGCAAAAACTTAATCTTAAGTTTTAATATTAAAAGCATTTTTAGATCCCCCATGAATCACCTGTTTTTTATTTGTTAATTAAATGTTAATACTTTCTGTATTGATCGCATAATGGAGTTTTTAATTAACTTTATAAGTGTTTCCCTCCTTATTACAGTCCTGTTTTCCCCTTCTGAAAATTTGATTTCCCCCTAAAAATTTGATTTCCCCAGTTAATTAGGCTTTAAGCTAAATGCTATTTAGTTAAACAAACCAATAAACTACTATGAAAACAAATTACTTTAAATCACCCGTTGGCCTTCGAACTGCCATAGCAAGCAAGGCTAAAACCAGCTGCGCTTTTATTCTACTGGTTTTGTTTACTTTTCAAATGTCTGTGGCTCAAAGTTATACGACTACAGGTCTTTCCAATACTTGGCAAGATTCCGCAGCATGGGCCTGTGAAGGAGGGCCATGTAATCAAAATCCGTTTCCGGATAATAGCGTTTCAAATAGCAGCATTACAATTAATCACGACATCGTATACTCCTCTAATAATCCTATCAAATTAAATAATAAAGGAAAACTTATCATTTCTAATAATGCGAAGTTATCAACCTCCAGCAATATTAATGTAGACGCTGGCGCCGAGTTAATTGTAAATCAAGGTCAGATAGCGATTGGCCCTGGAGTTTTAAACAATTTAGGACTCATACAATTAACCAATGCACTGTTATTAAAAGACGGTAACGTTGTAAACGATGCTCAAATTATACTATCCAATTCTTGTGTGGAGTTAAGCGATGGAAACTTTAATAATAATAGTTCATTATCAGGTGCTGGAAGTGTTAAAACATTAAGCGGAAATATCAATAATTATGGCAGCTGGAGTTCAGAAGTTATTTACTTTTTTAGTCAAAACAGCAGTGGTTTGCCCGGTAGTGCCTCTACCCTCGAGGAAGTAGATGCAGTATGTGCCTGTATTTTGATCAATTGCGATATTCTGCCCGGTTATCCACCTAATTCTAAAATAGACGAAATCATAGGTTCCGCGCTTACCTCTCTTGCATTAAATTATGAGCCTACGATACCCGTAAATAATTTTATTTATAACGTAAATGATATTGGAGAGGTGCTCATAGAAATTGTAATTTTTAGTAGTCAATATACCAATGCTGTAAGTTTACTTAGTTCGTTCGGAATTTCATCAAGTGATTTCATTACAGATGTTTTTGACCCTGCAGATGATGAAAGAGTTATTACCGTTTTCTTTCCTATTGCCGATTTACAAGCTCTAAATGTACAATCTAATATCATAAATCAGGTATATGAGGTCTCCCCTCCAATTCCTAATACTGGCTTAATAGACAGTCAGGGAGATTTTGCACAAAATTCACATATCGCAAGGCTAGGTTGGAACTTATCTGGTGCTGGAGTTAAAATTGGAGTGATTTCAGATAGTTATGATCGAAAGACGGGTGTAATCGCAGGAGTTGGACCAGCAGTGGTCACTGATATCAATAATGGCGACTTACCAGCAGGGGCAAATGCGGTCTCGGTGGTTCAAGACTACCCCTTTGGTACAGCGAGTGATGAGGGTAGGGCGATGCTACAGATTATTTATGATGTAGCACCTGATGCCGAACTATACTTTAGAACTGGATTTATATCAGAGGGTAATATGGCTGCTGGAATTGCCGATCTAGTCGCTCTTGATTGTGATATTATTGTAGATGATCTTACCTACATGAAGGCACCATTTTTTCAAGATGGTCTAATTGCAGAAGCAGTAAACACCGCCAGTCAAGGCGGGGTAGAGTACTTTAGTTCTGCCGGAAATTTTGGAACGCGATCTTATGAGGCTGCCTTTACTGCTGCGCCTTCACCCAGTAGCATTCGACACGATTTTGGAGGAGGTAGTAGCTTGCAAAGTTTAAACCTAGGGGTAGGACAGTATATAATTGCTATGCAGTGGGACGACGATTTTTATTCCTTAGGCTCCGCTACAGGAGCCGCCAATGACCTTGATATTTATTTAGCAGGTGATGACGGCACTATTTTATATGGTTTTAATAGAAATAATTTAGGGGCAGACCCCATTGAAATAATGCCTTTTGTAGTTCTAAACCCGACCACTACAAATATTGTTGTAGAACGCGCCGCGGGCAGTGGGGCGCCCGTCAATTTTAAATATATTGTTTTCAGGTCAGGTGACGATGGTAATTTTGAAGCTTTACCGGCTGCAAATGGTTCTACAATCGTTGGCCACTCTAATTCAGAGGGGGCAATTTCTGTTGGGGCAGTAAGATATGACAATACCCCTACCTACGGCGGAAGTTTACTGGCACAAGAGTCATCTTCTCGTGGGGGTACTACGGTGGAAGGACTAGTGAGAAACAAACCAGATATCATGGCGCCTACCGGAGGTGATACCTCGGTAAATTTGGGTGCCCCTGATTTTGAAGGCAACTCCTTACCAAATTTCTTCGGAACCTCTGCGGCTGCGCCACATGCCGCTGGTGTAGCAGCCCTTTTGATTGAAGCTAAAAGTAAATTTATAGACCCTTCGAATGTAGACCCTTCATTAGCTATAAGAAATCTGATTGCAGCTAATGCAATTGACATGGGCCCTACCGGATTTGATTTTGTCAATGGCCATGGTTTTATATCTGCAGATAATTCAGTGGGGGCATTTGCCAACCCGGCACCGAACTTGATCAGTTTTAACTTAGCAAACCTTGATACTACTCTTTTTAGTCCCGGAGAAGTATCCTTTGAATTGATCGTTGAAGGAAACTCCTTTGACGAAAGCACCATAGTGCTATTCAGAGGTGAGGAACTTGAAACGACTTTTGTAGATTCTAGTCAGCTTACTGTTAGTATACCAGAGTTTATTGGCAACCCACCCATTTATGTGTTTACACCGCCTGGGCCACTCACCAATGGATCTGATGGAGGTACATCAGAAACGCTAACTTTTGAAGATATTCCTATTGTGGCGGTAAGCATTCAGGTTGATAATGTAGAGAAGCGATATGGAGAAGCAAACCCAGAATTTTCGTTTGAGCTAGTTCTTGAAGCAGGTGAAGCGCCACTATCGCAAGAAAATATAGATCTGCTGCTTCCTTCCATACAATTGAGTACTGAAGCACTATCTAATTCAAGTATTGGTATCTATGCCATTGCTATTGAGCTTACAGATATAAATATAGGCTTGCTTGAACTCTATGATTTTAGTCTAGAACCCGGGGTGTTGCATATTAAACCGATGCCAGTAAGCATTCAACCCCAGGCGATTGCCTCAATAGTTTATGGCGATGCGCTTCCAGAAATTTCTTTTGAGTATACTTTCGGTGCTCAAGGAGAAACTGGTGTTGTTGTCGATCAGGCTATTGTGCAAACGTTTGCCGACAACCATACCAATGCACTTTCTCTAGTGAACGGATTTTCTTTGGTGAACGGAGTGTCATTGGTCAACGGAATTTCTCTGGTTAATGGAGAACCTACTATCAATGGGCTGTCATTGGTAAATAAAACATTTTTTGTTTCGGAAAGTACGGTTGACCAATCTGCTACGGCTATCGAAAATGGTTTTTCACTAGTGAATGGAAACGGAAATGAAAAGCTAGTATATGTTGGAGCAGATCAGATTTCTGAAATTTCAATTGCAAATGGTAATCTTACCACGATTGAAAATGGAATTTCTCTAGTCAATGGTGTTTCATTAGTGAACGGATTTTATTTGGTGAACGGTCTCTCTTTAGTCAACGGAGTTTCTTTGGTCAATGGAGTTTCATTAGTGAACGGCCTTTCATTGGTCAATGGAGCTTCCTTAGTGAATGGACTTTCGTTGGTGAACGGTATTTCTTTAGTTAATGGCGTGCCCTTGGTGAATAGCGAGTCTTCTGCACTGGTGAATGGTTTTAATAACATCTTGGTTATCTTAAATCAGGGCGATGCCCAACTTAATGTGCCTACGGATATTAAACCGGTTAATGTAATCACAGGAGTTGAGGCTGGTACGCAATATATTATTCCTGGAGGGTTCTTAGACACCAACTTCATCATACGCTATGTTCCAACTACCTTAGAGATTCTGCCTGCTGACTTATTGGTTAGCACTACAGATACTGAGATTACCTATGGCAACGAAATACCGGAGTTTCAGGGTGATATTACAGGTTTGAAATATACAGATACTGCTTCGGAAGTATTTCCTGACGGATTGATATATGCTGTAGGTTGTACGCAATGTGATGTAGCTGAGAGTCCCTATTTGATTTCCGCGAGCGCTACCAGCAGTTCTTCAAATTACAATGTTACCTTTGATAATAGCGGCTTGCTTAGCGTGAAAAGCTTTCTGTTAACGTTAAAAGCAGACGATGGTTTACTTACCTATGGCCAGCAAGAAACCTTGAATTTTACCGCCACTGCAAATATAACAGCACTGCCTTTTGGTGAAACATTGAATGAACTCTTTGGTGAGATAAATTTCACGCCTAGTGATGCTTGTACTTCAGCAACTGAAATAGCCATACTCCCCAATACAGCGGTAAGCAATTATAGTATTAGCTACGAAAGTGGTGACCTCACCATTACTAAAGCCGATTTGAGTATTGAGGTGCTTTCTACATATATTTTTGAAGGTGACGCGATACCGGCAACAATAGAAGTAAATACCACCGGTCTGGTGTGTAATGATAACGCCCTACCAATTACTTCTTTTACGATTACAGATGCTAGCGGTACTGTGCAGACAGGAATCTTGGCGGCTGGTGAATATAGCATTACCGCAGATGTTTCGAACCTTCAGGGCTATGAGCAGTATACTATTTCATTACTGCCAGGGCAGCTATTTGTGAACCCTACAGTCGGGTGTAATGATCGCATCAAAGCATCTGATATATGTCAAAATCCGGCGTCTCTAGTAGAAAACCCAAGTATTACTACCCGTTTGCAGTTTGAGTATACAAATTCCTTAGATATTCCTATCTACATTCCTAATGGTTCTAAAAATAGACTTCGAGGAAATGCCTTTTTTATTGGCGCGCTGCCAGAATTATTCTTACCCGGTACGCATACCTTTGAAATATTTACGGATGGTGGTAGACTACAGTGGGAGGTAATTACCAATGGCTGTAATAGTGCTTCTAAATCTGCCAATGGCTCTAACGCCAACCCTTGTGCTACAGGTTTGCTATTTGATATGAGCGCTTTTGACACAGGTATGCCTGACTTAGGCTCAGACATGAAGGTATATCCTAATCCTACATCCGATTATATAACCCTCTACATAGGGGATTCAGATACTTCGGCAAAACTCAGTATATATAATGAAGTAGGGCAATTATTGCGGTATGTAGAATTTCAGGAAAGTATATATCCGGAAATCCAAATGGATATTTCTACTTTAAAATCAGGAATTCTCCTTTTTAACTTAGAGCAAGGCGGAAAGGCTATGCAGTTTAAAGTAATAAAAGAGTAAATGTTTAGCTAGACCTAGCCTGCCTTAGACTTCTTAGAACCTTTGAATTATAGGGTGAACGAAAATTTCTTAAAAAGAAAATGACCCTAAATGACCTGCTTAATGCGTAGAAAGAGAGCAGAATTTGAAAAGAATAGGGGGCTTAAAACGAAGGTCAACTAAAGAATAACAATAAAAAGGTCCGCTAGATAGAAGTGGACCTTTTTAATATTGTTGAATAGCTAATTCGTTTTAAATGTAACTGCAAATTACACGAGACTAAAATATTTGATGTAAAAGCGGCTTTTACTGTGGGCAACATTTAAATAATTGTTGTTAGCTTCTGTTCTAAGGCTATTCTCAGCTATAGCGGAGTGTAAATAAAGCTGTGGTTACCGCTAGAAAGTAGAGGGTGTAATGAACAACTGCGCTATACTCATGTTTAGGGCATTTTTGTTCATCGAATTTAAGAGACAAAAAAATGACTTAGACCTGACTATGAAAATATTTAAAAGAGCTGTACTTTTAATCTATGGAGTTATCACTTAGTATACCCGCATTATTGTTTCCTGCTATTTCACTGACGATGTTGGCGTACAACGCACGGTATTTGGCTATTGCAGCATTGATACGACAATTACATCAGAAGTATCAAGAAACAGGTTCAAAGTCTATAGGTTTGCAGGTGAAACAGCTTAGCACACGCTTATCAATAATAAAAAACATGCAAGCCACGGCTATTTTCAGCTTTCTTTTGGCTGTTATCACCATGACCTTAATTTACGTGGAACTTCGTTTTTGGGCAAATCTAGTTTTTAGTGCGAGTTTACTCGCCTTAATGATTTCGTTAGTTTTATCATTTATAGAAGTTCAGTTGTCTACAAAAGCACTCGCTATTCAACTAAAAGATATCGCCTAATAATAGGCTTGCGATAACTGTAAGGCTATAGCGTAGGGTGTTGAAATGGGAATACATCTGCCAGCTCTTTTACAAACTTTAGTACTGTCGTGTTTTTAGAAAACGCTGACTATTGTATTCGTGCGAAATCTAGCCTTTAGATCTTAGGATCAGAAGAGATCAATTTTCTAGAGTAAGTCTTTTCGGCAGTTAAAAGTTCGAAAGTAAAAGGCAGAACAAAACCACTTTTGTAAAGCGAATGGTTTTTTGAAGTAGCATGTAGTGAGTTCAGCTTACAAAGCCAGGCCTACAGTCATCTCATAGCGAATTATATTGGCGCACTCAAATCCCATAGTAAAGGAAGAAAGAAATAAACGACTGCTGTCAAAATTAATATAGAAATTATGTTGAGCCAAAAGCCTTTTTTAACCATGTCATCCATCTCTAAATAGCCAGAGCCAAAAACAACGGCATTTGGTGGGGTTGCCACGGGTAACATAAAAGCGCAGGAGGCAGCTAATGTGGCGCCGATCATTAAATAATACGGGTGAACACCAAGCACTGGGGCTAGGGATATTAAAACAGGTAACAATATTGCGGTGGTTGCAATGTTAGAAGTAATCTCGGTCAAGAAATTTACTATGGTGATCAGCGTAAGTAGTATCAGTATAAAAGGTAATGTCTCTAGTGCTGTTAATTTACTTCCTATCCAAAGCGCCAAGCCACTAGATTCAAAACCAAGTGCTAAAGTTAAACCGCCACCAAACAAGAGTAAAATTCCCCAAGGTAATTTTACAGCATCTTCCCATAAAATTAATTTTTCATTTTTTTGACCAGTTGGCAATAAAAATAGAATGACTACAGCAGTAATGGCAATGATCGTATCATCCATAGCAGGAATTAATTTTTGCAGCAGAAAAGAGCGCGAGATCCATGCAAAAGCGGTGCCTGTAAAGACCAGCAAAACCATTCTTTCCTCAAAACCCATTTTACCCAAAGCCTTAAGCTGTGTCGCAATCGCTTTACGACCCCCAGGAAATTCCTTTTGTTTGAAATTAAAAGCAAAATGCGTTAAGTAATACCAGCATATAAATAGCAGTAATACGGAGATAGGGAATCCTAAAATAAACCACTCGGTAAAGGTGATCTCTTTTCCAAAAGTGGTTTCTACCACGCCTGCCAAAACTAAGTTGGTAGGGGTTCCTATCAATGTTGATATGCCGCCAATTGAGGCACTGTAGGCGATGGAGAGCATTAGGGCTTTGTCGAAAATTTTATTTTCGTTTACCATGGTATTTGGGTTGTCATTTAACTGAGATACAATGGCCATGGCTATGGGCAGAATGATCACCGTTGCCGCGGTATTAGAAATCCACATAGATAAAAACGCGGTGGCTAGCATAAAACCAAGAATGATGTTGATCACGTTGGTTCCGATAATATTTATGATCGATAAGGCGATTCTTTTGTGCAGATTCCATTTTTCAATGGCAATGGCTAAAACGAATCCGCCCATATATAAAAATATGTATTTATGACCGTAAGATATTGCGGTAGTCGTTAAATCTAAACCCCCTGTTAAGGGAAAAAGAACCAAGGGCAATAATGCGGTTGCATATATAGGAATCGCTTCTGTAATCCACCAAATCGCAACCCAAGCAACAGAAGCTAAAACGCCGTTTGCCGAATCGCTCAGCCCTTCAGGATGAAAAAAAAATAAGATGTAAAAAAAGGAAAGCGGCCCAAGAACACGACCAATAAGTTGTTTTGAAATCCTCATTTTTTGCTGAAAGTATAATTATCGTCTCTAAATATACGGGTATGATAAGTTCCGATTTCGGAGAACAGGTGTCTAATTATTTGTGCTGCTTTATCGATGCTGCGAGTTGATTTTTTAATCATAAATTTCGACAACACATTCTACCTCAACGGCTTGTGCTCTAGGCAAAGAGGCTACCCCAATAGCTGCTCTTGCATGAATTCCTCTATCGCCGAAAACGGCAACCATCAAATCAGAAAAACCATTGATCACCTTTGGTTGTTCTATAAAATCAGGGTGGCAATTGACAAGGGCTAGTACTTTTACAATACGTTTTACTTTTTTTAAATCACCCAACATTTCTTTTAGTACCGCTATTTGGTTGATGGCTGTTAATCGCGCACCTTCGTAGCCTTTTTCAATAGATATATCAACGCCTAATTTACCGGTTATTTCAACACCATTTGCATACCTAGGACCTTTGCCGGCTAAGAAAATAAGGTTGCCAGCTTGCACACCATTCACATAATTTGCAACGGGGTTGGGTGCTTTTGGAAGTTCAATATTCAGTTCTCTTAATCTTGCTTCTGGATCGTAATTTTCGGTATTCATTTTTAGCTTCAATTTGGTTTAAAATCAGCCGCTTTCCATAGCGGTTCGCTTTTGTAATAGTTGCCATTGGTCATCACTGAAGATACCGTTCTTATATTACTAATATCCTCTAAGGGGTTTTTTTCTAAAATAGCAATATCTGCCTCTTTGCCGATTTCTAAGGTCCCTGTTTCTGAGTCTAAGCCCATAGCTTTTGCAGGAATAATGGTGGCAGTTTTAATGGCTTCAAGAGGCCTTAGATTTCCTAGTTTTTGATAGGTTTCTAGTTCAAGGTAAAGGCTAAATACGGGTACAATATTATCCGTTCCAGCCACGATAGGAATACCAGCTTTGTAAAATTGACCTAGTATGTTCATTGCTTTGGTATAATCTGCTTTAGCATTTTCTGCTCGTTCGGGGCTCACCCCATTTCTAAACCTTTTTCCTTCAAACAGTTCATAAGCAATTCTTCCAACATCGGGTTCTACATTTTCTAAGGGTGTACCTTTTGGTAGGTAACGTATAACATCTAAGGCTATGGTTGGGTCTAATACCGTTTTATGCTTTAATAGAAACTTAATAGCACTCTCAATTTGCTCTTGACTTAGGTCATTTTTAGTCAAATAAAAGCCTTTTAATTCTGATAAATTTTTATCAGGAAAGAGTACCGTTAAGATTCTAGACCTATGGCTAAGCATATCCATACCATTTTCAATTGCCGGTACAGCATTGCCTACGGCGGTTGGCACGTGACCAGTTACGCTCATACCTCTTTTGTGTGCTTCATCGGCAAGTACCTTTACGATCTCAGGTTGTACTGAGGTGTAGATTTTTATTTGGTTGTAGCCATTAGCGTGGTATAATTCTACAACTTCTTTAGCTTCATCAAGGCTTCTGGCTCTAATGGCGCCGTTGCCTTTTATACCAGCACCATCGGTCATTCCTGCCAAAAGAATATCAGGCCCCAAAGCTCCATTTTTAGCAATTGCATCTCTAAAAGAAGTTGCAAATTCAATTTCATTGCCATTATCACGAATCGTAGTTACTCCTCCGGCCAAATAGGCTGGCGCCCATTGTACTTGGTTAGAGTGGGCATGCATATCCCAAAGACCGGGCATTAATATTTTACCGCTTACATCAATAATTTCAGCATTTTCCGGAATGATTACTTCTGATCTTTTTCCAATAGTTTTAATGCGACCATTTTCAATAATCAGAGTCATATTTTTTTGGGTATGCTCACTTAAACCATCTATAAGATCTCCGCCTACCAAAGCCTTAACCTTCGCTTGTTCTCCTTTTAAATCTGCCGTGTATTTTGAAAGGGCAGCCATTTGCTCTTCAACATTACCTGCTATAAAAACAGGTAGTGCCTCTTCATATCCTTTTCTAATCATTTCTCTAATCTGAGTATTAGCTTTCACCAATGCAATCAAATTCTTTGATTCGTCGAGCCAAACGGTTCTACCGCCCCAGTTGATGCCTTCTGTTACGTAACGGTCTAAGGCTATTTGTTTTCCTTTTACGCTTACGGTATCTTTAGCTGTATGCCTGATTGAAACTTCTCCTCTAGGTAATGTAGGTATAGAAACTTCTCCATTTTTAAAATAATAATGGTACAGCATCATTTCCATAGCAGCAGGAATATTGCTGTGTAACGGAAAAAATATTGGTGGTGCTTCGGTAGTTACCACATCAAAATTTTCTTCCCAAATTGAAACCGTAGTTTCAGATGTCCGTTCCATTTTAAAAATATTCGTCGTATCGGCAGCTATTCTTCTATTGGTATAATAGGTAGGTACTAGCTCTTTTGTCAAGTGTAGCTCTGATAGCACACCGGTAATGCGCCCCCTTTCATTTTCGCCTTGTAGCGATGTTACGATGATGCTACCTTTCGTTGCTTTAATACTATAGGTTTCTTCTCCAATCTGTGATTGCCTTCTAAACACCAAAAAAGCGCCTTCTTCATTGATGTCGGTCCATGGTGAGGCTTCGCTAGTACAAGATGTCACTAGCAGTAGCAGGCATACAACGGCAAATAGCCTGGTGCTTTTGTAGTTCAGTTTTAAATTAGTTTTCATGTGTTTTCAACTTTAAGCTATTGGTTTAGGTGCGTACTTAATCGCTACTATAAGGGCGATGTCTAGGGTTTTAAGGTCTCCCTAAAAAAGCGCAGCCAGTTCTGACCTAGTATTTTTTCAATAGCGCCTGAACTATAACCTCTTTTATCCATAACCTTAGCAACACTTAGATACCGATCTGGGCTTTCCAATTCTGTAATCCAGGGCGGCCAACGTACTTGATAAGAAGCCTTGAACCGTGTTAAGCGGGGTACATACCAATTTTCTCTAGTGGCGCCAGTAGCCTCTAAACCTTGGATAGCAAAATCAGAGGCTACCGCTACATGGTCTATTCCTCCAATTTTAACGGCATGGTCGATATGGTCTACATAGGTTTCTAATGTTGTTTTACCACTAGGGTCAGGGCCAATCATATAACCCAGGCATATAATGCCCATAATGCCTCCTTTATTGGCCATGGCTTTAATTTGCGCATCAGTTTTAGAGCGGGGGTGGTTTTTGTAGAGCGCTTCACACATGCTATGATTGAAACAGGCGCCAGAAGTGCTAAATTTAATACCATCATCAGTAGTTTGGCGGCCACTATGTGAGAGGTCTATCATGATGCCTAATTCGTTCATACGCTCCACCGCTTCAATACCAAAATCAGATAAGCCAGCATTGGTACGCTCCGTGCAGCCGTCGCCCAATAAATTTCGCTGATTATAGGTCAATTGTATCCAACGTGCGCCGGCATTATAGAGGGTGTCTATATTATCGATAGATTTTTCTATCATTGTAGCGTTTTGAAACCCTAAAACTATGGCAGTTTTATTTTCTTTCTTTGCTTGAAGAAAATCATCGGCACTAGTCGCATATAGCAATCGATCAGAATTGTCATCTATTCGATTTCTCCACTCTGCCAAGGCTTCCATGGCGTTTTCTAAACTTCCTGATGCTAATGAGGTGCAAAAACCGGTATAGCCAGATTTTTCTAAGGCCGCAAAAGAGGCGTCGTTCCAACCTCTTGAGATGGTTAAACCATCGATTACTACAGCCTTTTTGTAGAGGCTGTCAATATCTTTCTGTTTCATATCTAAAATCAATGGGTTGTTTAAATCATCAACCAACTCAGGTGCTGAGGTTTCTAAAAGAGAGGAGATTGCATAAGCCGCTTGGCCGGGGAAAAGAAGTCCTAAAGACAGTAATTTTGTTAGACTTCTACGATTTTTTTCCAAAGCTATAGGGTTTCGTTTTAAAAGATTCCTCAAATTAAGAAATTCTGTAAGAATTTCTGTAGTGAAATTGTTTTAAATAGATAACCAAGAAACAGAGACTTATTTCTTTGTTGTATGCCACTGGTTTTTCGTATTTACCTTTAAGTGGCGCTATACTTTAGAAGTAATATGATTTTTAGGCTGATATTTTCAAGCGCAATAGGCGGGTCTTGTTTCGCCATATACTAAGCTAGTATAACAAATACGTAGCTTCGATTTAAACTTTTAGAACCTACTATTGCAGTAGTTTTGATGGAAATATAAACGTTTGTTAAAGAGCAAATTTTGTAAAGCCTTAAGAATGTATTTTTCTATACTATTAGGTGACGACAAACCATCCTTAACAGGGTTAAAGGGACATAGTTTACACTTTTAAGATTTATATACTATTAAACAAAATCAATTTATAATGCCTTGAAAAGTAACAGCAACTAGCTAACAAAAAGTAGAATTTATCTGCGAGCAGCTTAGGTTGGCATTTTAAATCGCTCAAACACCGTAGCTGAAATCGTTGAAGCGGCATCACGAATTTTCGCTGCTTCTATATAATCAGTCTGTGAGAAGAAGTGCTTAAAGTGTGCGCGGTCTCTAAATTCAAGAAGCACAACCTTATCACTTTTCATATCAGTAGACAAAGCTAGCGGCTCTTCATCAGATGCATGAATTATCACCTTTTCACGCATAAATATTGGTGTAGCGAGCTCGACATAGCGCAAATATCCGGCACGGTTGTGAATAGCAAATTTAGCGAAGACGAATGTAGACATAGAGTTTTTTTTGATTATATAAAGGTAAAATAATTTTATAAAGAGTAGACTAAAAGCGGCCATTCTCAATAGAAAACGCGTCGACTTGTAAGATTATATTTAAGACCATATTTTGATGTTGTGTGCTAATCCATTATTTTGAATTGAATCCACATTATCAATATGATAGTAGGTAATTAGCACTAAAACTAAACTGGCGAAATACAGTACACTTTTTATTTTGTATGACATGATTTTTGGTTTTAATTCTGAAGCAAAACTACTTCACAACGGGATGCAAAAAACGCTATTGTTGCGAAATGGGCTTTTTGCGTTGTGAATTAATGGTATGCTATTGAATTGCGTTTTAGTTCATCTGAGTTATCATTCAGTTTATCGAGAGGTTACTAAAAATGATGTTTATCTAGCATAGCAACTGCTTGGACTGATCGTATAAAATGCTGTGTACTAGGGAATATTGTTTAAAACTTATATTAGGGATAGTAGTTATAGTATTCGCAATTTAACTTGACCAAGTACAAAATTTCATATTTATAATGTTTTTTAGACATTTAATTATAGACAAGCCTAGTGTTAGTGGTTAATATATAAATAACCCGTTCTAGTTACTGTATTGCCCGAAAAAGCTTCGTAAGCCAAAACATAAAAATAGGTTCCGGTAGGAAGGTGGCCATTTAAATCAATAGTTACCCTACCCGTTGAAATGCCTCCAAAATTGTTAGTTTCATTATCATAACCAATAGTTTCGAATACTTTTACTCCCCATCTGTTAAATATTTGAAGATTATTTTTCGGGTAATTTTCTAGTCCTTGTATTTGAAGAATATCATGTACACCATCACCATTTGGAGTGATTACATTGAAAACGGTTACCTCTTCTTCTTCCAAATCAACATCTAAGTAATCAGGAGTGCCATCATTGTCCCAATCGTCATTAACATAATTGGTATCTCCATTAACATCTTCCTCCAATGTTGAAAAACGATCATCGTCATCATTATTATCTCTAAAATCAGGAACCAAGTCACCATCTGTATCTGGCAAATTATTTTGAGGGTCATCCATTTCGTCATTCACATCATTATCAAGCGCAATTGTTCCTTCATACCCATCATCCAACCCATCGTTGTCTTTATCGGATCCAATAAAAAACACATCGGGAATTCCATCATGATTATTATCATGACCCTCAATACTATCTGGTACTCCGTCATCGTCACTATCTTCATCCAAATAATCGGGAAGGCTATCGTCATCCACATCTATCGGGAACAATCCTATATCTCCTTCAAACTCATAAACATCTAATAATCCATCGCCATCGCCATCCCCTCCTTCAGGAAAAATGTAATCAGCGGTGGTTTGAGCTTCCACGTTGTCAGGAATGCCATCGGCATCGCTATCAATATCTAGATAATCAGGAATGCCGTCGCTATCTGTATCTATAGAATTCGTTGCTGGATCGTTATCTCCATCCAAATTCAAATCTTCATCTATGTCTAAAATCCCATCATTGTCGTCATCTATATCAACAAGATCTGGAACTCCATCACCGTCCTTATCGGTCATTATCGTAATCGTCTCACTAAGATCATCAAGGGTACTATTTGTATCTCTTTGATCCTGAGTATTGCTAACCGTATTTGTGATACTTGTACCCAAGGTTCCCGAATCAACAACCGCAGTTATTAACAGGCTTTCTGTTTCTCCAATTTCCAGAGAGGAAATATCCCAATTTGGATTATTCCAGCTTCCGAGACTTGGGGAACCATCAACTAAGGTTAAGCCCTGAGGTAATAGATCTGTGATAATTAAATTAGTGACGGTAATCGGGCCATTATTGGTCACCTGGACGGAAAATTGTACCGTACTACCCTCATCGGGAGTAGTATTATCAACGGTTTTATTAACTACGATATCTGCTTCATTTAGTATGATAACTGAAAAACTACAACTAGCACTATTTCCATTTTCGTCCTCAATGCTATAGGTGACTGTTGTTATGCCCTCGTTAAATAATTCTCCACTTGCATCATTAATTCCGTTTAATGGACTGTTTGCAACGGTCGCCCCAGTGAACACCCAGCTTTGATTAACAATTGTGCAATTATCTGTAACGATTGGCCCGATTGAACTTACCGCTGTTGGTCCTCCAGGCTGTGCCGCTTTGGTAACATCTTCTGGACATACTATTTCTGGGGGCGTGAAGTCGTCGACGATCACCGTTTGCTGTTGTGTGGAAATATTGCCGTGACCATCGTCGTAGCTCCAAGTAATGGTATAAGTACCCTGTACATCATAGAAGGTCGGGTCGGTGGTGGTGCCTATTACTATGCCTACGCAGTTGTCCGTAGCCGTTGGAGCGGTCACCGTAACACTACATTCCCCGGTAACATTCGTTAGCGGATCTACATCCGGTACGGGTGCGGTAACATCATTTAGGATGACGTTCTGTTGTTGTGTACTGATATTGCCGTTGCCATCGTCGTAGCTCCAGGTAATGGTATAGGTACCCTGTGTATCATAGAAGGTAGGATCTGTGGTGGTACCCATGACACTACCGATGCAGTTGTCCGTTGCTGTTGGAGCGGTCACCGTAAGGCTACATTCTGCTGTAACATCCGTTATCGGATCTACATCCGGTACGGGAGCGGTAACATCATTTAGGATGACGTTCTGTTGTTGTGTACTGATATTGCCGTTGCCATCGTCATAGCTCCAGGTAATGGTATAGGTACCCTGTACATCATAGAAGGTCGGGTCGGTGGTGGTGCCTATTACTATGCC
>CALHGE010000065.1 GCA_938029725.1 uncultured Flavobacteriaceae bacterium
TGAAGGAGGTAGTTTTCCACATACGCTTAGAGATTTTTTTGCCAGACGTATATTAGATCATAATGGAGAAATGCCTGCTGGTCAAGTACTTCTTCGTCCTAGGCTTTTTAATGTTAAGGAAAATTATGAAGAGTCATTTGACTATAGCTCGAAAAATGAACTCTTTTTTAAAAATGAGAACGGTGATAGCAAACAAGATGAATTTGAAGAAGAATATTATGATACGCTTCAAGATGAATTTACAGACGATGACTCTGAAACTGGTTATGATGATATTGATAATGAATTTTTAGATGAAGAAATAGAGTTTGAAAAGGAAGTCAACATTACCCCACTTTCGGTTAAAATAAATTGCCAGACGACTAATTTTTCACGAATTAGTTATAAAAATGCGTTGAAATATGCCCTAAAGAAATTGAGACCAAAAGCTAAATCAAGAAGGTACCCGCCTGGTTTTGGGGCGCCTTGGGTAACCAATAATTTTAACAAGACCTATTGGATAGTAGAAAATGATCCCCAGAAGAGAAGGAATAAAGCGGGTTATTTGGTTTCACCATGGAAACTATTAGAACTCAAACCCGGAAAATCTGCCTATGATGCCTTAATTGACCTCACAAAAGATTCTCATAAATGGACTTATGAATGTGCTAGTTATATTCAGGCAGCCCACCTATATGCCTTGGCTAGAAGTAGTGGTTGTACTAAGACAAATTCTTGGTTTAAAACACGAAAACTATGGTTACGGTATCATCGATCAATTGGTCTTAAGGCGCGCTATCGGTTTCGAAAAGAGAGCAGAATTGATCCATGGATGCGATTGTTGGATAACGGCAAACGAAAACGGTCCAAACTTGATGACGCAACACTATTGGCGAAAACGTCTATTGGCAGCAGAGTAATGTGGCACAATTTACGGGGGGAAGGGGCCTGGAAAAACGAGAATACCGTGAAAGTTGGACCTAATCGGTATAGAGCATTTCCACTTTTTAATTATCAAGAAGCGAAAGGAGAACAAATTGCTCTTGGGCTTGCGAGTTACGGTTACGAGAATGACAATCCTAATGTCAATCGAAAGGATTTGGAAAATAGGATTTTCAATAATCCACAAGACCCATACCTGACTGATTTAAAAATTTATCGAAGTGCAAATGTATTTCTTAGAGAAGTCACATTTCTTGGGCCTAAGTTCTGATTGTTTAGTACAGAGAATATTCAACCCAAATTTTACGTAATGGTTAAGTTGGCTCATAAAAATCGAAGCTAAAAGCCTCGGTTTTTTGTCATGTGGTGTCAGCAAGGCCTAGTTCTTGGAAGAAGAAGCACCACGATTAGAAAAATGGTGAAATAAGAACATACATGCAATATCAATTATATGGAAAACCATTTAAACAGTAATATTCCCAGAACTGAATTAATAGTATTAAAGTCATACTTTTATTCATTAAGATTAAATAATCAATTATACTAACTAGTATGATTTGATTTCAATATTGATTTATAAATCCAAACAAAACTAAAAGTCACCTATTCGGTGAGCATAAAAAATCAATCCTCTTAAAAGCCTTATATGCAGGCACTTCAAGAGATAGGTTCTTGTCTCCCCGGCTCCACTATTACACCCTGTAAACCCTTTGTTTACGGGGTTTTTTGTTTTAAGCAGTCAAATTAGCGGCAGATAGTATTCAGAATTTAAAATATGTATTTCAAGATGAAATTACTATTTTTAGTCTATTACTGGAAAAGACGTGCATAGTATACCATCAACGCCGGACTAAAATGAGCATATCAATATTTATTGTATACTCTTTAGTAGCATAGTCTGAAACGATTTGTTAAGTGGTTCACTTTGAACGTTTTCGCACCAGAATGCAATTGATAAACTTAAAGAATTAAAGGAAAAAAGTCGGTCACAAATAAAGAACTTCGCTAAAACCAAAGATTAGCTATAAAACTACTACAAAATGGATTAATACCAATAAAAAAAGCAGCCTTAACAAGGGCTGCCCTACAATTGGACTAAACCTTTTGGTAAAGTACAATGAATTCAATTTAAAGCTATTAAGAATTATCTTGAACTGTTGCGTTAGGAGCGTTTTTTTTTATCGAAGCTATTCCTTTCGACATAGCCGAAGTACTTGAATACATTTCACTACTACCAATTACCTGGCCATTAGTAGATTTTAAACTAAAGTAAGGAGAACCGTCCTTCGCCTTTTTTCTATCGAACATTTTATCATCTTTGGAATTTTTCCTTACAGATTCGATTCCGTTTTCACAAGCAGACTTTGTGGCATAACCTTGACTACTTAAGATAACCTGATGGTTTCCTGCTTTTAAATTAAACCTGAATTTTCCAGCTTTGTCTTTATTCATTTCGAACTTACCCATATTGATTTATGTTTTAAAGTTTTTTACATAACTCAAATTTATTCGACTTATTTCATTTAAGCTCATAAAAATACAGGCCTAGCGAGTATTTTATTTTTAGAATACTCGATTAATATTCTAAAAAATCACAAACCAAACTAACTCTTTGTCACCTTTGGCCTTTTGATTATACTTGGTAATATCACCCTTTATTTGAACTTTTGTTCTGACTTCAAACTATTACATCTTATGTAATAAGGTTGATTCATATTTATCAGTTCAACCTCAATTTCTCGAGTTACTTCAATTCTTTCATATTTAATTTCAAAGCAATAGCGCCCTAAACGTTTAAAAAAGAGAAAGGGAAATTTGTTCCTCAAAGTTACCTTTGTGGTGCAACACAAAAAACACCTTTATCTGATACTGAATATAACATTGTTCTCTCAAATAATCTCAAAACTAGAAAGCTCAAAATTCAAGAGCTTAGTTAAGCTTCGGCAAAGCAATAAACATCAAAAGGATTTGATAGTTGGTCTCATTTAGTTTCAATACTTTTTTGTCAATTTACCAACTACCAATCTTTATCGGCTATAAGTAATGCGTTACGTTGAGCAACTAGCAACCTCAATCATTTAAGCATGCTCAACCCTCCTTCAAAATCTACCTCAAGTTATCAGAATAAAAACAGCAGTTGTGAGCTTTTTAGGCATTACTACTATGTTTTGCTCAAAACTTTAGGACTGCAAGCACATTTTAAACGTACAAACTTCAAGATAAAATCATAAATATTCTTATTAACTGCCACTACCATAAGCCCCGGTTTGAGCCTGTTCGATTGGGCAAAATATAAAACCAAAAAAGGAGCGATAAAAATGCATACCCCGCTTGACTATGATGGGCACCTACCTGCCTATGTAAATATCACCGATGGCAAGAGCGCAGATACTAAAGGAGCTTACGACCTACCGTTATTAAAAGGAAGTGTTATTGCTAAAGATAGATTTTATAATGAGCTTTCACTCCTAAATGTTTGGGACAGCAAACAGGTCTATTTTGTTGTCAGACTGCAAAAAACGGTCAAAGTGAACCACTGAAAACGGGTTTTTTTGAACCACCTAAAAAATCGTTTCAAACTAAGCTATAGAAAGGTTTGCCATAAATATTGCGCTGCTCACTTTAATCCGGTGGGGTTGGGATACTATGTCCGTCCTCTCCATTCATACACTTGTTTATTAATCTTTAACTTATTCTTATAAGCTAGATCGCATCACTTATACTATCCCATTATTATCTTTAAGTCAAAAAATCTAAAATGAAACAAATACTGATCTTCTTAATTTTCATCATAGCTTTTAGTTGTCAAGCTCAAACAAATGAAAAATTCAATCTTGGATTTGAAAATCAAAAAGAAAAAATCACCCTTTCTGATGGGTGGTTTAAATGGGGAACATATGATTTAATTATAGATGCTGAAGCACATACCGGGTCGAAATCTGGTAAAATAACCTCATCTGATAATGGCGATTTTGGAAGTATAGCCTACAAAATACCTGCAAATTACAAAGGAAAAACTATCAAGCTTAAAGGCTATATGAAAATAGAAAATGTTGAAAATGGTTTTGCTGGCCTATTGTTAAGAGTTGATGGAAATGGAAGCTCTTCGGCATTTGACAATATGCAAAATCAAAATATTACAGGAACAAGAGATTGGCAACAATATAGCATAACTCTTGATTACCCAGAAGGAGCAGAAAATATATTTATTGCGGGAATACTTACTGGAAAAGGTGAGGCTTGGTTTGACGACTTTACGTTAACCATTGATGGGAAAAATATTCAAACTTTAAATGAAGTTGAAAAAGAAGTATCAAAAGCACAACTTGATAAGGAATTTGAAAATGGGTCACTTATTAATTTCGCTGATATCACTTCAGAAAATATTAAAAACCTTGAATTGTTAGGTCGAATCTGGGGGTTTCTTAAATATTACCATCCCGAAATTGCAAAAGGGAATTACAATTGGGATTATGAACTATTTAGATTTTTACCTAAATATATTGTGACTAAAAATAACAATGAAAGAGACAAACTTATTATCGATTGGATAGAATCATTAGGTGAATTAGAAAAATGCTACAAATGCAAGCCAACTGATGAAAACGCTTTACTCAAGCCCGATTTAAAATGGGTTAACAAGCAAGATGAAGCGCTAACAAATAAATTACTTTACGTTTATAATAACCGTTCGCAAGGCAAACATTATCACATTGGAATGACACAGAATGCCGGAAACCCTGAGTTTAAAAATGAAAAACCTTATGCAAGTATGTCGTATCCAGATGATGGATTTAGGCTTCTGTCGCTTTACAGATACTGGAATATGATAAATTACTTTTTTCCATACAAACATTTAACGGATAAAGAGTGGAATACTACACTTAGTGAATATATTCCTTTATTTATAAATGCAAAAAATGAATTGGAATATGAACTAGCGGCGGTTCAGATTATTGGAGATATAAAAGATACTCACGCAAATTTATGGGGCGGAGCTGATAAAATAGACGAATGGAAAGGCGAAAACTACCCACCTGTCCACGTACGTTTCATAGAAAACCAATTAGTTGTTACAGATTATTACAACGAAGAACTAAGTAACGAAGCTGGCTTGAAAATTGGCCATATAATTACAAAGATAAATGGCGAGCGAATCGAAAAAATAGTAGAAGCAAAAACAAAATATTACCCTGCTTCCAATATTCCTACTAGGCTAAGAGATATTTCAGCAGACCTTTTACGCTCAAACTCTAATAGCATTCAAATAGAGGTTATTTCAGAGAAATCTGATGCACAAACTAGAGGTCTTAAATTATACCCTAAAAATAGTCTAGATATTTTTCGTTGGTATAGAAAAAGTGATGAAAAATCATATAAAATGTTGGAGAACAACATAGCATATGTAACGCTTGGTTCTATAAAAGATGAAGACATTAAAAATATTAAGAATGAATTCAAAGACACAAAAGGCATTATAATTGACATTCGAAACTACCCTTCAACTTTCGTTCCATTCAGTTTAGGGTCTTATTTCGTTTCTTCTTTTACACCATTCGTTAAGTTCACAAACGGAAATGTTGATAATCCAGGAGAATTTACTTTTACAAAAGAATTAAAAATACCAAGTAAGGGTAAGACATACCAAGGAAAACTGGTTGTTCTAATTAACGAGATATCTCAAAGTCAAGCAGAATATACTGCAATGGCTTTTAAAGCTGGAGATAACACCACAATTATTGGTAGCACTACGGCTGGAGCAGATGGAAATGTATCTGTAATATTACTTCCAGGGGGACTTAGAACAATGATTTCTGGAATTGGAATTAATTATCCAAATGGTGGAGAAACCCAAAGAATTGGAATAGTACCTGACATTGAAGTACTACCGACTATTGAGGGCATAAGACAAGGAAAAGATGAATTACTTGAAAAAGCTATTGAAATCATTATGAAGGAATAAAACCTGCAAAGCACTAACTACCTAATTAAAAGCCTTAATCTAGATCGCTAAAGTTCAAATAAACGATGCTTTGATAAAGTAAACTCTTTACAAATCGCACCTTTCGTAAAGAGCTTAGCACTAAGCTGCAAAAAACGGTCAAAGTGAACCACTGAAAACGGGTTTTTTTGAACCACCTAAAAAATCGTTTCAAACAAAGCTATAGAAAGGTTTGCCATAAATATTGCTCTGCTCACTTTAATCCGGCGGGGTTGGGATACTATGTCCGTCTTTTCGAATAAAGGAGCTTTTTATTGCAAATAAGGTTCTCACTAAAGATTTACTCTTAATAGAACCCACTGCTACTTTTTTCGCGGCAACAATTATCTTCTTAATATAAATTGACTCCACCTAAAATGAAACTTTAAGAAAATACTATTAAATTTTAATCTAGATTATTTCCGTAATCTTGAAATATGTTCAACATTATATTTAAAAATTTGGATAATAAAGCTATCAGTTAGCTAATGAAGGAAATAGGTAAAGAACGGTACGAATGTGCCTTGAATAAGGCCGGTGTAGAAAGTAAACCAATTACTACCGTGGGTTTCTTTGTAGCATACGAAGCGCTTGCATTAAAAGTATATTTATACTATCGATACCCGTCTGAGCAACTTTATTACTTATGCCTGCGCATAGGTTTTGGTGTGTTTCAAATGGTTGTTGGGAGCTACATAGAAAAGATTTATAAAGGAATTTTATTACTACCTATCTTTTTTGCAACGACAATTTCAGCTTTATAGATTTTATAATCCAGCCACGGCCCTGCCCAAAGATGAGTTTCTCAATATCTTTACTATGCTTTAAAAAACTTACTGAAATTTAAAATAATAGAAAAATAAAAAGCCACTAGTTGAGAAAACTAATCTTACCGGGTAGTACTATATTTCTATAATAGGAGGAATAGAAATATACTCTTGACTTGTTGCTAATTAGAAAGGCTGTTCTGCTGGCAGAGGTTTTAATATTCAAAACATTGTAGTACCAGCTCTAATTTTATTTTAAAAAGAGCCTTTTGTTGGTATTTGAAAGAACGACCGACGGCCATGCATAGGCAATGAAATCACCCTTTGCTTTATCAAATTTTAGGGCAATGAAATATACTCAGCAAATAGGGTTGTACCTCAGCTTGTGCTGTACTTACTAATTTTCAACCTTACTTTTAATCTGTAATCATCGGTAGCCGTATTTGTGATGTATATGTAGAAGAATGATGCACCTTGTTATGCGCTACGACGCCTTCTTTTTCATCATAATTATTCCCGCCTGTATTCAAATTTCGAGCAAAACGCGGAAAATTACTGCTCGATATTTCAATACGTATGCGATGGCCTTTTTCAAAATAATTACTTGTAGACATGGGCGTTAAATCTACTTTATACACCTTGTCTTTCTCCATAAAAACCTCTTTTTCATACCCTTCACGATAGCGTACGCGCTGTATCGTTTCATCTAGATTGTAGGCTTTGCCATCGGGATACACATCGATAATCTTAATTGTAAAATCGGTGTCTTTCACATCTGAAGACACGTACAATGTAGATTCAATAAAACCCGAAATTTCGACACCTTTTTCTAAAATATCGGTAGTGTAGACCAGAATATCATTTCTGGTTTCCATCTGCTGTTGATCGAAAGCCCCACCTTTAATCGCATTACCGGTACAACACACATTACCACCATAAGAAGGCACTGGTTTCATAGGGTCATATGTGAAACTGTCAGGCGCATCAGCAGCTGCCTTTGTTGTTGTTAATTTTCCATCACCAAAAAAGCTATTGGCATTGCCCTTACCGTTTAAATAATAGGTTGTCAATTTTGCTTTTTCTGGAGGCCAAGTTTCTGAGGCTTGCCATTTGTTACTGCCCATGGTATAGTATTGTACACGAGGTGTTTTCTCTTTAAAATTATTTTGATCGCCTTTCAACCACCAATCAAACCAAGAATAAATTTGCTCATCGTAGTTCAGTCTTGCGTCGCCAACACTACGTTCGCCAACGATGGTATTTTCAGTAGCACGCGTATAACCACAATGTAATGTCGGTGCTATTACCAAGTATTGGTTATCTCTAATGGTGGCATCTTTCGAATTATTTCTAACATGATTAAACAAGGCTAGATTTGGCGTGATCGACACATCATACCAAGAAGCAAACCAAAAACTAGGGACACCAATTTCCATATCATCATGGTAAATGCCCCCCTTAAACCAAGCAGCATCATTTGGCTTACGGCGTATCATTTTATCAAAAACTTCATTTTTACCGTTTATATTTTTCAGAATATCTTGAATAGGCAGATGGTTTAAGGCCTCAGCCATATCTACTGGCGGATTTTCTGGTGCCAAATCGTAAAATCTTGAAATTCTAATCAAATCTTCTTGTGTTGCCCCAGCCGGAATACGTGGTTTAAATTTATCGTGTTCTACACCATACAACCATGAAAAGAATAGCATCTGTTCTGCGCCACCTCTATACCAATTTCCCTGTTCGTTAATTTCACCTACCCTACCTACACCAGCACCAAAACCTTGAGGCACCATGGCTGCATGAGAAGGGTGATCTAAAGCTGCAACAGCCATTTGCCACTCGGCAGTTGAAGAGCAACCAAGAGTTCCAATTTTGCCATTAGACCACAACTGATTCTTCAGCCAGGTAAATGCATCATAACCATCGGTTAAGGGCACTCCTAGAATATCCCATTCTCCTTCTGAAAAATAGCGCCCGCGTTCGTTTTGAACCACATAGGCATACCCCCGTTTAACCGCTTCTAAAGCTCGTTGCGCTGTTCTTGTTTTTTGTTTGCCATCACCCCAAGAATTAAAATTATAAGGCGTACGAGAAAAAATAATAGGCACTTTTTCATCTGTTTTAGGACGATAGATATCAGTAGCCAAACGAATACCATCACGCATTGGCATCATTATTTTTTGGTCTACAATGGCAATCTCTTCGAGTTCTTGAAGAAATTTGTCTTGTGCATGAAGGTCAAAATTACTTGTAAAAAAGCAAGCAAGTATGAGCGAAATTAAAATAGTGCGTTTTTCCATTGTATTAGAAGTGTTAATTTGTTTTCAGTCAAAAGGTGTTTTGATTCTTTTTGATATATTTTATCAGTGCTTAAGGGCCTGTTATACCTACAGCGAATCATTGTCTATGAAACTATGTTCTTGTGTAAGTTATTAATCATTTAGGTAAACTTCATACAAGATCATCAGATTTATCTAAATAGTAACAAAGATCGTATTGCGTCATCCCGATTTTTGGATATTAGGCAATCACATCAAGTGCCGCCAGCAAAATTAGTTTTGCGTTCGGAGCTTCATTTATGGTTCTTCTCATTAGTTCTTTACCAATTCTTTTTTTTTGAGAATTTTCGTCTCCTGCCAAGTCTGATTAATAGGTGCAAAAAAAATACCCAGTGAGCGACCCTGATACCATTATTAATTTGTTTTCGAAACAAGCCGGTAACCGCTCCATTATGCTGGCCAAAAATGAAGTGCAGCTTTCCTTTTCTTACTATTGAAGCAAGTTCATTGATTCGTTTTACTACGCCCAATGCAGCAAGTAGTTATTTCTAAAAAAAACCTCTTTCTGTACACTTAAATTTTCATTTCTCTTTCATTACAATGACAAGCACAATTAACCGATTTTAATCACCGCCGCACCCCATTTCACAACCCTTCTAAATAAACAACTTACAGACTTTTATTGTTTAAAACAAAACTCGCTCAGATTCACCTTCTATCGTTCAATACCCAGTCGCAACCTTTTTAACTGCTAGAAAAGCCTTTTCACAGACTATTTCGTATTTCTATAGTCTTTAAATAGAGCTTTACATCAAAATTAAAGACATGAAGGTACTACTAGTCCAAATGAAAAAGCAATTAACAAATGACAATACACTCGCTGCAATAAGCTGTATAATTATATCATTTACCATATTCTTTATCAACCGGATAATGGACTTCAATAATGGCTTATAAGCAACTCAAGCCGCTAGCATTTAAATGCCTTATTTTCAATTCAAGAGAATAGCTACTATTCTTCAATTGGTATCAAAAGTGCTAAGGGATATGGAACAAATTCTCCAGTCTCCTTGTTTCTAGGCATTTGTGCCTTGACAGCCTTCAAATGATTCGTTAAGGAAGTTGCTAAATCCCTTAGTTTTTCAGAATTCTCCTCAGCTAGGTTATTGATTTCTCCAATATCATCTTTTAGATTGAACAGTTCCATACTACTATCAGCATGGTAATAAATCAATTTCCAATCTCCTTTCCGAACTGCACTTGCAGCACCAATTCCGGGGCCAGCAGCTCCCCATTCATTCGGGTAATGCCAAAATAAAGGGCGCACGCCCTCGTAGGTTTCTCCCTTTAACACCGAAACGAAGCTTTGACCATCTACTTTTTGTATGGTTTCTAAACTATCAACACCTGCCATTTCTAGAATAGTCGGATAAAAGTCTTCAATAATCACTTGATGCGTTGAAATCGATTCTGACTTAGTCATTTCTGGCCATTTAACCAGCATAGGCTCACGAATTCCTCCTTCACGCATAGAACCTTTTCCGCTTGACAATGGCGCATTGTGCGTATTAGCCACCCCTCCTCTAGCATGGGCACTTAATCCTCCATTATCAGACATGAATAAAATAATGGTATTGTCTTCGATATTCTTTTGCTCTGTATACTTTATAATATCACCAAGGCTTTTGTCCATACCTTCAATCATAGCAGCATATTTCGCCTCTGTAGAATCCATTCCCTTTTCTAGATATTTCTGAAAGTACCGCTTGTCTTTCATTATTGGCGTATGAATAGCATAATGTGATAGATATAAAAAGAAAGGCTGTTGACTTGAAAGGGCCGAATCCATAGCGATTAAAGCTTCTTGTGTTATTGCTTCGGTTAGAAAAATATCTTTTCCATGGTACTTTTCTAATCCTGGCACAGCCCAATCTTCTTTTCCTATTTTGTTATTTCCGAAGTTTTCAATTCCCAAATAGCTTCCTGGAGCCCCAGCAGCATGTCCTGCAATATTTATATCAAAACCTAAATTCAAAGGATTCTCACCTGGTGTTCCGATGGCCCCAAGATGTGCCTTACCGGCATGAATGGTAAAATACCCAACATCGTGCAAAGCTTGTGGTAAAGGCATAGCGTGCACTGCTTTTGGGTCACCGGCAACAGCACTCATTCCATTAACATTCCATTCTGGAAACAGTAAAGTCTCGTGATTTTTTTCCATGGGCTGAATCACGTCTTTCCGTAGCGTCCAATTCGTAACCTGATGCCTAGCAGCATTCATGCCGGTCATTAAACTTACCCGCGATGGAGAACATACAGGAGCGGCATAAGCTTGCGTAAACTTCATACCCTCTTTAGCCAGACGCTCCATATTTGGTGTATGATACAAATCGTTAAACGCAGTGTGTTTATACCAAAAAGGAACAGAGGTATCTTGCCAACCCATATCATCTACCAAAAAGAGCACAATATTCGGTGATACTTCTTCAATCTCTTCGGGTTGGCAAGAAGCCAAAACCAACCCGATTACTAGTAGAATAGCTAATATATTTTTCATTATTCTTTTTATATTACTGGATTACTTTACCATATTAAAAATACACAATTTGAAGTACTACACTATGGCAGTTAAAAAAAGAAAGTATCTTTATCCTCAACAGTATTAAAACAACCTATTGTATACTATAGTCGATATAGAAACTACCGGAAACGGCATCAAAGGCAACAAGATTACTGAAGTAGCTATTTTCAAATATGACGGTTATAAAATAGTTGAAGAATATACTTCTTTGGTGAATCCGCAGTGTGAGATTCCTTATTTCATTACCGGCTTGACTGGTATTGATAATCAAATGGTTCGTAATGCGCCAACTATTGACGAAATAGCAGACAAAATTCTGGAGATTACAAAAGATACCATTTTTGTAGCGCATAGCGTTAACTTTGATTACAACGTAATTAAGAACGAGCTCAAAAATATTGGCAGAGAGTTTGTTCGAAAAAAGCTTTGTACGGTACGGTTATCGCGGAAGTTAATTCCCGGATATAACTCCTATAGCCTAGGAAAGCTTTGTTCTTCGTTAGGTATTCCTTTAACAGACCGACACCGCGCTCGGGGTGATGCACACGCAACCACCTTATTATTTGAAAAACTATTACGGGCAGAAGATGCAGAAGCTGTTTTCAAGACTTTTTTAAACGCACGATCTCAAGAAGCAACTTTACCCCCTGCCTTATCACGAAACACTTATGAAAATCTACCTCAAGCACCAGGAATCTATTTTTTCAAAAATACTAAGGGCGTCATTATTTATGTAGGAAAGGCAATCAATATTAAAAAGCGCGTATTAAGTCATTTCTATGACAAATCAACCAAGGAGATTCAGATGTGTCAAGACACTGCCGATATCGATTTTGAGCTGTCAGGAAGCGAACTTGTCGCTTTATTAATGGAATCAGATGCCATCAAACATCATTACCCTTCTTTTAACCGCGCACAAAAACGAACAATACAGCAGTATGCTATTTTTTCTTATGAGGATAGAAATGGCATTATACACCTGGCGCATAACAAGTTAAAAGCAGCGCCAAATCCTATAGCTACTTTTTATAGCCCTACGGATTGTCGTGCAGCGATTCAGGAAATATGCACAAGCTTTGAACTTTGCCCTAAATACTGCCACCTGCAGGAGGGCGTTGAATACTGTTCTCATTACAGCATTACTACCTGCAAGGGCATATGTACTGAAAAGGAAGACGCTGCCAGCTATAATTCAAGAGTCATCAAAGCAATTGACGGATTAAAAGGCCAATATCAAAATTTTGTAGTGCAAGAAAAAGGCCGAACTATAGAGGAACAAGCTTTTATCTGGATAGAAAATGGAAAATATGCAGGGTACGGATTTGTACAAAAAGAAGAAACCATTCATTCTTATGAAGATCTTGATCGGTTTTTAATTCGTAAAAAAAATACGCTTGAAACCCAGCGTATTTTGCAATCTTATTTATTAAAAAACCCTGAGAAGGAAAAATTTCTTTTGACAGATCCTATTCTCTAATCTCGATTAATCATTAAGTTTTTTATACATCCGAACAACAAACACCATCCAAACCATAAAGACCACGCCCACAAAAATGGAATATAGCAGTATTAAATCCATTACTTCTTATACTTTAGGTAGTTCATAAAACCTAGTATGGTGGGGGCCCAAAATGCCATAAAAATAGCATCTAATTTTTTTCCGCTTAAAAACAAATACTCCGATAGGATAATAATTGATAGTACTACCAAAAGCATAACACAATTCATTACTCCTATACGCTTAATAAAATTATTCATCATTGAGTAGAACGGAATTCCTACTAAAGATACCAGATAATCCACCATAAAACTAGTAAGAATTAATTTTTTTAAAGATTTATGGCCCTAATGCAAAAAGATATGCAAAGCTCAATCATATCTCTAGAAATAGATTTTGATAAGGCATTATAAAGTGTACTATAATTTTGACTCATGATTTATTACCGCTATTGATGAGGCTAAACAAAACTAGTATTAATAAAACAACCACTGCAGCAAAGACCCCTATCATGATGACACCATTGCTCCAATCTACCAAAGGAAATATATAAGCGCTCATAATTCATGTGTTTTTAACAGCACTAAATTAAGTACTCCAAAGACCATAAAACATGATTTATATCAGGCTTCTTAACATCTAGTGCAACAAAAAACGCTTCTCCAATTGGCGGAGAAGCGTTTTTAAATTTAATAGTATATACGTTCTATAAAGTAGAAGGGCAAACATAATCAGTAATGGCGGCACCTGCCTTTTTAAGTGCTCCAAAACCGCCTGCAATATCAATAAAATTGTGAATACCCCTACTCTTTAAAATTGAGGCTGCAATTACAGATCTATATCCTCCAGCACAGTGTACATAGAAGGTTTCTTCTTTAGGAAATTCTGCCAAATGATCGTTCAAGGTGCTTAAAGGCGTATGATTGGCCCCTTCCACATATTCAGATTGATACTCTCCATCTTTTCTAACATCAAAAACAGAAACCTCTTTCGCATTTATTTTGGAGACCACCTCCTCAGCTGCTAGTGATGTAATCGTATCGAATTCCTTTCCAGCTTTCATCCAAGCTTCAAAACCTCCATCTAAATAACCAATGGTACCATCAAAGCCTACTCTTGATAAACGAGTAATCGTTTCTTCTTCTTTTCCTTCGGGAGTCACTAATAAAATCGCCTGTTTCACATCAGCGATAAGCGCTCCTACCCAGGGTGCAAAGTCTCCATTTAAACCGATAAAAATAGACCGTGGAACATAGCCCTTTACAAAATCGTTTTGGTGACGCACATCCAACACGAGTGCCCCTGTTTCGTTCGCGGCAACTTCAAAAGCAGCAGCAGACAAAGCTGTATTACCCCTTTCTATAACATCAGCGATATCCTCATAGCCCTCTTTATTCATTTTTACATTCAAAGGAAAATATTTCGGAGGAGGTAGTAAACCGTCAGTAACTTCCTTAATAAACTCCTCTTTGGTCATGTCTTCGCGCAAGGCGTAGTTCATCTTCTTTTGGTTTCCTAAGCTATCAACAGTCTCCTTCATCATATTCTTTCCACAAGCTGAACCAGCACCATGAGCAGGATAAACAATAATATCATCCCCCAAGGGCATAATTTTGGTTCGCAAACTGTCAAATAAAATTCCTGCTAAATCTTCTTGGGTCATATCAGCAGATTTTTGTGCTAAATCAGGTCTACCAACATCTCCTAAAAACAGGGTGTCTCCAGAGAAAATCGCGTGATCTTTTCCGTCCTTATCTTTCAACAAATAGGTCGTACTTTCCATAGTATGCCCTGGCGTGTGTAACACCTTAATGGTCAAATCACCAACTTTAAATTCTTGCCCGTCTTCGGCAATAATAGTTTCAAATAAAGGGTTCGCATTAGGTCCGTAAACAATCGGTGCGCCACTTTGCTTTGAAAGTGTAACGTGCCCACTTACAAAATCTGCATGAAAATGAGTTTCGAAAATAAATTTAATCTTGGCATTATCACGCGCTGCACGGTCCATATAAGGCTGTACTTCTCTAAGTGGATCTATGATAGCAACTTCTCCATTACTCTCGATATAGTACGCCCCTTGAGCAAGGCAACCTGTATATATTTGTTCTATATTCATGTCTGAAATTTTATTACTACAAAAATAAGCTTAATCAGCTGTTCTGAATGTGACCTTAGTCACTTATGATTTTATTTTGATTCGCCACCTTTTCTTGCAAAACAGAAAGACAGCCAGGGTTATCAAAATAGGCAACGGCTTCTTTAGTCTTGACAAAAAGATGTTCTTTACGAAGTTCATTTATAATTCCACTACTAAAAATAATATCACGTGTTGGACCAATAGCCCCTGCGATATAAAACTGCAGGCCTCGATCGTGTATTTCTTGGATAACTTTTTTCAACATTTGAGCTGCGCTGCTGTCGATATAATTAATAGCCTCAGCATTTAAAATAACGCCTTTAAGTTCAGTGCCCTTAGCTTCAATTTCTCGAAAAAGTTGTCGTTTAAAAAAGCTAGCGTTTCCGAAATACAACTGTGCGTCAAAGCGTACAATTAATAATTCATCACGTGTAATTACCTCATCACCAAAACGCTTTACATTCTTATAGTACTCTGAACCTTCAATGTTCTCTAATACTGCAAAATGAGGATTTGAAGTACGATATACCATTAGTAATAATGAAAATAAAACCCCAAGTAATATTCCCTGAGGGATACCAACAAACAAGGTAATTAAAAAAGTAACTAATAATACCAATAACTCGTCTTTACGATTAACCCAAAGGTTTTTAGCATATGCAAAATCAATCAACTTAAAAACGGACACCATTATGATACTAGCCAAAACCGCATTGGGTAAATAATAGAATAAAGGGGTTAAAAACAATAAGGTAAGCACGACCAACAACACCGCGAAAATTGCCGCTAGATTCGTTTTTACTCCTGCTTCAAAATTAATCGCGGACCTTGAAAAACTTGCGGTTGCCCCATAAGATTGAAAAAAGGAACCTACTATATTTGCAGTTCCCAAAGCTACCAACTCTTGATTTGCGTCAATAGTTTCTGCCCCTTCTTTTTCTTCCAAAGCCTTTCCTATGGATATGGTTTCTAAATACCCCACCAAAGCCAAGGTTAAGGCAATAGGCCATATATTAATTGCATTCTCTAAACTAATATTTGGAATTTGCAAACTTGGCAATCCGGTTGGGATTGTGCCTACAATTTTAACACCGTAGTCTTCAAGCTTCAAAAAGTAAACTGCAAGAATACCCAAGACTACCACTAATAATATCGATGGAATTTTTTTACTCCATTTCTTTAAACCTACTATAATCAAGATACCAACGATGCCAATAGCAAAATCCACAAAGTTAGTTTCAGTTACTTTTTCAAAAGCATTCATAATCAATTGATGAAACTTACTACTGCGTTCTATTGGGGCACCTAGCAAATGTTTTAATTGACTAAAAATGATAATTAATGCGGCTGCAGAAGTAAAACCACTAATTACGGGTTTGGATAAAAAATTAACCAAAAAACCCATACGACTAAGTCCTAAAAACAATTGGATCACCCCTACCATAAAAGCCAAAAAGATGGCCATAACGATGTAGTTTTCGATTCCTGTAATAGCTAAAGCACCTAAACCAGCGGCTACTAAAAGAGAATCCATCGCAACTGGGCCGACTCCCACATTCTTAGAAGTACCTAAAAACATATAAATCAACAATGGAAAAATCGAAGCGTATAGCCCGTATACTGGGGGCAGACCTGCTATCATTGCATATGCCATTCCCTGGGGCACCAAAACAATTCCTACAGTAATACCAGCAACTAAATCTTGCGTGAAGTTGGTTTTTTTATAATTGGCTAGCCATTGCAGAAATGGAAAGAATTTTTGCATTGCCCAAATTTACGCTTAAATGTGGAAAATGGGTGTAACGTGTGTTACTTTGCGGTTCAAACTTCGATTCAAAAACAAGTAACAACTCGCGACAAAGGTGCTAAGTTCAAGAAGTAAGCACCTTACAAACTCGCTCTGGCCTACTACTCATTAAGTTTCCCCGTAAACACATTTACTTTCGGGTTAATTGGCTTGCCTGCCAAACGACGTAGTATAACAATTTGCCCTGCATGCCATACGGCATCTTCTATTGGGCCATTAATCGTATTCCAAAAAGGAAATTCAGACACCCCATTGGCTCTTTTAAAAACTACTGAAAGCTCATTTAAATCTTCCGTTTGCATAAAAAGATCGCTAGCAATTTTAAAGTTTTCTAAAGTTGCTTTTCGTAGCTCATCAAATTTAAATTCAGGAGCTTTTACAGTTCGATCGGTTGCTTGTTTTTTTGCAGAATTAGAAATTATCTTTGAAAGCATATAAACGTGCTCAAGATTCTGCCTTATGGTTCTTGCTTCATTACCGGGAGAATAATCCAATTCATTATCAGTAAGTTCCTCGGTGGCCCAATAATAGCGAAAACCAAGGCCATCAACCATTCTTGAAACTACGCTACCAGCGGTATATTTTTGAGGGGCTTCAGGTATTGCTGCAAACGGCAAAGAATCAGTCATAGTTTTTTGAGATTGTGCGGTTAGCGCTATTAAAAACACTAGACTTGTGAAAAGAAATTTCATTTGTTTTATGAGGTGTTACTATTCGGTTTTTGTATTTATCATTGCAGCCTTTCGACGCTTCTCAAAATAAATCTCTTCGAGATTCTGTCTCTTCTCTTTATTCTATTCTCTCTTCTATTATAAATCCAAAACCTTAATATGGTTCCTATGCATTTCTATTTTACCTTCTTTTTCTAATTTTTTAAGTAATCGAGAAATAACTACTCTTGAGGTATGCAAATCGTAAGCAATTTCTTGGTGTGTGGTATGAATACTATCATCATGGGTAACCTTAGCCTTATCTTGTAAATGCTTCAAAAGACGTTCATCTAACCGAAGAAATGCGAGGGCATCAACTGTTTCTAGAAGCTCCATCATTCGGGTATGGTAGCTATCCATAATAAATTTCTGCCATGATGGGTATTTTGCCATCCATATTTCCATATTTTCTGCTGGCACCATCAAAAGTTCGGTGTCACTTTCGGCAACGGCTCGAATTTCACTTTTATTTTTTCCCATACCGCAGGAAAAAGTCATGGCGCAAGTATCTCCTTTTTCCAAAAAATAAATTAACAACTCATCGCCATCGTCATCTTCCCGTAAAACCTTAATAGCGCCATCAAGCAATAGCGGCATATGCGTTATGGTTTCGCCAATATCCATAATGGTTTGCCCTTGCGGAATATTTTTATGGCTGCCACTTGCTTCAATTTCAGCCAAAAGGGCGTCCTCAAAGAGATATCCGTAGTGTTGTTGTAGTGATTCACGCATTGGCTCTAATTATATACTGATATATAAACTTTAAACGTCTTTGAACTATCTTGTAAATACTGAAATCCATCATGAAGATTTTTTTGTTCTACTTCATAAGGATAAAAAGTAATAGGCTCGATACAAATCATATTAGGCACCTCTGTCCAGAGCATAAAATTACCAAAACCTTCGGTGCGTATTCGAAGTTCATTTTTATCTTTTAAGACTACTTCTTCATAACCAATTACCTTAAAAGCTCTACTTCCAACAGCGATAACTTCGGCAAGTGAAATGCGATGTTCTTCAGCAATAATGACTGGGTTTTCGGTGACCAAATTAAATGCCGGGTGGTAGCCCAACATAAAAGGAGTATCTCTTTCCCCTGAAACGATAAAAGATATTTCGAGTCCGTCATCAGTCAGTTTAAACTTCTTCTCAAATTCGAAATCGTAAGTCCAGTATAAAAACTGCTTATTAGATTTCTCAGGGTATTTAGAATTTTTAACAGGCGTTCTGGCGGTATAGCTTTTCTTAAAAACCACTTCGGTAGCTGTTTGGAAAATTAATTCATATTTCAACTCACGCAACAAACCATGTTGATCTTGAATCGCAACATCTTTAGGTGTTTGCACTTGAAATCCTGCTTCGGCAGTAGGGCCAATAATCGGAAACATTTCTGTATCAGAACTGCCCCACCCCGGGCTTCCTTTTTGATGAATATATTGATGTCCTTCTACTTGATATCCCACAAGTTCTCCAGCATCAATATTCAATTCTTGTGAACCAAGTTCTAAAATCATATAAAAAATTAAAGTGCGTTAATAGAATTATCTAACCATATCGTTCTATCAGAAATCCAGTTTTTTAAGTAGTCAATTTCTTCTGCATAGTTATCACCTACAAAGGCATTGGGCCAGATATAAATACCGAAAGTTGGCCAAGTATTGAAATTTGATTGAACTGCGCCCGAATCGCTTAATAATGCGCGATACTCATCTACTTTATTGAGCATAGCTGTATTCGTCAAAATACTTGATCTCAAAACACTCCATCGACCTTTCAAACGATCCACAAAAACAGGATCTTCTAACAAGCGACCCCACCAAAATGGTACACTTAAATCATCATCAGGACATCGGTCATTAAATTTATAAGCCCATACGTCGGTTGCATCACCTCCACAATAGTTAGCGTTTCCGAAGGCGATATTAAAATCCCAAATGGGGCCCATCTTTAGCTTTTCGTTTTTATCTTTATGCATGTAGGTACTAATGCGATACCCATCTACATTATTTGACAGTTCATTGCAAATAAAAAAATCAACAAAACTATCTATATCCACATAGGCAGCATAGCCCCTTACCGGGTCTGCAAAATCATCAGAAGCTAAAGCCGCTTCAAAATCACCTATGTATGTTGAAATATAGGTTCTTTGCTGGGAAGTAATATCTGATACCTTAGGATAATCGAATAGGAAATTTATAGGATTGCCTGTTCTATCAAGAGAAGCACCAAACTCTGAAGAAAAAGAGTTTTGATCTGTATACCCCTCCTGATCACTTTTGTCTATCTTGAGAATATACCCTCCAGTAAGGTCCTCGCCTTCATTTTCATCAGCTTTCAACTTATTGATATCAATACGGCCTTTATCACGTTTTAATTTTTCCATAAAAACGTATACGCCATTACTCTGCTCATTAATGTGCAACGCTACGAACTTAGTGCGACTCGCATACTGATTCATTTCACGAGCCAGATCATAAATTAACACATTACGGATTAATGTTTTATCACTGTAGGGCCCATGTAAAACCCAATCTTCTTCTTCAGGAAAGCCTAAAAGAGAAACATCTAAATCTATATTACTGGCATCTCTGGTTTCAAAACCATATCCTTTCTTGGGAAACAATTGCGATGAAGAACCCCGTATTTCAATAGCTATTTTACCCTCGTAGCTAATAGCGTCATCTTCGATAACCCGAATGCTCGCATCAATTTTTGGCTCGTCGGGTATTTCTACTCTTGATAGTGTATTGATTTCTATACGAGGAAGTTTTGCTAAAGAAGGTTCTAATGCAGTTACTGGTTCTTCTCTTACACCATCGTCGCTACCACAAGCTGTAAATAGAATAAACGCAAGCAGCCAAAGCGTAAACTTAGCAGGTATTCTCAACTCAGAGACTCTTAAGGTTAACATCGCCGCTTTTTTTTAGTAAGATAAAAAAAACTAATCAAAAAATGCTTTTTTAAGCGTCAATGAAATCCACTTATAATATCGTATTTGGTAATGATATGGTGCTTTCCATTTCCTAAATCTAATAAAACCGCTTGCACATCTTTATTAATCAATTTAGCAACCTGATCAATAGATGTATCTCGGTCAACTATCGGAAAAGGTTTTTGCATAAACTCCTTTATAGGTTTTGAAGTTATTGAAGTGTCTTCCATAATCGCACGAAATAAAATAGACTCATCAACCGAACCTACGAAGCCGTCAACATCTTCTACAGGAATCTGAGAAATATTGTAGTTCTTCATTCGCTCAATCGCATGCATAACCAATTCTTCCGTTTTCACCGTAATCAAAGGCTCTTCGATATGGTTTTTAATCAAATCGATTGCCTTAGTAACTTCAACCTTATCATCTAAAAAGCCACGACTACGCATCCACTCATCATTGAACATCTTGCCTACATATCTGCTACCATGGTCATGAAATAGAACGACTACCACATCATCTTTAGTGAAATGTTCTTTTAATTGCAGCAAGCCTTTTACAGCTGCACCTGCAGAATTTCCAAGAAACATCCCCTCTTCTTTTGCGAGACGTTGGGTATAAATAGCGGCATCTTTATCGGTTACTTTTGTAAAGCCGTCAATGATACTGAAATTGACATTTTTAGGTAAGATATCTTCTCCAATACCTTCCGTGATATACGGGTAGATTTCATTCTGATCAAAAATTCCAGTTTCGTGGTATTTCTTAAAAACGGAACCGTAGGTATCAATACCCCAGATTTTAACATCCGGGTTTTTCATTTTAAGATAAGAGCCTACTCCAGAGATGGTTCCACCTGTACCCACACCAACCACAAAATGTGTTACTTTTCCATCCGTTTGTTCCCAAATTTCAGGTCCGGTACTTTTAAAATGTGCTTTACAATTAGAAGGGTTGTCATACTGATTTACATACCAAGAATTAGGAATTTCTTTTGCCAGTCTTTTGGCAGTGGAGTAATAACTTCTTGGGTCATCGGGCGCTACGTCGGTAGGGCAAACATAAACTTCGCTGCCTACAGCTTTTAAAATATCAACTTTTTCTTTCGATTGTTTATCGCTGATTACACAGATCATCTTATACCCCTTTACTACAGCTGCCAAGGCCAACCCCATTCCTGTATTACCAGAAGTTCCTTCGATAATGGTGCCACCGGGTTTTAAGAGCCCTACGGCTTCTGCATCCTCTACCATTTGCAGCGCCATACGATCCTTTACCGAGTTACCGGGGTTGAATGTCTCATATTTTGCCAACACCAAGCAGGGTAGTTCAGCGGTAAGTTTGTTAAGTTTCACCAAGGGTGTATCACCAATGGTACCAAGAATATTTTCTGCGTACTTCATATGCGGGCAAAGTTATGGATTTGAAATAGATAGAAGGCCTTATTTTTTTCAAGTTTTACTCAAACTTAATCGCTTTTACGGGAGTGATTTTTGTAATAATATAAGAAGGCAGTAAAAGCATTAGTAGACAAAGTAACAAAACACCAATATTCAATAGAATGACCGTCCAAAAATCAATATGAACTGGTATGTATTCAATATGATACTCTTTCGGATTCGGAAATCTAAACAACCTAAAGGTACTCTGTATCCAGATGATGCCTAAACCAATACTATTCCCCCATAGCAAACCAATTCCGATAAGATAGGTTGCATTGTACAAAAACACCTTTCGAATACTCCAATTGGAAGAACCTAGAGCCTTTAAGATTCCAATCATTTGCGTACGCTCTAGAATAAGCACTAACAAGGCTGTAATCATATTAATACCAGCAACAATAATCATGATACCAATTATCAAAGCAGTGTTAAAATCAAAAAGACCTATCCATTCAAAGATTTTATAATATTTATTTTGAATGTTTTCAGTATCTAAATCAGAAAGAGTTTTTCCGTAGATTTCTTTTGTTTTCTCTTCTATAGCGTCAAAATCATCTAGAAATACTTCAAAGTTACCAACTTGATTCGGTTCCCACTTATTCATACGTTGAATGTGTCTTATATCAACAAATAAGGTAATTTCATCAATCTCTTCTAATCCGCTATCATAGATTCCAGTGATTTCAAATTTTCGTTGATTCGGAATTTTATTGGCATCATCTTTAAAAAAAACTGCAAAGAAAGTAGCTCCAGTTTTCAGTTGTAGCCTGTTCGCCATAATACGAGACATTAATACCTGACTATTAAGTTCACCGCCGTATTCAGGCAATTTTCCATCTACGAGATATTCCTCTAAAACGCTCCAATTATAGTCTTTTCCGACGCCTTTAGTTATGATACCTTCGAACGTATTTTCTGTTCGAATTACGCCCCCTTTACTAGCAACAGCCTGCACGTGCGCCACACCTTCAACACTATTAAATTCAGGATAGAAATCTTGTTCTAAAGAAACAGGAACAACCGATACATCAGAATTGTTATTATCGAAGTTATAAATTTGAATGTGCCCATTAAAGGCAGTTACCTTTTCTCGAATTTTGATCTTTAGACCATTGCCAGTTGCAATAGCAATAAGCATCATCACAATACCCAAGGCAATAGCTACAATGGCGATTTTTATTATCGGTGCGGAAATACTAATTTTATCCGCGCCTCCGCGAATCAATCGCTTGGCAATAAAGTATTCTAAATTCAATCTATGGCGTTTTTTTCCGGTTATAAAAGTACAGTTTTCATTTGGTTTTTAGTCTTATCCGCATGCGGAAGCCCTAAAAAGACAGAAAAAACAACGATTGGCATGGCGGAAGCTAAACAAAAAGCAGCCCTTACTAAATCTATTGTGGTAGCTGCAAATCAAACCAAAAAATACCTGCCGCTGCTTAAAGGTCAATCTGTAGGCATTGTTGCAAATCAAACAAGTGTTATATTCAAAAATCAGCAAGGAGAGAATAACAAAGATGCAGAATATGTGCATTTAGTTGATTCTCTACTTTCGCTAAAGGTCGCTATCAAAAAGATTTTTACACCAGAGCATGGGTTTCGCGGTCAAGCCGATGCAGGGGAAAAAGTAAAGGACGGTATTGATTTAAAAACGGGACTTTCTTTAATTTCTCTTCATGGAAAAAATAGAAAGCCCTCGCCTGAGCAACTAAAAGGATTAGATGTAGTTCTTTTTGACATTCAAGATGTGGGCGTTCGTTTCTATACCTATATCGCAACCTTGCAATTGGTAATGGAAGCTTGTGCAGAGAACAATGTACCTATTCTAGTTTTGGATCGCCCCAACCCTAATGCACATTATGTGGATGGCCCCACCATGGAAGCTACACATAAGAGTTTTTTAGGCATGACCGAAATACCGCTGGTCTACGGAATGACGATAGGAGAATATGCGAAAATGATTAATCAGGAAGGTTGGTTAGAAAATGGTTTAAAAGCAAACCTTAGTGTTATTCCCCTTCAAAATTGGACCCATAATTCGCCCTATAGTTTAGTAATTCGCCCATCACCAAATTTACCGAATGATCAAGCGATACAGCTATACCCTAGCCTTGGCCTTTTTGAAGGCACTAATGCCAACGCCGGCCGTGGTACCGAGTTTCAATTTCAAAGATATGGAGCTTCCTTTTTAGATAGCACACAATACAATTTCTCTTACACGCCTAAGCCTAATTTTGGCTCAAAACATCCGAAGGAAGAAGGAAAGGTTTGCTACGGGAAAGATTTGTCTAGAATTTCTCAAATGAATGAAGTTTCATTACAATGGATTATCGATGCGTTTAAAAGCGCCACCGATAAATCAAAATTCTTTAACACTAACGGGTTTACAAAGCACGCTGGTACCGAAAAATTACAAAAACAAATTGCAGCCGGAAAGACCGAAAAGGAAATCAAAGCTTCTTGGCAAGCAGATTTAGAGAAATTCAAAATAACTAGAGCGAAGTATTTACTGTATGACTAGTAGGTAACCTCCTCTTGCCCTGTTGGTTTTTTGTAGCTATGAAAAGGTTGTTTTAAAAGAACTCCTATCTTACTATTTTCCTCCTCATCAAAGAAAGTATCAACTCCGTAGACAATATCATCACGATCATATTCCATATAAGTACCACATAATCGATCCCAAAGCGAAAAAATATTTCCGTAATTAGAATCTGTGTATGGTAATTTATAATGATGATGTACTTTATGCATGTCGGGTGAAACGATTACATAACTCAAAGCCTTATCTAGTTTTCGAGGTAATTTGATATTTGCATGATTAAATTGGGTAAACACTAATGACAGCGATTGATACAACATTACAACACCCATGGGAGCGCCAACTAAAAAAACCCCAAAAAGGGTAAAAATATACCGAATAACACTCTCTAAAGGATGGTGGCGATTTGCAGTTGTAGTATCTACCTTATGATCGGTATGATGCACCAAATGCACCATCCACAAGGGCTTTACTTTATGTTCTGTAAAATGCGCCAGGTAAGCACCGATAAAATCTAGCAAAAGCAACCCTACAATTACGTAAGCCCATAAAGGCATTTCAGGCAACCAATTGATAATTCCGAAGTTGTTTGCTATTGTCCAATCAGAAGTTGCTAATAATAAAAATGCTAGTGGCATGTTTATCAAAATGGTAGTCAGGGTAAAAAAGAAATTGGGGCCTGCATGTTTCCATTTTTTATAGTTAAAACTCACCAGTGGTAAAATTCCTTCTAGCAACCAAAAAAACGTAATACCGCCTACCAAGATTATTGACCGATGTACCGTTGGTATAGTTTCAAAGTATGTAATAATTTCTTCCATAGGCTTAAATATAAAAAAAATAACTGATCGAAACGCTTTAACCACAGCCGTTTTAGCCTTGAAATACGGCGAACAAAGTACAGCTACTTACTTTTCACTAGCTTCTTCATCTCTTCAACAATATTATATGCGGCTGGGCAGATGGCAACATTCTTTAAAGTAAGCTTGCTTATTTGTTGAAATTTCTTTCGGTTGGTATGCGGAAACTCTCTACATGCTTTTGGTCGCACATCATAAATAGAACAGTAATTAGTAGCATCTAAAAAAGTACAGGGTACTTGTTTAAGCACATAATCTTGCTCGTCATCTATATGAAGGTATTCTGAAATAAATTTCTGAGGTTTTAACCGCAAATGCTTGGCTATTCGCGCTACATCTGCATTCGTAAACAAAGGGCCAGTCGTTTTACAACAATTTGCGCAGGTTAAGCAATCCGTTCTTTCGAATTCAGCCTCATGCAATTCTTGCATCACATAATCTAGCTGCTTCGGTGGTTTTTTGCGAAGTTTGGTAAAATACTTTTTGTTTTCAGCGTGCTTTTCTTTCGCTTTCGCCGGAAGGTCTTTTAATATTTCCTGCATCCCTATCCCTTCAGAAGACTTAGAGCAGTTTCGTATAAATCTCTACTCCAAATTTCAGAAGCCGATGAAACTTCCTTTGCCAAAACGGCTTGTTTTTCTATGATTTTTTTTCCCAAGACTGAATTATAAAATGCATTCAACTCGTCTTTCTGTTCTGTAGTCATTTGCGAGCGATCTGCAGTCAACTGCTTGCCCGCTTCACTTTGGTAAAAATCAGTCATTTTTTTTATTTCAGACCTTTCAAAATTTTGTTTATAGATTTGTATTAAATCTTTTAACATCTCAGCAATAGCTTTTTCTTTGTTATTCTGTAGGTATTGCCATCCGTTGGCTGTGCTTTCAGATTTTGGATACTGCCTACTTAACATTTTCAGTAGCTCGTCATAGGCAAATTCATATTGACTGAGTGACCCATTACTCTCTAAATAGGTGCCTACCTCCGAAGAAAAATCTGCATCTTGGGCATTTGCACTGCAAAAAGTAATCAAAAAGGCATAAAAAAATAATTTTATAGTTCTCATCTTATATTTTCTAAAGGCAAAAATTGCCACATTTGCACAAAATACAAATTAAATAATCATGGATGTTTTTGGAGATGCCCTTTTCGACTACCAACGCGAATCATATACCGAAGATATTCTCACGCACTCTTCGCTAGATGAAGACGACGTAATGCCCTTGTCTTATTTGTTTAGAGATTTTAAAGGCATGCCCATTTTAGAACAAAAGGCCTTGCAATTGTGCAAAGGAACCATTTTAGATATCGGTTGTGGAGCTGGAAGTCATAGTCTGTATCTTCAAAATAAAGGCTTAGAAGTTACCGCATTAGATTACTCAAAAGGAGCCATTGAAACCTGTCGCCTTAGAGGGATCAAAAAATGTATAGCGTCTGATATTATGAAATATGAGGAAGAACAATTTGATACACTTCTTCTTTTAATGAATGGTATTGGTTTGGCCGGCGAACTCAAAAACCTCAGCGCATTCTTTGCTAAATTGAAAAAAATTCTCAAACCAAACGGTCAAATACTACTAGACTCTAGCGACATTATATATATGTTTGAGGAAGATGAAGATGGGGGCAGGTGGCTTCCTGCAGGAGACAAGTACTATGGAGAAGTCACTTTTACAATGAGCTATAAAGACAAAAAAAGCGATCCTTTTTCTTGGTTGTACCTTGATCAACATACTTTACAACGCGCCGCAAATGCCAACCATTTGAATTGTGAAATCGTAAGTTTGGGCGAACATTTCGACTATTTGGCGAGGTTAACCCTCTAATAGCAATAGAAGGTATGATTTTTGTTTTACTTTAGATAAAAACTATGAAGATGAAGCATTTGAATTTTTATTTGGCGTTATTTTCTTTTATGCTCTTAGTAGCATGCACCAAGAAAACCAATGACCCTACTACTGATACTACACCTGTGCAAGTTGATAAATCAGCTAATCTTCTTGCTGCTGGCGAATCAGCCAACGATATTCTTTCGAACAGTGCGTTCGCAAACATGAAAGTAGAGATTGCCTACGTCACCGGTTTCAGACCTACTAGCGAAGCTATGGCTGAGTTTGTTAGCTATTTAAACACATACACCTTCAAAGAAGGTATTGAATTGGTGTATACTGAATTACCTTCTCCTAATAAAGAAACGCTAACTCTTCAGGAAATTGCTGATCTTGAAACTGAAAATAGAACCGTGTATACTGATGGAGACACGCTAGGGGTTTATATCTATTTCGCTGACGCTCCATCTGATGGAGATATTGAAGAAGACGACTTGGTCACCTTAGGTGCTGTGTATAGAAATACAACGATGGTAATTCATGAAGTAACGATTCGACAACTAGCTGCTCGTAGTTTAATTATAAGTAACGCAGATGTAGAAACTGCAACTATAAATCATGAATTTGGCCATTTATTCGGCTTGGTAAATTTAGGTAGCGTACCGGTTAATAATCATGAAGATATAGCGTCGGATAATCACTGTGACATTCCAGGATGTTTAATGCGAGCTGAACTTCAATTTGGATCTCCATCAGGAAAGTCGTCTGCGCTAGCCGCTAAGAATGAACTACAATCAAGTTGCTCACTTACAGGTAAGAGCGTACTGCAAATGTTTGAAAGAAGTAGTTCAAAAGGATTGGCAAATGCCGTTCCGCTAGACGCCGAATGCATTCTTGATTTAAGAGCTAACGGAGGCAGGTAGTATTCAGCAGGCAGTTTCAGTATACACCTCTAAAAAATTAGACAAAAAAAAGCGCAATCTCTTTCGGATTGCGCTTTTTGATTATTGGACCGTAAAACCTGAGCTTGCACAAGACAAAGGCTTATGCTATAATTTTTCACTAAGGAATGTTTAAATATTTATGCGTCTGCAAAGAAACCTTCCACTTCGGGTTTTGCATCACGTAATCTACAATTAAAGGAACAACCTTATCAGATACACTCCATTCAGGCTGTAAATACAAAATGCATTCTTTATTCGTTTTAGCCGCCTGTTCTTCTGCAAAAATCAAATCGTGCTTATTATAAACAATGACTTTTAATTCATTTGCCTCATCATAAATTCGGCCAAAAGGAAGTTTATTTTTTTTGGGAGAAAGGCAAATCCAATCCCAAGTACCTGTTAATTCGTAAGCACCTGAAGTTTCAATATGAGTTTGTAAATTCTTGTCCTTTAAGGCTTTTGTTAATGGCGCCATATTCCAAGTTAAAGGCTCACCACCGGTAACTACAATAGTATCTGAGTATTTGGCTGCATTCGTAACAATTTTTTCTATAGAAGTCGGAGGATGCAGTTCTGCATTCCAACTTTCTTTTACATCGCACCAATGACAACCCACATCACAACCGCCCACACGAATAAAGTAGGCCGCAGTTCCTTTATAAAAACCCTCTCCTTGTATGGTATAAAATTCTTCCATCAATGGAAGCATTTCTCCCTTGTCAACTAATGCTAAAACATCATTTTTTACCATTTGGCAAAGATAGAAAAAGCCACTAGTTAGGATGCCATTAATCTTTCATATTTCCTTTCCACTCCTCAAACTCCTTTTTTATCGCATCGTCGGTAAGTGGATAAAGTCCGATAACCTTTTCACCATTTTGAACCTTTTGTATCACAAATTGCTCGTAAAGAGTCATAAGTATACATTCGTCAGCAACTTCATTAGCTATATCAGCTGGAATCACCATAACCCCATCATCGTCGCCAACAAGCATATCTCCAGGAAAAATAGCGACATCACCGCAAGCAATAGGCTCATTAATTGCAATTGCTTGGTGTAACGTTAAATTGGTAGGTGCCGAAGGTCTTTGATGGTATGACGGAAAGTCTAAATCTGCAATCTCAGCTGAGTCCCGAAATCCACCGTCAGTTATGAGTCCGGCCACTCCCCTAATCATTAATCTAGTTGCCAAAATAGAACCCGCCGATGCTGCTCTAGCGTCTTTTCTACTATCGATAACCAGTACGGCTCCTTCCGGACATTCTTCTACCGCCACCCTTTGCAAATGTTTAGGATCTCTAAATACGGTAATCGGATTCAAATCTTCACGAGCTGGAATATAGCGTAGCGTATACGCTTCACCTACCATAATTGGTTTACCTAATTTTAAAGGTGCTACATTTTGAATAAATTGGTTCTTCAATCCTTTCTTGAAAAGACAAGTTGCGATGGTTGCCGTACTAACTTTCTTTAATTTCTCTATCGTTGATTTAGCTGCTGTGGTCATACTTTATTACTTGATTCAATTTATTACGCTTGTTGCCAAGTATCTTTTAGGAATGTCAAGTCTTTTTTCATTTGCTGAAAGACTTCCTTTTTATCAATAGTTATTTTTGTGGCACCATGCTCTGCACCTCCCAAGTCATATTCTAGATGCAATGAAATTGGCACATTGATTTTATATTTTTTTAGTAATGAAAAGTACCTGTTAAAATCAACCATGCCTTCACCAAGTGGTGTGTTTATAGGCTTCCATTTTCCGTCTACTTGTCCCCATTTAAAATCTTTGATTACTAAAGAATTAATATAGGGTTTTATTTGTCGTAGCCCCAATTCCCAGCTACTTCCGCCTTCAACTACAGCATGCCTAATATCATACTGGCATCCCATGTTTTTAGTTGTAGTTGCTGCTAGAATTGTTGGTAAATCCCATATGGGTGCACCCACATGATTTCCTGCATGATTTTGATAGCAACCTACCAATCCTAAACTTTTATTTAATACTTCTAATGCTGCCGCCTGTTGCCCAAATATGGCCTGACTTTTAGCTATCGTTTTATCTTCAGGATACGTTAGCCAGCCTGTACGGTAATGGGTAAGTCCTACTTTACTAGCAGTTTCTAATACGTTCTTTTCTTCAAGATTTGTAGCATCCCAAATATTGGTGGTCATCATCTTAGAATTGAGACCATATTTTTTCATTGCTTCAACTGCCTTTGGTAGTTCATCAACAACGCTGCTAGGTACTACGTGACCTTTTGGTCTTACGGTTAAATCTAGTCCGTCAAAGCCCATTTCTGCGGTAGCTGCTGCCATCTCATTATAATCTAGAAATTGTAGGTGTTTTGAGAATAAACTTACTTCTATATCCGCTTTAGTATTTAGTATTGGGGCTAAAAATTCTGTATTAAAACTCATGAAAGGAATACTGCCAACTGCTGCTGCAGATAGTTTAGTAAAACCTCTTCTTGATATGGTTTTGCTAGATTCTTTCATAACCCGATATTGCTTTAGATTGTTTTGTAGTATTTATGTTAAAAACTTGCGGGTCTTACAAATATATGTATTTTTGGTAAACCAAACTGGTTAACCAATTTGAAATTATAACGTATCGTTTTCTAATTTTATTAAAAACGCAGCATATATCTCCTTAAAATGAAAAAATCCTTAATAATTCTATCTGTACTTTTTTTGTTTCTTGCGTGTAGTGAAAAATCAAATTTGAATCTTATCAAGGTAAATAATCCTGATGAGCTAAGTAGCGCTATAGATAGTTCTAAAGCGGGAGATAATATTGTTCTAGCAAATGGAATTTGGAAAGATGTTCAAATAAAGTTTAGAGGAAAAGGAACAAAAGGCAATCCTATTACAATTAAAGCAGAAACGGCTGGTAAAGTTACGATAGAGGGAGAGTCGTACTTAAAATTTGGAGGTGAATATTTAGTGGTAGAAGGCTTACATTTTAAAAACGGGTTTTCACCATCAAATGCAGTAATTGATTTTAAAATAACTAACGAAGATTCACCAGATGAAATATCAAACAATTGTAAAGTCACCAATTGTGTAATAGAAGATTTTAATAAGCCTAAACGAGATAATAGCGATTTATGGGTTCAGTTTTGGGGGCGACATAATGAGTTGAGCAACTCTTACATAGCAGGAAAAACCAATAGAGGTCCAACAGTAAGAGTTAGTATTTCTGGAATAGAAAGTATTAATAATTACCATCAAATCATTAATAATCATTTTGGCCCAAGACCAGTAAAAGGTGGGCCAAGTGGAGAAACCATTCAATTAGGTGATAGTTATACGTCTATGTCGCCAAGTCATACCTTGGTGGCTAATAACTTGTTTGAAGAATGTAATGGGGAGGTTGAAGTTATTTCAAGTAAAACCAACTTT
>CALHGE010000066.1 GCA_938029725.1 uncultured Flavobacteriaceae bacterium
GGAGTTTGTGTTCTAAAAACACTACAGATATTCCTCTGGTTCGTCTTCTTTTACTAATTTAGTTCTCACCAAAACAAATAAGCATACTCGAATAAGTGTAAAACAAGTAGCCAAAAACTATGCATACAAAAAAAAGATACACAGCCTTTGAAATGGCAGTTTGGACGCGATACGAAACCTTGCTATTTTTACTAATCATTAGCACTTGGGTTGCTGCCTTTTATTTTTTGAATTTGTCATGGTTTAAAATTCCATGGACGCCTTTAGCACTGATTGGTACTGCCGTGGCATTCGTCATCGGTTTTCAAAACAATGCTGCTTACGGACGAATTTGGGAGGCGCGCAAAATTTGGGGTGGTATTGTAAATACATCACGAACGCTTGGCATGTTCTTGCAAGATATGATCACGAACGAGCATGCGATAAGAGATTTTACTGAGGAACAATTGCAAACTGAAATCAAAACCATTACCTATCGTCATATTGCTTGGATGACAGCTTTACGGCATGCCATGCGAATGCCTAAACCTTGGGAGACAACTATGAGCAAAGGAACAGACAAAGAATGGGGTATTAAACCGCCTGAATTTGACGCAAATTTAGCCGATGATTTGAAACCATATATTTCCAAAACCGATCTTGAAGATGCCTTGAGTAAAAATAACAAACAAACCGCTTTGCTGTATCAACAATCACATCATTTGAAAAAACTCAAAGAAAAAGGCATTATATGGGAATTTTCATTTTTAGAGTTAGAAGCAATTATTCAAGAACTTTTTACGCTGCAGGGAAAAAGTGAACGGATTAAAAATTTTCCCTATCCACGTCAGTTTGCAACTTTGAATCATTTTTTTATGTGGGTTTTTGTTTTGATGCTTCCCCTTGCTTTAGTTCCACAATTTGCAGAAATAGGAAATGAAATCAAAAGTACCTCCCCAATGATTGGCGACTTGTTTGTTTGGTTCTCTATTCCCTTTTATGTTGTTGTCTCATGGATTTTTCATACAATGGAGCGTATTGGCAGAACAGGTGAGAACCCATTTGAAGGCACTGCTAACGATGTTCCTATCTCTACTATTGCTAGAGGAATTGAAATTGATCTTCGGCAGAATTTAGGAGAATCCAACGCTGACATTCCAAAACAATTTCCGATGCAACATCACACGCAATTTTAATTCGCAATGCCAAAAAATGAATACCGCGTTTATGTTATAGAACTCTCGAAAAAAGTATTCACTGCGAATAGAAAGTTTCGTGAGGCGAACCCCCAATTTAATGGCGTGCTGCAATGTCTTTATGTAGGCATGACCAGTAAAACACCTAAAGAACGATTCGAGCAACATAAATCAGGATACATAAATAAAAAAGGCCATAAGCTTTCTGCAAACATTGTAGAGAAATATGGACTGTACTTGCGCGGTAGCCTTTTCCAAGATATCGACCCCATGGCGAGCCGAGCTGAGGCACTTAAAATGGAAGAAAATTTGGCCTTAGAATTGAGAAGACAAGGCTATGCCGTTTGGTTTAATTAAGTATTTTCGTTTTCATGTCTGAAACCCAAAAATTAAAAGAAATTGCTTTCCTATTTTTTAAGCTAGGGAGTATTGCTTTTGGCGGCCCAGCTGCCCATATTGCGATGATGGAAGATGAAGTCGTTCACAAAAAAAAGTGGATGACACAAGAACATTTTCTAGACCTAATGGGAGCCACAAATTTAATTCCCGGGCCCAACTCCACTGAAATGACCATGCATTGTGGGCACGAGCGTGCAGGTTGGAAAGGACTATTTGTAGCGGGCTTCTGCTTTATATTTCCTGCCGTAGTACTAACAGGAGTTTTCGCATGGTTATATCAGCAATATGGGCAGTTACCCGAAGTAACGCCTTTTATTTATGGCATCAAGCCAGCCGTTATTGCTATTATAGTCATGGCTGCTTATCGTTTAGGTAAAAAAGCAATAAAGAGCAGCGAGCTTGCTATCATAGGAATTACAGCAATAGTTGTCTGCTTATTTGGCCTTAATGAAATCCTCGTTCTTTTTGGTTGTGGCCTTATAGGTTTTCTAGGCTATCTTATAAAAAAGAACAAGAACTCCTTGAACTCTTTTCTCCCTTTACTCTTATTTCAGGCCGTATCTCCAGAGAAAATAGGAAGTCTTAATATATTTCTAAGCTTTTTAAAAATTGGCACCATTTTATATGGTAGTGGCTATGTATTATTCGCCTTCCTTGATGCAGAATTGGTAGCCAATGGTTGGTTAACACGGCAAGAACTGATTGATGCCGTTGCAGTTGGTCAGATTACACCAGGCCCTGTATTATCAACAGCAACTTTTATTGGCTGGCAATTGAATGGTATATATGGTGCACTTGCTGCAACCCTTGGTATTTTCCTGCCTTCGTTTTTGTTTGTTCTAATCCTGAACCCTTTGATTCCTAAAATGCGAAAATCTAAGGTTATTCGAGCCATATTAGATGCCGTAAATGTAGCGGCGGTCGCTTTGATTATCGTGGTTTGTATTGAAATGGCAAAAGATACTTTTATTGATTGGAGAAGTATAGCAATTGCCACGCTAAGTCTGATAGCCGTTTTTAGCTATAAAAAAGTGAATAGTGCATTTATTGTTTTGGGTGGCGCGCTTTTAGGATTTTTATTAAACCTGATTTAAGGTTTCCTCCTAGAACGAGGCTTGACCTTGTCTTCGCAAAGACAAATTTAGATTTGGAAATTACCAATAACAGCTACGTATTTTATATAAGCACAGGTAACTTGCCTACGATAGTACCGTATTAACATTCGTTAGTGGCGGTAATGCCGTACAAATGAACCTATCACCAAAAACATAAATCTAAATAAATCCTTAGGGTATTTACATAGTAATATTTTAACCCGTACCGTAGTTGCCAAAACTAGCCCAGTTTGGTATGCCTAAGCTTGGTTAAAACCAACGGGTACTACTACACTTTTATTAGAGTACACTTCTCCTAGGCACTAGTTATAAGCATGGCTTTAAGATTTTTACATAAAAAAATTTTATACAAAACATATATAATATAAATAAAAAATTATGATTCATAATACAGACCTTTATAAAAAATTAAAACATCATCATGGGAAACGAATTAACATTAAGTCAAAAAAAAGGAAAACAAATTTCTAACACTGTAAAGATTGCAGTAGCAGAAGGTGACGGTATCGGCCCTGAAATTATGAAGGCCACCTTAAAAGTGTTAAGAGCAGCAGGTGCTAATATCGAAACAGAACCTATGGCTATTGGAGAGCAGGTTTATCTTGCAGGAAATTCTTCAGGAATAGAAAATAGTGCCTGGGATCTTATTTCGAAAAACAAAGTAATACTTAAAGCCCCAATTACCACTCCTCAAGGCAAGGGATATAAAAGTTTAAATGTTACCCTACGAAAGTCATTAGGCTTGTTTGCTAACATAAGACCCGTTACAGCACTTCACCCCTATGTAAAAACAAATTTTCCAAAGATGGATGTTGTTATTATACGCGAAAATGAGGAAGATTTATATGCTGGTATCGAACACCAACAAACTGAAGATGTCGTGCAGTGTCTCAAATTAATCACGCGCCCAGGCTCTGAAAAAATTGTACGATACGCTTTCGAATATGCGAAAGCGTATGGAAGAAAAAAAGTCACTTGCATGGTAAAAGATAATATCATGAAGCTAACTGATGGATTATTTCATAGTGTATTTAAAGAAATTGCTTTAGAATATCCTGAAATCGAAAGTGAGTCGCAAATTATTGATATAGGATCAGCTAAATTGGCAAATGGTCCTGAAAATTACGATGTCATTGTTACCTCTAACCTTTATGGCGATATTATTTCAGATATCGCAGCTGAAATTGGTGGTTCGGTAGGCATGGCCGGTTCTGCAAATATCGGAGCGAATGTTGCTATGTTTGAAGCCATTCATGGTTCTGCACCTGACATCTCTGGACAGAAAATCGCTAACCCTTCTGGTATACTAAATGCTGCGGTAATGATGCTTGCGCACATAGGGCAAGCAAAAGTTGCCGATAAAGTAAAAAATGCATGGTTATCAACTCTTGAAGATGGCTATCACACTGCAGATATATACCAAAAGGAGATTAGCGTCAAAAAAGTAACTACAGATGAGTTTGCAAATGAGATCATCGCTCGCTTAGGTAAGACACCTAAAAACCTTGCTGAGAGTGAAATCAGTAAAGGTTCTGGCACTATTCACATTCCTGAATACAAAAGAAAAGTAAGTAAAAAAGAACTTGTTGGTGTTGATGTTTTTGTTGATTGGCAAGGTTCAGACCCTGAAATAATCGGAAATGAACTTTCGAAAATCAATGCACTCGGTTTAAAACTTAAAATGATTACCAATCGCGGAGTAAAAGTTTTCCCTAATGGATTAAAAGAAACCTATTGTACTGATCATTGGAGATGTCGATTCGTTGCGTTAGACGCAAAAATTAAAACCGACGCCCCAATTTATAAAGCAATTGAATTTGAGCACGTCGTTGCTTTACTATCTAAACTACACCAAAAAGGTTTTGATGTCATAAAAACTGAAAACCTATATGAGTTTGATGGCAAGAGAGGTTTCTCGCTAGGTCAAGGTGAATAATATAGCCAAGTGTTGAATTCGTTAAGATCATTGTAAAAAAAATCCCATTCAGAATTCTGAATGGGATTTTTTAGTTTTACGTTGTTAAATTTTACTTCGATAAGTACATCTTACGCCTTCCGTAGAGTTCGTAAAATTGATCATCTTTTAAACTATCGATAAACAATATACTTTCTCCTGTACTTTTCATCTCAGGCCCTAAATTCTTGTTGACATTAGGAAATTTATTGAAAGAAAAGACGGGTTGCTTAATTGCGTATCCCTCCAATCGAGGTTTAAAATCAAAATCTTTCACTTTCTTTTCACCCAACATTACTTTAGTGGCATAGTTTACATACGGTTCTTTGTATGCTTTTGCAATAAATGGTACCGTTCTAGATGCTCTAGGGTTCGCTTCAATGATATAAACCATATCATCTTTGATGGCGAATTGAATATTTATTAATCCAACTGTATTTAAGGCAAGTGCAATTTTCTTTGTGTGATCCTTTATCTGTTGCATCACGAATTCTCCCAAATTAAAAGGAGGAAGTGTTGCATTTGAATCACCTGAATGAATTCCACAGGGTTCAATATGCTCCATGATTCCGATGATATAAACATCTTTACCATCACAGATTGCATCAGCCTCAGCCTCTATAGCACCGTCTAAATAATGATCTAAAAGCAATTTGTTATTTGGAATCTTACGAAGTAAATCTACAACGTGCTCCTCTAACTCTTCTTTATTGATGACAATCTTCATGCCTTGGCCACCCAATACATATGAAGGCCTCACTAATAGTGGGAAATCTAGCTTATCTGAGAGCACCAAGGCTTCTTCAGCCGTTTCTGCTACGCCAAATTCTGGAAAAGGAATATTATTCTCTAGCAATAGTTCTGAGAAACTTCCTCTATCTTCAGCTAAATCTAAAGATTCGAAACTAGTTCCGATAATTTTAATACCGTATTTCGATAGCTTTTCAGCTAATTTCAAAGCGGTTTGCCCTCCTAATTGAACAATAACACCTTCTGGTTTTTCATGACGAATAATATCATAAATGTGCTCCCAAAATACAGGCTCAAAGTACAACTTATCAGCAGTATCAAAATCTGTAGAAACAGTTTCTGGGTTACAGTTGATCATTATAGTTTCATAACCACACTCTGCAGCAGCCAATACGCCGTGAACACAGCAATAGTCAAACTCTATGCCCTGCCCTATTCGGTTAGGACCCGATCCTAAAACTACTATTTTTTTCTTATTCGAAACTATGCTGTCGTTCGCTACATAGCGCGTACCGTCTGGTTTTTCAATCTCTGCTTCAAAAGTAGAATAATAATAAGGGGTCATTGCCTTAAACTCGGCCGCACAAGTATCTACTAATTTATAGACCCTATTAATATTAAGTTCTGTGCGCTTATTATATACTTCACTCTCATAGCAATCTAACATATGGGCAATTTGCCTATCGGCAAAACCTTTCTGCTTGGCTTCTAATAATAAATCTTTAGTAAGGCTTGCTATGGTAAATTTAGAAATCTCTTTTTCAAGGTGATATAGCTCTTCATATTGCTTTAAGAACCACATATCGATTTTTGTAATCTCATGAATTCTACTCAATGGAATACCCAATTGAATGGCGTCATAAATAACGAAGACCCTATCCCAACTTGGAATCGTTAATTTACTAATGATTTGATCGTAATCTTTATACCCTTTACCATCTGCCCCTAAACCATTCCTACTAATTTCTAGAGATTGTGTGGCTTTATGCAAGGCTTCTTGAAAAGAACGGCCTATTCCCATTACTTCACCAACAGATTTCATTTGCAATCCTAAAGTTCTGTCTGAACCTTCAAATTTGTCAAAATTCCATCTTGGTATCTTTACAATAACATAATCTAAGGTCGGTTCAAATAATGCAGATGTAGATTTTGTAATCTGATTGTCTAATTCATCTAGCGAATAGCCAATTGCGAGTTTCGTTGCTATTTTTGCAATAGGATATCCGGTGGCTTTTGACGCTAATGCAGAAGATCGAGATACTCTTGGGTTAATTTCAATGGCAATAATATCCTCCTTCTCATCAGGGCTCACAGCAAACTGAACATTACAGCCCCCTTCGAAATCGCCAATACTACGCATCATATGAATTGCCATATCGCGCATTTTTTGATAGGTTTTATCAGAAAGCGTCATCGCAGGTGCTACGGTAATAGAATCTCCCGTGTGAATTCCCATCGGGTCCATATTCTCAATTGCACAAATAATCACCACATTGTCATTACAATCACGCAACAATTCTAGCTCATATTCCTTCCAACCCATCATGGCCTTGTCAATCATGACTTCATGAATAGGAGAAATTTCTAATCCGATACTTAAAAGTTCATCGAAATCATTTGGATCATAAACAATAGAAGCTCCAGCTCCACCTAGGGTGTACGATGCTCTAATTACCAATGGAAATCCAAATTCTTGCGCAATTTCCTTTCCTTTCAAAAAAGAGGTAGCCGTCGCCTGTGGAGCCATGCCTACGCCGATTTCAAGCATTAGTTTACGAAATTTTTCGCGATCTTCTGTGATGTTGATCGCGTCAATATCAACACCAATCATATCCACATCAAAATCTTTCCAAATACCCTTTTCATCAGCTTCAATACATAAGTTCAAAGCAGTTTGCCCCCCCATAGTTGGAAGTACAGCGTCAATCTGCGGATGTTCCTTTAAAATTTCAATTATCGACTTAGTCGTTAATGGTTTTAAATAAATATGATCCGCCATAGATGGATCCGTCATTATGGTTGCCGGATTACTATTTATCAAAATGGTCTCTATTCCGTCTTCACGCAAAGAACGTAATGACTGCGAACCCGCATAATCAAATTCACAAGCTTGACCAATAACAATAGGCCCTGAACCGATAATTAAAATGGATTTTAAATCTTCTCTTTTTGGCATGCTCTCTAATGTACTTTAATAGTTGAAAAACAATATGTTATGGGTGAAAAAGGCATAAAAAAAGGTGTTACTTTCGAAAAAGTAACACCTTCTATATTTTAAAAATGTGCAATCATTTATTTTTTGTGTCTTATCTCAGAGGATACACTTAATTTTTTTCTTCCTTTGGCTCTTCTTCTAGCGAGAACTTTTCTTCCGTTTACAGAAGCCATACGCTCTCTGAAACCATGTTTGTTTCTCCTCTTTCTCTTTGATGGCTGATAAGTTCTCTTTTGACCTGGCATTGTTAAATCCTTTTCTTTAGTATATGTTTCACAGAACGACCTGTAAAACTGGGCGCAAATATACGAAGAGTTTTTGCTTTGCCAAATACAATTGAAAAAATATTTTTATATGAATGCCTACTCCCCTCATGATGGTTTTTATTACTTTTGCGACAGCCTAATTTCAGCCGTTAGAACACTATGAAACAAGCCATAACGCTATTTTTGATTGTTTTGTGTAATCTGTCCTTATTTGCACAAACTACTTTAGAATACAAACTTAATGTTGGTGACACATTTGTCATTCAACAAAACGCCCAGCAAACAATTGTTCAAGAGATGGACGGAGCCACACATGAACTTACCAATGACATGAATGGCCTACTAGAATTTGAAGTGATGGCTGAAAGGGATAGCATCTATGAAATCGCTTTTACTTTTAAGGATTTGAACCTTTTAATGAATTCAAGTATTCAAGGAGAATTGATGAATATAAAAGCCAAAGAAGTCTTTGAAGGTGACCTGCAATCTCAAATTTTCAATAGCCTTCTAGATGTTCCGGTTCAACTTATCCTTTCAAAGACAGGAGATATTCTTGAAGTGAATGGCGGAGATAGTTTAGTGACTAAAATGGCAAATGCTTCTGGAATAGAGGATGACTTTTCGAAAAATATGATGAAAAAAGGGTTAGAAAAGAATTTTGGATCCGAAGCACTTTCAAATAGTTACAAACAACTCACCTATTTCTATAGTGACAGTTTAGTTAATGTTGGAGATACATGGCAAAATGAGTATTCAGGGAAACTTAACGCTAGAAACACATGGACCTTAAAAGCAATGAATGATACCATTGCTACCATAAATGGAACTGCCGATGTAATTATGGAAGTAAATGAATTAGGTAACGTCATGAACCTTTCTGGAACTCAGGCTACGGAAATAGAAACAGATATCGAATCTGGCTTTATAATAAAAATGGTTGTTGAAGGTCAATCGGAAGGCGCTTCCACTATGGCACAACTGGGTGATCAAAAAATACCGACTACCATTACATCAAAAATCACCTACGAACAAATCAAAGATTAAAACATGTTTAATAAAATTTTCAAATTAATTATCGCAGGACTTATCATTGCTTTCGCAGGGTATCAATTTTACGAAGGTGAGATTGGCAATGGTATCTTTCTCATACTACTTTCCCTAATATTCATTTTCCTTTATTTCAGGAACGAAATGATTTTGCTAGCCTTTCTTCGAATGCGCAAGCAAGATATGATTGGTACTCAGAAATGGTTGAATAGAATTAGTAATCCTGAAAAAGCTTTGACTACTAAACAACAAGGGTATTATAATTATTTACATGGAATCATCTTTTCTCAAACAAACCTTACACAGGCAGAAAAATATTTTAAAAAAGCCCTGAAGTTAGGTTTAACAATGGACTATGATGTAGCTATGGCCAAATTGAGCTTAGCAGGTATAGCCATGCAAAAGCGCCGCAAGCGGGAAGCAACTATGCTACTTCAGGAAGCCAAGAAGTTAGATAAAAACAAGATGCTTACGGAGCAAATTAAAATGATGCAACAGCAGATGAAGAAGATTTAAGATGGCGCTTGTCAGAAAATATAAAACGTTCTTAAATAAAAGACCCTTCTAACTATAGAAGGGTCTTTTATTTTTGAAAATCGATACTCAAAAGTAATCTGCCTCCGGCAGATGCCAACTGAACACTTTATTTAGAGTCTTTATAATATCCCTTATTTGGTATTTGAATCGTGTACTTCTTTCCTGACTGATTGTTCAAGTGTGGCTCACGCAACCAAGGGTTGTGTCTTTTTAAGATTTTGTAGTTTATGCCGTACTCTTTAGCAAAATCCGCAAAGTTAGCAACAGGCTTATCTACTTCAACTGTGAAAGTGGGTACTGCGGAGTAGAGGTCGTTCTTTTCGATATCAAAACCATATTTTTCAGGATGACTTAAGATTTCCTTGATAGCCATTATTCTAAATACGTAGCGACCCGTTTCCTGGCCCAGCAAAAGGTCATAATAATCATTTACCTTTTGGATTCTTAAATATTTATCCACTGAACCTGTTCCGGTATTGTATGCTGCAGCGGCTAATGTCCAAGTACCATATTTCTTTTTGTACTTGTTCAAATATCTACACGCTACTTCGGTTGACTTTTCCAAATGATAGCGTTCGTCAACATTTGCATTGATTTCTAATCCATATTCTTTACCTGTGGCTTTCATAATCTGCCAAAAGCCTGTGGCTCTCGCACTAGAGACTACATTTTCTAATCCGCTTTCCGCAACGGCTAAATATTTAAAGTCTTCAGGGATTCCGTTTTTCTCCAAAATCGGCTCAATAACCGGAAAGTACTTGTGAGCTCTCTTCATCAATAAAAGAGCATTCGACTGCCAATAGGTATTTACCAAAAACTCTCGGTCAACACGTTCCATGATTTCGGGATCCTCTTGGGGCACCAACTCACCTGCAAAATTTAAATCTTCTGGTATATCAATAGCGGAAATCCGATATCCCTCAGAAACATTTTTTACTACTTCATTTTCAGCTACATCATTTGCGTCATCTGCCTTTGACTGCATAGCAAATAATAAAGTGCTTACAACCAAAAGGACACCAAGCCCCATTAAAATATTCTTTAAAATTTTCATTCTTTATTGATTTATTCTGTTATTCAAAGGTATATAACGCATTCTAAATTGCATCCTATATACAACTCATTTATTCTAAAATAATTGCAGGCAAATGCTCATTAAACCACTTCGCCCGGTGAATAATCATGG
>CALHGE010000067.1 GCA_938029725.1 uncultured Flavobacteriaceae bacterium
TTACTATCTTACATTCATGTTTACCGTTTATATACTCTACAGCATTTCTTTTGATAAGTATTATATTGGTCACACCAGTAACATTGAGGATCGTATGCAGCGTCATAATCAAAAACGAAGTAAATCAACTAAAAGCGGAGTGCCTTGGTCATTAGTTTATATTGAAGAGTTTACTACAAAGTCTTTGGCATACCGCAGAGAAATGGAAATTAAAAAGAAAAAGTCTAGAATTTATATAGAAAAACTACTTACAGAAAGAAACTAGAGCATCCCGATTTTTAATCGGGACGGCCCTAGGTTCGAATCCTAGTGCCATCACAATAGCAAAGGGACTTCCGCAAGGCATGTCCCTTTTTTGTTGTTTTTAATGCACACTTTGTGCACACATTTCAAATTTTAACACCTTTATCATAAACTTTAACGTTTTTTGAGTCAGTTTGCTATTTATAAGTGGGTCTTAATCATATCTATATTAATAATTTTAGCACTAGCTCTCGACAATTCAATTTCTCTAGCTGGCTTTTAAAGGCGATATTTATAAGGATGAAAATCAGCAAAGAAATTGACAATATTACTTTAGACCTTCTTGGCTCTAGATTGAAGAATATCGTGGCTCCTTTGGATATCATTAAATGGCTTGAAAATTTCAAGGAATCAGAAGTGCAAACCGCAATTCATCTCGCAATGAATATGAGTGTTTTCACTACCTATGAGATTGAAGATATTCTTAATAATGCATTTTTCAATCAATTTGGCTCCTTAAAAAGTGACGAAAAAATTATAGTCTTTCCTATTGGAGATTTTGGAAAAAGTGGGAGTATGATTGCTTACTTCTTCCAAAAAACTGATTTTCATAAAAAAATGAAGAGGTCTAAGAAATTGAATTTGGTAGCCCATTTGGACGATTCAATTTTTGAAACTGGGAAAAGATATTACTTAGTTTTGATTGATGATTTTACAGGTTCAGGAAAATCTATTGAGACTTTTTATACTGAAAAGATAAAAGGTAAAATCGATTGTTTTGAAGAAATCCATTTCATGGGTGTTGCGGGTATGAGAAAAGCCATAAAGAGAATTACTAAATTATTCACCAAGTTACATATTCCGGAATCTAATATTTTCAAACCAACTTTTGGAAGAGATTCACACAATTTTGGTTATCGAAACTATAATAATTATCGAGAGTTCTGCTATAAATATGGAGTTAAACTGACAAATCCTAAAAAGCTCAAAAACGGGAATGAAAAACATACTTCAGCCCTTGGATTTGAAAATTCTCAAGCATTAGTATCTTTTTCCTATGGAAGCCCTAACAATACTTTGCCCATTGTGTGGGCAAACAAAGATGGCTGGCGACCTTTAATACCTCGATTTTCGAAGGACAAAATAAGTGTGTCAAGAAACTTCAGAAAATCTCTTTCTTATGAGTTGTCTTTATTAAAAGAATTTGGTAGCGAAGATGTGAAAACAGTTTTTTTTACCTTTCAAATTGAGAGGAATACTCAGATATTTAATTCGGCAAGTAAAATTGACTTTTCTTTATATGGGATTATAAAATTGAAGAGGGCGGGCCATACCGTTCCTACTATTTGTCAAAAGCTGGGTATGATGACCTTGGACTATGAAGATATGATGGAAGAAGCCGTTAAACGAGGTTTGTTTGATAAGACTTTTGAATTAACAGAATATGGTCTTCAAGTATATTATGATGCTAAAAAGACAATCAAAGCATTAAACAGGAATATAGCATATTCAAAAGAAACATTAGCGGCTTTCAGAAAATCTTTGATTTTAACATTTACATATTTTGACCTATCGTTTTCGTTATCATAGTCTAAACCCTCAATCGTTCCACCAGTAGTAATAATTTGAATCATGATTTATCTAAATAAGTTCGCCCCAAAATATTCAACATTTAATGACCATATATTAAAATACTGCTTTGTAGGACTGCGTACTGTTTTAATATTATCCTTATTTGACGGTCACTCATCCATTTAACCTTTTCTCCATTAGGATAAATTCAAATGTCTCTTGACCCATTTGCATAAGACGTTCCCCAACTTTTATGAAACTATTCTGACTGTAAAATTGTATTTCACGAGCATTAGTTTTTAGTACAAATAGTAAAACCTTGCCTGCATGTAATCTTTTAGACTCTTGCATCATTTTGTCAAATAGTTTTTGACCAATACCTTTGTTCCAATATTCTTGAAAAAGATATATTTTATGAAGAAAGGTGATAAAACCGCTTGACCCTCCATGAGAGGATGAGTCCCTTTTAAGTTCTAAGTATCCAATTGGAAGAACACCGTCGTGAACTAGCCAAAATGTGTTACCCTTTTTACTAAGATGGAATTTCATTTTCTCCACAGAAAAGGTCATATCGCAGTAATCTGTTAAACTGTTTTTATCTTCAAACACATGTTCATACATCTCGTAGAAGGCCATTTTACCCAAAAGCGATATCATGGGCGCATCTTTAGTTTTCGCGTATCTAATTAATGATTTCATGGGAAAATTCCCCTTTCCACATAAGTCCGTTCCAATCTTTCAATAGCAATGATAAACGCTGCGGTACGCATATCAACTTTTCTGGTTTTGGACGTTTGTAATACTTTGTTAAACGATTCATTTAGTTTTTTTTCTAATTTCATCAACACCTCTTCCAACTGCCATATTTCTCCATTACGGTTCTGCAACCATTCAAAATAACTACCGATAACCCCGCCTGAATTACAGAGTATATCGGGAATAATGTCAACACCTCTAGCAAGCAAGACTTTTTCACCCTCGACATCGGTAGGTCCATTCGCACCTTCCGCAATCAAGACTGCCTTAATTTTTGAAGCATTTTTAGCGGTTATTTGGTTGCCAAGAGCGGAGGGAATGCATATATCACAACTAAGTTGAAAAAAATAATCACTTTCGATTGGGCTGGCAAATGGGAAACCCTGAATGCTTCCGTTGTTCTCACGTGTATGTTCCCAGAGTTTTTCTACTGAAATTCCCGTTTTGTTGGCGATACTTCCATCGGCATCTTGCACCCCTGCGAGAATAGCTCCTTCCTTTTCCATAAAATGTGAAGCCCAATATCCTACATTACCAAAACCCTGTACAATAAATTTTTTTCCTTTTAAATTAACTTTTTTATTCTCCGCCCAAAACTTTATACTTAGAAAAACACCGTAACCTGTTGCCCTATCCCTACCTTCTGAGCCTCCAGTGCCTATAGGTTTCCCAGTTACGACATGTAAATTGGCCGAACGTTCAGCGGGTGCTTTGGTTGACATGAAGGTATCCAATATCCAAGCCATAGTTTGTGGATTTGTATTGACATCCGGCGCAGGAATATCAAATTCAGGGCCTATATTATCCCCCAAGGCATAAGTGAACCTTCTCGTGATTCGTTCTAGTTCAGCCATTGAATATTTTGAAGAATCTATTTGTATTCCACCTTTAGCACCTCCGTATGGCAGTCCGGCTAAAGAGGTTTTCCAAGTCATCCACATAGCCAAGGCCTTTGCTGCATCAAGGTCAACAGTGGGGTGGTATCTCAGACCACCTTTATATGGTCCTAGTGAATTATTGTGTTGGACCCGATAGCCCGTAAAAACCTCTACTTCGTTATTATCCATTTTAACTGGAAAATGTACGACGATTTCATTGTTCGTGATACTAAGAATTTTGCGGATATTAGGGTTTAGGTCGATTACATCGGCCGCATTGTCAAATTGACGCATAACGTTTTCCAACATTCCTCTCTTCTGTTCTTTTGATATATTTTCTACTTCCATTTTTATAAAATTGAATACACTAAAGTATCCGACTAACTAAATACAATACTTTTGTTCACTACAAATCCCACTATAACTTCCCCTTATAAAACCTCTTTAATTCTAAATATCGCCTCTCTTATTGTCTTTTCAGATGCTGAATAGGAAATGCGAATACAATTGGGACTGCCAAAAGCATCGCCAGATACTGTAGCGACATTTGCGTTTTCCAATAAGAATAATGCAAAATCGGAAGCATTGTTGATAATCGTTCCTTTGAGATTTCTCCCAAAAAAGTCTGAAATATCAGGAAATACATAAAAAGCGCCTTCGGGAACATTAAGCTTAAAACCGTCTATTTCTCTCAAAAGCGCTACGATTATATCGCGCCTTTTTCGAAATTCGTCAATCATAAATTGAATCTGACTAATCGGAGTTTGCAAAGCACTAATAGTCGCTCTCTGCGCAATCGAGTTAGCTCCGCTAGTTATTTGTCCCTGAAACTTGGTACATGCCTTTGCTACCCATTCAGGTGCCCCTATGAAACCGATACGCCATCCGGTCATCGCAAAGGCTTTCGAAACCCCATTAACGGTAATAGTCCTGTCGAACATTTCATCAAATGCAGCGATACTCACATGATTGCCTCTGAAATTAATATGTTCATAGATCTCATCCGAAACAATGAAAATATTTGGGTACTTTTTTAAAATTTGTACTAATGCATAAAGCTCATCCTCACTGTAAACAGAGCCACTTGGGTTACAAGGCGAACTGAACCACAACATTTTTGTTCTTGGGGTTATGGCAGCTTCCAACTGTGACGGAGTTATTTTGAAATCGCTCTCTATGCTGGTAGGAACTACAATGGGTACACCTTCGGCCAGTTTTACAATATCATTATAACTTACCCAATACGGAGCAGGAAGTATCACTTCATCCCCTCGGTCTAACATTACCATTGCTACATTTGCCAAAGACTGTTTCGCCCCTGTTGAAACAACTATTTGGTTTGATTTATAATTCAAGTAGTTGTCATTTTTGAATTTGTCGATTATAGCTCGTTTCAGTTCCTCATAACCATCAACGGGAGAATAACTACTATAGTTATCGTCTATTGCTTGTTTAGCGGCATCTTTAATAGGGTCAAGGATATTGAAGTCTGGTTCGCCAAGGCTTAAGCTTATGATGTCTTTTCCTTGGGTACGAAGTTCCTTTGCTTTGGCGGCCATAGCCAGCGTAGCCGAAGTTGACATAGAAGTAATTCTTTGGGATAAATGTTGGGTCATATTTGTATAAAGTTTACCATTGGTTTATAATTCCAAACTTCTAAGTATTAGATTCTAATTTACCCATGGACTTTGCGACAAGCATTGAAACAGCCGCGTCTCCTGTAACATTAACCACCGTCCTGCACATATCCAAAGGTCTGTCTACTGCAAATATTAAAGCCAGTCCGGCCTCAGGTATACCAGCTTGGCCTAATACAATTACTAGCATTACCATACCAGCCCCGGGTACGGCCGCGCTACCTATCGATGCTAAGGTCGCTGTGATTATAATGCCCAATTGCACGCCAAAATCTAAATTCATCCCAAATGCTTGAGCGATAAAAACTGCCGCTACTGCCTGGTACAAGCTAGTTCCGTCCATGTTAATTGTAGCACCTATCGGCAGCACAAAACTTGAGACCTCCTCATGAACCCCCAAGTGGTCCGTAACTCTTTCCATTGTTACAGGTAAGGTGGCGGCACTAGAACTTGTTGAAAATGCCAACAATTGGGCAGGCGAAATACCCTTCATCAAAAAATCCGGCCTCTTTCTAGTAAAACCGAATACCATTGCGCTATAAACGACGATCATTAAAGTCAACCCTAATACAACGGTAAATGAATACCACCCAAGGGCTTCGAACAAGTCTAGACTAGGAGACTCAACAACTAATGCGGCCAATAGCGCAAATACTCCGAAAGGGGCACATAGCATTATCACATCAATCATTTTTAAGATAACTTCGTTAAGACCATCGAAGAATTTTTTTACTGGTTTAGATTTTTTTTTGGGTATTAAAATCAACCCTAAACCAAAAAATATTGCAAAAAATATTACTTGGAGCATGTTTCTGTTGTCGCTGGCCGCACCAAAAATGTTATCAGGCACTAAATCCTCCAGAGCCTGCAAAGGACCACTTTCTAATTGTTTTTTTGCAGACTCCTTATATTTATTGGTATCGCCACTGTAATTTTCTACCATTTCCAGTCTTGTAGTTTCTGAGATAGCAGTTCCTGGCTTGATTAGGTTGACTAAAATCAAGCCAACCGATACCGAGATTATCGTAGTAGTTATATAAATACCAATGGTTCTACCTCCCATTTTGGAGAGCTTTGAGATGTCCTTAAGATCCGAGACACCTTTTATCAAAGAGGCGAGTATTAGAGGCACCGCAATGAGTTTTAGAGAATTTATAAAGATGCTCCCAAAAGGTTTGATCCAATTTTGAACCAGTTCCTTGCCCCCTTCCAAGTTTGCCATCAAAAGACCCACAAGTACGCCAAAAGTCATCCCTAGCAAAATCTTCCAATGTAATCCCATTTTTTTCATTCCCATAAATTCCATTAAGGATATAAAATCCAATTGTTTAACTTATATATTTATGTAAAACTGTGTTCGACTCTCACTTTCATGCTGTGAGGGTAGATTTCACTTATTAGTCTTTAAACTCTTTCATATTAAGGTCTCTATGCATTAACCCAGGGAATAGCTATAGCTCGAACCGTTGTGGCCCCCCATTCTTATCGCTTGACTTGCGTACGATTCGAATTTCATGAAGTTTTCACGGAAAGCTTTGGATAACTTGAAAGCTGTTTCATAATACTCCACGTCATTATCCCAAGTAGTTCTAGGGCTCAATATACTTTCCGGAACACCCGGACACTCCCTTGGCTGGGCAACCCCAAAAACTGAATGAATATGATATGCATCACGACTATATGAACCCAAACCTCCATTCATAGCCGCATTGATCATGGCTCGTGTGTACTTTAATTTCATACGTTTTCCAACACCGTATGAGCCACCCGTCCAACCTGTATTTACCAGCCAGACGTTTACCCCGGTTTCAATAATCTTTTTGCTTAGCATCTCCGCATACATAGTAGGGTGCAATGGCATAAATGGTGCGCCAAAACAAGCGGAGAATGAAGGTATTGGTTCAATTACGCCCTCCTCGGTTCCTGCTACTTTTGAAGTATATCCTGAAATAAAGTGATATGCCGCTTGGTTAGGGGTAAGTTTCGAAATAGGGGGTAAAACCCCAAATGCGTCAGCGGTTAAAAAGAAAATATTCTTAGGGTTTTTACCAATTGATGGATTCTGGATATTTTTAATATGGTCTATCGGATAACTAACTCTGGTATTTTGAGTAATGGAAGTATTGGAGAAATCGACCAAACCACTATCATCGATAACAACGTTTTCAAGAATAGCCCCTTTCCTTATCGCCCGGTAGATTTCAGGTTCGTTTTCTTCCGATAAATCAATGACCTTGGCATAGCAGCCGCCTTCAAAGTTAAAAATGGTATTCTCACTCGTCCATCCATGTTCATCATCGCCGATTAGTCTTCTTTCAGGATCAGCGGACAGGGTAGTCTTTCCCGTCCCCGATAAGCCAAAAAAGATGGCCGTATCCTCTTCTTTTCCAATATTTGCAGAGCAATGCATCGGTAGGGTATTTTTATAAATTGGAAGTATGAAATTAAGTGCTGAAAAAATTCCTTTTTTAATTTCTCCTGTATACCCGGTTCCACCAATTAAAGCAATTTTTTTGGTAAAATTTAATATGGCGAAATTATGCTGTCTAGTTCCGTCGAATTTTGGATCTGCCATAAAGCCAGGAGCGTTAATTACAGTCCACTCGGGTTTAAAGTTTTTAAGTTCATCTTTATCTGGACGTAGGAACATATTGTAAGCGAACAGATTTGACCATGGATATTCATTGATTATCCTAATATTCATTTTGTAGTTGACATCTGCGCAGGCGTAACAATCACGCACATATAATTCATTCTTGTTCAAATAGTTCATGACCTTTTTATGCAGTGTATCAAAGGCATCTGGTTCAAAGGGAATATTTATAGCTCCCCACCAAACCTTATCGGATGTTATGTTATCCTTAACAATAAATCGATCTAATGGTGATCTTCCGGTAAACTCTCCCGTTTGTATAGCCAGCGCTCCCGAAGAAACCTCTTTTCCCATTCTTTTTCTAAGCGTGATTTCCTGCAACTGTTCGGGAGGCAATTGATAATAGACCTCTTTAGAGCTGACACCATATTCAGATAATGAAACTCGTTTTTTGTATTTCTTTGTTGTTTCCATCAAATAAATTAGCTTGTTCGAATATCAAAAACACCATTAGATGTTTATCGATAGTCATAGTTTTTATTAAATAGTATGTGAATCGTTACCTATAAAAAGAGAAAAGTATTCTGCCGCTCTTCATTCTTAAATAGAAGACCTCGGCTTATAAGTCTGTTTTAGTCTTACATTGGAATATTGAAAGCGCCAATAGTTTTAGAGTAGAATTCGAATAGTTTAAAAAGCCGCCCAAAGAACAAATGGGCAGCTTCTCTTAAAATAAACTAACTCAAACTAACTTTATTAAAAAACCCTTTGCTTTATGGAAGAGTTTATCTGCCTCAATCAATTATAAAATTCAATCTAGCAAACAAATGACGGCCACCCGACCCAAACTGATAAGATCTTCTTGAATACAAAAACCTACCAGATGAACTGAATGCCTCATCAGTTTGATCTTGATAAACATCCAATAGATTGTTGGCTCCGAAGGTAAAAGTGGTATTCTTTGAAAATTTATACCCAATACTCAAATCTGTAAGTATCTTTCCAGCATAGGTTGGAGGGTTTGGTACATTTGTAGCTTCTGTCACTTCTCCAAAATATGCATTTCTTAGAAACAGATTCCATTTTTCACCCAATTTAAGATTATGGGAAAGGTTCCCTTTTACTCTTGGCACAGAAGATTCTATGTAAATTCTACTCTCAGGATCCAAAAACGTGTCTGCCAAGCCACCATTAACAATAGCCTCGGGAATATTTACATCTCCTATTTCGGTTTTCGAGAATGTGAATGCAAAAGTGTTGGAAATACTTGATTTGCTCCCTAATTTACCTTTATGATTTATTACTACATCAAGCCCTGTTGTCTCTGTGTCAATGGCATTTGCGAAAAAAGCAACTCGATTTGCTCCAGCTTCTGCAAAACGTCTTATCAATTCTGGATCATCATTTGTTCCAAATTGTCCAGTCGAAATAACTCTGTCCTTAATATTTATTCGATAACCATCTACCGTAATCTTTAAGTTTGCACCAGGAATATTTCCTGTAAAACCTACCGTTACACCTGTTGATTTTTCAGAATCTAGTTGCTCTATACCCAAAATTCTAGCAATTCTAGATGAGTTTTTAAAATTCCCTACCTGTACTGGAACACCATCGTTCCCTGTAATTGTAGACGTTGAGTTAAAATGTATTTGATGCAAGGACGGGGCGCGGAATCCTGTTTGTACACCGCCTCTTAAATTGAAATTTTCACCAAACTTGATTCTTGTAGTTAATTTCGCGTTTAAAGTGCCTCCAAAGTCAGAAAAATTCTCATAGCGCACGGCACCTGCCAATAGAAATGACTTCGAGATATCAGCTTCAGCGTCTACGTATAGTCCAACGGAGCTTCTAAATTCATCTAACTCATTATCCGGTGAGAATCCTGGAAATACCTGTATCCCACCAGGTCTAGCATCCCCAAAGAAAGTGCTTAGAACACTAGTGTTAGGGTTTGCATTATCATGGACATTCCCATTGGTATCATATTGTGAATATGAAACTTCGTTTCCTGCAATAATCCCATAATTTTCTAAACGATATTCAGCTCCAAAGGCCAAATTAAATCCTGACATTACATCTTCATAGTATTTACTCATATCAAAATTCGTGGTATTTTCCATATAAGAAAATCCCCCAGAATCGGCTTCAAAGGGAGTGCCAGTTCCCAGAGATGCATTGCTCGAATTTCTCACTATAAAAGCGAAAGAGTTACGACCATAGGTATTACTGAAATCCATATCCCAATCTCCTAATTTACCTCTTATCCCGGCGGAAAGAGATTTGTCAATAATGTTCGTATGGATTTCTGGAAGAAATCCGTCTGGGAATGCTGGAGTAAACGTTCTACTTTGGTTAGGTAATCTGAAGAACCCGGCAGATTCGCCACCCCTAAAACCTAAACCACCAAAAGCATATAGTTCCAAGTCTTCTCCAACTGGCAACGCCATATTTACAAAGAATTGACCGTTTCTTAATTCGGATTGTCCAACATTCATATTGAAATCATCCCTTTCAAGGCCACGAGCCGTCAATTCTGATTCCGAAACATCAGCCCCCAAAACACCTCTTAGTTCATCTAAAGTCTCGTTTCCAGCCAAGGTAATGCCAGCTGTCGGGGCATATTGGAAAATATCCGCAAGATCTTCATCTGCCAATAAATTGACATCATACCCATCTGCTCGTGCTACTCGTTCTACCGAATTGTAAGCGTTGTATATAGATCCGCTATACTGTAGCATTCTGTTTGTTCTTCCTCTAAAATCAAAAGCTCCCGTAAAATTTATAAATCCGCCGTCATCTCCTAAGGGTATTCCGTAATTCAACGATAACGCTAATCTTTCTCCGTCATTCAAAGTTTCGCTCAGACCATTGCGCTTGTCTTCATTTTTGGTAAAGTTTGCTCCCGTATTTATTAACACGTTTAAGTCTGTACTCTTTTTCAAAACTATATTTATTACACCTGCTATAGCATCAGAACCATATTGTGCCGCAGCACCATCCCTTAAAATTTCAATTCTATCAATCGCATGGGAGGGAATTGCATTTAAATCGGTTCCCGCACTACCACGTCCAAATGTTCCATTTACATTTACCAATGAGGTCTTATGCCTTCTTTTACCATTGATCAAAACCAGTACTTGATCAGGACCCAGTCCTCTTAATGAAGCTGGGTCAATATGATCTGTACCATCAGCAATAGACTGTGAGTTCGACGTAAATGAAGGAGCGGCATAATTCAAAATTTGATTTATGGAGACCTGTGGAGCCGATTGTGTGAGTTCCTTGACGTTTAAAATGTCTATTGGAACTGCCGTATCTATTGCTGTTCTAGATTTGTTACGAGAACCTAAGACCACAACCTCCTGAAGTTTGGCAGCATCAGGTTCCATTGTAATATTAATTTGAGATTGATCCCCAACTACAATTTCCTTTGTGGCAAAACCTATATAGGATACTACAATAACTGCTTCCGAGTTGGCTATTTCTATAGAATAATTTCCATCAAAATCTGTTGTAGTTCCATTTGTGGTACCCTTTTCTAAGACATTAACACCACCTAATGGTATATTATCAGAGTCTACAACGGTGCCAGAAATGGCAGATTGAAGAATCATTGATTTTAACTCCTTTGTTCTCTTTTTTAAAATAATCTGCTTGTTCAGCACTTCAAATTCTGTAGTTGTATTTGAGAAAATATCAGATAAAATATTGTTTATACGTTTTCTCTTGGCGTTGATTGAAAGAACTCGATTCAAATTAACATCCTTTCGGTTGTAGAAAAATTTAAAATCTGAAAGAGACTCTATCTCACGTATAACATCATTCACAGTAACTTCATTCATGTCAATAGACAACTTGGTTTTTTGCGAATACGTTTCGTTTGCTTGCATTGTAAGCAATGAAATGAATATGAAAAGTGTACTAAGTTTCATTTTCAGGTCAAATTTCCAAACAGAGTGTTCAACTCCCTTAGGATTAATTACATTATTTTTCATAATTTAGTGTTGTATTAATGATTTAATTTTTTAAATCACATCTTACTAAATCGGGAAATGTGTCCGCATTTTCCGATTTTTTTATAAAACGTGAGCAGGAAAGTTAGTTTTATTAGCTTTTTGTCATAATTTTTGGTTTAAAGGGTTATTTGATTAATACTTCGTTGTTTACAATATTATACTCTATTGCATAACTTTTGCTAAGTGTTTCTAATACCTCGTCAATGGTTTCAATATCGAATGTAGCATCGAATAGTTGTGCATCTAAATCAACATTACCATTTTTTATGGTTACGTTGTAATGCCGTTCAAGTCTATTTCGAATTTGAAGAAATGTAGCATTGCGAAAGATTAGCTTGCCTTCTATCCATGCTGTGTAAATTCGAGTATCTACATTATCTACTTCAATTTCTCGTCTGGATTTGTTCCATTCCGCTTTGAAACCTGGTTTCAGTCGAATGCTATCACCCGTATTTTTAGAGTTTTTGCTATCACTATATATTTGTACAGAACCTTCCACCAAAACGGTATTAATAATTTGGTCTTCTGAATAATGAGATATGTTGAATTCTGTACCTAAGACTTCTACATTCATCTTATCGGCATGTACTATAAAAGGATGCTCCTTATTTTCGGTAACATTAAAATATGCTTCTCCCTTCAAGTAGACATCTCTTTGTAACCCTTCGATAAACTTCACAGGATATCGCAAAGAAGTACCTTCATTCAAGAATACATGGGTACCGTCCGATAGGATAACGTCGAATCTTTTTCCAAAAGGCACCTTAATAGTGTTGTAAACTAGTTTCTCAATATTTGACGTAACAGAATAGACAACCTTGGATTTACTTTGACTTCCTACTAGGTTGCCTTTCGAATCTCTTATCTCAGTTTCCTCGTTAGCGTTAATAGTTTTTATAGTTCCATCATCTAATTGGATGGTTATAGCTTCTTCTTTAGGAATTAATATAGTCTCTTCTACTACTTCGATAGGACTAGGGCTTTTCGAATTAGATTTTTGATATAAATAACTTACCCCTATTGAAACGGTAATCACCGCTGCGTATTTTAGGGCAGTATTTATTCTATATCTATAAAAAGGGTTTTTGTCTTTTTTAATCCTCTCTCGGAGATTATTCTTGATACTCTCGATATCGGGTCCGCTCATAGCCGTTGTAACTTCATAGTGGGTATTAACATAGTCATAAAAAAATTTTTCATTCTCTGGCTTCTCAATCCATTTGGACAGAAAATCAAGGTCAACCGAAGTTGCCTCATTCGTAAGATACTTAACTATTAGATTTTCTACTTTAGAAGAGTTCATTTTTTGTCGCTGTTCTTTAAGTATGACAAAGCAGATTTACAATACCCTAACTTTTTAATAATATTTTTTTCATATTTGTATAATAATTGATAAATCAATACCGATTTAAAAGAAAAAAGGATGAAGTATCAAGACCAAGCCATATTAATCAAAGATTTAATAAATGGAGAAGAGAATTCATTTATCTATTTAGTCGATCAATATAATCAGCGACTATATGGTTATGCGATGACATTGACCAACGATCAGGCTAGGTCTCAAGACATTATTCAAAATGTATTCTTAAGGACTTGGGAAAAGCGAAAAAAAATAAAAATCACTACTTCTTTACAAAATTACCTTTTCAAGGCCGTTCATAATGAATTCGTAAATCAATACAAAAAGAATCGTTCTACCATGATTCTAGAACAAAAGTACTTCGACGCTTTAGAAAAGGCCGCAAATTCTTATGATGAAGTATCCTTTGGGAAAGCAATTGAGAAAATCATGGAGGAGATTCAAAACTTACCGCCTAAATGTAGAGAAGTGTTTGTCTTGAGTAGAAAAGAAGGATTGACTAATATTGAAATATCCAATTATCTAAATATCTCAACTAAAACAGTTGAGGCTCATGTTACCAAAGGATTTTCTATTCTTCGCAAGAAATTGGGAGATAAGATTGAGACAATTCTATTTTTAGCATTTGGAATGAAATACTATAATAACGCGATTAAAAATAGTCTCTAATTTTGTTTTAGGCTACAACCAACTCATTAGCCTCATCAAGTTTGTCGTCAACAAAACTTTTTAGGTAACCCTCAGTAGTTGCAACGCTCTGGTGACCTAAAGCATCACTTATCAATGATATTGGAAAACCTAAAAATTTGGCAATGGTAGCCCACGAATGTCTTAAATAATAAGTAGTAAGCTTACCTTCAATTCCCGCATCTTTTGCGATTATTTTCAAGTGTTTATTTACTAACCTCCTGTCGGAGCGATATTTTTTGAACATTCCAGAGGAACCGTCATTACCTATTGGGAAGACAAAGTCTTCGAGTTCTTTACCGTCCAAATAGTAGTCTAAAATAGCTTGAAGTTCGGAGGTTATTTTGACTGATAAAGGATCGTCAGTTTTACTTCTGCCATAAAAAATATACCCTGAATAGATATCCTTCACCCTCAATTTTGCTATGTCAATTAGATTCATACCACGTCCAAGAAACATAACCATCATATAATTTTTGGTATGCCATATAGCGCTTTCAAATTCATAATTGGTTTCTTTAAAGTCAATTATACTTTCTTTTGGGAGTGCTTTTTTCTTAACCCTTTTAGTTTTGGGTATTTTGAAATGTTTAAAAGGATTCTTTTCCGTTTTGAACTCATCCTCATTTATGGCGGCATTGTAAACAGCACTAACTCCCCTCATGTATGCGCTTATGGTATTCGTTGAGTTATTTCTTGAACGGTGTTCGGCTTCAAAAGTCTTCAGGAATTTGACGGTTATTTGATTAAGCTTTATATCCCGACCATCATTTAGGTCTTTAAAAGCGTTAATAGAATCTTGATACCATTTAGCAGTTGCGGGCTTATTTGATTTATTCTTACGTTCAATCAATACCTTACCGAACTCAGATAGGGTGATACATTCCTCGTATTTCTTTTTTGAGTATGATTTGTTTTTGTCCTCCCATTTATCTTTGATTTCTTGAACTAAGGTATCTACACTAATATTATCAATACTATCCCCAATTTCATTTATTATCCTTTTTGCGGCATCCAATCTTTCATATATTTCAATATTGATTTCATCGCAGTCCAAACCAATGTTTTCTTTGACAGATTTTCTCAAAAGAAGATTGGTCTCTTCCCAACCCTTGACGGATGTGTAATGAGATAGACGAATAATTCTAGGTTTTTTATGAAATACTCTAACTGCAATAGGAAACAATCCCGTAATTGAACTTTTTGAGCCCTTTCTCGTATCTAAAATAAGTCTTGCTCGTGCCATTTTTTACTTTGGTTTTACTTCAAGGTAGTAAAAAAAAATGCACACTTTGTGCACACTAATTCTTGAAATCAAACAATATCAAATGATATTGAATTGTATTAAAGTGTTGATTTTCAATATGTTAATATGTTTTATAATGATTGGTGTTCCAGTTTTTTTTGCCTTCTAAGCAGGCGGTCCTAGGTTCGAATCCTAGTGCCATCACTTCAATAAAAAACCACGTCGATTGACGTGGTTTTTGCTTTTTTAGTAATTTAGAAAGTCTATCTAACAGAAATAGATTCAAATATCCATTTCAGGTATATCACCAGAAACTATTAAATGACCTTCGGTAGCTTCTTGAATTTCGGTAACACTAACTCCTGGGGCTCGTTCTAAAAGTTGGAAGCCAT
>CALHGE010000068.1 GCA_938029725.1 uncultured Flavobacteriaceae bacterium
TGGCAGAAAGTGGTGGTCGTCAGGTGCGATGGATCCAAATTGTAAGATTGCCATTGTCATGGGAAAAACTGATTTTAATGCAGCGCGCCATGAACAACAAAGTATGATTTTGGTTCCTATGGATACTCCTGGTTTAAAAATTGAAAGAGCATTATCTGTTTTTGGTTATAACGATTCTCCAGAAGGGCATGCTGAAATTGTCTTGGATAACGTGAGAGTTCCAAAAGAGAATTTATTAGTTGGCGAAGGTCAAGGATTCGCAATTGCTCAAGGTCGTTTAGGTCCGGGTAGAATACACCATTGCATGCGATTGATTGGTATGGCGCAACGTTCACTAGAATTAATGTCAGAACGCACCACACAGCGAAAGCCTTTTGGAAGAACATTAGATACTTTTAGTAGTGTTCGTCAAGATATTGGGAATTCCGCTTGCGAAATTCAACAAACACGATTACTAGTACTTTCTGCTGCCGATAGAATGGACAGAGCAGGAAATAAAGAAGCAAAAGATTTGATTGCCATGATTAAGATTGTTGCTCCAAATATGGCTTTACGAGTTATAGACAGAGCCATACAAATTATGGGTGGTAGGGGTGTAAGTGGCGATACGCCATTGGCACATTTCTATGCAGCCGCAAGAACATTAAGACTTGCTGATGGGCCAGATGAGGTGCATTTGAGTCAGTTGGGTAAAAATACAATTAAGAAGTATTCATAAATGAACACAAAACCAGTTCGCGAAGGTGAAGAGCTTAATGAAGGTAAACTCAAGAAATTCCTTCTTGAACATGATTTGATTACCAATGTTCAGAGTGAACTAATTGTTGGGCAATTCTCGAATGGATTTTCAAACCTAACCTATCTTTTAAATATAGAGAACAAAGATTATGTCTTAAGACGGCCTCCATTTGCTGCTCCAAAACGAGGGCACGATATGAGTAGAGAGTATAAGGTAATTCATAATTTGAATGCCGTTTTTGATAAAACGCCTAAGGCATATGCGTATACCGAAGATGTCGCCATTATTGGAGCTCCGTTTTATATTATGAGTAAAGTGTCTGGCGAGATTTTGACTGCAAAAGAGGCGCATAGAAGACAAGTCAGTCCTAATGAATTCAAAACGATTGCAAATACCTGGTTAGATACTTTTGTAGCTTTCCATAATATCGATTACAAAGCTGCAGGACTTGAAGATTTAGGTCGCCCTATAGCCTATGTAGAGCGTCAGGTAACGAATTGGGGAAAGCAGTATTTAGCTGCTGCAACCGATGATGTTCCGGCCGCTGCAAAAGTAATGACTTGGATGCGTGATAATCAACCCAAGCAGTATGATCATACGATTATTCATAATGATTTCAAGTATGATAATGTTGTTTTTAAAGACGACTCTTGGAATGAAATTTCTGCAATATTAGATTGGGAAATGTGTACCCTAGGTGACCCATTAATGGATCTTGGAACTTCATTAGGGTATTGGACAACCGCTACCGATCCTGATATTATGAAGCAAGGTTTAAAGTCGCCAACAGTACTAGAAGGCAATCCATCACGTACTGATATCGTACAGCAGTATGCCTTTAAAAGTGGAAGAAGTATTGACAATTTGACTTTTTATTATGCTTACGGACTCTTTAAAATTGCAGTAATTGCACAGCAGATTTACTATCGTTTTAAACATGGGCATACGAGCGATCCAAAGTTCGCGTACTTAAATAAGGCATCCGAATTATGCGTCAATACCGCTTGGCAAGCCATTCAGAAAAATCAAATTGATAATTTATTTTAGTAGCTATGGGGAGGCAAACTTATTTGGAAATCAATCAAGAGCAGTTCAAGGCATTCGCGCAATTGCCAATGGGTACACCGGTAGTGATGTTAAACTTGTTGAGATTTAAAGATGCCGTTGTTGAAACAGGATTGTCGGGTGCCGAATCTTACAAAATGTATATGAAGCAAGCAATGCCCTTTTTTGCAAAAGCGAATGCTGAGGTCCTATTCTTAGGAAAGCCACAAACGATGCTGATTGGTCCGGAAGATGAAGCCTTGTGGGATAAGGTGTTATTAATAAAGTATAATACAATTGCTGATTTTTTAGACATGGTACAAGCAGAGGGGTATCCTGCTCATTTAAGAAAACAAGCATTAAGTGATTCAAGATTGATTCAATGTAAAAGCTAATTTGAAAAAATAAACAGATGAAATTAGAAAATAAAGTAGTAATAGTAACAGGTGCAGGAAGCGGTATCGGAGCGGCAACCGCAAAACTTTTCGGCACACATAAAGCCATCGTAGTAGTTTCTGATATTAATTTAGAAGGTGCACAAAAAGTAGTAGATGAGATCGCCGCAGAAGGTGGTACGGCCTCAGCCATTGAAACTGATGTTACGCAATTTGAACAAGTAGAAGCGCTGATTGAACAAACGGTAAAAAAACATGGTCAATTAGATGTGATCGTAAATAATGCTGGTATTGGTGGTAAGCACCAACTAAAGACTGCTGATCATACACATGAAGATTGGCATAACGTGATTGCTGTGAATCAAACGGGTGTTTTCTATTGCATGCAAGTTGCCATCAAGCAAATGCTTGCCCAAGGTCATGGTAGTATGGTCAATGTCGCATCGTTAGCAGGTTTAAAAGCATCGGGTAATAATTTGTCATACAGTGCAAGTAAGTATGCAGTCGTTGGAATGACAAAATCTGCAGCTTTGGAATATGGCCGAAAAAATATCCGCATCAATGCGGTATGTCCAGGTTTCACGCACTCAGCATTATTAGATCAATTGCTGTCGATTAGTCCTGATATGGGAGATAAATTAAAACGATTTATTCCAATGGGCCGTTTTGGCGAGGCTACCGAAATAGCAGAAGCAATTTGCTGGTTAGCTTCCGAGAATTCTAAATTTATTACAGGGCAAACAATAACACTAGACGGAGGTACATCCTTATAAAATAAAATATGAACACAGTAGAAGTAACCTATAAAGATGACTATGCCATAGTTCAAATGAATCGCGGTAAGGTCAATGCAATCAATTTTGAAATGGTACAAGAGTTGCGGGATGTTTTTCATGCATTGGAAGAAAATACCGACATGAAGGGCGTTATTCTTACCGGTCAACCACATTACTTTTCTGCGGGTTTAGATTTGATTGAATTATTCCAGTATGACAAGGACCAGATTCGAGATTTCTTCACCTCCTTTGGTGCATTATATCTAGAATTAGTGCAATTTACAAAACCTTTTATTTCAGCTATTTCAGGCCATTCTCCAGCCGGAGGATGCGTTCTAGCGGTCACAAGTGATAATCGCTATATGGCAGACGGTGATAGGTATGTTATCGGATTGAACGAGGTCGCAGTAAATATCCAAATAAGTCAAAACCTAACTGAGGTTTATGCCTTTTGGATGGGCGAAGGTTTAGCTAGTAGGTATATCCTCGAAGGAAAGCTTCTAACAGGAAAAGAAGCCCTTAAAGCAGGATTAGTGGATGAATTAGTCCCTCTAGAAAATGTACTTGAAAGAGCAGAAAAGCAAATGAAGCTTTATATGAGCGCGGACCAAGAAATTTTAATAAACACAAAAAGAAAACTCAGAAAACACCTCTTGGATAAATTGGATTTAAAGGCAGAAAACTCTTTAAAGGAAGCTTCTGAGCTCTGGTGGAAGCCTGAAATAAGAGCCAAGATGAAGGATTACGTAGAGAGCTTTTCGAGTAAAAAGAAATAAGCTCATCTTTCAGTTCATGCGGGGTCTAGAACAGATTGGAAATTTAAAGCTTGAATAGTAATATTGGCCCCGTGAGGGGTATTAGAGGTGTTAGTGCAGAATGATAAACTAAAAATTAAACAACTTCCCTTTCGATAATGAAGGGTGCAAAAATAAAAAACGTAGCCATGAACAAACAGTTATTATTTGTAAAAAGACCACAAGGCGAAGCCGATGCTTCTACCTGGTCATTAGAGACGAGTGCAATCCCTGAAATTAGTGAAGGGCAAATTTTAGTAAAACAACATTACATATCCTTAGACCCTGCAATGAGAGGGTGGATGAACGATGCAAAGTCGTATATAGCACCAATGGAGATCGGTTCGGTAATGCGCGCTGGTTCAGTAGGTGAGGTTGTAGCGTCTAAGAATCCACAATTTGAAGTAGGGCAATATGTTGCTGGTACCGGTGGTGTTCAGCAATATGCAGTTACCGATGGAAAAGGTTTTTACCAAGTAGACCCCAAGCTAGCACCTTTGCCAATGTATATTGGTACTTTAGGAATGCCGGGTATGACCGCGTATTTTGGAATTACCGAAGTTGGTAAAGTGAAAGAAGGAGATACAGTATTGGTTTCTGGCGCAGCAGGTGCGGTAGGAAGTGTTGTTGGGCAAGTTGCCAAATTAAAAGGATGTAGGGTAGTCGGTATTGCTGGTGGAGCTGAGAAATGTAAGTATGTTGTTGAAGAGTTAGGATTTGACGCTTGCATTGATTACAAAAATGAAAATGTAGCTTCTCGTTTTAAAGAGGAATGCCCTAAAGGAATTGATATTTATTTTGATAATGTTGGAGGTGAGATTTTAGATATCGCACTTACGCGTTTACGCATGAATGCGCGTATCGTTATTTGTGGTGCCATTTCGCAATACAATAATAAAACAAAGATCAAAGGACCTAGTAATTATTTGTCCTTATTGGTAAATAGAGCTAGTATGACCGGAATGGTCGTTTTTGATTACGCAACTCGATATGCAGAAGGGGCTCAGATTTTAGGCAAATGGATGGCAGAAGGGAAACTGAAAAGTCGCGAAGATGTTTATGAAGGGATAGAGAATTTTCCAGAAACTTTTAGCCGACTTTTTTCAGGAGATAAAATGGGGAAGCTGGTGTTGAAAGTAATTGAAGACTAGGAAATACGCGGTATCTAGTTAAAAAGATAAAGTGCATATGCCGTTTAAGTAGAAAGATTAATGGCTAAGATAATCAGCTTAACCCCCTTTAGGGTGTTCTTGCTGAGCGGTGAATTATTTTTAACTAGATAATCGATAGCGTTTAAAAATAGGTATGACCAGTTGGGTCGTTGGCAGCTTTTCTTATTTTTAAGAAAGAAGCCGTAGATTTTAGAACCATCAATGAGCAAGCAATTATAACAATAAAATCTATGAGAGCAATACGATGTAAAGCATATGGCCCACCATCTTCTTTAGTTTTAGAAGAGGTAGAAAATCTAAAGCCTAAAGCTAAAGAGGTATTAGTGACGGTAAAAGCATGTGGCCTTAATTTTCCTGATACCCTCATCATTCAAGGACTATATCAGTTTAAACCTGAATTGCCATTTACCCCTGGAAGTGATGTTGCTGGTGTGGTAAAGGAAGTAGGAGAGGGCGTATCTCATTTGAAAGTAGGGCAAGAAGTTTTTGGTTTTGTACCTTATGGTGCACTAGCAGAAGAGGTTCTTGTGCCTTCAAATGCTTGTTTTCCAAAACCACCTCAGATGGACTTTCCAACTGCCGCCTCATTCTTAATGGCTTATGGTACTTCATACCATGCTTTAAAGAACAGAGGTCGTTTGATGGAGGGGGAGACCTTGTTAGTATTAGGTGCTTCTGGTGGCGTTGGTCTCGCGGCCGTTGAATTAGGAAAGTTGATGGGTGCCAAGGTAATTGCAGCTGCATCAACTGATGAGAAGCTTGAACTTTGTAAAAAGTATGGGGCAGATGAAACTATAAATTACACCACACAAGATTTAAAAGCGACTATAAAAGAACTTACAGAAGGCAAAGGTGCGGATGTGATCTATGATCCAGTTGGAGGAGCGTATTCAGAAGCTGCCTTTAGAGGTATTGCAAGAAATGGAAGGTTTTTGGTGGTTGGTTTTGCAGCCGGAGATATTCCAAAAATTCCTTTGAATCTTCCCTTATTAAAAGAGGCTTCTATCGTTGGCGTCTTTTGGGGAGCATTCGCCATGAAAGACCCCAAGGGTAATATGCAGAATTCAATGCAACTCATGCAATGGCATGCTGAAGGAAAATTAAAACCACATATTCATGCTGTCTATGATTTGGTTGATACTTCAAAAGCATTAGAAGAAATGACCAATCGAAAAGTAAAAGGAAAATTAATAGTAAAGGTTTAATCAGACTATATATGAGACTAAAAGATAAAATAGCAGTAATAACAGGCGGTTCAAGAGGAATTGGACAAGCAATTTCTGAGTTGTTCGCTAAAGAAGGCGCTACGGTAATTATAGTTGACCTTTTGCCACAAGGGCAACAAGTTGCTGAGGGTATTAACACCAATGGCGGTAAAGCGGAATTCCATTCAGTTTCTGTTACTGATAAATCAGCCATTGAAACACTCTTTGCTTCTGTAAACGAAAAACATGGTAGCTTAGATATTTTGATCAATAACGCAGGAATTACACGTGACCGAACGTTAGAGAAAATGAGCGAGGATGAGTTTGATGCGGTAGTCAATGTCAATTTAAAAGGCGTTTTTTTATGTGCGCAAGCTGCAGCGCCATACATGAAAGCAAACAAATACGGTCGTATAGTTAGTGCCGCTTCGAATGTAGGTTTACGAGGTAACTTCGGGCAAACAAATTATGCCGCCACTAAAGCTGGAGTAATTGCGATGTCAAAAACATGGACTGTTGAATTAGGTAAACATGGAATTACAGCTAATGCAATCGCTCCTGGTTTTACCATGACTGATATGGTTGATAAGATTCCTGAAGAGCATTTCGCTGCTATTAAAGCGAGTATACCTTTAAGAACTGTAGCGCAGCCTATTGATATTGCTTATGGGTATTTGTACCTAGCTTCTGATGAAGCACGTTTTGTGTCAGGCATTTGTTTAACGATTGACGGAGGAACTTCAAGATAAGATTATGGCAAAATTAGTAGTAGAAAATTTTAGCGCTTTTAAAGAGTTAGAAGGGAAGCAGCTTCCCGATGGTGATTGGATGACAGTCTCTCAAGAAATGATTAATGATTTTGCGAAGGCTACAGGAGACTTCCAATGGATTCATGTTGATGTTGAAAAAGCAACAAAGCATTCTCCATTTAAAAAACCTGTAGCACATGGCTTTATGTCTATTTCTCTTATTTCAAAAATGCTTGAAGATTTGATTCAAGTGAAATCTGCGCAAATGGGCGTGAACTATGGTTTGAATAAGGTCCGTTTTCCAAATCCAGTTTTGGTTGATAGTCGATTACGACTAGTAGGTAGTATTTTAAATATCGAAAATTATGGTGATACTGGTTTAAAAATCACTTGGAATTGTACCGTTGAGATTGAAGGTCAGTCAAAACCCGCCTGTGCAGCAGAGTTTTTAAGCTTGATGTTTGAGTAAAATTCAATGCTTGAGAGTAATTGTTTTTTTCTTATCTTAATCATTATTTTTTAAGACCAACCAATAACCAAATATTAATGACTAGACTTTTCGACCTTTTATACCACCAACTAAACAACAATCCTTTAGATACCTCTATTAGTGGAAGAGATACTTCAGGAAAATGGAAATCCTATAGCTCTCAAGAAGCTGTCAATGCTGCAGAAGCAGCGGCCTCAGGTCTATTGTCATTAGGTTTGAAACCTGGTGATAAAGTTGGTATGGTAGTATATAAGAATCGTCCTGAATGGATGATTTTAGATTTTGCTATTCAGATGGCTGGCTTAATTAGTATTCCTTTATACCCAACAATAAGCGTTGGAGAATATGAATATATCCTGAATGAAGCTGAGGTAAAGGTTGCATTTTGTGGCGGAGGAGATCTTTATCAGAAACTTTCAGAATCACAGCAGAACGTTAGCACTTTAAAAGACATTTATACTTTCGATAAAGTAGAAGGCAAACCTTTTTGGGAAGATATTTTTAATTCGGATAAAAAAGCTGAAATAGAGCAAATCAAAACGGGTATTAAAAGTGGAGACTTAGCTACTATTATTTATACTTCTGGAACAACAGGAAACCCAAAAGGAGTAATGTTATCTCATGCCAATGTGATGCATGTAGTGATGAAAACATCGCCGCACTTAGCGGCTAATGCCGGTGATAAGGTTTTAAGCTTTTTACCGCTTTGTCATATTTTTGAAAGGGCAGTTTCTATGGTGTATTATTATAAAAGCTGTAAAATTTATTTCGCAGGAACAGATAATTTAAGCGGACCAGAAGGAGATTTGGCGGCAGTAAAACCTGTTACTTTCAGCACAGTGCCAAGACTTCTAGAAAAAATTTATGAAGCCATTTACAACAAAGGTCTTGCTTTAGATGGTGCAAAAAAGAAATTATTTTTCTGGGCACTCGGTCTTACGGATGATTTTGAACTAAATCATAAACTATCTTTTGCTAAAAGTTTAAAATGGAAAATCGCAGATAAGTTGATTTTTAGTAAATGGAGAGCAGCTCTAGGCGGTAACGTAAATGCTATTGTAACCGGCGCAGCCCCGTGCCCTGTGAAAATCATGCGTGTTTTTTGCGCTGCTGGTATTCCTATTCGTGAGGGCTACGGACTTACAGAAACCTCTCCAACATTAACGGTCAATACGATGGAAGCTGATGGAGTTATGTTAGGTTCGGCCGGACCTTTGATTGACGGGGTCGAAATTTTGATTGATCAGGAAGATGGTGATTATAAAGAAGGGGAAGGTGAGATTTTAGCACATGGTCCAAATGTAATGCTAGGCTACTATAAAAAGCCAGAGGTCAACGCGCAAGTTTTTTGTGAGATTGATAAAAAACGATGGTTTCGTACTGGCGATATTGGCAAGTTGGTCAAAGGGCCAACAGGGAGAGAATTTCTTAAAATAACAGATAGAAAGAAAGAGTTGTTAAAAACATCAGGCGGTAAATATGTTGCTCCAGCTCCTATAGAGAATAGGCTTAGAGAAGAGTTTTTAGTAGAACAAATGATGGTTATCGGCGATAAACAAAAATTCGTATCGGCATTAATTGTTCCGGCGGAAGAAGCTTTGAAAAGCTATTGTGAGAAAAAGCAGATCGCTTGGACAAGTCTTCAAGAAATCATTGAGCATAAAAAAGTGCTAAAGCGATACCAGAAGATTATTGAGAAATATAATCCAGAATTTAGCCATGTTGAGCAAATCAAGAAGTTTAAATTGATTGCCAGACCATGGCTTCCAGTTCACGAAGATGGTGCTGATGCTGAATTGACACCAACGCTAAAACTAAAGCGACGTGTAATTCGTGAGAAGTTCGAAAAAGAGATTGCAGCTATTTATGCGGATTAGTTAGTTTCCTAAACCGGCTTCAGCCATAGTAATGAGTAGTGCCAGCTTGATGGCTTTTGTGCCATCGGTATTCATCCACCATTCGCCTAAGGAGTGGGCGCCTCCGCCCTTTCCTCCGCGACCTATAGTGATAGCCGGAATTCCTAGTGCAATAGGAATATTTCCATTCGTAGAACCTCTTGTTAGTCTTGGTGTTTCTCCAAAAAATGTAGTAGCCGCAATAGCGCGTTGTACCAGGGGAGTGGTTTCCGATAATTCACCTGAAGGCCGGTCTCCAATTTTTATAAGTTCAAGTACGATTTTATCTTTTATTCCAGTAGCATTATATTCGGCAACTGCTGCATGCATCGAAGATTTGAAAATGCTATCTATTTTTAGGAGTCTTGTAGCATCTACAGAGCGCATATCGACTTCCATCCAAGATTCGAAAGGAATAGAGTTTACTGAAGTGCCACCGCCAATTCTACCAATATTAAAGCTAGTTTTTGGGCCTTGATCCGTATATTTTTTGGCTTCTTTTGTAAAGTGGGTAATAGCGTATCCTAGAGCATGATGCGGATTTGCTAAGCCGAATGCGCCCCATGAATGTCCACCCTTGCCTTTGAAAACTGCTTTATAACGGGTAGAGCCTAGTCCTGCGTTATTTACTCTGCCTGCTGAACCACCATCAATTGCAATCCAAGAATCAATCTTAGGAGCCCCCTTACGGAAGAAATGTTTTACGCCCCGTAAATCGCCTAAACCTTCTTCACCCACTGTAGCTACGAACCAAATATCTGCACTTGCTTTTAATTCGGCTTTCTTCATTGCTTTTGCAATGGCTAAAAGCATTGCTAGCCCACGCGTATCATCGCCAATACCCGGAGCAAATAAAGTATCTCCTTTTTTCTTTACGCTTACATCTGTTCCTTCCGGAAAGACGGTATCTAAGTGTGCGTCTAATACTACAACACGATTTCTATTTGTACCTATTTTAAGTCCGATGACATTACCAACTTCATCAATCCATGTTTTATCCATACCAGTATCCTCTAGCATTGCTCGGAAGGCAATAGCTCTTTTGGTTTCCATGAATGGAGGTGCTTCGATTTCGGTAAGGCGAATCAAATCTGCAGTAGTTTGATTGTCAATTTCATCAATAACCGCATAGGCATTTTGTATTTGTGTATTGGCGCTGAGTTTTTTGATTGCTTTTGCATAAGATTTCTCTGCGGTGGGCAGCTCTTGTCCAGAAATATGCATAAAGGAAAATACCATTACCAGTAACATAGGATATACACGTACGAAGCTAAATTTCATTTTTTAGGTCTTTAGAGAGTTGAACTCATTTTAAAGTAGAAAAGATACTAAAATTGTATTGAGTTTGATTTGAAAATAGACGTAGGTGTTACTTTGACTAGTCTGAAAATATCAGGAAGTCTTTTTTTTGATGAAATAACGGAGTCGGCTGTTATCAAAAATATGCACTGTTTGAAAGCTATAATTTCAGGTAGATAATAGGTGAATTAAATATGGAGCTGCGTGTTAAAATACGGGAGTTTTATATGATTCATTAGTGTGCTCGGCAAGATTTATGCGGTTTCTCTGTCGAACTCTCATATGATGTTAGAACTTCTAAGTACTTAAGCTGCTGTTTTTCTATTTCCGTAAAGATGTAAAAGCGAAATAATTTTTGATACCTCTAAAAACAAAAAAAATCCATTCCTTTTCGGAAATGGATTTTCTGATTTTAGTGACCCTGACTGGATTCGAACCAGTAACCTTCTCATTCGTAGTGAGATGCGCTATCCAGTTGCGCCACAGGGCCATTTTTTTTAAACTTTAAAGCAAAGTTTTGAAATGTTACACGGTATTGAAAAGTGCTTTCTGACGATGCTTTTAACCGTTCTGAAACCTTTGCGTGTTTTAAACGGGCTGCAAATATATTTCTTTTTACTTTTAACGCAAAATAACATAGAACAAAAGAAATGGATTTTAATACCTACATACGCGATATCAAAGATTTTCCTAAGGAAGGAATCGTTTTCAAAGACATTACGCCACTTTTAAAGGATGCAAAAGCTTTAAATAAAGCTACAGAAGCCTTACTTAAATTAGTTGGAGATAAGAAAATTGATAAAGTAGTAGGTATGGAAAGTAGGGGTTTTTTCTTTGCGCCCTTATTAGCTTCAAAATTAGAAGCAGGTTTTATACCTATCCGCAAAGCTGGAAAGTTGCCTTATAAAACAATAGCGGAGGTTTATACACTAGAATACGGAGAAGATATCTTAGAAATACATGAAGATGCCATTGAAAAAGGAGAACGAATTTTAATTCATGATGATGTGTTAGCTACAGGTGGCACTGCTGAAGCAGTAGGTAAGCTAATTGCCAAGATGGGTGGAGAAATCGTAGAATTTAATTTTCTGATTGAGTTGGATTTCTTAAAAGGAAGAGACAAATTGAAAGGGTATGAAGTACAATCTCTTTTGCATTATTAATCAAGCGCCTTTGTAGTAACAAAATAACGCCAGCCAATAATGGCTAACTGAAATTTTGAAGCTTTGCTAAGGTTCAGTCTCTTTTTGGTAAAGGAGGGCAGAAGGGTCTTATTTAGTTTTGCTAAAAATTTGTACACAGACTTTTTCATTCCGTTGGTTTTTACAAATATAACAAGTTAAGAGCTATCATAGAATTGAAAAGACCACCGTATAGCGGTCTCTTCTTTATGATTCTACTTAGGCTATTATCAGAATTAAGGATAATAATAGGAATAACAAAATTTTAGTTAGTGTAATCATAACAAGGGGTTTTTAGGGTTAATAAATAGTCAGTGATAATTGATTGTTCACTTAAGATATATAATAAGCGTAGTCATTTGCAAGTATTTTAGTCACAATCAATACATGTACATACACTGTCGAAGCTTATAAAGCGAAAAGACTTACAGTATTTTGAATGTCTCCTTGTTGTAAACTTTAATGTGTAAGTATATATTGTCATTTATATTGTAATTTATAACAATTGTAGCGCTGTTTTAGTGAGAATATTAATTTGTAAGGAAGGTTTTGATTGAAAAACGCGCTTTTTTGAAGATTTCATTGGTGAAATAAAAAAACCAACCTTTAAAAAGGTCGGTCTGTTTTCGGTTGATTTAGATATAAAAAACGTTTTTAGTTCTCTTTTGTGGCTATTTCTAGCACTCCGTTTTTTCCTTTTTTGCCATATTTTTTTTTGCTTTTTTTTCCTTTTACTACATTTATGGAAGCGATATTATTAGGGTTTAGCTTTTTCATTTCTTTAGCAGTACTTTCTTTACCATCTATGATATAGAGTGGCTCACCTTCTTCTGAATTAATAATAAAAAATTCGGAACTTTCTTTTTGAATTATTTCTATGTTTTGATCCTCATCAAAATCGGTATGAATTGAAATATGTTTTTCACCGTCTTTTGAGTTTTCTTTTATTAAGATTAGATCCTCTTGGCTGCCGCTGATACTAAAGATGTGTTGGGCTTCTTCTTCTTCTTCTTCTTCTTCTTTCTCTTCTATATGAATATCCATAGCATCAAGTTCCTCTTCATGAACTTCTTTTCCGTTTATTACGATATGTTTTTCTCCGTTAATTTTAGTTATAATTATCTCTTTAGCATCTGTTTCAGCGTCTGAAACCCAATGTATAGATTTCACCTTAGCGCTCGCATCTGCCTTTTTACCGGTGCCAATTGAAATACTATTTTTAGTGGTGTCTATAAAAATATAAGTTGGCGAAATCGTGTCATCTTCAGAGCTTGACTCATAAGAACTATTAAATTTTCCAGTGGCTGCGCTTCCTCCAGCTACTTGCACTGATAAAGAGATGATTTCTCTATTTTCATTACGTACAAGCGTATATGAGAAATCAATTTTATCATTTTCTAAATCGGACTTTATTTTTGCAAATGCTTCATCCGAAGTGTCTTTGTCAATACTAATATCTATAATATGCTTAGAGCTTGGTGCTGAAATTTCACTCACCATGCTATATTCGGTTTTTACGTTAAAACTGTATAGAAAGAGCACCAGAAATGGTATAATGGTTAATGTCTTTAATACGTTTCTTCTTTGTGAAGGCATTTGATTGATCATGACGATTCGTTTTTTGATTAATGAATTAAAAAAGGGATTTACAATTGATAAATTGTGTTTTCCTATTACTTGGTTTAAAAGAATATATTGATAGTGTTTTTTATTACCCTCGAGTGCTGTGTTCTCTGAATCAGCAAGAAATTCTAAGTTTTGCTTAAGCGCATATTTGTAGCCCCAAGCTATTGGGTTGAACCATTGTAGCAAAAGAACTACTTCTATAAATAAGATATCCAATGTATGTTTTTGATTGGCGTGTACTTGCTCATGTGCTAGAATGAATTTCAAATCTTTTGTAGTATGGTTCAGTGGGTTGTAAATGATATAGTTGAAAAATGAAAAGGGTTGTATGTTTTTTGAGCTACGTATGTAGTTGAAATTAAGTTTTTTAACCGTTTTCCCTTCAATAATAAATTTTCTTAAAGAATTGATTTGCAAGATTAATCTAATGGCGAAAAAGCTGGCTCCTATGGCATATATTCCGAATAATAAGTTAGGCCACATACGGATAGATTCTTCTCCTGACAAGACTATATTTTCTAGATTATGGGTGCTTTTCGCGGCAGATGTAAGGTCTAAATAAACAGTTTTGGTACGATTCATAAATGGCAGGAAAAGTGATGCCGCTAATCCGCTAATAAGAAACCATCTATTGGAAGTGAATAGGGTTTCCTTGCTTAAGAAAAGTCGATAACAAGCATAAAATAATACTAGAATACCTGAGGATTTTAATAAATAGACTACAAAAGCTTCCATGTTTTATTTCTTTTTTTCAATAAGATTGATTATTTCTTTCAACTCTTCCACAGATATCTTTTCTTCTTTGGCAAAGAAGGATACTAGATTTTTATAAGAATTATCGAAATAATCGACCATACTTGAATTCACAAACTTTTTACGATAGTTTTCTTTAGTAACCAAAGGATAATATCTGTGTGTTTTTCCAAACGCTTCGTGCCCTACATAATTCTTTTCTTCTAAATTTCTAACGATCGTAGATAAGGTGTTATAATGAGGTTTATCGCCTTCTATTTTATCCATGATTTCCTTCACGAAAGCTTTCTCAAGATGCCAAATAATTTTAATGATCTCTTCTTCCTTATTGGTTAACTTTTGCATGGTATAAAATTGTTTACTCAAACATATAACTATATATTTAGTTATACAACTGTATTTATAGTTATTTAACTATTTTTATAGTTTTTAATTCAATTTTAACATTCAAGAAATGACTTTAGAAATCAAAATCTTCTACTATATTTGTCAAAACCAAACGAATGGAAATTGCGCTTTTTATTAAAAATCCCCTTTACATACTTATGGGGCTTCTTCTTTTGATTTTAGGGGGCAATTGGCTTTTAAAAGCTGCGGTAGCTTTATCTCTTAAATTAAGTATTCCAAAGATAGTTATTGGTATGACCGTAGTATCTTTTGCTACCTCTGCTCCAGAGCTTATTGTAAGTATTAAAGCGGCATTAAACGGCTTTCCTGATTTGGCTTTGGGTAACGTTATTGGTTCTAATATTGCCAACCTTGGTTTGGTGCTTGCGGTAACTATACTATTGGGTAGTATAGATGTCAATAAGAGTTTTTATACAACGGACTGGCCTGTAATGATGCTCGCTTCTTTGCTTTTCTTTGGTTTCATTTATTTCGATGGAGTTATTGTTCAGTATGAGGGTATAATTATGTTAATTGTGCTCTTCGCTTTTTTGGTATATATACTTCGCTTTCAAAAAACTGCCGTTGTTGATGAAGCGCCTGAAGATGATACCCCCTTGCCCCTTTATAAAACTATTTTGTTTTTGGGTTTAGGTGGATTGGCACTTTGGGGAGGTTCAGAATTGCTCATTAAAGGCGCGGTAGGAATGGCTTCAGCCTATGGCGTAAGTGAACGGGTTATAGGAATAACCATAGTGTCTGTAGGAACTAGTATTCCTGAATTGGCAGCTTCCATAATCGCTGTAATAAAGAAAGAAAAGGCAATTTCTTTAGGAAATCTTATCGGCTCGAATATTTTTAACTTATTGGCTGTATTGGGCATCACCTCAATAATTACGCCTATTAAAGTTATGGATGAGGGCCTGCTAAGCAACGACATCTTCTGGATGCTCGGTATCTCATTTCTTGTGCTGCCACTTGTTTTTCTTCCAAACAAACTTCGTTTGGGCTGGCGAGATGGTTTGGTCTTATTGGCAGTCTACTTTACGTTCGTCTATTTTACGATTCAATAGTTTTTCAAATAGCAGTGGTACAATTTTTGTGGTATACTTTTTAGCTTTTCGGGGCACAAATACCAACCAATCTATGAAGAAACGAATTCTACTAACTACTGTATTTCTTACACTGTTTTTTATCTCGAGCTCTGTTTTTTCCCAATATCAAGAATATATTGTTGGTAGACTACTTGATGGAAAAACTCAAGAACCCATTGCTTTTGCCAGTATTCGAATAAAAGATCGGGCTTTAGGAATTATTTCAAATACCGATGGTAGTTTCAAAATTCCCTTAAAATATAAGGAGTATGGCGATGTTATAGAAATATCTTCTATGGGGTATCAAACGAAAGAGGTATTAATTCATGATTTTTCGATATATGAGATAAATAATGTGAGGTTGTTGCCTGCAATATTGGAATTGGAAGAGGCTGTAGTTACAGCAAGGAAAAAGAATAAGAAGCGCCTTTCTCCAAGAACGATTGTGCAAAAGGCTATTGACGCCCTTTTTGAAAATTATCCGACCAAACCCTATTCTCAAGTGGGGTATTATAGGGACTATCAATTGGATAAAGAAGAATACGTAAACCTGAACGAGGGTATTCTTAAGGTTTATGATCAAGGCTTTAGGGCAATTGACTCTTCAACAACCAAAGTTTCGATTTATGATTATAAAGAGAATCTTGATTTTAGAAGGGATACTTTGGCAAGAAGGCCATACAACTACAGTTTTAAAGGAGAGGCCAAAATAATTGACAAGGGGTATCTGAGCTCTTATGGAGGAAACGAGTTCAGCATTCTGCGCGTTCATAACGCCATTCGTAATCACAGCATAAATTCTTATTCTTTTGTACACCGTTTTGATACCGATTTATTAAAAGAACACGTTTTAACGCGCGAAGATGATTCATCAATTGGTGGGGAAGCCCTATATAGCATAAGATTCGAAAAAAAACTTCCTGTTCATAGTGCCTACGGAAGACTCTACATATCAAAATATGATTATTCTATTTTTAAGATGGAATATGCTGTATATGATGAAACCAAAAACAATTCAACCGGTCTAAAAGATAAGAACGGCAGTACCAAGCGAACCGTTTTTGAGGTCACAACTTCGTATAGAAAACAGAAGAATACGATGTTTTTGAATTACATTTCGTTTAATAATGTATTCAGATTTTGGGAAGCACCTAAACTAACACTAGATTATGTGGAGCTAAATTTTCATAGAATGCATTTATCGAAGCTTAATCTTAATAAGTATTTCAACAAAAGATCATTCGTTCTAACATTCAGTGAACTCTTGAACGCCGAGTCCGTCAAAAGTTTAAAACAGTTCAGCATGAATTTCAAAGGGAAAAAGGTTGCTTTTGATAGCCTTTTGGTATCCGAAAATAAAGTAATGCTATACCCGAAAGCAAATACCGTAAAACAAATTGAAATGCTTGGCGAGATTGAATTTCTTAATAAGAACGAAGGTTTGAATGAACGCATTTTAAAGGTCGAGGCGAATAATTTACAAGATGTAAACGGAAATATAATCGGAGAATGGACTTCCAAAGATTATAATCAATTTCGAGAATTTTTTGTTCAGGAAGTGAATCAAGCTGCAAAATTGCCATCAGATGGCTTATTTATGATTAAAGGTAAACCCATTTTTGAAGACCAGCCGATTGTAAAACCAGACAATTTTGATGATTATTGGATGAACACGCCACTACAAAAAATAAAAAATTAATCTGATGTTTACAAAGCGACACATTTGCACCTTCGTAATTCTTTTTTTTGGCGCACTACTTTTTGCGCAAGATTCAGAATTTATCACTGGTGAACTAATTGATTCTAAAACGAATGAACCGCTCGTATTTGCCAATATTAGAATTAAAGATAGAGCCTTAGGTATTATTACGAATGTAGATGGCAGCTTTAGAATTCCTTTGAAATATAAAGAATTTGGTGATATAATTGAAATATCATCAATGGGATATAAGAGCAAAGAAATCGATTTGAATGAATTAAACCTTTTGGAGAACAATTTACTAAGGCTTGAACCGAATGTCGAAGTTCTTGAAGAGGTAGTTTTGGTTTCGAAGAAAAAAACGGAAGAAAAGAAAGAAAAAAAGGAAAAGGAGTTTAGGGCAAAAGAAATAGTTGCGAAGGCGATTCAGAATATTTCTAAAAATTATCCTCAAGCACCGTATTCATATATTGGCTATTATCGAGATTATCAAGTTGAGAGTGAATATTTTGCAAATTTCAATGAAGCTATTATTGAAGTTTTTGATAATGGGTTTCAAACGAACGACTATCAAAACACCAACTATAAATTATATCAATATCTTAGAAATACTCGCTTTCCAATGGATACTGTTGGAGAGAAACCTTATGATAACAAGAAGAAGTTCATACCCGGAGCAAAGATTCAGCCAAGAAGGGGTAATGAGTTATTAATTCTACGAAATATGGATGCGATACGGAATTATAACGTAGATACATATTCGTACGTTTATCAATTTGATAAAGATTTTCTAAACAATCATTGGTTTCAAAAGAATCACGATATCAATCTTGATGAGGGCGGCTTATACTCAATAGCGATTTCAAAGCGTACACCAGATCATCTAATATTTGGAACAATTTTAATATCCAAAGCTTCATTTGCTATTTACAAATTTGATTATGAGGTTTTTGATAGGAGTGAAGTTAGCCGTTCGAACGCCACTTACCAGATTTTGAAAAAGGAAGTAGAGCCTCTTTTCGAGATCCGGGTTGGTTATAATGGGTATCAAGGTTTAATGTACCCAGATTATATCTCATTTTCGAACCGATTTACAGCATTCGGACCTGCTATTTTTAGGGTTGAAAAGTTGACATTAAATGCGTTGGAAAACTTTTTGGTCGTTGATTTTAGCAGTGAGCCTGATGAGAAAAATGTTCAAAAAATGAGTAAATATGAGCTCAGTTATAACGAAAAACCGATAAGAATAAAACGCATTGAATACGCTGGAAAGCATGCTAGACTATACTTTTCTAAAGCTATTTGGAAAAATTTAAACGGTAAAATTTTAAGCAATAACCCCGATGCTATGTCCTTGTTGAAGCTTACCGTAAATGAAATGAAAGATGTTGATGGTAATCAAATTGATGTGCCCGAGAAATTCAGGTTTAGCCAATTTCGCGAGTTCTTTGTGCAAAAGGTAAAGCCTGAAGTTTCTGCTATACCCTTTTCAACTAAAGGTTTTATGAATAAAATGAAACCTATTTTCAAAGATCAACCCATTTTAAGACCCGATAATTTCGAAGATTATTGGATGAACACGCCTTTGAAAAAAATACAATAAAAAAACTGCCTCCGAATAAAATTCAAAGGCAGTTTTAGTTAACATAATTAATTCAGTCTATACGTCTGCAGTTTTCACTGTTTTTATAATACGTGCTGCGATTTTGTATGGGTCTCCGTTTGAAGCTGGTCTTCTGTCTTCTAACCATCCTTTCCATCCTTTCTCAACGGTAATAATAGGAATACGTATCGATGCACCTCTATCGGAAATTCCGTAACTGAAATCGTGAATAGAAGCCGTTTCGTGAAGGCCAGTCAAACGTTGGTCATTAAATTCACCATAAACAGCGATGTGTTCTTTTACTACTGGGCGGAAAGCTTCACATATTTTTTCATACGTTTCTTGAGAACCACAAGTTCTTAACATCGTGTTCGAGAAATTGGCATGCATACCTGAACCATTCCAATCCCCTTTTACAGGTTTTGGGTGGTATTCAATATACCAACCGTAGCTTTCAGTTAAGCGATCTAATAAATATCTAGCAATCCAGATTTCATCACCGGCTTTTTGAGCACCTTGTGCGAATAATTGAAATTCCCATTGGCCGCTCGCTACTTCTTGATTAATACCTTCAAATTTTAATCCGGCCGCGATGCATAGATCAGCATGTTCTTCAACAAATTCTCTTCCATGTGTATTTTTTCCACCAACAGAGCAATAATACATGCCTTGAGGGCCTGGGTAACCACCTACAGGAAAACCTAAAGGTAACTGAGTTGCGGTATCCATAATAAAATATTCTTGCTCAAAGCCAAACCAGAAATCAGAATCTTCATCATCTATAGTTGCTCTCGAATTTGACTCGTGAGGAGTTCCGTCAGCGTTTAGCACTTCAGTCATTACCAAAAATCCATTTACACGTGCAGGATCAGGGTAGATGGCAACAGGCTTCAATAGGCAGTCAGAATTACCGCCTTCAGCTTGTTTTGTTGAGCTTCCATCAAAAGACCACATTTGGCAATCTTCCAATTTGCCGCTAAAATCTTCTTCAACTTTCGTTTTACTTCTAAGGTTAGCTGTCGGAGTGTAACCGTCTAACCAGATGTATTCTAATTTAGATTTACTCATAATATGAATAGTTATATTTTTGAAATTATAAAAGACGAACAAAAATATGTTTTTTGATGAGTTATCGTCTTTATCAAGGGGTTAATTTTATTAAAAGTTGTTATTTTTCTAGATAGCCCTATTTTTTGTGGGGCAAATTGTGATATATCTATTATTTGATGCTAATATTGTCATATTATTAAAGGAGTGTTTTTATTCTAGAAGAAAAAACCATGTCGAAAATCAGATTTAAAGCCATTGCGGAAAGCCAGAGTAGAAGCCGCATCAATATTGAAGAAAAGGGAAGACGTTCAGAACTCTATGCTCAAAACGTTTTTAATGAGGAGCGAATGCTTCAATATTTAACAAAAGACGCTTTAGCAAGTGTACAAGGGGCAATTTTTTCAGGATCGAAAATTGATCGTAAAATAGCGGATCAAGTTGCGGAAGCAATGAAAGGATGGGCTATTGCCATGGGAGCTACGCACTATACGCATTGGTTTCAACCATTAACCGGTTCTACCGCAGAAAAGCATGATGCATTTTTTGACTTATTGCCTGATGGTAGAGCATTGGAGAAATTCGGAGGTGGGCAGTTGGTGCAACAAGAACCTGATGCTTCGAGCTTTCCAAGTGGTGGTATTCGTAATACTTTTGAAGCAAGAGGGTATACGGCTTGGGATCCTACATCACCAGCCTTTATTTATGAAACTACCTTATGTATTCCTACCATCTTTGTTGCATACACAGGAGAGGCTTTAGATAATAAAGCACCACTGCTTCGGGCTCTGCATGCTGTCGATCAAGCAGCGACTGCTGTGGCGAAATATTTTGATAAAAATGTATCAAAGGTCAACGCTACTTTAGGATGGGAACAAGAATATTTTCTAATAGATAAGGCACTGGCGTATTCAAGACCTGATATTAGTTTAACTGGGCGCACTTTGGTAGGCCATTCAGCGGCAAAAGGTCAGCAGTTAGATGATCATTATTTTGGTGTGATTCCAGAAAGAGTTTTGAGTTTTATGAGTGATTTGGAGCAGCAATGTACCAAATTAGGAATACCAGTAAAGACAAGGCATAATGAAGTAGCACCAAATCAATTTGAATTGGCGCCTGTTTTTGAGGAAGCTAATCTAGCGGTCGATCACAATCTGTTGTTGATGGATGTGATGGATAAAATTGCAGATAAACATAGTTTTAAAGTGCTATTCCATGAAAAACCTTTTGCAGGTATCAACGGATCTGGGAAGCATAATAATTGGTCATTAGCTACTGATACTGGCGTAAATTTGTTGAGTCCGGGTTCTACACCCATGAAGAATCTTCAGTTTCTCACTTTCTTTATCAATACTATAAAAGCCGTAGATACCTATGAGGAATTACTGCGTTCTTCTATAGCTTCCGCTGGAAATGATCATCGTTTAGGGGCAAATGAGGCGCCGCCTGCAATTTTTTCTATATTTATAGGAACCCAATTGAGTCGTGTTTTAGATGAATTAGAAGGCGTATCAAAAGGCAAATTATCTCCCGAAGAAAAAACAGAACTTAAATTGAATGTTGTAGGTAAGATTCCTGAAATTTTGATGGATAATACGGATCGCAACCGAACATCTCCTTTTGCATTTACAGGAAATAAATTTGAAATGCGTGGGGTAGGTGCAAAGGCCAATTGTGCCAAGCCTATGACCATTTTAAATACTATAGTCGCCAAACAATTAATAGGGTTTAAAAAAGAAGTTGACGCTTTAGTTGATAAGAAAAGCCTAAAGAAAGATGAGGCGGTTTTCAATGTTCTTCGAGAATACATAAAGACGTCCAAAAGAATTCGTTTTGATGGTGACGGCTATAGTGATGACTGGGAAAAGGAAGCAAGAAAGCGAAAATTGAGTAATAATAAGACCACGCCCGAAGCACTTCAAATATTGACTTCAAAAGAAAGTATAGCACTTTTCAAGTCGATGAAAGTAATGAGTGAAACAGAAATAAAAGCCCGACAAGAAGTGGAGATGGAAGCTTATATACTTCATATTCAGATTGAAGGGCGTGTATTGAATGAACTCGTTTATGGGCATATCGTTCCAGCAGCTATTGAATACCAAAATACGCTTATCCAAAACGTTTTAGGTTTGAAAGAAATTTATGGCGCTGCTCATAAAAAACTTTCTGAAGGGCAATCGAATATTATTGAACAAATGGCGGAGCACATGGTTACTTTAAAACAGAAGACTGATGCGATGACTGATGCTCGTAAGAAGGCTAATAAGTTAGTAGATAGTTACAAAAAGGCAAGCGCTTATGCTGAAAATATCAAGCCCTATTTTGATGAAATTCGGTATCATTCTGATAAGTTGGAGCAGTTGGTAGGAGATCAAGTTTGGCCATTAACAAAATATAGAGAACTTTTGTTTATAAAGTAAACTTTAGTTAGCGTTCTGATTTGGCCAATTCACTTATTTTTGCACAAACTTCAAAGAATGAGTTCATCACATAGTGAAAGATATAACCAGCGAGGTGTTTCTGCCTCAAAAGAAGACGTTCACAACGCCATAAAAAATATTGATAAAGGCTTGTTTCCGAAAGCCTTTTGTAAAATTGTGCCTGATTACTTGACCAATGATGATGATTATTGTTTGATTATGCATGCCGATGGTGCGGGTACAAAGTCTTCTTTGGCTTATATGTATTGGAAAGAAACAGGCGATATTTCTGTTTGGAAAGGCATTGCACAAGATGCTCTTATCATGAATATCGATGACTTGATTTGTGTTGGTGCTACCGATAATATTATGCTTTCCTCAACGATCGGACGGAATAAAAATTTGATTACCGGCGAAGTTTTATCTGCCATTATAAATGGAACGGAAGAACTAATTTCTGACTTAAATAACCACGGAATAACAATTCATTCTACAGGAGGTGAAACCGCTGATGTCGGTGATTTGGTACGAACGATTATTGTAGATTCTACCGTAACTGCTCGTATGAAACGCAGTGAGGTGATTGATAATGCTAATATCAAAGCAGGAGATGTTATCGTCGGTTTGGCTTCTTTTGGTCAAGCTAGCTATGAAAAGCAATACAATGGCGGCATGGGTAGCAATGGATTAACATCTGCTCGACACGATGTTTTTTCTAAATATTTGGCTGCCAACTATCCTGAAAGTTTTGATGCTGCTGTACCTGAAGACTTGGTGTATTCAGGAAAAGCTAAACTAACTGATGCTGTTGAAAATTCACCTTTAGATGCTGGTAAATTAGTATTGTCACCAACACGGACTTACGCGCCTATTGTAAAGAAAATTCTTGAAAAGTATACAGCCCAAGACATACATGGTATGGTGCATTGCAGTGGCGGCGCTCAAACGAAAATCCTTCATTTTATAGACCAGAATCATATCATTAAAGACAATTTATTTCCTATTCCTCCTTTGTTTAAATTAATTCAAGAACAGTCTGGAACAGATTGGAAAGAAATGTACCAGGTTTTCAATTGCGGACATCGCCTAGAGCTTTATGTCAATAGTGAAGTTGCTCAAGATTTGATTAGCATAGCGAACAGTTTTGATGTTGATGCTCAAATCATTGGTCGTGTAGAAGGAAATAGCGATAAAAAACTTACGATAAAAAGTGAGTTTGGCACCTTTGTATACTAGGGCATACGATTAGAACGAATACTGCGTTTGTATAGTAAAAAGAAGTGCTATGGAAAGAAAGCAGTTTTTAAAAACCTTGGGTGGCGGTGCGGCCTTTGCGCTGATATTTCCGTGTTTACACGGATGTTCTACTGATGACCCTGAGATCACTGGCACAATAGTTGAAGAACCCACAGGTGTAGATTTTACAATAGATTTAACTTCTTCTGAAGCGGTAAATTTGGCCACAAACGGCGGATTTATACTGAAGAATTTAGTTGTTGTTGCTAAAAATCTTCAAGGTGAATATGTTGCTGCAAGTCAAGTTTGTAGCCATCAGGCGTATGATCAAGTTCGTTTTGTAGACCAAAAAGGGGGTATTTTTTATTGCGATGTACATGGTTCACAATTTGAGCAAAATGGAACCCCTTTGAATCAAGTAGACGGCAACGCTGCCAAAACATTAAAAGTTTATAATGTTGAACTTTCGGCAGATATGCTTCGGGTTTTTGAATAGTTTCCTAAAAAAAATATATTGTCTTGAAAATCGAGGCCCCCATACTATTCTTTCTTTTTTCGGTATTCGTTTTTGCGCAAGACTGGAAAGAAACCTATGCAGCGGCAGTAGAATATTCTCTTGAAGAAAACACGCCTAGTTTTTTGGTGTTCGAAGGTTCTAATACTTATACTCCGTCTATTATACTAGATAAATTGATCTGGAAATCATAAGAATTGAAAGGCTATGCTAAAGAAAATCATATGCTTTACAAGGCTGATTTTCTAAGAAAAAAAAATCAATCATCAGAAAATCTAACAAAGCAACATGCTACTTTGGCAAATCGTTTCAAGCCGAATGGCCATTTTCCCTTAGTACTTGTGTTAAATTCTGACGAAATAGCTTCGGGTAGAATGGGATATAAGAATGGTGTTCACGAAGATTATAGTTCACTTTTAAACAACGGCCTTAATTGAAAACACTACTAACGATACTTCTTAGTTTTTTTGCCTTCACCGGGTTTTCGCAAGAACGCGAATTGGTTACTGTAAAGAAAACTTTAAAACTAATGGGAAGCCCATTCAGTATAACGGTGGTAGCGCCTAGCGAAGAGTTAGGCTACATCAATATTGAAGAAGCAATTGCAGAGATTAAGAGGGTTGAAAAAATGATTTCTTCCTGGGATGAGGATTCAGAAACCTGTCTTATTAATAAAAATGCGGGAATCAAACCTGTAAGGGTCAGTCGAGAATTATTTAGGCTAATGAAGCGATGCAAACAAATTTCTGATATTACCGAGGGCGCCTTTGATATTTCTTATGCTTCGATGGATGAAATCTGGAAGTTTGATGGTTCAATGAAAGAGATGCCAGCTGCTGAAAAAATTAAAAAAGCGGTAGCGAAAGTTGGCTTTGAAAAGATACTTCTAAACCAAGAAATGCGAACTGTTTTTTTAATGGAAAAAGGAATGAAAATTTCCTTTGGGGCTATAGGGAAAGGATACGCCGCGGATAAAGCCAAAGAATTTTTGGTTTCTAGGCAAGTAGTAGGTGGTATCATTGACGCTGCAGGAGACCTTTCAACTTGGGGTGCGAATGTCAGGGGTGAGAAATGGAGTATTGGTATTGTAAACCCACTTTCAAAAGATGAAATTATTTCTAGGGTACCTATCGTAGAATCTTCAGTAGCGACCTCTGGTACCTACGAAAAGTTTGTGACCTTAAATGGAAAACGCTATTCTCATATCATCGATCCGCGAACGGGATATCCTAGCTCGGGTATCCGCCAAGTTTCCATTTTTGCAAAAAAAGCAAAATTTTGTGATGCTTTGGCTACAGCAGTTTTTATAATGGGCAAAGATGCCGGACTTTTCCTTGTCAAACAACTGGATGGGGTTGAGGTTGTTCTAATTGATGATTTTAATGAAGTTCATAAGAGTGATGGAATATTGTTTGAGAGAAAGCCGTAGTTTTTGATATGGTCCATTCAATAGTATTCGTAAGGCTTTCAGATTAAGTTTTGGAAAAAATTACAATATCTAAGAGTTGACTTTTTTAAATATAATTGGAAATTTATTTAAAAGCGCTATACGTTAATCTTGTGTGAAACATTAAAAATAAATAGGTTGATGTGGTCAGGTATTGCTATTATTGATGACTAATAGGAGACTATATCTAAATATCGAAGATAAAATGAACAATGTAATAGTAGTATGTATGCTGATGTTTTTGTCTTTAAACACTGCAGTTGGTCAAGAATGGCAAACAGATTTTGCAAAAGCAAAAAAAACAGCGACTGCTGAAAATAGGCCAATAATCTTAGTTTTTCAAGGTTCAGATTGGTGCGCGCCCTGTATCAAGCTTGATCGGGAAGTTTGGAGTACGAAATTTTTTATAGACTATGCGGCCACTAATTATGTAATGGTTCAGGCAGATTTTCCGAGAAGAAAGAAAAACGCTTTGTCAGATGAACAAACGAAGGCCAATGCTAAATTAGCAGAAGCCTATAATAAAAATGGGGTTTTTCCATTCGTAGTTGTTCTAGATCATACGGGGGCAGTCTTAGGCGAAACGAGTTACAAAAAGACGACTCCGCAAACTTATATTGATGAATTAAATGCATTTGCGAAATAACTTGAAAGGAGTACTTACTTCATTATTAGTATTATTTACGATAGTAGGCTCGGCACAACAGCCGTATAAGCGTACGCTCAAACTTATGGGCAGTCGCTTTGATATTACTTTGGTAGGAAAGGATTCGATCACAGTGAACACGCATATCGATATTGCGATAGCTGAAATTACGAGAATAGAAAAACTAATTTCTTCTTGGGATGAAAATTCTCAAACTTCTGAAATTAATAGAAATGCAGGTATTAACCCCGTGAAAGTTGACGCTGAACTCTTTGGTTTAATTGAAAATGCAAAAGCTATTTCTAAATTAACAGATGGTGCGTTTGATATCAGCTATGCTTCTATGGATGGCATCTGGAAATTTGATGGCAGTATGACGGTCATGCCATCTAAAGAAGAAATAGCAGCTTCTGTAGTTAAGGTGGGCTTTCAACATATTGTGCTAGATAAAGAAAATAGCACGGTTTTCTTAAAGTTGAAAGGTATGAAAATTGGTTTTGGAGCCATTGGAAAAGGCTATGCTGCAGACAGCGCAAAATCACTTTTGATTAGAAAAGGAGTTTCTTCAGGTATTATAAATGCTTCCGGAGATATGAATACTTGGGGTAAGCAGCCTAACGGCAGTGAATGGAAAGTGGCTATTACCAACCCATTGAATAAGAATAAGGTTTTTGCTTTGCTGCCTATCAGAAATGGAGCTGTAGTCACCTCTGGTAACTATGAGAAGTATGTCAATTTTGATGGTAAAAGGTATTCACATATTATCGACCCTCGTACCGGATACCCGTCGAGTGGCATCATAAGCGTGACGGTATTTGCACCAAAAGCTGAACTTGCTGACGCCCTTGCCACCTCTGTATTTGTTATGGGAATAGATGCTGGTTTAGACCGCATCAACCAATTGCCAAAAGTAGAATGTATAATTATCGACGATAAAGGAAATATTTCGAAGTCAGAACATATAGCGATAGAAAAATTATGATAAAAAAAATACTGATGTTCGCCGTGATAGCTGTTTTTTGTAGCAGTTGTGTAGTGGTTAAAGAATACGAAAAGGTAACTATCAATGACCCCGATATGATTCTTGCCGATACGCCATGTGACCGTAATGTGTCTACGATGCATTCATACCGAGAAGCGGCTGTAGGAGCTAACGGAGGGAAAACTGGAGGAGGCTGTGGCTGTAATTAATAAAACAGGGGTAATGCCCACTCGATTTATGAATAGATTGAAGTGTTTTTTCGCTCTCAGTTTTTTACTCACCTCTTTTTCGGGCTTTGCGCAGCAGTCACAAGACGCTACTAAAGTCTATAAAAAGAGAGTGCTAGAAACCATAGAAGTTGATTTTCTAACAAGCTACTATAGTCAAGATGGTGATAATGCGGCGGTAAGTGGTGGTATCGGTACTGAAGAATTGACCGATGTTACTGGTACCTTTGTGATTTCCATTCCTTTGAACGATGATGATGTTCTAACGATTGATGCGGGCGTATCTGCATATACGTCGGCTTCGTCAAGCAATGTTGACGCTTTTGATGGCGGACAACCAGCAGATCCATTTGTGGCGAGTTCTGGTGCTTCTGGGGCGGACACCTGGGTAAATTTAACAGGCTCTTACAGTCATAGTTCAGATGATAGAAATGATATGTGGTCTGCCAAAGTTTCTGTTTCTGCAGAATACGATTATTTTTCCTTAGGTTTTGGTGGTGGCTACACCAAGTTGTTTAATGAGAAAAATACAGAGTTAAGTGTAAATGGAAATATTTATATTGATTCATGGAATGCAATTTACCCTACAGAGTTACGCGCTTTTGCTACAGACGGAATTGGCTCATTCAGGCCAAATCAAATCACGGGTGACACCAATTACAATCCTAATTTTACTGAATTTGATAGTGAAGGTCGTAATTCATATTCTTTAGGCCTTGGTTTCTCTCAGATACTGCACAAAAAAGTACAAGGTTCATTAGCCTTAGATATTGTACAGCAACAAGGTTTACTATCTACACCCTTTCAAAGAGTTTATTTTAGTGATATTTCAGATTCTTTTATAGCTAATTTTCAGCTTGCTGATGATGTAGAGCGTTTGCCTGATTCTCGATTTAAAATTGCAGTAGGTGGGCGTCTAAATTGGTACCTCAATGAACTAGTTACAGTACGTAGTTTCTATAGGTATTATACAGACAATTGGGGTGTTAATTCGCATACTGCTAGTATAGAAGTGCCTATTAAAATTTTAGATAAATTTACGCTCTACCCATCCTATAGATTTTACAACCAGACGGCAGCTGACTATTTTAATGTCTATGAGGGCGCTTTATCTACTGATGAATTTTACACTTCTGATTATGATCTTTCAAAATATGCTGCCAACCAGTATGGCTTTGGAGTTTCGTATACTGATATTTTTACCAAAACCCATATTTGGAAATTTGGATTAAAGCGCATTGATTTAAAGTTTTATCAATATGATAGAGACACTAGTTTTAGTTCGAGCATTATAACCGCGGGGTTCAAGTTTGTGATGGATTGATGTTAATCTAATGCTATCCTGAAAATGGTTTTACTAAAGCAAAGATTTTTAAGACTAGATTTAAATTGTTTTAAAACAAAAAATCTAACTTTTCGAGTCCTGATTGCAGATCTGTATTTTTCATAAAGAGATTCCATAAAAGGCCTGTTCTATGATTTTCTAACATGATGATAATAGGGCCTTGATCAATGGCTAAATACCCCTCTGCTACCCAAAAATTATACTCTGGGCTAAAGGCATCATAGAAACCTGCAGGGCCTAATAATTTATCCTTGTGGGAATAAAAATAGTGAAGGGCCTGCATCGATTCCTCAGGGGTGTAGGGCATAGAGCTTAGCGCGGCTGTAGGTGAGATTACGCCGATATCGTTAAGGCCTGGTCGATGTTCCTTATAGCTAATGCCGCCTTCACTATCTCTTGAGTAACTGGCAGTTAAACCCCAGCAATCTAGCCCGTAATCCATAAAATTATTAGGATTATCCACACAGTAGGCATAGTTGATTTTCGCGTGATTAACGCTTGCTTCATTATAATTTACAAAGTCATCGGAAAGGTTTCGTGGGTCAAGACCCAAATGTGAGTAATGTGCCCAGAAGAGCGGGCCGCCGAACGCAGTATTGCCAGCATGTGCTACCACTAAAGGTAATTCGTAGGTCGTTTGAGAACTTGCAATTGTGCCATTTGATGCCCACCCGTTCGTGTATACATCTTTCGAAATGGAATGATCGGGCGAAGCCGCCGCAAGTACATAGGTAATTAGAACTTCATTATAGCCTTTTAATTGTAAGTTGATATCAAAGCCAAAGTTCGGACTCCAATGCCAATATAATACGTCTTGATTTTGGGTATACCAATCCCATTCAACCCCTTTCCAGAGTATATCGGCTTTAGTCGCTAGAGCTTTTTCGGTAGTATTCCCCTGAGAAAAATATTCAATAATAGCGATTAGTCCCTGTGCCAAAAAAGAAGTTTCTACGAGATCACCACCATCATCTTTTTCGCTAAATGGGATAGTTTTACCAGTGGTGCCATCGATCCAATGTGGCCATGCACCATGAAAACGCTCGGCAGTTTCTAAAAATGATAGTATTTTGTTTAGTCTTTCTATTCCTGCTGCCCTAGTAATGAAACCTCTTTCAATACCTACTAGAATAGCCATTAGTCCAAAGCCTGTGCCGCCAGTGGTAACTACATTTTGATCTCGCATGGCATCATTAGGAAAATACCGTTCTCTTGCCGCACCTGAGTTGGCCTGTGCAAAATTCCAAAAATATTTAAAGGTTTCTCGTTGGGTTAAATCTAATAATTCTTCGTCAGTGATCTCAGATTCCTCATTATCAGGTGTTTGTGTAATAGGATTTTCTGGCAAGTCAGTACTACTATTGTAATCTTGTTTGTCATCCCCAGACCCACAGGCGCTAAATAGAAAAAAAAGTAGCATATAGCGTTGTACATTATTCATATGCAATCTGTTTTTTAAAGCGGGAAGCTCGTATTGATAGGGTTTGTAACGCTTAGTTTGATGCCTAAATGTACTATAATTTAGTATAGCGACAACTTTCATTTTCTTAAATTACACAGCTTTAAAATCAGAGTAAAATATGATGAGTGTGCATCTGGGACGATTTTTTTATACCACTAAAATAATAATCGCTTTGTTTTTAAATAAGATATAGCTAAGATCAAATGGAGTGGTATATCTAAATGCACAAATTTATCGTAAATTCGCTGCACTAGAGCAGACCGAAAAATGATAGACAAATTAAACATTGTAAAACAACGTTTTGATGAGGTTTCAGACCTGATTATTCAACCTGATATTATCTCAGATCAAAAGCGTTATGTGAAATTAACGAAAGAGTATAGTGACTTGAAAGACCTTGTAGAGAAACGAGATCGATACCTTGAATTCACTAATAATATTGAGGAAGCTGAGGAAATTTTAGCGGATGGTAGCGATGCGGAAATGGTTGAAATGGCCAAAATGCAATTGGATGAGGCCAAAGAAGGCATTCCAAAGTTGGAAGAGGCTATCAAACTGATGTTGATTCCGAAAGATCCTGAAGATGCCAAAGATGTAGTTGTGGAGATTCGAGCCGGTACTGGTGGCGATGAAGCCAGTATTTTTGCAGGCGATTTATTTCGGATGTATACTAGGTATTGTGAATCAAGAGGTTGGAAAACCAATGTGATTGATTTAAGTGAAGGAACCAATGGAGGGTATAAAGAAATTCAGTTCGAAGTTAGTGGAAAGGATGTCTACGGAACGCTAAAATTCGAAGCAGGAGTGCACCGTGTACAACGGGTGCCACAAACGGAAACTCAAGGAAGAGTGCATACGAGTGCTGCAACGGTGATGGTGTTGCCAGAGGCGGAGGATTTTGATGTGCAAATAGAGATGAAAGATGTTCGTATTGACTTTTTCTGTTCCTCTGGTCCAGGGGGGCAGTCTGTAAATACTACCTATTCGGCAGTGCGTTTGACACATATACCAACAGGTTTAGTTGCGCAATGCCAAGATCAAAAATCACAGCATAAAAATAAAGATAAGGCTTTTCGTGTTTTACGATCACGTTTGTATGATCAAGAACTTGCGAAAAAACAAGAAGAAGATGCAGCCAAACGAAACTCTCAAGTAAGTAGTGGAGATCGTTCAGCAAAGATTCGAACTTATAACTATTCTCAGGGTAGGGTAACCGATCACCGTATCGGACTTACGCTTTACGATTTACAGAATATTATTAATGGTGATATTCAGAAAATTGTTGAAGAATTAAGATTGGTTGAGAATACGGAGAAACTCAAAGAAGCTTCTGAAATTTTTTAATGTAATTTATCTAGTCCATTCGAGCCTTTCGACTTTGCTAAAAATAAGCTACGTCGAAAACGACCAGAGACTTTAGTATACGAACCGCTCGACTGTGCTCGAGTAGATATTTATTTATGACAACAGCAGCTTTAGTAGAACAGATTCACAAAAAGCAATCATTTCTCTGTATTGGGTTAGATACTGATTTAGATAAAATTCCGGCGCACTTGCTTGAAGAAGAAGATCCTATTTTTGCTTTCAATAAAGCTATAATAGACGCTACTCATCATTTGTGTGTTGCATACAAACCCAACATTGCCTTTTACGAAGCATATGGTATCAAGGGATGGCAAGCTTTAGAAAAGACCATACAATATTTGAATGCAAATTATCCAGAAATTTTTACCATTGCCGATGCAAAACGCGGAGATATCGGAAATACTTCTACGCGGTATGCTAAAGCTTTTTTTGAAGATTTAGAATTTGATTCCATAACTATTGCGCCTTATATGGGTAAGGATTCTGTAGAGCCTTTTCTAGCGTTTAAGGATAAGCATACCATTATACTGGCATTGACTTCTAATCAAGGAGCTTACGATTATCAAACCAAGATGGTTGACGGTAAGGAATTATATAAAATAGTTCTAGAGACAGCTCAGGGCTATGAAGGTGCTGAAAATTTAATGTATGTAGTTGGTGCTACTAAGGCGAGCTACCTGACTGAAATACGCGAGTTGGTTCCTCATAGTTTTTTATTGATTCCAGGGGTAGGGGCTCAAGGGGGTAGTTTGGAAGAAGTATGCAAATACGGAATGAACAATCAAGTAGGATTGCTCATAAATTCTTCAAGAGGAATCATATATTCTTCAAATAACAGAGATTTTGCGGAAGCTGCTGCAGAAAGTGCTAAAAAGATTCAGGTTCAAATGATAGGGGAGCTGGGTAAGCTTAAATAGCTATACTAAATTCTCTAAAACCTTTTTTATTTTTTGAGCTTTTACTTCAAAATATTCAACAAGTTTTGCGTCACTAATATTTGATGCCCGCTCCATGAAATTTTGGTACTGATACTCCAAAAGATGAACTTCTTGTATTCCATTATTCATAGGCGTGATTGCACCTACTTTACAATATTGATTTTCCATAGTCTTGTATTTTATGCTACTAAAGGTACGTGTGAAATACATTTTCAGATGTAAAGAATCGTTGTATTTAACTATAAATCAGTTCTTTTGACAATTCCTTAACACTTTCGTCATAGCGAGGTACAAATGCTATTCGATGATTCTATTAAATAATTCGTTAAAAGGGAATTGTCAAGTAAAAGTTTTTTATACCTTGCATTGTTGCTTTATTGGCAACATTATAGAGAGAACAATTTGCTACATTATACTACATATATTCACAAAGAGTCTACCATCTGGGTGACATTCGTACATGGTGCGGGTGGAAGCTCATCGATTTGGTTCAAGCAAGTGCGAGAGTTTCGAAAACATTTTAATGTGCTGCTTTTGGATTTACGTGGTCATGGCGATTCGAAACCTACCTTGAAAGATGCTTTTAGTGATCAATATACTTTCGACTCTATCACAGACGATATCGTAGAGGTAGTAGATCATCTTAAAATTCAGAAATCACATTTTATAGGCATTTCTTTAGGCACCATACTCATTCGGAATATTGCGGAACGTTACCCTAAAATGGTCGAAAGCATGATCATGGGTGGAGCGATCATGAAGCTTAACTTGAGATCACGAGTTTTAATACGTTTAGGTGTTATATTTAAATCAATTGTACCTTATTTATGGCTTTATAAGTTCTTTGCTTTTGTGATAATGCCCAATAAAAACCATAAAGAGTCAAGATTACTTTTCGTGAGAGAAGCTAAGAAGTTGTATCAAAAAGAATTTATCAGATGGTTTAAATTGACCGCTGAGATAAACCCTTTACTTCGTTTTTTTAGAAGTGCCGACATTAAAATACCAACCTTGTATGTCATGGGTGGAGAAGATTATCTCTTTCTGCCATCAGTTAAAAAGATTGTTGATAAACATACAAGATCTAGTTTAATAACTATAGAAGATTGTGGACATGTGGTGAACGTGGAACAGCCTCAAATTTTTAATAGATTGGTGATCAATTATGTGTCTGACATCAGTTGGGAGTCCCTTCTTGTTCAGAAAACGTTGAAGGAGCAAAAAGCACTGCTGTCTAAGGCATAATCGCGTTTTCAATTTCCTAAGTTTTTTTTGGACTCTTCAATGATTGCAAATGACGTTTAAGCAAATAGCAATTTTCTCTTTATTGTTCTATGGTCTTCTGATTTCTGCCCAAACAGAATTACATGAACTTTGAATGAAAATAGAACTGTTCGTCAGCTTTCGGAGATATTAGAAAAGGATAAAAGTGCCAATATCGCTTTTAATGTTTTGTATCTAAGAGTTGAACAAATAGAAATAATTAAAAGATAAAAAAGGACTAGCTCAATTGAACGGGTCCTTTCTTATAAACAAAACAGATCTTTGATAGTTGTTTCCTGAAATTTAAAGCTTAGTTAATACAGAGTCCGGGATTAGGACCAAAAGGGCCCAGTACTGTTCCGTCTGGTTTTTCTACTGTGTATACATGCTCTTCCTCAAAAGCTCCCGCCGTATAGGAAATAACCAGTCTGGTGGTACCAGCAGGAATATTTACAACATGGGTTGCTGAAGAACCAGCGGCTATGGTGTAATCTGTAGTAGCACCATCGATATCTACAGTTACGAATGCGTTGTCCCATCCATCACCGTAAAGATCTTGCATCTCAAATATCCAATACCCTGCTATATTTCCAGTTTCGGGTGGACATGGTATCGCAAAACCAAATTCGAAGGCATTTCGATAACCAAGCTCGTCAATTAAATCAGCTGAATTATTACCACCTGTAACAACTTTTGTATCCCGATCGAAGCTTTGTCTTTCCGAAGTATATATCGTTCCTTGAGCATTGGTTGCTGTTCCGACAAAATCAAAGGTATCTCCAAATCCAATATCATCAGTTGCAATACCAAGAGCACCAGCAATGTCTGCCATAGTCAAATTAACGGTGGCTGGAAAGGAAGTTAGATCACCGATAAGAGGCGCTTGGTCAATAGCAACACCAGATATGGTTGCACCTACACTTATGGAGTAATTTACTACAGTACTATTGGGGTTTTCAATAACAGCAGTTATGGCAACATCTGGAATCTGATCTAGACTACTGACGTCTACGACCGTAGGAAATGGTTCTGCAAATCGGACGAAGGCACCCGATTTAGAGAAATCGTCAAAATTGTTCTTATCCTCATCTTCACAGGAAGATATACCAGTACCAATTAAAACGATTAATATTAACGGGGCCAGGTAGTTTCTTATCGAATCTATTTTTATGTTTTTCATAATTATATTTTTTTTGATTATTGCAGATTGTCGGGGTTGGTATCCCAGAATACTTTAGTGGTAACGGGTTGTTGGCTAATGCTGGAATTTGTGTTTACAACCGTTGCTGGGTATAACATGGCTCTGGGAAACTCTCCCGCTGTTTTCACATGTGGGGATAGGTCACTAGGCATACTAGTTCTTCTATAGTTATTCCAAGCTTCATATCCATTACCCCATAATGCAAGATAGTATTCTTTCATAATGATGTCTAGTCGAGCAGTATCATCAGCAGCAGCATCATATTCGGTTAATACAAAAGTTACATAATCTTCTACTTGAGTTGAAGTAGCTGCGAAAGCAGGGTCTACTTGATCAACGTTAAAGTTCAATACTTTATCCATGGAAGCTCTGATACCTTCTTCTAATAAAGTTCTAGGATCTCCAGTAGTGTTGCTAACTAATGCAGACTCTGCTTGTAAAAACTTTACATAAGAGGATAGCATGATAGGAAAAATTCCTTTTCCTCCAGCTCCAGCTCCGGTTTCAAATGGTTCAAAGCTGTCATTATCAAATGATCCACCTACAGGGTATAAACCATAAGTTGCTCTATTAAATGCATCAGCAGGAACACCTTCGTCAAAACCATG
>CALHGE010000069.1 GCA_938029725.1 uncultured Flavobacteriaceae bacterium
TCAAAAAGAGTAGCTTCTCTTTAAGTGCTTCCGTTTGACTGGCTTCAGCCCAAACACCAACATTTAAATCCTCTAAAATAGCGCCGAAATCGGTATTTTTATCGATAGAGGCTAAAATCGGTGTTTTTGTGTTATAATACGATAGCGATTTAGAAGGTATGTTTGGTATGGTGAATTTTTCACTCAAAGAAATTAGGCCCACATCAGCCATTTGAACCCACAACATGTATTCCTTTTGTGGCAAACCAGGTTTTAACCAAATATTATTGACATTCTTTGATTGAATTAAATTTTCTAAATTCTGAGCTTCGGTTCCACTACCCATAATTATAAACAAAATTTCTTTTGAGTCTTTACAAGCGATCGCCAAATCAACAATATTTTCTAATTTCTGAGGTAGACCAATATTTCCTCCAAAAATGACGATAAACCTATGGTCTAGATTTTCTTTTTTTCGTAGCTCAGCGATACGGCTTTCTTCAATAATTGGTACTGGGTCTCCCCAATTGGGCAGTAAATGTAATTTTTGATGTGCTACTTCTGGGTTTTGCTCTTTTATAAAATCAATATTCCCTTGAGACATACAGCCTATGGCGTCTGATTTTTCATAGAGTTTTTTTTCTTTTCTATTAAAAAAATAGTGAATTAGACTGCCTTTTTTAAGCATGCCTAAGTCAACTGCATTCTGAGGAAAAATATCTCGTAAAATTAAATAAATTTTAGCTTTCGATTTTCGCTTTAACCAAGCTGCTACCCCATAAAGTGTTATGGGTGGAGTAGGAGTAATGATGAGGTCAAAATCGAAACCTATATTGTTTTCTTTGAGGGCCTTTTTATATTGATATGGTAGCAAAACATTGGCGATGCCCTTTTTAACCAGGCCAATCCCAAAAAGCTTCATGGTTTTTACCCGAATAACCTTAATACCTTCCTCTATTTGAAGCCCTGAGGTGACTTCATCATACATCGGGGCAACAACAGTTATATCATGGCCATTTTCATGAAATTGAAAAACCAGCTTGGAATAAAGATAGTTTGACTTGTTCATTTTAGGAAAAGAAAGTGCTAAAAAAATAACCTTCATATGTTCTTAGAATTTGGACCAGACAACTCGATTCACATAATCTACGTAAGATAGTATAATTCGAACGACCTTTTCACTAACGTTAGGCATAGAATAATCTGACACCGGTCTAAAATTGCGTTCCGGATTGCGTTTTTGAACCTCTAAGGCAGCCAAGGCCTGCATAATTCGCTCAGGATTCATACCCACCATCATCACAGAAGCTTCTTCCATAGCCTCAGGGCGCTCATGTGCCTCTCGAATATTTAAGGCTCTGAAATTAAGTGTAGAAGATTCTTCAGAGATGGTTCCACTATCCGATAAAACAGCGAAAGAATTGTACTGAAGGGCATTATAATCAGTAAAACCTAAGGGTTTTAAAAATTGTATGTTTTTATGAGTATCCAAATTTTTTGAATTCAACATGTTTCGAGTGCGTGGATGCGTAGAAACGATTACCGGGTAATCATATTTCTCTGCAATCTGGTTGAGCGAGGTAATAAGGCCTTCAAAATTCTTTGGGTTGCTTATGTTTTCTTCTCTATGCGATGATACCACGAAGTATTTGCCTTTTTCAAGATTTAAATCTTCGAGTACTTTTGATAATTTAATTTTAGGTAAAAATTGATGTAATACCTCGTACATTGGGCTTCCGGTCTTTATAATTCGATCAGCAGGAAGGCCTTCGCGTAGTAAATATTCACGTGCAATATCACTGTAGGTCATATTCACATCTGCGACATGATCTACGATCTTTCTATTGGTTTCTTCGGGTACTCGTTGGTCAAAGCAACGGTTTCCAGCTTCCATATGAAAAACAGGAATCTTTCTTTTCTTAGCAGGAATAGCGCACAAACAAGAGTTGGTGTCACCTAATACCAGAAAAGCATCTGGAGCTATTTCCTCCAAAACAGGATCGATTTTGATTAGAATGTTACCCACGGTCTCGGTAGCGTTTTTACCCGCAGCGTTTAAAAAATGATCAGGTTTACGAATACCAAGGTCATCAAAAAATATTTCGTTCAATTCGTAATCATAGTTCTGCCCTGTGTGCACTAGGGTATGATCAATAGCTTCATTCGCATCTAATGCATTCAAAACACAGGCTAAGCGAATGATTTCGGGCCTTGTTCCAACTACGGTAAGTACTTTAAGTTTTTTCAAAATAGTATAAATTATGCTTCGCTATTTTTAAAAGTTAACAGCAAAGTGGTTTGGATGTATCTTTTGTATTTATTCTTTTTCTCTAGGCTGTTGTTCTAGCGTTAAAAAAGCTTCTCAAACATCCTCAAAATAGGTGTCTGAATCTTCTGGGTTGTACGCTTCGTTAATCCAAAATAAGGTGATAAGTTCTTCATCTCCAATATTTTTGATGTTATGGGTATACCATATGGGCATATCTACATACGCTGGTTCTTCACCATCTAGGTAATAGTTTATAACTTCAGCGGTACCAATTTTTCGTAATTGAATCAAGGCCTTACCGCTAATAACCGCAAAACGTTCTGCTTTTCTCGTATGAAAATGATTTCCTCTCGTGATACCTGGTACGGTCGTTGAAAATGAAAATTGCCCACTAGTTTGTGTTCTTGCAATCTCTGCAAAGCTTCCTCTAGGGTCATTGTGTTTGATCAGTTTAACAGGGTAGTGTTCTTGTGGAACATAGCAGCGAAATGTATTGAAAAGGGCTCTTTCAAAAGGATCTTCTAAACTGGGGAAAATGCCATTCCCCATATAATCCCTCTTAAAACGATTCAACAATTCAAGAATACGAGATACTTTGTTTTTGCTCGTAGGCTGAATTGCAAGCTGGCAACTATGTTTCCCTATCTTTTCGGTATGCGCTTGATTTTTGATTGCCTCAATAAAAATAGCCACTAGTTCGTTCACGTAAATTAAGCCAACTTCTCCATCTTGAATGATGGTTGGTTCCTCGCCGCGTGCAACTTTATAAG
>CALHGE010000070.1 GCA_938029725.1 uncultured Flavobacteriaceae bacterium
TCCGTGACTTAGGTGGTCCTGTTTTTGGTGTTAAAAGAGCCGTAGATGAAGGCTTGGCACCCGGTCCCCGCATTTATCCTTCAGGGGCGTATATTAGCCAAACTTCTGGGCATGGTGATTTTCGTAGTGCCAACGAGCTAAGTGTTGAATTATCCGGCGGTCAAATACATGCATCAGATGCCCTCGGCTGGTCTTATGTGGTTGATGGTGTGCCAGAAGTGCTAAAGGCTGCTCGTGAAAACCTGAGAAAGGGAGCTACTCAACTTAAAGTGATGGCAGGTGGAGGAATCTCTTCCGATTTTGACCCAATTCATTCGGTACAATTCACATCAGAAGAATTGAAGGCAGCCGTACAAGCAGCAGCAGATTGGGATACTTATGTGGCTGTTCATATTTACGAATCTAAAGGAGCGATTCGCTCTTTAAACGCAGGAGTGAAATGCTTGGACCACGGACATTTGATTAACGAGGAAACCATAAAATTGATAAAAGAAAAAGACGCATGGTTAGTACCACAAGCCTTTTGGACGGAAACGCCTGCAAGTTTTTGGGTTCCTGGAAGTGATAAAATTCCTGAGGCGCTAAATAAAAAGATACAACCCGTTTTAGAAGGAACTGATACCGTTTTCAAGCTAGCCAAAAAATATGATATCAATGTAGGTTTTGGTTCAGACGCTTATGGAGATTTGGGGTATGAAGCCTACGCATTAACTGAATTTACCACAAGAACTAAGTGGTATTCTCCATTAGAAATCTTAAAACAAGCCACTTCAGAAAATGCACGTCTATTTTCCCTTTCAGGGAAACTAAATCCGTATGCAGAAGGTAAACTGGGGGTTATCGAAGTTGGTGCTTATGCCGATGTATTGATTTATGATGGTAATCCTCTTGAGGATATTGAGATAGTTGCGCATCCTGAAAAGCATCTCAAATTGATTATGAAAGATGGGAAGGTTTATAAAAATGAGTTGTAATTAACATTTATTAATTACCCTAAAGCCTGTTGAATATCGCGAATAATATCATCAATATGCTCTAGCCCAACAGAAACCCTAACCATACCATCTGTGATACCTGTTTCGGCTCTTTCTTCTCTAGATAACTTACTATGGGTTGTTGACGCTGGATGCGTAACAATACTACGTGAATCACCGAGATTCGCCGATAAGGATAATAGCTTTATCGCATCAAAAAATTTCTGACCCGCTACTACCCCCCCTTTGATTTCAAAAGCAACAACACAACCACCAGCCTTCATTTGTTTTTTTGCTATCTCGTATTTTGGGTGCGATTTCAAAAAAGGATAGCGCACCCAATTCACTTTTTCATGACCTTCTAAAAACACTGCTACCTTCAAAGCATTTTCACAATGTCGATCAACACGTACCGCTAAAGTTTCTAAACTTTTAGAAATCACCCAGGCATTGAACGGTGATAGTGCTGGCCCAGTAATTCTAGAAAATCGATATATTTTCTCAATTAACGCTGCGGTTCCAACCGTAATACCTGCCAAAACTCTGCCTTGACCATCCATTAATTTTGTACCTGAATGAATGACCAAATCCGCTCCGAATTTTATCGGTTGTTGCAGATAGGGCGAAGCGAAACAATTGTCTATTACTAAAATTAAATTATGCTTTTTTGCGATTACTCCCAAGGCTGATAAATCTAAAACATCAACTCCGGGATTCGTTGGTGACTCTGCATAAATAATTTTAGTCTTCGGGGTAATTAGTTTCTCAATAGACTCTAATTCATCAATCTTAAAGTAGGTATGCGTGATATTCCATTTCGGAAAGAAATTATTGAATAGTGCATGTGTTGACCCAAAAATACTTCGTGCAGAAAGAATATGATCTCCGCTTTCTAGTAAGGCCGCAAAAGTAGAAAATACCGCCGCCATTCCAGAGGCAAAAGCGAAACCCGCTTCTGCGCCTTCCATTTGACACACTTTATCAATAAATTCTGATGAATTCGGGTTCGAATATCTCGAATAAATGTTACGCTCTTTCTCCTCGGCAAATGAAGCTCGCATATCTTCTGAATCTTCAAATACAAAACTTGAAGTCAGGTATAAAGGAACAGAATGCTCTAAATTTTGTGAGCGCTCTAGTTGGGTTCGTATAGCGTTGGTCTCGAATTTATTTTTACTCATGAATTTAATTTTTATTGGCTTCAGTCAGGCTTAGTTACCTATATTCAAACGTTTTGGCTTCGGCTTCGCTCAGCCACCTGATTATAGTTTTTGCTCTAAATTTCTCTCAGAGACTGAGCGTAGCCGAAGTCACCTGTATTCAATTTTACTCTAAATTTCTCTCGGAGACCGAGCGTAGCCGAAGCCACCTGTATTCAATTTTACTCTAAATTTCTCTCGGAGACTTAGCGTAGCCGAAGTCACCTGTATTCAATTTTACTCTAAATTTCTCTCGGAGACCGAGCGTAGCCGAAGCCACCTGATTATACCTTTTACTCTAAATTTCTCTAGGAGACCGAGCGTAGCCGAAGTCACCTGTATTCAATTTTACTCTAAATTTCTCTCGGAGACCGAGCTTAGCCGAAGCCACCTGTATTCAATTTTACTCTAAATTTCTCTAGGGGACTGAGCGTAGCCGAAGCCACCTGTATTCAATTTTGCTCTTTGTAATATTTATAATTCGTTTCGTTAGCACACTCCGCGAGTCCGTTTAGGTCTCCTAGTCGCCCTTCAATTAATGCTTCTTTCTTTTCCCGCCTCCATCCTTGAATTTGTTTCTCTCTGTAAAACGCGTTATCTATTCTTTGATACTCTTCAACATATACTAATTCTACTGGTAAGCGTTTTTTAGTGTGATTTGCTCCTTTACCTTCTCCGTGTTCCTTGATCCTTTTATTCAAATCTTTAGTACTACCAGTATAATAACTGCCATCAGAACATAACAATATGTACATATATCCTATCATGGAATCAACATTTTTGGCTTCGGCTACGCTCAGCTACGGGTATTTAAATCTATCATTTTACTTCAACATTTACTTGGCTTCAGCTGCGCTCAGCCAACAGTATAAACCTACTAGTGCACTCGGTGACTGAGCGTAGCCGAAGTCATCCTTTTTCTGCTATTCTTAATATATCTCCAAAAACTCCTCTTGCGGTAACTGCTGCTCCGGCACCTGCTCCTTGAATCACTAATGGGTTTTCTCCGTATGATTCTGTGTAAATCTCGATTATCGAGTCTGAACCTTTTACTTGACCTAAAGCGCTCTCTTTAGGCACTGATATTAGTTTTACATCTAGCAAGCCTTTTTCTTCCTGAAGGTTGCCATGCAAATCTCCTACGTAGCGCAATACATAACCTGGTTTTTGATTCTTTTTGATTTCATTGAAGGTATTGTCAAGCATTCCTAAGTTGTTCAAAAAATAATCAACTGTCCCTTTTTGTAGCAGATGTGGAATCAAGTTTTGAATATCAATATCAGAAAACTCATTGCTTAAACCGAGCTCTCTTGCTAAGATCAACAACTTTCTACCCACATCATTACCTGAAAGATCTTCTCTTGGGTCTGGTTCAGTGAAACCTTTATGCATGGCATCTTTCAAGATTTGCGAAAAGGGTGCCTTCACCTCAGAAAATGTATTAAAGATATAGCTTAAACTGCCGGAGAAAACACCTTTAATTCTGGTAATATTCTCTCCAGATAAGTGTAATAATTTAATGGTATCAATTAATGGCAAGCCAGCTCCTACATTGGTTTCATATAAATATTGTTTTTGATTTTTCAATAATTCTTCTCGTAACAATTGGTAATAATCAAAACCTAAAGTATTGGCAATTTTATTAGAGGATACTAGGTCAAATCCATTCTCCACAAAATCAAAATAATGGGCTACAAAATCTTGACTCGCCGTATTATCAACAACAATTAAATTCTCTAAATGATGGATTTTAGCATATTCAAAAATGTCTTCAATCTTAAAGGCAATACCTTTTGCTTCTATAGCCGATTTCCATGATTTAGGAATTCCTTTTTTGTTCAATAAAATTTTACATGAATTGGCAATCGCAAATATGTTCAAATCGATTCCTTTTCGCTTTGCTATAGTTTCGGAAGATTTTAATATTTGATCGATAAGCGTTCCGCCAACATTACCATGTCCGAAAATAGCAAGGTTTACTTTTTTACTAATTCCGAAGATCTGCCCATGCATCACGTTCAAAGCTTTATGTAAATCTGATTTTTTAAGCACTAAACTTACATTCTTTCCCGAAACTGTATTATTGAATAATAAGGGAACAATTTGGTTCTTGATTAGCGCATTATAGGGTTTATGAAATGTACTTAAATCCTGACCAACAATAGAAACAACAGAAACATCACTAACTACTGTAATCATATTAATATCCTTAGACTTAAAATCACGAGAAAATTCTTTTTCCAAAGCTTGTTTGGCCTCGCGTGCTTTATCGCCATTTACAACAAGACCGATTCCACGTTCTGAAGAACCTTGTGATATAATACTGACATTAATATGACTCTTTTCTAAAGCTCTAAATATTCGAGCATCGATTCCAACTTTTCCTAAGAGACCCCTACCCTCTAAATTAATAAGAGCGACATCTTCGATAATCGAAAGCGACTTGATTCCTTCTTTACTCGATTTTGCACTTATCAAAGTACCTTCATTGTCATCGTTGAAGGTATTAAGAATTCGTAAGGGGATATTTTTTTCAATTAAAGGAATGATAGTTTTCGCATGTAGAATAGTCGTGCCAAAGTTGGCCAATTCATTTGCTTCCGCATAAGACAAGTTTGAGAGTCGTTTCGCCTCGGCAACAAAGTCAGGGTTGGCTGTGAAAATTCCGTCTACATGCGTATAGTTCTGCAATTCTTCGGCATCTAGAAAATTAGCCAATAAGGCTGCCGAATAATTACTTCCGTTTCTTCCTAAGGTAGTTGTTTCTCCATCTGTATTGGAAGCAATAAACCCTGTAAACACGGGAACCGTATTTACTGCAAATTTTGCGAATTTCCGTAACACATTCTCCTTTGAAAGACCTTCAATCAAATTGGCATCACCAAAACCGGCATCGGTTTTAAACAATGTTCGTGAATCGATGAATTGAGCTTTAACTCCTTTACCAATTAACAATTTGGTCAATAACTTCACAGAAATTACTTCACCATAAGCCAAGATTTCATCCTTAATTTTCGGACTATAATCACCTAATAAAGAAACTCCTTCAAAAAGTTTTGCCAGATTATTAAATTCTTCAGAAAGATTTACATTCGAAAAAGTATGTTGTTGGTACTTTTCAAAAGCCTCAAAAGCTTTGAAATAATTTTTACCTTTCGATGCTTTTTCTAGTATTTCTTCTAACTGGTCAGTGCCCTTTTCACGTGCGGAAAGCACCACTGCAATATTCTCGCCCGCATTTACTTTTGAAGTAATAATCTCTAGAACCCTACCTATTCCTTCTCCATTACTCAGTGATTTTCCACCAAACTTAAGGACTTTCACTTTTTTTGATTCTCCTTGGGCATTGAAAATTTCGTCAAGCAGTTTTTGTAACTGTTCGAACTCAATCAAAAATGCATCATGACCATGAAGTGATTGTATCTCTCCATACGTCACATTGCTATTGGCTTGCGCGATTTGCTTAAACGTTTCTTTATTCTCTTTAGCTGTAAAAAACAAGTCAGAATCTACACCAACAATATGAATACTGGTGGTACTATTTTGAAGTCTTGTGAAATTTTCTTCGCCATCTCTAGCTACATCAATAGTCTTGAGTAACTGATTCATTAGTTTATAGGCCGAAAGTTGAAAACGCTCTTGGAGTTTCTCTCCATGATGCAGCAACCAACTTTCTACATTAAAAACATTCAGCTCATTATTTGTGCTTCGTTTAAAACGCTCATTGAAAGATTCAGGAGTACGATAACATAACATCGCATGCATTCTGGCATCATGAACGGGCTGTTTTGAATTCACCAAAAATTGTTCTTGAATTTGGCAATTGGCAATCAACCAATCAGTAGACTTCCAATCGGACGCAACAGGAATTAAATGCTGCGTTAAGTTAGGGTTCAGTGCTGCCATTTCCCAAGCAATACCTCCACCCAAAGAACCTCCAATCATTGCGAATAGCTTATCTATTTCAAGTTGTTGTAATCCTTTTAAAAAAATCTGTGCAATGTCACCGGCAACAAAATCTTTGTAGTTATCAATGACGAATTTGTCATGTCCGTTACCCGGAATATTAAAACAAAGTATAGTGTATTTTTTGGTATCTATACATTTGCCATCACCTATTAATGCTGACCACCAACCGTCTTTTCCAGTAACATTTGAGTTACCAGTTAAGGCATGATTTACCAGAACGATTGGAGCCGTATGCAGCTTTTTACCAAACTGCTGGTAAGACAAGTCAATGCCTTGCGTTTTACCGCTTATGGTAGTGTAATTTTTAATTTTTAAGTGGTGGAGCATGTTTTGGCTATGCGAATGATTAGATTATAAAGTTAGTCTCCGCCATTTGTCAAAATAGAGGAGACTTTCTTTTTCTAGTTATTATGCTAAAACCGATTTGTCGATCGCAGCGAAAGCATTTTCTAAGTCTGTTTTTAAATCGTCAATATCTTCCAAGCCTACCGAAAGGCGAATCAAATCTTGACCAACGCCTGCAGAATCTTGCTGCGCTATAGTAAGCTGTTGGTGCGTTGTGCTTGCAGGGTGAATAATTAATGATTTTGTATCTCCAATATTCGCTAGTAAAGAGAATATTTTAGTCGCATCCGTTAGTTTTTTAGCAGCGTCAAAGCCCCCTTTTATTCCAAAAGTGACTAAACCACTTTGCCCCTTTGGTAAATATTCCTTCGCCAAATCATAGTATTTGTTTCCTTTTAAGCCAGGGTAATTTACCCAAGCTACTTCTTCTCTACTTTCTAACCAAGTTGCCAATTCCAAAGCATTAGCGCTATGTTGCTTTATACGAACTGGAAGTGTTTCTAAACCTTGAATAATTTGAAAAGCATTAAACGGGCTCAAAGCTCCACCGAAATCACGTAAGCCTTCTAAAATCAGCTTGAACGTAAATGCTGCTGCTCCTAAGGCCTCACTGTACACTAAACCATGATAGCCGGCAGAAGGCTCTGTAAATTCTGGAAATTTTCCGTTGGTCCAATCAAATGTTCCTGCATCGATAATAGCTCCACCTAAAGAAGAACCGTGACCGCCTATATATTTTGTTAGGGAATGAATCACCAAGTTTGCACCATGCTCAATTGGATTCAACAAAACTGGCGTTGCCACTGTATTATCGACAATAAATGGAACTTTCGCCGCTTTCGCTTCTTTTGAAATTGCTTTTAAATCTAAAACATCCAATTTAGGATTACCCAAAGATTCTACAAAAAATGCTCTTGTATTTTCTTGAACCGCTTCTCCAAAACGCTCTGGGTTTGACGCATCAACGAAAGTAGTAGTGATACCTAGTCTAGGCAGGGTGACATTTAGAAGGTTGAAAGTTCCTCCATAGAGACTGCTTGAAGCGACGATGTGATCTCCTGCTTTTAAAAGTGTTAACAAACCTGTCGATATTGCTGCTGTTCCAGAGGCAAATACCACCGCTCCGACTCCACCTTCAACTGCTGCTAATCGGTCTTGTAATATTTGATTGGTGGGGTTATTTAAACGTGTATAAATAAATCCTAATTCAGCCAACGAAAATAAGTTTGCTGCATGATCGGTGTCTTTAAAAACATACGATGACGTTTGGTAAATGGGCACTGCTCTTGCCCCCCCTGTTTGAGAAGGATCGTGACCTGCGTGTAAAGCGTTTGTGGCTAATTTTTGTGTACTCATGATTTTCGTTTTTAAATAGTTTATAAAATATTTAAAGCCAAACCCAAGACCGCGGACATTGCGGATAGGTAAAATCAAAAAGTTATAAGAAAGCGAATAGATTGCGTGTTAACAATCTGTTTTGCGTTATCTGCCAGAAACTGAAATACATCAGAACTAGTAGAATTTAGCACCTTCTTTGTATAGAACAAAGGGTTGCTAAGGTTTCAAAGGGTCTAATCCCTCCACCTTTCTTGATAACTATTCAATACGTGTTTGAACTTTGTAAAGAACAAATTAAAGTCAGAAACTATTAAAATCCTAATGATTGTGAAAAATTTCACATAATCCTATCATTTCACTGTGATAACACACTAAATTCAATACTAGAATCTGTGAAGACCGTATGTGTTTGAGTTTTAAAATCTTCTTTCTCTGCTTTAAAAATATTCTCCACATAGGTTTGCGGATTTAAATCAATTAATGGAAACCACGTACTTTGAACTTGAATTTGTAGTTTATGCCCCTTTTGAATCGTGTGAAAAACATCTTGAAGTTTTATATTCACCTCGGTCTTTTGGTTGGGAACAAAAGGCTCGGGATTTTCAAAACTATTTCTAAAGCGCCCTCTTAAAACCTCACTGCGAACCATCAAATGATAATTGCTCATTTTCAAATGCCCTTGCATTTCTTTATTCGTTTCAATACCGGTTGGATGCACATCAATTACCTTAACTATCCAATCAGCTGCAGTACCGGTTGTGGCAACTTTTAGCTTGGCTAGAATATCTCCGGCAAGCGTCAAATCTTCTTCTAAAACAGCTGTTTCAAAAACCAAAACATCAGAACGACGGGCAGTAAAACGCTGATCATCGGTCATATATTTTCGTGGCGTAAAAACAGATTTGATATCTTCAGAATAGGGCACTGGCTTTTTAATATCACTAATGAATTGAATTCCTTTCGTGGTTTTTAATTCACTAGTTAGCTCTTGATTTTCTGATAAAAACATGTCTTTTTTCACTATTCCTTGTGGTGGCCAAGAATCATATTGCTTCCAATCTTTTCTTCCGGTGTCAAAAACATAAGCTTCCGGAAGTCCGCTATTTTTATCTCCACTTCCTTTTAAGAAATGATTAAAAAATTTGGTTTCGATATTCTCCTGAAAAAATTCTGAAATTCCATCTCCAAAATAATAATTTCCTACAACGGTACGCCCATCTCTTTTTGACCACCTACCATGATCCCAAGGCCCAAAAACCATTGTATTATAATTTCCTATGTTATACTTTTCGATATTCTTATAGGTCTCTAATGGGCCATACAAGTCTTCGGCATCGAACCATCCGCCAACTACCATAGTAGCCACATGAGATTTTACATTCTTAAGATGTTGAATAAGACCCTTGCTCTGCCATAGCTCATCGTAATTCGGGTGCTCTTTTAGTTCGTTCCAAAAGAAATCATCAGTCTCTTCATCTGGTGCTAAGGAAATTTCATCTTTTAAATCGTATTCAAAAAATGAATTAAGATTCTTTAATGGCCCTTTATCCAAAAAGAACTGATATTGGTCTTCGGTCTGCAAATCAGGTAAACTATACCATGCTGTATCAATCGGCATATCACCATTAGGCCTTGGTGTTCCAAAAAGAGAGGTCGCTCTAAAATAGCTTAATAAGTATGCCCCGTTATGATGAAAATCATCAAAAAAGAAATCGGCTATGCTCGCTTGCGGAGAGGCCGCTTTAAGGGCTGGGTGCGCATCTATAGTAGCGTAGGTTGAATAAAACCCTGGATATGAAATTCCCCAAATACCCACATTACCATTGTTGTTTTCTACATTATTGACGAGCCATTCAATACTATCATAAGTATCTGAACTTTCGTCTATCTCATTTTCAGCTGTTTTATTAGGAATGTAAGCGCGCATATTCTCATAATGACCTTCGCTTAACCAACGCCCGCGCACATCTTGATACACCACAATATTACCCTCTTGCATCAGGTGAATGTTTGGGCTTATTTTTGTCTTAAATTGACCTGTGCCATAGGGTCTTGAGCTGTAAGGGGTTCGCTGCATAATAATGGGGTACTCTTTTGAGGTATCCTTGGGCGAATATATCGTTGTATGCAATTTTATTCCGTCTCGCATGGCTATAGCCACCTCTTTCTTGTTGTAATTATCGGCAACATAGGTATCCGTAATCTCAGTGTCTGTTGTTTTGGTAGTTTTACTACAGGAGGCCGCACTAAGCACTATGGCAAGACCTGCCATTTGAAAAAATTTGAAAAAATTGATCATCGCTAGAAAAAGTTAGAGCCTAAAGCTACTAAAGATTGACAAGCCTTGGAAATAAAAAAGGAACCCGATTTGGGTTCCTTTGTACTTCTTGTCTCCTAATTAGGTGTGACTTAGATTCCGAATGCCCTTTTCACGGCATCAACCATATCTAGTTTCTCCCAAGTGAAGAGCTCAACTTGCTTTTCTACTCTACCGTTATACGGCGATTCAAATATCTTAGTAACCATCTTGGCTTCTTTACCCATATGCCCGTATGCAGCAGTTTCTAAATAGATTGGATTCCGAAGTTTTAAACGATCTTCAATAGCGAAAGGACGCATATCAAAAAGCGCTGCTACTTTTTCAGCAATAGCACCATCCGTCAAATCTACATTTGCAGTACCATAGGTATCTACAAAGATAGAGGTCGGCTCAACTACGCCAATAGCATAACTTACCTGTACTAGCATCTCATCTGACACTCCGGCAGCTACCAGGTTTTTTGCTGCATGGCGCGCTGCATAGGCCGCACTTCTATCTACCTTACTTGGGTCTTTACCGCTAAAAGCACCCCCACCATGAGCTCCTTTTCCTCCGTAGGTGTCCACAATAATTTTTCTGCCAGTTAAACCCGTATCACCATGAGGACCACCGATTACAAATTTTCCTGTAGGATTGATATGATATACAATTTGATCATCAAATAATTCTTGGATTCCCAATGGTAGTTGGGCTTTGACTCTCGGAATCAAAATCGAAACAATATCAGACTTTATTTTCGCCAACATTTTTTCATCATCCGCATCAAAAGCATCATGTTGCGTAGAAACTACGATGGTATCTATTCGCTGAGGCACATTATCATCAGAATATTCGATGGTAACCTGTGATTTTGCGTCTGGCCGCAGATAATCTATTTGAGTACACTCTCTTCTTAATTCAGCTAATATCTGCAAAATTTTATGTGAAATATCTAATGCTAAGGGCATATAATTTTCCGTTTCCTTTGTAGCATAACCAAACATCATTCCTTGATCACCAGCACCCTGTTCTTCTTTTGAACCCCGATCAACGCCTTGATTAATATCTTGTGACTGCTCATGAATTAAAGAAATCACACCACAAGAATCACCACTAAATTGATATTCTCCTTTAGTATATCCAATTTTATTGATGACATCTCTAGCGATATTTTGAACGTCGAGGTAGGTATTACTTTTCACCTCTCCGGCCAAGACAACTTGACCTGTTGTTACCAAGGTCTCACAAGCCACCTTACTTTCTGGATCAAAAGCTAGAAAATTATCAAGAAGTGCATCACTAATCTGATCCGCTACTTTATCAGGATGCCCTTCACTAACGGACTCTGAAGTAAATAAATACGACATATGTTCTGTTTTTTTTACTAAAAAAAGAATTTGACAGATAGTCTTTGAGAAGTATAATTATGAGTTGTCATAATCAACTGCTTTAGCATTTTTTATGAGGTTGCAATCAGTCAAATTCCTCTTCCTATTATACGAACAAAAATAAGAAAATTGTTTCGTTGCCAAAGACAATCAGCTATGATTTATTTATTATTGTCTTCTGAAAAGACAAAACCTGCATAACTTTTAAAGCAATGCAGGTTTTAAAATAAATTAATACAAATTACTTTCTCCTTTTTCTTAGAAATTTCATTATTGTATTTATATTCTCTTTAATCTGTTTTTTCAACTCCTCTTTATTTTCAGAAATATCTGCAACCATAACTTGCATTGCATTTACAAGTAAACTGTCTCCATTTTTTTTAGACAGATTCAAATCTTCAAACCTTATCCCTACTCTTATTGAATCTTTGGATGCATTGTTTTCAAAAACGGCAAAAAGATCATCCCAATCCATGGCTTTAAATTCCTCAACATTGTTTGCTGTTATTATTATTTCTGAAACTGTTACAGCTGTTTTGTTCGCTTTTTCCTGAGCTACTAAAAAAACTGAAGTTTGTAGCAAAACAATAAATAATAAACCTTTTAATAATTTCATAATATATCTTTTTAGTTATTAATTCATAACAAACCTAGAGAGATGTCAAGACTAGGCTAGTTAACCAACGTTAACGTGTGTTAACATTTTCAATACTTTACATATATAGTAGTTACTTTTAAATCATGAATCAAAAGAAAATCAATTCTATAATCACATTAATCAGCCTTACCATTTTAATTACAATTGGTATTCAGCTTTTTTGGAATTATGAAAACTACCAAACGAATAAACAAGTCCTTTTTAATGAAGTTCAAAACAGTTTTGAAGATGTCATTGAAGACTACTACACAGAAGCAAACAAAAAGACAACGATATCAATTTTCGAACGAAATAGTGATTCAATTACTTCTTTAGGGGATTATATAGAAATAGAAGAAATTGGAAAACATCTTGATAAGATGAATTCTGGCAGTACTGAATTACCCAATATCTCAATAAGTAACAACTTTGAAGATAATTCAAATGTTAAAATAATAAAAGGTGTACCAACTAGAAAAGACAAAGTGGACTTACAAGAATTTGAAGCTAAATACACGATTAGCATTTCTCAGGATTCTATAAATTTAAAATCTATCTCAAAGCCACTTCAACTTGCTTTAGTTCAAAAAAACATTAAAACTTCATTTCGAATTGAGCATTTCAAAAAAGATTCAATTTTCGCGGAGCACGGTGACAATTTAAACACTAAAGAAATACTAGTAACGCTTTCTTCGTCAGAATTAATTCCTGTTGGTGAAACTTTAAAACTTAGCTTTAGCAATCCAATAAGCTCTATATTCAAAAGAGGTTCAATAGGTATACTTGCTTCATGCGTCTTGGCATTGGCTATCATCTTTAGCCTACTTTATTTAATGCGTATTATAAAAAGTCAAAAAGAACTTTCTGAAATAAAAAATGACCTCATCAGTAATATCACCCATGAATTCAAAACACCAATTGCCACCGTTTTAGCAGCGATTGAAGGCATTACAGCTTTTAGTACTGAAAATCAGAATATCAAAACAGCGAAATACCTTCAAATTTCAAAAGATCAGCTGCATCGTTTAAATACTATGGTTGAAAAACTACTTGAAACCGCAGCCATTAATAGTGAGAGCCTTGAACTCAAAAAAAGCAGAACTGACATAGTTCTGTTTGTTCAGAAAATTGTTAGTTCAGCTAAACATAATTATCCAAACAAGAATATTATTTATCATTCTTCTATTGAGACTGAAGCATATGATATCGATGAATTTCATTTAGAAAATGCTATAAATAATCTTATTGACAATGCTGTAAAGTATGGGGGTAAAGCCGTAAACATCACACTTGAAAAAATTGAAGAAAAGCTGATTATATCAGTACTAGATAATGGGAAGGGAATACCACAAGATCAGCATAAAAAAATATTTGATAAATTTTATAGAATATCTTCGGGTAACAAACACGATATAAAAGGATTCGGAATTGGCTTATATTACAGCCATAATATCATTTTAAAACACGACGGAAAACTGGAATTGATTTCTACTTCGAACAGCAATGAATTTAAAATAAGCTTATGAGTACCAAAGCAAAAATTTTAATTGCCGAAGATGAAATTTCCTTGGCTACTATTTTAAAAGAAAGTCTCGAAACTCGCGATTTTGAAGTTATTCTTTGCTCAAACGGTGAAATCGCCCTTAGTAAATTTAATTCTGAGGAACCTGATTTATTGGTTTTGGATATTATGATGCCTAAAAAAGATGGCTTAACGCTTGCCAAAGAAATTAGAGCCCATAACAAGCATATTCCCATTATATTTCTAACCGCTAAATCACAAACCAAAGATGTGATTGAAGGTTTTCAATACGGCGGTAATGACTATCTTAAAAAACCATTTAGCATTGAAGAACTTATTGTTCGCATACATGCTTTACTAAACAGAAGTGCCTTAAAACAGTCCAAAAACAATCTGACAATTGGGGCGTATACTTTTAATTACACCAAACAAAAAATTTTATTCAACACTACCGAAACACACCTAACACATAGGGAAGCTGAACTACTCTTTCACTTATCAGAAAAAAGAAACGAAATACTTGACCGATCTTGGATTTTAAAAAAAATATGGGGTGATGATGACTTTTTTAACGCACGGAGTATGGATGTCTTTATAAGCAAACTGCGTAAAAAACTAAGCCAAGACAAAAACGTCGAAATTCTCAATGTGAGAGGATATGGCTACAAACTAATTTGCTAGTTATAGTATTCTAAACTTTCCTCGATATATTAGCTGTATTTGAACAACTATTTTTTCGGAAACTCGATATACTTTGTATATTGTCAAGCGTTCCCTTTTTTCGAGAAAGCTAAACATAACTCAGAATTTAAATATGCATATTGCAGTTGCAGGAAACATCGGAGCCGGTAAAACCACTTTGACAAAATTACTTTCAAAACATTATAAGTGGGAAGCGCACTTCGAAGATGTTGTCGATAATCCATACTTGGATGATTTCTACACACAGATGGAACGCTGGAGTTTTAATCTTCAAATCTATTTTCTTAATCATAGATATCGTCAAGTAATTAAAATTCGAGAATCAGGAAAGAGCATTATTCAAGATCGAACCATTTATGAAGATGCTTATATTTTCGCACCCAACCTACATGCAATGGGTTTAATGACCAATCGAGATTTTACCAACTATTCAAGCTTGTTTGAATTGATGGAAAGCTTGGTTCAACCGCCAGATTTATTAATTTATTTACGCAGCTCAATACCGAATTTGGTAAAACAAATACACAAACGCGGCCGAGAATATGAGAACACCATTTCGATAGATTACTTGAGTCGACTGAATGAGCGTTACGAAGCATGGGTACATGGTTACGAAAAAGGAAACCTTCTGGTAATTGATGTTGATGATTTAGATTTTGTAGACAAACCCGAGGATTTAGGACTTATCATTAACAGAATTGACGCTGAAATCAACGGATTATTCTAAGAGACTGTTTTAAAACATGGGTAACTGCCTCCTTGCCAGCACTTCTACAATTTATGGTGGAACGTACTTAGAGTACCTTTCTGACGCATTAAAAGACTTATTCAAAGACACAGATGAAATTATTTTCATTCCTTATGCACGGCCTAGCGGTATCTCTCATGACGCATATACAAGTATCGCTGAAGCTGCATTTGTAAAAATGGGGAAAACGCTTCGGGGCATACACAGTTTTGAAAACCCTTTAGAAGCTATTAAAAACGCAAAAGGTATTTTTACTGGAGGCGGGAATTCATTTGTTCTTGTTTCTGAACTTTATGCCCAAAACCTTATGCAGCCTCTTCAGGAAGCTATACGAAAAGGCACACCTTATTTGGGTACCAGTGCCGGAAGTAATATTGCCGGACCAAGCATACGCACCTCTAACGATATGCCGATTGTATATCCGCCAAGCTTTGCTACTTTAGCAATTGTACCTTTTAATATTAATCCGCATTACCTAGACCCTGATCCGACTTCAAAACACAAAGGCGAAACTAGGGAAACTAGAATCAAAGAGTTTCACAAGTTCAATGACCTAGCCGTAATAGGCTTACGCGAAGGTAGCTGGGTACGTGTGCAGGATGAGCAAATTACTTTAGAAGGTTCAAATTTAACCGCTCGTATTTTTGAGAAAGATAAAATGCCTTATGAAATAGCAGCGACCACTATTTTAACCGGACTCAAATAAAGCCATGCGATTTTGCATGTGCAATTGCATCCTCACTTTTATCAACTACTAGAATTGGTGTTGTTGTATGCGTTTTAATCAAGTTTCTGATGCGACTCATCTTCTTTTTATGATTTACACTCCGCAAATATATCGCAGCGACTTGATTGGGGTATTCATTTGATATTTTCATATAAATATTCGCGTCTTTTTCACCACTATCTCCGATTAAAATAAAAGCTAGATTCGGATAGGTTTTCAAAATATTTACAACTTCAGTTTCCTTTTGGGGTTTTTCATGTTTTCGTTTTCTAAAATCTGAAAAGCTTCTCAACAATATCGGCCCTTTAGGAAAATCATTACTCTTTAGAAACAGCTCTAGATACCGGTACAGATTCCATGGGCTGTGGCTTACATAAAAAATAGGGTTTGCTTCTTCACCAGATGCACCGCGATGTAAAAGGTGATACAAATCTGCAGCTCCCTCAAGTGGAATACGCTTTTCTGCACTTTTAAAAAAAGTATTAAAAATCACACGCCACTTTAAAGATGATACGACACCAGTATGCAAAATAGTATCATCAATATCACTAATTACCCCAAATTTAGAAGCTTTCGAAGGAATTAACAATTCACCTGGAAAACGATTTTGATTCTGAATCTCATGTCTTAGGGCGGTATCTGAATAAGAGATCTCATAATTTAACCAACCCTCTTCATTGACTAAGCTTTCTAAATCATCTATCTTTTCATCAATTAAGTAATACCCATTTTTATCTGTTTTTCCAGCAAGTATTCTACCGTCTGGAAGCGTGACTTCAATACTTGTGTTTTTAATCTCATCAGTTTCAAAACGCTTCCAAGTATTCGTAATGAGATTAAAGAATCCTTTTTCTGAAAGGTCTATTTTTTCATCTTCAAGTGCCCGACCTCGAGCATAAAAATGGGAAACAGTTCCGTAAGCCTGAAAGGCAATTAACTGAAGCTTATCTTTTTTGAGCCATCCCATAAAACCAAAAGTAAGCATCTTCGCCATTAAAAATGTGCTGTACAAATGAAGTTTTTCTCGAAATTTCAAGTTCTAACGAAATTCTTAAACCCCGTACCTCATCTAAAGGGCCGTTTCACTCATCGCCAAACGCTTCTTGCTCATTTCTCATTTTTTAAACCCTTTTAGAATACGAGATTTATAAAACATTGACACGCCTAAAAACTGGCTATACCAATTCCGGATATTGATATAGTAGACTTAAAAAAAAATGTTAAACCCTTCCGCCCAATTGCGGATAAAAAACTTAAATGATGGAAGTAAAAAAGAATCCAAAAAAAGACTTGAACAAAAGCAGCAGTGTTTTTTTCGCTGCAGCAATGGCAATGGTACTAGCGTTAAGCTATGTCGCACTAGAATGGAAATCGTTTTATAGTGATACCTATGACCAAACAGCCATGACAATAGATGATGATTTAGATGAACCCTTAGCTCTTTTTAAATTAGCACCACCTCCACCACCACCGCCACCTCCAGTTGTACCTGATGCAATAGAGATTGTTGAAGATGATCCTGAGATTGAAGAAACTATTATTCAATCTACTGAAAGTGATCCTGAGAAAGAAGTTATAGAAGTAAGCGACATTCCTGATATTGATATACCCGAAGATGTTGATGTACCATTTATACTTGTAGAAAAAGCACCAATTTTTCCTGGATGTGAAAATGCTTCTGACAAAAGAACCTGTTTCAATACTGAAATTCTGAAGCATATAAGGAAAACTTTCCGTTACCCTGAAATAGCTCAAGAAATGGGAATTCAAGGCAAAGTTTATATGCATTTTATCATTCAGAAAGATGGTAACATCGGAGATGTTCAAATTGCTAGAAGTCCTGATAAGAATTTAGGAGCAGAAGGCAAAAGAATTATCAGCAAATTACCTAAAATGACACCAGGTAAGCAGCGAGGTAATCCGGTTAGAGTTCCTTTTAGTATTCCAATTAATTTTGTACTTCAATAATCAATTGGCATAATCGTTGAGACATAAAAACCATCCTGCTTTCCGAAGGATGGTTTTTTAATATATAAACATAGTATCTATGGCACTTAAGAAGAATCCTGAGAAAGACCTCAATTTGAAAAAAGGGCTCTATTTTGTTATCGGCTTATTGCTGGTCTTAATTTTGATTTATATCGCCTTAGAATGGAAGACTGCTCTTGATACAAATGGGTTTGATTTGGGAATTTAATTTATTTAAACAAACCTATCGCAGGCGACCTTTAATCTCGCCAACGCCTCACCGAGAAAATTGCTGGCACAATGTCATAGAGAGGAAACTATTTTGTTGATTTCGTGTGAATTTCCATCCTGGAAAGGAGGCATTAAGGGAGGTATTTTTCATCACTAGATTCTAAAACCTAGACCCAAAGTTATTAGCTCTTCATATTTTCGCCTTATTTAGAAGAACACAATTCCCTATAAAAACATATTATAAACAAAAAAAACCATCAGCTTTGCTGATGGTTTTTTTATCTATTCAGAAGAAAATATTAGTTCTGATCCACTTCTTTATGTACTGTTATTTCAGTTTCGTTACCGTTTGTTTTAACAGTAGTGTTTTCTAAAGTTTCTAACTTCGCTTTTACATCAGCTTCGCTACCCTTTAAAATTTTCTTTTCAATAACTTCCTTACCATTCACAGTTGAAGTAGTTAAGATCGTAGCTTCTGCCATATCTCCACTTTCAACATTCATAGTAATTTCAACAGTCGCATTTTCCTTATCGTTAACATAGTTAGCAAGCCCTGTCGCATCTAAAGCAATACTAGGCGCAATAACTAAAGCAACTACTGACATTAACTTCAATAAAATGTTCAAAGAAGGACCTGAAGTATCTTTAAATGGATCTCCAACCGTATCACCAACAACAGCGGCTTTGTGTGCATCAGAACCTTTACGTCCGTCAGATTCAATCATCTTCTTAGCGTTATCCCAAGCACCACCTGCGTTGGATTGGAAAATAGCCATTAGTACTCCCGCAGAAGTTACACCAGCTAATAGTCCACCAAGCATCTCAGCTCCACCTATGAAACCAACAGCAACAGGAACAACGATAGCCAATAGACCAGGTAATACCATTTCTCTAATAGATGCCTTTGTAGAAATATCTACACATTTATCATATTCCGCATACCCATCAGCTGCATCAAAAATTTCTCTTTGAGCTGGTGTAGCTTTTGACATATCTGAATCAACAGCTCTCATTACTTCTAAAGCCGCTTTCAATTGTGGAATATCTCTAAACTGGCGACGTACTTCTTCAATCATGGCCATTGCAGCACGACCTACCGCATTCATCGACAAAGCCGAGAAAACAAAAGGAAGCATAGCTCCAACCAAAAGACCCGCCATAATTGTTGGCTGTGACACATCAATAGAAGATACGTTTGCTACTTTCATAAAAGCAGAGAACAAAGCCAATGCTGTTAATGCAGCAGAAGCAATAGCAAAACCTTTACCAACAGCAGCAGTTGTATTACCAACGGCATCTAATTTATCAGTACGTTCACGAACTTCACTTGGCAATTCTGCCATTTCAGCAATACCACCTGCATTATCACAAATAGGACCATAAGCATCAACTGCTAATTGAATACCCGTATTTGCTAACATTCCAACCGCAGCAATTGCAATTCCGTATAAACCTGCAAAATAATGCGATACCATAATGGCAGCAGCTATTAAAAGAATAGGAATCATTGTAGACATCATACCCACACCCAAACCAGCAATAATATTTGTTGCAGCTCCTGTTTCAGATTGTTTCACGATTGATAGTACCGGTTTTTTACCCGTAGCCGTATAGTACTCCGTTATTTTACCTACACCTAAACCAGCTACTAAACCAGCTATCGTTGCAAAGAAAATTCCGTTCGCACCACCTGGAAGACCAGCAACAGATTCTGGAATTAAAGCGTGTATAATAAAATAAGATGCTACTACCATTAAACCTGCAGAACCAAATTCTCCAATATTTAATGCTGTTTGTGGGTTTCCACCATCTTTAACTTTTACAAAAAATGTTCCTAAGATAGACATGACGATACCTACTGCGGCTAATACCAATGGAAGGTAAACAGCGCCTAAACCGTCAAAATCAGGAGTGATAATAAATGCACCTAATACCATAGTACCAATTATAGAACCCACATATGATTCAAATAAATCGGCACCCATACCAGCAACATCACCTACATTATCACCAACGTTATCAGCTATAGTAGCAGGATTCAAAGGGTGATCTTCAGGAATACCTGCTTCTACCTTTCCTACTAAATCTGCACCAACATCAGCGGCTTTGGTATAAATACCACCACCAACTCTAGCGAAAAGCGCGATAGAAGATGCTCCTAGAGAGAATCCTGAAAGCACATTCAATACCAAACTTAAATTTTCAGCACCAGGCCACATAGATTGATAGAACATGAATAAAAGACTAAGTCCTAAAACTCCAAGTCCGACAACTCCAAGTCCCATAACCGCTCCACCTGCGAAAGCAACCTCTAAGGCTTTTCCTAAAGAAGTTTTAGCAGCTTGAGTTGTTCTAACGTTTGCTTTTGTTGCAACTTTCATTCCTATGAACCCAGCCAAAGCCGAGCAAATGGCACCTACTACAAAGGAAACGGCAACCATCCAGTGCGAACCTTCTTCATTACTTCCTTTGAAAAACAAAAGAATAGCAACAGCCACTACAAAAATCGCAAGTATTTTGTATTCTGCTTTTAAGAATGACATTGCACCATCAGCAATACTTTTGGAAATGCGAGCCATTTTCTCGTTTCCGACCTCTTGCTTACCTACCCAAGCATTTTTCCAAGCCACAAAAATTAGGGCTAAGATTCCAAATGCTGGTAAAAATTGAATTAATAATTCCATTAGTTTAGTTGTTTTTAGTTTTTTTTAACGGCTGCTAAAGTACTAAAATCAAATAGAATAAAAAAAGCCACTTTTATTACTAAAAGTGGCCTTAAATTATGTGAGATTTATCTAAATCGTAAAAGTGCGTTTCTTTTTGTGTTCACTATCATCATAGCGCTTTACGCATTCATTATAAATCTTAAGAGCTTCCTCGGCATTACCCCAACCGCCAACGTCAACTTTTTTCTTCTCCAAGTCCTTATACACTTGAAAGAAATGTTCGATTTCCTTTATTCTATGAGGATTTATATCTGACAAGTCATTCTTTTGATTCCATATAGGGTCTGAAACTGGAACACAAATAATTTTTTCATCGGGGCCTTTTTCATCAGTCATGTGAAAAACACCAATAGGCTTTACCTCAACAACAACCATGGGGTATGTTGGTTCTGTACATAAAACCAAAACATCTAAAGGATCCTTATCTAACGCTAGGGTTTCAGGAATAAACCCGTAATCACCCGGATACATCATTGATGAGAAAAGCGTTCGATCGAACCTGATTTTATGTAAAGTAAAATCATATTCGTATTTATTTCTACTTCCCTTTGGGATTTCTATTAATACATCAAAAGTGATGCTTTCTTTCTTACTCATATCAAATTTTTAAAACGTATCAAAGATACTCTAACGCACTATTTAGAACATTAGTATTCGTATTAAATCTAGATTAAATCAATTGTTTAAAACTTGGGCATCACATGCACAATTGCCAACTTTGCCGGACAGGAAATAAAATTCATTTTTAAAAATTGAAACCAAAAGTACCCGTTATGCTAAAAGGTCGCGCATCAGGGCTGCCCAAATAATTACCTCGAAAATTAAAATCAATTCGCAATACTTTAAAAATATTACCAACTCCAACTGAATATTCATAATATATTTTATCAGATGGCGCCTGCAGCGGCGTAATTAGGGTCGCAGGAGCACTCAAGGCAATATTAGCGTCAGAGAGCTCGCCCCAAACGCCTCGAAGTCCGATAATCTCACGTAGGTTCCACTTACGAATTAATGGAATTCGCGAAAACAAGCGACCGTTAAAATTATGCTGTAAATGTAGTGATGCGTAAGTATCACTCACAAATTCATAGAAATCAAGGTTCGTGAATGTGCCATAATTCGAGAAAATAGTTTGATTACCCGGTATAACGTTTAGGAGACCCAAAGGTACTTCTCCAAAAGTTTTTCCCACTTCGAATGTACTAAAAAGTCTTCCGAAACCCCCTATTTGCAATGGCTGGCTATATGAGAACTGTAATTTACTATAATCGAAGTCGCTATCGAACACCCCTTCTATTCCTTTGGTATATTTTAATAATAAGGTACTATAGTTGTCATTAATATTCTTTCTTTCGACACCATAACCAATCGTTCTTTTTCCAGGAGTATAAATCAGCAATGCATTAAAATCAAATTGACGTATTTTAGATGATATTCCGCTTGGTGAATCAGCATCCACATATTCCAAACTAAAATCATCAGGAAGCGCAGAACTTAGCGTTCTAAAAGTTCCGCCAACGGCGATCTTAAAATTAGTTATTGGCTCGATTTCTAAACTAGCAGCACTAAGGTTGATACTAGTCAATCTATTGTTGGCGCCCACCGTAAGCACAGATGAAGAAGCAATACTTCTTCCTAAGACATCATTGGTAGCCGTTAAACTGACGCCTAATTGCTCAATATCTCTTCTATTTCCACCTGATAAAATCAATCTACTTCTCCTATCCAATAAAAATTTTCCAGCTAAACCGTGTTTGAATTTATGGTCTGTAAATCCGTAGGCACCATAACCCTCCAGGCGCCATAAGTCATTTTGACCACGAAAGGTCCTTGCTCCTAATCGTATACGGTGACCTTCCGCTTGATTAAATCCATAGACATCGTATACAGAACCAAGATCCAAATTCCACTTGTCTATTTCGACATAACCAGAACCCAGAATACTTATTATATTATAAAAAGATTTGAATTTTGGAACCGTCTTTAGCGTATCTAATAACTTGTAAATACCGGACTCATCCTTATTTAAATCCTCCAAGCGATTTTTTTTCCAAAAGTCATCGTCTTGCACAATAGCCATAGGATCAAAAGGGTTTTTATCCGCTTTATAAAACTCATTAGGCTTCTCTTCATCAAATTTGTAGTTTTCAAAAACAGTCGTTCGTTTTCCATATACACCTCGTGATTGCTCCTTTTTCTGAAAGCTAAAATCACTCAACATATAATCACGCTTCAAAAGAAAAATAGAATCATTAACCACATCAAATTCTTGTTCAATATAAATTTCCTTTACCCAATTGATATTGGCGCTTTTGGTTACTTCTAAATTGATGTTCTTAATTGCATATGTAGAGTCATTCACCCAAAAATCGCCCTTAAAAGTCAATTCATTTTTACGCCGAGGGTAGTACACGATATTGTAACACCATTTGTTATCAATATACATGCTGTCGCGCAAAGCATAATTATAGGTGTCGACTCCTGTTTTTGACAAGGGGCTCGTAAAACTCTTATCAAAAAATTTCAGGTAGTTGTCGTAAATATCATATTCTTGATAAAGATCAGCCACAAATGCAATGATGGACTGATTGTTATCAAAACCAGAATTTTTATTTCCTAGTATATTCTCTTTTTCTTCTTTTAGAATGTTATCTCCATGGACTTTAGAAAACGTTTCATTCAGAAAAATAGGCAGATAGGTCTTACCAGTGATTCGAGAAGTATCCAAATCTTGAAAAACAAACTCTAAACCTTTGAAAATTTTTCGCTTCATCAAAGCACTATCAATCGTATTCAGATCAAACTCTACCTTTTCATATTTATCATAGGCATACTGGTCAAAACGTCGTAATCCGTTGATCCGTTTCTTTGCCCAAATCTTCTTTAGAATATCTACCGCCGGATTGTTCTTTTTAGATTGCTTCCCAGAAACCACGGTAACCCCTTGCAGCTGTTCCGTTGCCTCAAGCATCGTAATTTTCATATCATAGGTCACCTTGGAGGTCAAGGTAATTTCTTTATCCTGATATCCGACAAAAGAAACCGACAGCGTCTGATAGGTATGGTCTGATTCCATATAAAAAACACCATTATCATTGCTAATGGTTCCTTCGTTAGAATCTTTAAATATAACATTTGCGAAAGCAACAGATTCGCCCGTTTCGTCAATAACAATACCGCTCACTTTAGTCTGTGCAAAGACTACCGCTGTAAAAAATACTATTAATGTAAAAAGATAATACTTCATTTATTTTTTTATGTTCTCGGTACTCCTTAATCAAATAACATACCAACCTAGCTTATGGCCATCCCATTCCTAAATTAAAGAAGGAGGCTACAGCAGCTGTATTAAAATTCTAGGCAGTTTAAAAATTAAAAAACTCCCTCAACTTTTAGTCGAGGGAGCAAAGGTATCGTTACAAAAATACTTGTCTTACTTATATAACACTTTCTTAACAGCGTTTACTACATCAGTATGATTTGGCATCCATTCCGCTAGTAAAACAGGAGAATAAGGAGCAGGTGTATCTGCTGTGTTTATTTTTTGAATAGGAGCATCTAAATAGTCAAAGGCATGGGCTTGCACATGAAAAGTGATTTCAGTCGCTACATTACCAAAAGGCCAAGCTTCTTCTAAAATTACCAGTCTGTTTGTTTTCTTTACAGATGTTAATATCGCCTCATAATCCATAGGCTTTATCGTACGTAAATCGATGATTTCACAGCTAATACCTTCTTTTTCCAATTCATCGGCAGCTTGATCAGCTAGCTTTATGATTTTGCCGAAAGATACGATAGTAACATCAGTACCTGACCTTCTAATATCAGCTACACCTAGAGGAACAATATAATCACCCTCAGGCACTTCACCTTTATCACCATACATCTGCTCTGACTCCATAAATATAACAGGGTCATTATCGCGAATAGCCGCTTTCAATAAACCTTTTGCATCCGCCGGATTCGAAGGCACAACCACTTTCAGTCCTGGACAGTTGGCATACCAGCTCTCAAAAGCTTGAGAATGGGTAGCACCTAACTGGCCTGCCGAACCCGTTGGTCCTCTAAATACAATAGGACAAGGAAACTGGCCTCCTGACATTTGACGAATTTTTGCAGCGTTATTGATAATTTGATCAATACCTACCAATGCAAAATTGAAGGTCATAAACTCTATAATAGGGCGATTACCAGTCATGGTAGAACCAACGCCGATACCTGCAAAACCTAACTCAGAAATTGGAGTGTCGATTACTCTTTTAGCACCGAACTCAGCTAACATTCCTTTTGAAGCTTTGTAAGCACCGTTGTATTCGGCAACCTCCTCACCCATTAAATAAATGGACTCGTCATTTCTCATTTCTTCTGACATAGCCTCACAAATGGCTTCACGGAACTGTAGTGTCTTCATATACCTTGATTTCTTATTTGTACTAAAATCGCATACAAAAATAGGAAATTATATCTCAAAAAACTGCTCACTGAAATCAAAAAAAGTTATAAAAAATACTATGCATGCATAGTAAATTAGGAATTTAATACGTATCTTAGCCCTGTCATTTTAAAGATGAAGAAAGCATGAAAATATTAGTTTGCATAAGTAATGTGCCGGATACTACCTCCAAAATAAACTTTACCGATGGTGATACAAAATTTGACACTAACGGGGTACAATTTGTAATTAATCCGAATGATGAATTTGGACTTACAAGAGCCATGTGGTTCAAAGAAAAACAGGGCGCGACTGTTCATGTTGCGAACGTTGGAGGACCTAGTACAGAACCTACAATTAGAAAAGCTTTGGCAATTGGTGCTGATGAAGCGATTCGTATAAATGCAGAACCAACCGATGGTTTATTTGTAGCTCAGCAATTGGCTGAAGTAGTAAAAAACGGAGCTTATGATTTGGTTATAGCCGGTCGCGAGTCGATTGATTACAACGGCGGCATGGTACCAGGCATGCTAGCCGCACTGCTTGATATGAATTTTGTAAACACTTGTATAAGCCTAGAAGTAGATGGAAACGCTGCGACAGCCATGCGAGAAATAGATGGTGGTAAAGAAAAAATAGCAACCAGCCTGCCTTTAGTTATCGGCGGACAAAAAGGCTTGGTTGAAGAAAGTGACTTAAGAATACCTAACATGCGCGGCATTATGATGGCCAGAAAAAAGGCCTTAAATGTTGTAGAACCCGTTGCTGCGGTGAAAGCTACTCAAGATACCAAATTTGAAAAGCCAGTTGCAAAAGGAACTGTTAAGTTGGTCGATAATGTAGCCGATTTAATTAACCTTCTTCACAACGAAGCGAAAGCAATCTAAAAAATAAAATATGTCAGTATTAGTCTATACAGAATCAGAAAACGGAAAATTCAAAAAGAATGCTTTTGAGGTTGCATCTTATGCATCTGCTGTTGCAAAGCAAATGGGTACATCAGTAACGGCAATTTCTTTCAACGCTTCAGAAAATGAAAGCTTAGGAACATATGGCGTTTCAAAAGTATTGAACGTTTCTAATGAAAATTTAAAAACATTCAACGCCAAAGCTTTTGCAAATGCGATAAGTGAAGCCGTTGCAAAGGAAAGTGCAAGTGTAATTATTGTTAGCTCAAGCACAGATACTAAATTTCTAGCTCCTTTAATGTCAGGAAAATTACAAGCAGGCTACGTACCAAATGTAGTTGCCGCCCCTGAAAGTACCAGTCCGTTTACTGTGAAGCGTACTGCTTTCAGTAACAAAGGTTTTGCACAGACGCAAATCAACTCAGATATTAAAGTAATAGGCGTTTCTAACAACGCTTTTGGCGCGCATGAAAATGCAACCGCAGTTTCTGTTGAAGATTTTAGTCCGTCATTAAGTGATGCTGATTTTACAACGAAGTCTATTGAAGTTGATAAAGTAGTTGGTAAAGCGACTATTGCCGACGCTGATATTGTTGTTTCTGCAGGAAGAGGTTTAAAAGGACCAGAAAACTGGGGAATGATAGAAGAATTAGCAGATGTTTTAGGTGCAGCGACCGCCTGTTCAAAACCAGTTTCTGACTTAGGATGGAGACCACACGGAGAACACGTAGGTCAAACAGGAAAACCTGTGGCCAGCAACTTATATATTGCTATTGGTATTTCAGGAGCCATTCAACATTTAGCAGGAGTAAGCTCTTCTAAAGTAAAAGTAGTTATCAATACAGACCCTGAAGCACCTTTCTTTAAAGCTGCTGATTATGGTATTGTTGGTGATGCCTTCGAAGTTGTACCACAGCTTATCGAAAAATTAAAAGAATTTAAAGCGCAAAACGCTTAATTTTTGTTAATTTGCCCCATCAAAAGAGGGCTGTTCAAACACATTGGTCAACCCTTTTTGTTTGATCAGCCCTTTTCTTAGCTTTAAAATGTCTTATGAGTCTTGTACGATTAAAAATAAAAGGAATATCCTATAGCCAAACTCAGAATGGAGCCTATGCTCTTATTTTGAATGAAGTTGATGGTGACCGTAAGCTTCCTATCGTAATTGGAGCTTTTGAGGCACAGTCGATTGCAATTGCTTTAGAGAAGGAGATTAAACCTCCTCGCCCATTGACACATGATCTTTTTAAGAACTTTTCAGATCGGTTCGATATAGTAATCAAACAAGTCATAATTCATAAGCTTGTCGATGGCGTTTTTTATTCGAGTATTATTTGCGAACGCGATAAAATTGAAGAAATTATTGACGCAAGAACTAGCGATGCAATAGCATTAGCCTTACGTTTTAGCGCTCCTATCTTCACATATAAGACCATTTTAGATAAAGCGGGTATATTCTTGAAATTCTCCTCAAAAGACAAAGAGGAGAGTGATGATAGCATCATGGTTGATGAAATCTTACAAGAAGGCGCTACTGTTGAAATTGAACAAGGAGCTACAGACGGGTATACTGAATTAACAATAGACGAACTCAACAAGGAACTCGATAAAGCTGTAACTAACGAAGACTACGAAAAAGCAGCCAAACTAAGAGACGAAATTTCCAAGCGAAATTAACAAACCAATAAGCAAGTGTTTATGAAAACCAAACTATGGATTCTTATACTTGCGTTATTTATAACTTTTCCAACATTTGCTCAAGAAGTTAGCATTCCAGTAATTGAAACTGCAATTGAAACCTCTACAAGTGTTGAGGAGATAGTTCCTAACGAAGGTTTCACTTTACATAGTCTTTGGCGAGGCATTCTTGGAATGGGAGTCCTGATTCTTATAGCGTTTCTTTTTAGCGCCAATAGGAAAGCAATTAATTGGAAAACAGTTGGCATAGGTTTAGGCCTTCAATTAGTTATTGCTATTGGGGTTTTAAAAGTTCATTTCGTTCAATTGATTTTTGAATGGATAGGTCGGCGATTTATAAATATTCTAGAATACACCAGAGCCGGCAGTAAATTTTTATTTGAAGGATTAGTGGTGGACATGGACACCTTCGGCTACATTTTCGCATTTCAAGTATTACCCACTATCATATTTTTTTCAGCACTTACTTCTGTTTTGTTTTATTTGGGAATAATTCAAAAAGTAGTAAAAGGTCTCGCTTGGCTGCTTACGAAATCATTAGGAATTTCAGGAGCGGAAAGTTTATCAATCGCTGGAAATATATTTTTAGGCCAGACTGAAGCACCACTACTGATCAAAGCTTATTTAGAAAAGATGAATAAGTCTGAAATTCTTCTT
>CALHGE010000071.1 GCA_938029725.1 uncultured Flavobacteriaceae bacterium
TGCATCAGCGGAATCTTTCAATGCCAAGATAAAGGCTTTTAGAGCGCAATTCAGAGGAGTTAGAAACGTAGAATTCTTCCTCTTTAGACTAACTAATATTTTTGCATAATCCGAAATCCCACAAGTTTATGACTTGATCCCAAAGTACGCTCAATTAGCAAAAAGAACCTCGGCAAACTCAGCCTCACAATCTAGATTTGGTTCGCCTAAATAGCCAAAAGTAAAAAAGCCCCTTTCTTTCGAAAGAGGCTTCTCAACTATTTTGGTAGTCTGTTAGTTTTTAGCGATCCATTCGTCCACCTTTTCTGGTGCCATTACGGATTCAACGAAAGTATAAGCTCCACTTTTTGGAGACTTTATCATTTTGACAGCTTTCGTTAGTCTTTTTGAACTCGTTTGTAAACTTGCTACGGTCTTCTTTGCCATGATTAATATATTTTATCTTCACTCCCTTCAAAAAGGGAAGAAATTTATTTTATCTCTTTATGAACGGTCATTCTCTTTAAGATAGGATTGAATTTTTTAATTTCCATCCTTTCTGGAGTGTTCTTTTTATTCTTCGTGGTAATGTAACGAGAAGTTCCTGGCTCACCAGTACCTTTGTGCTCTGTACACTCTAAAATCACTTGTATTCTATTTCCTTTTTTTGCCATTGTAATCTAAATTTTTCCGGATTATTTCAACATCCCTTTAGCTTTCGCTTCTTTCAAGACAGCTGAAATCCCCTTTTTATTGATACTCTTTAATGCCTTGGCAGAAACTTTTAAAGTTACCCAACGGTCTTCCTCAGGAATATAAAAACGCTTTTTAGAAAGGTTTACATTAAATCTTCTTCTCGTTTTATTGACCGAAAAGGAAACATTGTTTCCGAACATCGCCTTTTTCCCCGTAATTTCACAAACTTTTGACATCGAGCTGATTTTTTTTAAACAGGCTGCAAATTTATATCTTTTTTACGGTTCGAACAAAATTCTAAATCAGAATTTTAAAATTTCTTTTTGAAGCAACTCAAAAGCCTTATTCACAGTCTTTTGCACAATCCTTTCACGATGGTTACCCATCATAAATTTAAGTGCAAAAACCCCTTTTGGCGTAGCGAGACCAATATACACGGTACCGACATCTGCATCTGAGTCTCCTTTTGCAGGTCCGGCATTGCCAGTGGTTGCTATTGCGAAGTCTGTTTTTAATAGTTTCCGAACGTTTTCCGCCATTACCATGGCCACCTCTTCACTCACCACAGAATACGCATCTATTAACTCAGTTGGCACTTTAAGCAAGTTGATTTTTGTTTCTGTAGCGTAGCTAATCACACTTCCCTTAAAATAAGCTGATGCCCCTGGAATGGCCGTTATATGTTGCGCAATTTTTCCACCTGTAAAACTTTCTGCGGTTGCCAAAGTAAAGCCTTTCGCAGTAATCAATTTAGCAACTACCTCCTCTAAAGTCTCGTCATCTTCCAAACCATAAATGATATCACCAATCAGCGGATGTAGTTTTTCCATCTCTTCAGCTACTGCTGTATCCAAAACATCTTTATCAGGCCCTTTAGCGGTCAACCTTAATCTCACCTTACCCAAATTAGGCAGATAGGCAAGTTTTATAAAAGATGGCAAGCTATCTTCCCAATCTTCTATTTTCTCAGCAATGGCGCTCTCCCCTAGGCCGTAGGTTACTATTGTTTTGTGCAAGATATATGGGCGTTCAAATTCCTTGACTATTTTCGGAATAACCTCATCCCGCATCAAACTTTTCATTTCAAAAGGAACCCCAGGTAGCGACACAAAAACGGTGTCATCTTCCTTTATCCAAATGCCAGGCGCAGTACCGTATGCATTATGCAATGCTTCTGCCTTTGAAGGAACTAAAGACTGATCTCGGTTAAGCTCTGATATTTTGGTGGTGGTTATGTATTTTTTAAAAAGCTCCTCTATATGTTGCAGAACCTTTACATCTCTCACCAAAGTGTCGTGAAAGAACTCACAAAATGCATGTTTAGTAATATCATCTTTTGTAGGCCCTAAACCTCCAGTGACTATAACAACTTGCGTTCGCGTCTTGGCCTCAGCTAATGCTTGTAAGATATGCTTTTGCTCATCTTGAACAGAAGTGATCTGGTAGACAGAAACTCCTATTTTATTAAGTTCTTTTGCTATAAAAGCAGAATTAGTGTCGACAATTTGGCCAATGAGAATTTCATCGCCAATCGTAATGATTTCTGCTAACATGATAAGAGCCTATTTAAGAAATTAAAGATTGAAATCTTTTCGAAGTTCTGACACCACTTGCTCAATATCTCTTTTCAAGCTTGGAAAAACATTTTGAATCTCAGACATATTTGCTGCACTCTTACCCAAAGTTTCGATTTCCAATGCTGCAGCCCGTGTTTGCTCCATTCCTAACAAATCAACGTTCGGTTTTATTTTGTGAGCCAATTGATATACTTGCTCAAAATCACTGGTACGCAATGCTTGCTCAAGACCCTCTAAATCTTGAGGCACTTCTTCTAAAAAAACTAAGATCACAGAATTGATGAAGTCCTCATCTCCCTCAGCCATCTCCTTAATTTTATCTAAACTGTATATCATTATTTAATTTTAACTGTAAATAGTTCTTGACCTTCCAATACACCCGAAAGATAGTCATTTACCTGTATTTTACCAACCCCAGCAGGGGTTCCCGTGAAAATAATATCTCCTTTTTTTAATGTAAAAAATTTAGAAACATAAGAAAGTAGCTCATCAATCTTCCACAACATTAGACTGGTATTGCCCTTCTGGACTTCCTTCTCATTTTTAAAAAGGGAAAAACTCAAAGCATTTACATCTTGAAAATTTGACACATGGAGCCATTTTCCGATTACAGCAGCACCATCAAAGCCTTTTGCCTTTTCCCAAGGAAGCCCTTTTTCTTTTAATTTTGATTGTAAATCGCGAGCTGTAAAGTCAATTCCTAAGCCTATTTCATCGTAATACTTATGCGCAAACTTTTTATCAATATGTTTGCCAACTTTTTTGATTTTAACCAAAACCTCAACTTCGTAATGTATTTCATTTGAAAATTCAGGAATATAAAAATCTTGTTCTTTTGGAAGAACCGAAGAATCTGGTTTTATAAAAACAACTGGCTCTTCTGGGCGTTCGTTAGATAACTCTTTAATATGATCCGTATAATTACGACCTATGCAGATGATTTTCATGATGTATATTTTAATAGGTACTTCAATGTAAAAATAGATTAGTGATACGAACTACAAAACTTTACTCTTTCTGTAGTTTCAAACTTACGGCGGGTATAAAGTTTTTTGAATTATTTCTTGATCGCACTTCAAAATCTGTCCATTCGCCCATACCATAAATCATCACTTTATAGTTTTGATTCTGAGTGTACATACCTTGAAATGTAGGCGCAAAACGATCTTCTAAGAGCGTTTTATTTGTCAAAGTATTCAATTCTTTTTGCATGTACCAATTACTCGCCACGAACAACCACTCTAAACCAACGTAGACACCAGAACGCGGCAATTCTAAAGCAAAAGCAGAAAGGTCAATGGAAACGTAATCATTTTCCACAGTGTGCTCTAAGACAATACTTTTACGCAATACATCTACACTAGGCTTTTTCGTTACTGGATCTACATCATAAATTCGAATTCTAAATTTGGCGGATGCTCCTTTAAAATTTTCATTCTTTTTTAAAAACACGGTGAGCTTCCCTATATATTTTTTTTGAGCTCCTATATTCGGAAAGTAAGTAGCCAAGACCCAGGGCGTTGCCGAAGAAGAAAAACCACTAGACAAACTATAACTACTAATAGGGTTTAAAACATCTGAATTTCCAAAATTTTGAATAACCACAACCTCATCTAATTCATATGATTCTTCAACCATATCAATTCTTTTTGAAGCATATAATACTTGGGCATCAACAATAGTATCAGTATAACCTAAAGAAGAGATATGTACTTTTTTATCTAGATAAGTTGCTGGAATATCTAAATAAAAATGCCCCTCATCATCGGTAGATGAGCCTTTTAAAGTATTTAAAAAACTTAAGTTCACATACGGAATGGGTTCCTTCGTTTTAGTATCGTAGACATGGCCCTCAAAAAGCACCTCTTGGGCTTGCAGTTGAAAAACTAGAAATAGAGAAAAGAGAATTGATCTCATTTAGCCTAGCTTATTATTTAATTTACTAAGTTTAATTTGGGTTAGCACTTTCTTTGTGTACCGAGGAAAATCAGCATTTAATATCCAACTAAAATAACCGGGTTCTTTCTCAAGAACATCATTCACTTTTTTACCCTTATGCTTTCCGAAAGAGAACATTTCATCATCATCTTCATCCCAAACGATAAACCCGGCGAAATCTACGGTACGCTTATGTGACGAGAATTCTGCTAATTTTTTGATATTATTCTCTAAATCAGGATACCGATCTAATTGCGAAAGAAGCACTTCATATGTTGCCATTGTATCGGCTTCAGCACTATGCGCATCTGTCAAATCTTTATCACAGTAAAACTTATATGCCGCCGAGAGCGTGCGCTTTTCCATCTTGTGAAAAATAGTCTGCACATCAACTGCAACCATATGTTTCATATCAAAATCAACTCCTACACGAAGCATCTCTTCTGCTAGCAACGGAATATCAAAACGGTCAGAATTAAATCCGCCTAGATCACTATCCTTTATTAAGGTGTAAATTTCTTTAGACAAGTCTTTAAAGGTAGGCTCATTTAAAACTTTAGCATCTGTTATACCATGAATAGCAGAGGTCTCTGCCGGAATAGGCATCTCAGGATTCACCAACCAAGTTTTGCTTTCTTTATTTCCGTTCGGAAAAATCTTAAGAATGGATATTTCGACAATACGATCTTTGGCAACATTAACGCCTGTAGTTTCTAAATCAAAAAAACAAATTGGCCGAGTCAGCTTTAATTCCATCTTCAATAGGTGTTTGCCACAAAGATAATTAGAAGGATGGTTAAAATGTTTTAAGTTTACTTTAATTCTAAGAATTAATACCCTAGCCATGAAATATCTATTGCTTTTATATATTTCAATTGCCCTATACTCATGCGATTCACCAGAACCACCAAATTTTGAGCTTAGTGCAACTTCAAAAGCACTGGAGCACTATAAACAGGGATGGGTTCAAATTATGGATGAAGGTCATTATGCTAAAGCTGAAGCGTCTTACCAAAAGGCTCTTGCATATGATCCTGATTTTCTAATAGGAAAAAGTGTTTTAGCGCGATTGACCTTAGACCTAAAGGAACGATTAGCCATGTACAAGGAAATTCAAGCCCAAAAGCATAAAACAGATGGAGACGAGCGATTAGTTTTAGATGTTTACACAGCCTTAGTCAACTATACGAATCTGAGAGATCAAAAATCTTCAGATGCCGACCTCGCCCTACAAAAAGCTCTAGTAATAGCAGAAAATAATCTCAGAAAAATAGTTCATAAATACCCTGATGAAATTTACCTAAAGGCAGAATATATTGAAATTTTGAATTCACTTTATGGTGCTAAACAGGCTTTAGACTCTCTTGATGTTTTAACTACTGCAGCCCAGAAAGACAATCCATTTTTATTAGGGTTTTCAGCCAGTAGGCATGCAGAATTAAAAGTATTTGATATCGCCATACAGCAGGCTAATCGCTTAAAAATAGTAGTTAACGACTCTGCAGTTCCAAAAACCTATGCTATTTTGGCAGACGTATACTTTCAAATGGGAAATCTAAAACTCGCCAAAAGCAATGCCGATAGCGCTAACAAATTAGATGGCAAAAATTTAGACGCAAGCCGTTTGAAAAGAAAAATTGAGAAAGCAATCAAAGAACAGCGCCAACCCATTTCTTCTGGTATAAAGTAAAAAAGGTATGTACCTGAATATCAAATGTACCAGAATCGGTAATTGCATTCAATTTGTTGATAATTTTACCCAACAGACCCTGCGAACCATATAAATCGGCTAATGAAGTATATTGCTCTTTCACAGATAAAATTAGATGTGCTAAATCACTCGCATCGATTTGTAACAACATGCTATCAAAACCGTTCTCAACTAGTGTCATCGAAGCCGTGCTTAAACCCGAAAAATCTTCTTTGTGATTATAGGCAGCTCCAATCGCAACTTTTCTTGAAAAACCGATAGCATCTAAAACATCTGTTAAGAGCACTTCAAAATCATATATTAATATAGGGGCATTCAAAGTACTCACTCTAATTATTTCATCTAACAAGGTTTGTGATTTTGCATACCACAATGAACCTGCTAATGTTATGATTGAAAATGTATCGCTTGGAAAAAAAATATGCCTTTTATCGAAAAACTGATACCTAAGCTTAGGATGCGGTACACCCTTTGAAATCATGTTAGCACTTGGATCAATACCTATAACGGTATCACAAAAATTCGCAAGAGCGACAGCAGATTGCCCCGTTCCACAGCCTATGTCTAATCCCGAAGCATATGCGCTATCACCCAAACATCTTTTTAAAATGAGGCTATGCAAAGAAGGCCTATAGCTTGCATAGTGAAAAGCAGTAATGTCATCATATTCGATAGCCATGTACTTTCGCTTAAGAAAAAAAACCTAAAAATTAAACCTCGCGATTGACATCCCAAGCTTCCAGATAATCTGCAATGAATTTCGCAAACATACTACCTAAAGCACCATTTACAACGCGATGATCGTAGCTATGTGACAAATACATTTTACTTCGAATACCAATAAAATCACCTTCACTAGTTTCAATAACTGATGGTATTTTTCGAATGGCACCTAATGCCAATATACCAACTTGTGGTTGATTGATAATAGGAGTACCAAAAACACTTCCGAAAGTACCTACATTGGTAACCGTATATGTGCCCCCTTGAATCTCATCAGGCTTTAACTTATTTTCTCTTGAGCGAGAGGCTAAATCGTTTATTACCTTAGCCATACCCACTAGATTCAGTTGGTCTGCATTTTTTATAACCGGTACAATAAGGTTTCCATCGGGCAAGGCAGCCGCCATGCCTATATTTATATTCTTTTTCTTAATGACGGTATCTCCACTCAAAGAAATGTTCATCATTGGATACTTTTTTAAAGCTTTCGCCACAGCTTCCATAAATATTGGAGTAAACGTAAGTCGCTCTCCTTCTCGCTTCTCAAAAGCATCTTTCGATTTATTTCGCCAATTCACGACATTGGTTACATCTACTTCGATAAAGCTCTGAACGTGTGCAGAAGTAGTTACGCTATCCACCATATGCTTGGCGATCAACTTACCCATTCGAGACATTTCAATGACCTCATCACCAGGTGAAGCTTGCACTCTAGCAACTTGCTGCGCAGCAACCAAAGGCTTAGCCACTTCTTGAACCGCGCTAACAGGTGCTTTTTCAATTACGGTTTCAACTGGTGTAGCAACAGGAGCAACAGCCGCCGCCTTGGCCTTAGAAACAAATGCCAAAATATCGTTTTTAGAAACTCTACCTTCTTTACCTGTTCCCGGAATGGTATCTAGCATAGTCACCGAAATACCTTCTTGCTTTGCAATATTCTTTACCAAAGGAGAATAGAAACGCTCTGTTCCACTATAATCTTGAACTGGTGCAGCTACCGCATCCTTTGCAACTAGCACGGTTTCTTCAACTGCTTTCAAAGCTTCCGGCTGTACTTCTGTAGCCGCTGGTGCACTAAGAACAACAGCTCCGCCTTCCGTCTCAATTATCGCTACCGTTTGCCCTACTTTTATGATATCGTCAATGGCGAATAATTTTTCAACCAAAACACCCTCTACCTCACTTGGCACTTCTGAATCTACCTTATCGGTAGCAATTTCAAAAATAGGCTCATCCATCTCGATAGTATCGCCTATTTCTTTCAACCAAGTTGTTAATGTTGCCTCTGCAACACTCTCTCCCATTCGTGGTAATTTCAGTTCAAACTTTGACATATTATTATCTATACTACTGTTTTAAGCTTATTTTTTGCAAAAATAACAAAATAATCACCCAATTATTAAATTTATTTCATTTTAAGAAAACTTTCTAATTTGCTTTCAGAGAGCCTTCAAAAGGAATTCTATTTACTATACTACGTCCTAAAGTAATCTCATCTGCATACTCCAATTCATCACCTACCGCAATTCCTCTTGCAATAGTAGACATACTAATTTCAAGCCCGTCTAATTGCTTGTAGATATAGAAATTGGTCGTATCACCCTCCATCGTAGAACTTAACGCAAAAATGAGCTCTTTTATTTTTCCTTCTTTCGCTTTATTGACGAGAGAATGAATCGTTAAATCTTGTGGGCCTACACCTTCCATAGGAGAAATTTTTCCACCAAGAACATGGTATAGTCCTTTAAATTGATTTGTGTTTTCAATAGCCATTACATCTCTAATATCCTCCACAACACAAACTAGGCTTTCATCACGTTTCGGATTTGCGCAAAGCTCACATAACTCCACGTCGGATATATTATGACAGCTGGTACAGAATTTTACTGTACTTCGAAGTGTTTCTAAAGCACTTGACAAACGTTGCGTTTGCTCTTTCGGCTGTTTCAACAAGTGCAAAACCAAACGAAGTGCCGTGCGTTTACCAATTCCTGGTAACTGCGACATTTCATAGACTGCGTTTTCAAGTAGTTTAGATGAAAAATCCATAGGTACAAAGTTACACACTATTTTTACTTTTCGTAAATTGCTTTTAAATCAATTCTTCATGACGCCCACCCATATTTTGCTGTTAATCGGCGCTTACTTTCTTGTACTTCTTTTCATATCATATTTTACAGGAAAAAACGATTCAAATCTTGATTTCTTTAAAGCAGGAAAATCATCACCTTGGTACTTAGTCGCTTTCGGAATGGTAGGAGCGTCACTTTCAGGGGTCACTTTTATCTCTGTTCCAGGATGGGTAGAGGCCTCAGAATTTAGCTATATGCAGGTAGTGTTTGGGTACTTTTTGGGGTATTTGATAACAGCATACGTCTTACTACCTATCTATTACAAACAAAATGTCACCTCAATTTATGAATATCTAGATGAGCGTTTTGGATCGATGAGCTACAAAGTGGGAGCAGTTTCATTTTTTATATCTAGAGTTTTAGGTGCTGCATTTCGCCTTTTTCTAGTGGCAATCGTTTTACAACAATTTGTCTTTGATGCTTGGAACGTTCCTTTTGAACTTACCGTTACCCTATCTATTTTATTGATATGGGTGTACACTTTTCGAGGAGGAATTAAAACAATTGTCTGGACAGACACTTTGCAAACACTATTTATGCTTGTTTCGGTTGGCTTATCAATCTATTTTATTCTTGGAAAACTAGATTGGACTTTCGCTGACTTCCTAGCCTCCGACGAATTTAAACAATACAACCGTGTCATTTTTGTTGACAATTTTTTTGAAAAAAAACATTTGCTTAAATCATTCTTCGGAGGCATGTTCGTAACCATCTGTATGACCGGGCTAGATCAAGACATGATGCAAAAAAATCTCACTTGTAAATCTTTGGGTGATGCTCAAAAAAATATGGTGAGCTTTAGTGTAGTTCTAGTTCTGGTAACCTTTGTGTTTATGCTACTAGGAGCCCTGTTATACATCTATGCTGACCGTTTTGAAATAGCCATGCCGCTAATGGATGGCAAGCCGAAATCTGATTTACTCTTTCCTGAAATTGCTCTAAACAGCGGGCTAGGCATGACCGTTGCCATTACTTTTATGCTAGGCCTTATTGCGGCTGCCTACAGTAGCGCTGACAGCGCATTAACTGCTTTAACCACTTCTTTTTGCGTTGACTTTTTAGGTATTGAAAACAAACCAGAGGCCAATCGTAAAAAAATCAGGAAAGCCACTCATGTTGGTATGAGTGTCATGCTAATTATTGTGGTAATCATCTTTAAATATGTACTCAATAGTAATGTCATAGATGGCTTACTAACAGTTGCTTCCTATACCTACGGACCGCTTTTGGGCTTATTTGCTTTTGGAATTTTCACCAAACACCAACTCAAAGACAACTATGTTTGGATTGTTGCGCTTCTTTCCGTTTTGACAATAATTTTCTTAGGAAGCATTCCTGCTGAGCGTTTAGGAGGTTATGTTTTTGGCTACGAGCTTCTACCACTGAATGGACTTTTAACTTTCTTCGGTTTGTGGTTAATTCGTAAAAGAAAACCTCTAATAGCATAAGCTAACCTATCGATGAACGGACAAAAACATCGATAATCCACCGGTGCAATGTTAAATTTATATTAATAGATTTCACCATGTAAGCTGCTGTAAATCAATATTGATTTGTCGACAACAAAACTAGGGTGCAAGCAACCTCCACCTCTATACCCCTGTCTTTAAGTATCTTATACAAGGCTGGGTTTTCAGTACCAGGGTTAAACAGCACTCTTTTGGGGTTAATTTTTAGAAAATCTTCGTAATATTCAGGCTGACGCGCTGCTCCGATATACAAGGTTATGGTGTGTATGTTTTGAAAATCGTTTAAATAGTTCTTAATTTGTAGTTCATTTATTTTACCAGCTTTCAATCCGAAAGCCTCGGTTTCTATATTATAGGCCATAAGCCGTTTAACGGCCAAATTACTATAACGATTTGATTTTAAGGAAGCACCAAAAACAAGTGTTTTTTTCATTTGCTTTTAAATTGTGTTAAAGTTTTAAAGAGGCTGTAATTATTTCAAGTTATCTGCATCTTTATAAAGAAAATAGAATATATTAAAACTTTGGTTATTGATGATACTATATGTTTATAGTTAATGGTTAGTGTTTAGTATAGTTGACTCAATAATAAAAACCCCGATCTTTTGATCGGGGTTTTGTTTTATATAAAGTCACTGTAAAGTTTACCAGCGCATAATAACGCTACCCCATGTAAATCCGCTACCAAATGCTGCTAAAACTACCAAATCTCCTTCTTTAACCTTTCCTTGCTCCCATGCTTCCGTTAGCGCTATAGGTATTGAAGCTGCTGTGGTATTTCCGTAGTTCATAATATTATTGAACACCTGGTCATCGGTAAGCGCAAACTTCTTTTGAATAAACTGCGATATGCGCAGATTCGCCTGATGCGGAATTAACATATCAATAGCAGTTGGAGGTAAATTATTTGCAGCCAAGCCTTCCATGATTACCTCACTGAAGCGTACTACGGCGTTTTTAAAAACAAATTGACCATTCATATGTGGCAAATACGATTCATCATCAGGGTTATTGTCAGCGATAATTTCATTCACCCAACGACTACCCATTCCTGGAGCAATCAGAGAAAGTTCTTCAGCATGCTGCCCTTCAGAATGTAAATGTGTTGATAGAACGCCCTTAGAATTATCTTCTTCTCTAGTTAAAATAGCAGCCCCAGCACCGTCTCCAAAAATTACGGAAACACCTCGCCCTCGCGTGGTCATATCTAAGCCTTTAGAATGTATTTCTGAACCGATAACTAAGACATTCTTATACATTCCGCTCTTTATGTACTGGTCAGCAACTGATATAGCGTATACAAAACCAGAACATTGGTTTCGCACATCTAAAGCGCCAACAGTTTTAATACCCAAATCTCGTTGAACTAAAACCCCGGGACCAGGAAAGTAATAATCCGGACTCAAAGTAGCAAAAACGATAAAGTCAATATCATCTTTATCAATACCTGCACGCTCGATAGCAATTTTAGCCGCCTTTACGCCCATCGAAGTAGTGGTATTTCCATCGTCTTTGGCTACATGCCTGCGCTCCTTAATTCCCGTGCGTTCTTGAATCCAAGCATCGGTGGTTTCCATTACTTTTGATAAGTCATCATTGGTAACTACGTTCTCAGGAACGTAGTAGCCTAATCCTACTATTTTCGAGTTGTACATTATTTTCTGAATTTAAATTCTTAATGAGTTAACTATTGTTTTGGCCTGATAAGCAAGCTAAGAGTTTTAAAATTAAAATTTCTTACTTTAGAGTAAATTCTATTGAAATCACAGTTGCTGCTTTTCTAAATCGAATTGAAAGATAATAAAACACTTTACATCATGAAAAAAACAATTCTTATTGTATTTATTTTTGCTACTTTTTGGGGTTTTTCACAAGAAAACATAGGGTATCAAAAGCCTCCTGCAGCTATTTTAGACCTAGTAGATGCTCCATTAGCACCGTCCGTTATGATCAATGATAGTGGCGAGCAAATGGTACTACTATATCGCGATTACTATAAATCAATTGCAGAATTATCAGAGACAGAATTGCGATTGGCTGGTTTGAGAATTAATCCTAAAACCAATATCGGTAGTAGAACCAATTACTGGAATAATGTAAAAATCAAAACACCAAAAGGAGACAACATAAGACAAGTAACAGGACTTCCAAACCACCCGAGATTAGCAAATTTCAAATGGTCTCCTGACCAAAGCAAAATTGCAGCTACCCATACTACAGCAAATGGAGCAGAAGTCTGGGTTTTAGATTTAGAAAAGGCCACAGCCCAAAAATTGACCAATGCTAGGGTAAATGCCAATATGCGTAACGCAATTAGTTGGTTTAAAGATGGGGAAAGCCTATTAATAAAGATGCTACCTTCAGATAGAAAGGAACTAATAAATGTTGCAGAAGCTGTTCCGGTTGGGCCTACTATTTCATCTAATGATGGAAAGAAAGCACAAAACAGAACCTATCAAGATTTGCTCAAAAACCCAAATGATGAATTTAATTTTGAACAGTTAGCCCGTTCAGAGTTATATAAAGTAAACTTAGACGGATCAAAATCAAAATGGATGGATGCAAATCTCTACGCATCAATAGACTTTTCTCCTGATGGTGAATATGCTATGATCGTTACCATAAGCAGGCCATTCTCATATTTAGTTCCCTATTATAGGTTTCCTTCAAAAACAAATGTATACAATAAGAACGGTGGCTTGGTTTCTGAAGTTTTAGAAGTACCCCTAATTGAGGATTTACCCAAAGGTTTTATGGCAGTCCGAACAGGAATGCGTGAAATCAGCTGGCGAAGTGATAAACCAGCTAGCTTAGTTTATGCCAAAGCATTAGATGGCGGAGACCCAGAAAACGAAGTAGCGTTCAGAGACGAGATACTTGAAATAGACGCCCCTTTTGACAAAGCTGGTAAAAGTATACTGAAGACAATTAACCGCTATAGCACTATTGAATGGGGAAACAACAATACGGCCGTCGCCTATGACTACTGGTGGAACACACGAAATACAAAGACCTATTTGTTCGACCCTTCAAACAAGACTCAAGAACCGAAAATTCTATCAGACCGAAATTATCAAGACGTTTACAGTGACCCAGGTGAACTGGTAATGGAATTGAACGACTATGGAGAATCAGTTATTGCTTTTAACCAAAATAACGAAGTGTATTTATTAGGAGATGGCTTCACAAAAGAAGGTCAGTTTCCTTTTGTCGATAAATTCAATCTGCAAACGCAAGAAAAATTAAGATTATATAGCTCAAAAATAGAAGGCAAGAAAGAAGGTTTAATTGAATACAAGCCTGAAAAAGACGAATTATTAGTCCGTATAGAATCTCCGAATGAATATCCAAACTATTATTACAAGAGTTTGATTAAACGCAAAGGAAAAGAACAACTTACAAATTTCAAAAATCCATATAAGAGCATCCAAAATGTTCAAAAAGAAGTCATTACTTACCAAAGAGATGATGGTCTAGAACTTACTGGAACCTTATACCTTCCTGTGGGTTACAAAAAAGAAAGTAAAGAAAAAAAACCCATGATTTTATGGGCATATCCACGAGAATTTAAAGATAAAAATAGTGCTTCACAAAATACCCAAAATCCAAATGAGTTTACCTATCCTTTCTGGGGCTCCCCTATTTATTGGGTAACTCAGGGCTATGTCGTTTTAGACGAGGCTTCTTTTCCTATTATTGGAGAAAAAGACGAACAGCCTAATGACACCTTTAGAACACAATTGGTTTCTAACGCCAAAGCCGCCATCGATGCAGTTGATGGACTCGGATATATTGACAGAGAAAAAGTCGCTGTTGGGGGTCATAGTTATGGCGCTTTTATGGTTGCAAATTTACTTTCACACTCTAATTTATTCGCTGCAGGAATAGCACGCAGTGGTGCTTACAACAGAACATTAACCCCATTTGGTTTTCAAAGTGAAGAGCGTAATTATTGGGAAGCACCTGAGGTATATAATACCATGTCGCCTTTTATGCACGCCGAAAAAATGAAAACGCCTTTACTGCTCGTACACGGTGAGGCTGACAATAATTCAGGCACTTATCCTATGCAAAGCGAACGCTATTTTAACGCGTTAAAAGGGCTGGGTGCTACAGTAAGACTTGTAATGCTACCTAAAGAAAGTCACGGATACCGTGCCAAGGAAAGTATTTTACATCTTTTATGGGAACAGGATCAGTGGTTGAAGACCTATGTAAAACAAGAGGGTTTACCGGTAGATCTAAAGAAAGAGCCTATTGGAAAAGACGACTAGTCTAGGTACTTTTTAAAATTATTCACCCGAACATTAGCTCGCAGGTCGTGGAGTAGGTTAAAGAGTCCGAAAAAGGTTCGATTCATATACAAAAAGTGTTTTGAACCTCTATTGCCATTCATTTTTCGTATTTCACTATCGTTTGAAAATTGTTCGGTTAACTCGGCTAAACTATTCCAAAAATCATCGGCTCCAAAATCGAATTCCTCCGCATTTAAAGGCGCGGTAAAAAGAGAAAGCATCTCTTTGAACATAGCCTTAAAGAAGATAATTTCTTTAGGCGTATCAGTCTGCGTTAAAATTTCTAGTTCATACATTTTCTCTGTGAACTTAGTATCATTCTCAAGAACCTCTTTCTTTGAAAGCTCAAAGTAGGGGAAATAGAATTCATCTGGCACTTCTTTGATACAGCCGAAATCAATAGCTATTAAATTGCCTTCTTCGCTAACCAAAAAATTACCAGGGTGCGGGTCTGCATGCACTTTTCGAAGTACATGAATTTGATACATGTAAAAATCCCACAAGGTTTGACCTAAGGTGTCACCTAGCTTTTGAGAAAAATCTGTTTTTGAAAATTCACTGAGATGCGAACCGGTCATCCAATCCATAGTGATGATACGCGCACTAGATAGTTCTTCGTAGTATTCTGGAAATTCTAAACCTTCAATTCGTGAACATGAGTTTGTAATTTCTTTACTTTGCTTAATTTCTAGCAAATAGTCAGTTTCCTCAAACAATTTATCTTCAACTTCTTTAAAATATTTGTCTGAATCTTTTCCTTTAATATTAAACAGTTTTAAAGCAATAGGTTTCACCAAAGCTAAGTCACTACTTATGCTTTCGGCTACCCCAGGGTACTGTATTTTTACCGCTAGTTGCTTTCCATCTTTAGTAGCCTTGTGCACCTGTCCAATGCTAGCTGCATTTATAGAATCTCGCTCAAAAGTATCGTATATTTCTTCGGGGTTTTTTCCCATATACTTCTTAAAAGTTTTGCGCACTAATGGGGCGGAAAGCGGAGGGACAGAAAACTGTGACAGCGAGAATTTATCAACATAAGCCCTGGGAAGTATATTCTTCTCCATACTCAACATCTGGGCTACTTTTAAAGCACTTCCTTTAAGCGTTTTTAACCCATCATAGATATCTTCAGCATTGTTTTTGTTAAGCTGTTCTTTTGTCAATTCAGAATTGACTAATTTTTTACCATAATACTTGACATAATTACCTCCAATTTTAACACCTGTTTTCATCAACTTACTAGCTCTTTCAATCTTACCTGTGGGTATTTTATCTAAGGTCTTCATATCTTTCGATTCAGGGAGTTATGCAAATTTTTCTTTGAACAAGAATTTTCCAAAATCAATGATATTGTCCAATGGTGTATTATCGAAAATATCAAAAACAGTAGTGATAGATTTTTCTATAGCAAGGTCAGTTTTTTCAAATCCTGCAGAATCATCATCCATCCAAAACTTAAGTATAAATACGAACTGTAGCCAAGCAGCTTCAGAAAATACTTTCGGACTATGTTTTGTTATTTTCAGCGTTTTATTCGCGTTACCATTCTCAATAAGCTCAGAAGCAAAACCCTTCACATGCTTTCTCAAGCCCTTGAGTTGGTCCATATTTTGCTGTAATGTCTTGTCTTTGTGCAAAGTAAAAAGCACATAACTCCTGTTTAGGGTAAGCAATTCAAAAAATGAGTAAAAAAAGGTAAGCATCTTATCCTTATTAGAAAAAGAATCATACTCTGTATTCTTGGCTATCAAACCTTCTGTATTGGCGTAAAATTTCTTCCAGATAGCTTTCTGAACACCTTCAACAGAACCGAAATTTTGATAAAATTCAGATTCATCTATGCTATTGGCTTTACAAAACTTATAAACCGATTTCGGCACTACTTCATGCTCTAATACATAATCCATGTACATAGAAATAACGAGGTCGTCAGTAATTTTTTTTGCTTTTATTTTTGCAGCCATTATTGAATATTTTATAGTAGTAAAGTTACGTAATCGGCTAATGTATCAGCGTTAAGTAAAGCCTAATAAATTTGTTTTAACGAATAAAAACGTGCTCCCGGGGGAGAGCACGTTTTCCAAACAACCTAACCAATAAAATTGTCAATCAAAAAAAATCTTTTTCATAGCAATTTTAAAATTAACAACAATGTAAATGTACTTATTGTTTAATCTTTAGCCAAATAAATTAAACAAAAGTTATGTTAAATCTTTTACACTAAGAGCTTTGTCTTTTTTAATGTGTCAGTTTGTCATTAATAGGTACTATGGTATTTTTTTTGACTGTACAGTTTGACAAACAAAAGTAGTTTTCAGATTACCACAATTGCGGTAATCAAATCAAAGACAATTATTAAATAGGTTCCTACCGAAGTTTATCCTGAGTGAAGATGAAGGATGGGAATAAAATTAAAGTACTAATTTATGGCAAAAGGTAAAATTAATGTATCAGTCGAAAATATTTTTCCACTGATTAAAAAGTTTTTATACAGCGATCACGAGATATTCTTGCGTGAATTGATTTCGAATGCAACTGACGCAACACTCAAACTAAAACACCTTACTTCCATTGGTGAAGCCAAAGTAGAATATGGCAACCCTATGATTGAAATCAAAGTTGATAAGGAAGGAAAGAAGCTTCATATTATCGACCAAGGTTTAGGTATGACTGAAGAAGAAGTTAAGAACTATATAAATCAAGTTGCTTTTTCAGGTGCTGAAGAGTTCTTGAACAAATACGAAGATGGTGCTAAAGATGCTGGAATCATTGGCCACTTCGGATTAGGTTTTTACTCTGCTTTTATGGTTGCAGATAAAGTTGAGATCATAACAAAGAGTTATAAAGATGAGCCAGCTGCGCATTGGTCATGCGACGGATCACCAAATTTCACTTTAAAAAAGGGCACCAAAGAAGACCGAGGTTCTGAAATCATTCTGCATATCGCTGATGATTCTACTGAATTTTTAGAAGATAGCCGTATCAATGAACTCTTAAGTAAGTATAACAAGTTTATGCCTATTCCGATTAAATTCGGAATGCGCACTGAAACACTTCCCAAGCCAGAAGATGCTAAAGAAGAGGACGCTGCTCCAACAGAAGAAGTTGATAATATCGTAAACAATCCGAATCCGGCATGGACAAAACAACCTGCTGATTTAGAAGATGCTGATTACAAAAGCTTCTATCGCGAATTGTACCCAATGCAGTTCGAAGAGCCTTTATTCCATATTCACTTGAATGTTGATTATCCGTTTAACCTAACAGGAATACTTTATTTTCCGAAGTTATCACAAGACCTGAACCAACAGAAAGATCGCATTCAACTGTATCAAAATCAAGTTTTTGTAACAGATAATGTAGAAGGCATTGTTCCTGAATTCTTAACTATGTTACGTGGAGTTATAGACTCTCCTGACATTCCATTGAATGTATCACGCTCTTACTTGCAGGCTGACGGTGCCGTAAAGAAAATTTCTTCTTACATCACTAGAAAAGTTGCAGACAAACTGAGTTCTCTTTTCAAAAATAATAGAGAAGATTTAGAAGCCAAATGGAATGACATCAAAATAGTCATCGAATACGGAATGCTTTCTGAAGATAAGTTCTTTGAGAAAGCTGACAAGTTTGCGCTATATCCGACAGTAGACGGAAACTTTTATACTTTTGAAGAACTTCAAGAAAAACTAAAAGCAGCACAAACAGACAAAGACAATAAACTAGTAATCCTTTACACATCGGATAAAGAGGCGCAGCACAGTTATATTGAAGCTGCTAAAACGAAAGGCTTTGAAGTACTCTTAATGGATTCTCCTATTATAGGGCACCTAATGCAAAAATTGGAAGGCTCAAAAGAAAATATATCTTTTGTACGAGTAGATTCAGATCATTTAGACAACCTTATTAAAAAGGAGGAGACTGCCATTTCAAAACTTTCTGATGAAGAAAAAGAAAAACTAAAGGCAGCTTTAGAAGAAACGATTACGAATAAGAGCTATACCGTACAATTAGAGGCAATGGACAGTGAGTCTTCACCGTTCATCATCACCGAACCTGAGTTTATGCGCCGCATGAAAGAGATGCAGCAGAGTGGCGGCGGCGGCGGAATGTTTGGAATGGGTAGGATGCCAGAAATGTATAACCTCATTGTAAATACCAATCATGAGCTCGTTAGCGAAATTCTAAATACTAAAACTGCTAAAAAGAAAGAACGTTTGATCAATCAATCGCTTGATTTAGCACGGCTTTCTAAAGGTTTATTAAAAGGTGAAGAACTAACAAACTTCATTAAACGTAGTTATGAGATGGTAAAGTAGCTGTTAGCTGTTAGCTGTTAGCTGTTAGTAATTTATGAAAACTGCCCTTGCAATATAGTTAGGGCAGTTTTTTTTTGCTAAATTTCTTATCGTTCTTGAAATACAAAAAAAGATATGGACTAGCTCAAAGTACTAAAAGTGATAGCGCAATCAACATCCTAACAGTTGATCCTTGAAATTGATTCGCTTTCAATTTATCAATTGGTAATGGCTTAGACCCAAAAGAGACAAAGGAAAATTCCACTCTAGTATTAAAAACCTTAAGCAAGATAATTTATTAGGTAAAAAGGCGAGACCTTTTCCGAACCGATGCCATAAAGTCATTGGGTTACTTTTTAAAGCGGACTCCTTTTTAACAGAAGAATTACTAGCCTAGGGCATCGCTTTTATGAAGTCTTTGTTGTAGCAAGAAAACCTGAATCCATACAAATAAGGTAATTGCTATAGAACCATAAACAAAGGCACTTGAAGAATATAATTCTGGTATATACAAAGAGAGGTTGAAAGAAGTCAATTTATTCAATTCTATGGCTGCCAACCAGGTACTTTCAGCAGTTGACTTGGCCATAAACACATAACTAAAAACAGCAACCACCGCAGCTAAAATCAAAAACCAAGTTGTTTTTGAAAACAAAGGCTTTGCAACCATAACGCTCTCTTGTTCATTTGCCAGCTTAATCTTTGACAAAACGGAATCTGTAAAATCAATAGAAGGATTTTCTAAACCCGTCGCTTTGATTGACCTTCTTATAAAATCGTCTAATTCTTTATTTTCTTCCATAGGTAGCAAGAATTTCAGGTTCTAATTTATTCTTAAGCAATAAAGCCAAACGTTTTCTACTTCTAAATAAGCGAACTTTAACCGTATTCGCCTCTAACTTCATAATATCTGCTATCTCCTTTAATGATAACTCTTCGAAATAATGAAGTGTTATTACTACTGCATCATCAGGTGCTAATGTATCAATAGCACTTTTAATCGCAAGTTTACGTTCATCAGCTTCAAGACTATCCAAAGCATTTTCCGCACTAGCTAAATGAAACTCTGTATCTGAATCAATAGAACTGGTGTTTAACGTTCGTTTTTGTTTCTTTAGATAATCTAAGCTTTGATAATAGGCTATTTTATATAACCAGGTCGAAAACTTAGCATCTCCCTTAAAGGTACTTAATGCTGTATATGCTTTTACAAAAACATCTTGAGAAACTTCTTCAGCTTCCTCTTGGCTTTTTAAAATCTTAACAGCCAAAGTAAACACCATATACTTGTATCTATCAACCAAGACCGAAAATGCTCTGGTATCACCATTAATAACGGCTTCAATATAGTGTTGGTCTGCGTTTTGGCTCATTCTACTTCATATGACGTACAAATTACAACACTGGTTACACGATTTTTCACAAAATTGAAAATTATTGTAACCTCAATCAAAAAGTTGTCGTCATACAGACCAAATGAGTTTATTAATCAATTAAAAAACAAATCAAATTATGTTAGAGGCAATTTTAATACCCATCAGCTTTTTTTTATTCGTATTCGCAATCGTTTATCTTTATTTTACCACCAGAAATAAGGAGCGTATGGCACTTATAGAAAAAGGAGCTGAAGCAACTATTTTTTTTAATGCTGAAAGAAGCAAGGGTTCTTCCACTGGCAAAATGCTTTTACTAAATTTAGCATTAGTATTGGTTGGTGTAGGCATTGCCATTTTTATTGGAGCTATTTTAGAGAATATCGGAGTTGATGAGGGGGTAGCCTACCCTGGCACTATTTTCTTTATGGCAGGTATCGGCTTGTTATCTGGTTTCTTTTTAACCAAAAAGATGGAAAAAGAAGATTAAATCATTTATTTAAAACTAAGCTTTTAAAAAAACCATCGTATTTATCCACGGTGGTTTTTTATCTTTAACACATGCGCGTACTATCAACCAACTTAGGAAAACCTACTACTTTTTTATGGAATGGTAAAGAAGAGCAAACCGGAATTTTCAAAAAACCGGTTTCCGAACCATTACATTTAACAACAAATGATGTTTCAAACGATACCGTTATTGATAGAATTCACCATGGCGGCATGAACAAAGCCTGTTATTTATTTGCCGCGGATAACTATCCGTATTGGAAACAATTATACCCCAAATTAGATTGGAACTGGGGTATGTTCGGCGAAAATTTAACTATTGAAGGCATGGATGAGTCCCTTATGAGAATTGGTGATATTTATAAAATTGGAGGAGCCTTGGTTCAAGTATCGCAGCCCCGTGAACCTTGTTATAAATTAGGCATTCGTTTTGGCACACAAGAAGTACTTCGACAATTTATTGCACATAATCGACCCGGCACTTATGTGCGAATTTTGGAAGAAGGTAAAGTTCATAAAGGTGACACCTTAGACCTTCAAGAACAATCAGAAAACACACTTAGTGTGCAGCAGTTTTACGAATTGATGTTTGCCAAAGAGAAAACAAAAGAAATCTTACAGCTCTTTATGAGCAACACATCAGTACCCCAATATAAAAAAGAACGTTATAAAAAATTTCTTTAGAAAGTGGACTACCCTTGGCACTTATATCTAATGGCTTTAATTTATGTCGCTGCTGGCACGATGCATTTTGTCAAACCCAAAATGTATATGCGCATTTTACCAGGGTATCTGCCCGGGCATAAACTTTTAGTAATAATAAGCGGAATCGCCGAAATCAGTATTGGCTTTGCACTTTGTTTCGCTACAACCAAAAACATGGCTATTTATGCGGTCATCTTAATGTTAACCTTCTTTTTACCAGCTCACTTTCACATGCTTCTAAATAAAAAAGCCTCCATGGGCATCTCTAGGCGCTTGCTAATAGCTCGAATTCCGCTTCAATTTGCCCTTATGTTTTGGGCTTATTGGTATTTGAGGTACTAAAAAAAGCCCTCAAAGCAATACCCTTTGAGGACTTAAATTATAAGTTCGCTTTAACCAGTACTACTTTACAGTGACCGTTTCGTAATACCTGTCTTCCTTAGTTTTAATTACAACAGTATAGTCGTCTTTTAAAGCAGTCTCGAAATTGAATACTTTTTCAATCAACATCTCCCCTGAAATGGTTTCTTCAAAGACCAAGCGGCTTTCGCTATCTAAAACCTTAATTTCCACCGCTTCTTTTTCAAGATTTAAGAAGTTTACGAAAACTCTTCCTTCATTTTTTCTAAAAATAGGTTTAACGTTTTCCTTTCTTTCTGCTATTTTGATTTTCGAATCTTCAATCAAAAATTCAAATATTGTTTCTTTTAAAGAATTATCTACTTCTAAAAAATAACTACCCCCTGGAAGGTTTTTTAAATCGAACTTCTTTGCATAGCTAATTCCTGTTGCTATTTTTTCTGTAAATATAATTTCACCTGCCAAATCGACGATACTAACAATAGTCTGACAAGAGGTGATATCCATCTCAAAATCCAAGCTCTTCTTCACATTAGGTGTCAAACTTAATTTTGGTTCTTTAGCCAAGCCTGTTGCTGCAACAAACATAAGAACTACTACTGCGATTGATCTTACTATTTTTTTCATGTTTTTTTATTTTTAAGTTTACAACTATTCAACACTTCAAAATTACTTCTGTATGCTTAGTTGTACTACTACAAGATTTTCCAATTTCTGTGCTATTTTACCCGAGTAAAACCTCAAAAAATAATAAAAAGGTAATTTTGAACATATTTAGGTTAATTTTGCATAGATAATGCAGAATTCAACGAAGTAACTTTGTCGTATGAAAACTATAAATACAAGCAAACAGAAACCTGCTTTCGAATCGATTGAGCCTAACTTTGGTCACTCATATTTATACCAAAAATTTGATAAAAGCATTTCAAATTCCAATACCGCTTGGCATTTTCATCCTGAAATAGAATTAGTGTATGTAAATGGCGGAGCAGGCAAACGACAAATTGGTAGTCATGTATCGTATTACTCAAAAGGCGACCTGATACTAATAGGGAGTAATCTACCCCATTGCGGTTTTACAGATAAGCTAACTGGAAACGAAAGTGAGACCGTTATTCAGATGAAACAAGACTTTTTGGGAAATGACTTTTTCAACATTCCGGAGATGAAAAAAATACAAGGCCTTTTCGAGATGGCGAAAGCTGGCATTGCTTTTTCAGGTCGCACAAAGCAAAAAATAGGCGATAAAATGGAGGTCTTAGAATACCAAACCGATTTTCAGCGTCTTTTATCTGTTCTAAATATTTTAAATGAACTAGCAAATTCAAAGGAAATGAAAGTTCTGAATGCAGAAGGCTTTGCTATTGAAACAGAAGTAAAAGATAACGACCGCATCAACATCGTTTTCAATCATGTAAAGAGCAATTTCAAAGAGGAAATCACACTCGCGGAAATTGCCAACATAGTCAGCATGACCATACCTTCTTTTTGCAGGTACTTTAAAAAAATTACAAATAAAACCTTTACACAATTTGTAAATGAATATCGCCTAGTGCACGCCTCAAAGCTATTGGCTGAGCAACCCATAAGCATTACCGAGATTTGTTTTGCAAGCGGCTTCAATAATTTTTCTCATTTCAATAAGTCCTTTAAGGCTTTTACGGGGCAGAACCCATCACAATATCGCAATCAACTTAAAAATGTTTTGACGCATGAGTAGTCTTTTCTCCGACAAAATTGATTTAACCTTACCAGATAGCAATATCATTTACTTTCCGAACTTTCTAAAAGCTCAAAAAGCGGATGAGTATTTTGAAACTTTCAAGAGTACGACTCCATGGCAGCAAGATAACATCAAGGTCTTTGGGAAAATATATGCACAACCAAGACTTACGGCGCTGTTCGGAAGTAACTCAAAACCGTACTCTTACGCTAGTATCACCATGCAGCCGCATCACTTCACCCAAGAACTTCTTGAAATAAAACAACAGATTGAAACAAAAACGGAGGCAATTTTCACAACCTGCTTATTGAACTTATATCGAAATGGAAAAGACAGTAATGGCTGGCACGCCGATAACGAAAAGGAATTAGGTAAGAATCCAGTAATTGCTTCTATAACGCTAGGGCAAGAACGTTTTTTTCATCTAAAGCATAGAACACATAAAAACCTAAAACACAAATTACTTTTAGAACATGGTAGCCTTTTACTCATGCAAGGCGAAACCCAGCACTATTGGCTACATCAGATAGCCAAAACGGCAAAACCTATTAGCGAAAGAATTAATTTAACTTTTAGAGTTATTAAATAAAAAAGCTGTTCGTATCAGAACAGCTTTTTTAATTCCCTTTTCTAGAGCTAGTTACTATCTTTAACATTCGGGTGACTATGCTAATTTCCTCGCACCTAACTTCCTTAACATAACTTCAAATCTTATGCCAAGGTATCATCATTCGTTGGAAATCATCATTTATGGGTTAAAACGCAAAAATAAGTTGCAAGACCCGCTATACTGTAAGAAGCAAGATATCAGATCAAATTACTCGCCTCTGAATCTGATGGTTCGATCAATCATAGATTTCATTTAAGATTTTAGCCAAACGTAGGCCTCCTTTTTGCAGTTGTTTTTCAACTGTACCCCACCAATCATAACTGTAGCGATAAAACAGCTTCTCACCCACTTCTACTGAACCATAGACTTCATTGGCAAGGTCTTGTGATTCTTCTACCCAATCATATATCGTTCCTTGCTGAATAAACTGCTTTTGAGTTTTAGACAAACGAGGCAAAGATTCAGCGAGTTCGGTATAGCTCATACCATAATCGTCAATCATATTTGAATCCCAAACGCGATGTAGATTGGTTCCTTTGTTGAACCACTGTAACTGAATATCATTACCGCCTTTATCTTCTATACGCCCTGCATGCATTGGTTGATGCAAATCACCAACTAAGTGCACTAAAAACTTTAGATAAAAAACCTTGTCTTCTGGTGCGCTATTTTCATCCTTTACAATTTCAATACACTTTTCAATTCCCATTATTAAATCACCGTACTCGCTGGGTTCTTCTTCTCCGTATTTCTTGTCCGCTGAAAAGTTTACATAATGCCAAGCACTAAATTTCTTATACTGCCTATCGGCCTTAATATCATCTCCAAAAGTAGCTACCAAAGCTAAACTTTGACCGTCTAGTAATTTATCAATTGCTTTTCTTGCTTTTTTAGACAAGTGTTGCTGGGCGACTTCTCCAGTAGTTCTATGGCCTGTTTTTGACCAAACCATGTCGTTGCCAAATGTATATTGAACAAATAAAAAGAGTGTTAGCAGAAAACTGATTTTCATAAGATGCGATTTTTTTCAAAAGTAGCTAATGAACTTTAATCTATGGTTAACACGTATCTAATTTTATAAACTAATATGACTTTTATTTAAAACTCAGTATGCCTACTTTTATGCGCTAATGGATTTATATGTTAGCTATCAAGCGACCTATAAAAATAAAATGATCCGTTTGCAAAAATCAAAATCACAACTAAAAGAAAAAGCAGCTCTAAATTCTTTATTAAAGCTCAATATTGCCCCATAATTGATGTATTAAATGCCTAAAAAAACAAAATCAAAATATTCAAAATACGTACTTCTATGTATTGGAAGCTTCCTAATTGTTGCCCTTCTGTTCATTGGAAGTATTTATTTGGGCGCATGGGGGAAGATTCCTAGTAAAAATGAACTTGAGAATTTTAAATACCAACGTGCCTCAGAAATTTATACCGCAGACAGCGTACTTATTGGCAAGTTTTTCCACTATGACAGACAGCCAATTGCCCACGACGAGTTTCCCCAACATCTCTTAGATGCTTTAGTTTCTATTGAAGACAAGCGCTACTATAACCACTCTGGCATTGATTACCCTAGCCTATTACGAGTAGCTTTAAAAACTATTTTGATGCAAGACCAATCTTCAGGTGGTGGAAGTACAATTACGCAACAGTTGGCTAAAAACCTATACCCCCGTAGGGATAGAAAAAAAACCAATATTGCTGTAAACAAGGTAAAAGAAATGATTACAGCTTCGCGATTGGAAGCTATATTTTCTAAGGAGGACATCTTAACCCATTATTTAAACACTGTTTCCTTCGGAGATAACACCTTCGGAATTGAAAGTGCAGCCCTTAAATTTTTTAATAAGAAAACAAAGCAATTGACTATCGAGGAAGCTTCTGTCTTGATTGGAATGTTAAAAGCGACATATAGCTATAACCCGCGTGTTTATCCTGAAAAAAGTTTAGCCCGACGAAACCTAGTACTACAGTCCATGGTGGAAAATGAACGTTTGTCGCAAGCCCAAAAGGATAGTATTAGTGCTATTTCTCTCAAATTAAATTATAGAAAATTCAATTATACAGATGGAGTAGCGCCTTATTTTAGAGAGGAAGTTCGGAAAAAACTTATTAAATGGGCGAAATCTGAAAATGAAAAAGGAAACGAATACAATATTTATACTTCGGGACTCAAAATTTACACCACCCTAAACTACAAAATGCAGGTTTTGGCGGAAGAAACCATGAAAAAACACATGACCAAGCTCCAGAAAAGCTTTGAAGATAGTTATGGAAAAAAAGCCCCATGGTTACGAAATAAAAAATTAGTTGAAAAAGCAGTTCGAGCGACAGCTCATTATAAGAAACTACTAAAAACCGAACTCTCCACCTCCGAAATCTGGGATTCTTTAAGTCAAAAGCGAGACATGGTTCTAACGAGCTGGTCTGGCGACAAAACTGTAAACGCAAGTGTTATTGATAGTGTTCAGCACTATATGAAATTTTTGAACACAGGGTCAATAGCCATTAATCCAAAAACGGGAGCGGTGCACACTTGGATAGGCGGCATCGACTTCAAACACTTTAAATTTGACCATGTAGCACAAGCTCGGCGGCAAGTGGGGTCTATTTTTAAACCTATAGTATATACCGCCGCTTTGGAAAAAGGTATTCCTCCTTGCGCCTATTTTTCTGCTAGCGAAGTGGAATATAAAAACCTGAAAGGCTGGTCGCCTAGCAACTCAGGAAATAAAGACGAAGCCTATCTGAACTATTCGATGGAAGAATCGCTAAGCAAATCAGTCAATACGGTTGCGGTAAAAGTTCTGGAAGCCACAGGAATTGAAAATGTACTAACCCAAGCAAAAAAAATGGGTGTATTTTCCAAGTTACCCAAACAGCCCTCACTAGCCCTAGGAACAGGTGAAATTTATCTAAATGAATTGGCAGGTGTTTACGCCACTTATGTAAACAATGGGAAGGCAGTCTTACCATTTCTCATTCAAAGTGTTTTAAATCAAAACGATTCTGTTCTAGTTGATTTTGAACCAAAAAGAGCAAAAAATAGAGCGTTTTCGAAGCAAACTGAGCAAATCATGCTCGAAATGATGAAATCTACAATCAATACAGGAACAGCAAAACGCATTCGTTCTAGCTATAAATTGAACAATGATATTGCCGGAAAAACAGGCACTACACAAAACAATAAAGATGCTTGGTTTGTCGCATTAACTCCAAAATTAGTACACATCACTTGGGTCGGGTTAGACCATCATGAAATCGGTTTCAACAGCACAAGTCTTGGGCAAGGTGCCAATGCAGCTTTACCCCTATTTGCAAGTTGGTATCAACAATTAAATAGGCACAAAGAATTCAATACCATTACAAAAGCAAAATTTGAAAAGCCAAATCCATTTGTGCTAGATCAACTCAATTGTGAGCCTGTGAAGAGAGACGGTTTTTTCAAGCGTTTGTTCAACAACCCCAATAAGAAAAAGACTAAAAAATTCAGCTCAAGTCAAAATTAAAAAAGTTAGAATTTTAAAAAACATTTGTTTGATATACTTTAATTCGATATATTTATGATATCATTTTGATATCACTTAAAAAAGTAATCATGACAAACGAAAAAGATTTAAACCCAGCCAGCGGCTATATGATGGTATTTCTACTAGTAGTGTTACTAGTTGGCGGATTATTTATGCTGCTGCGGTTTCCTCCCATCGGTATTATCGCTATTATTGGGGCACTTGTAGTTGTTCCGGGGTTTGTATTGGTAAATCCTAATAGTTCAAGAGTACTATTGCTTTTCGGAAAATATGTGGGTACAATAAAGAAAAACGGTTTGTTTTGGGTAAATCCACTCTATTCCAAAAAAAAGATATCACTTCGAGCAAGCAATTTTGATAGTGAACGCCTAAAAGTGAATGATAAGTTGGGTAATCCAATAATGATTAGCACCATTTTAGTATGGCGCGTTATGGACACTTACAAAGCAGCATTCGATGTTGACGATTATCAAAATTTTGTTCGCGTTCAAACCGATGCAGCCGTGCGTAAGTTGGCCAGCATGTATCCGTATGATAATTTTGCCGATGAGGGTGTAGTCGAAGATATTACGCTTCGATCAAGCCTTAATGAAGTCAGCGAAGCCTTAGAAAAAGAGCTGCAAGAGCGCTTATCAATGGCTGGCATCGAAGTTTTAGAGGCCAGAATCGGTTATTTGGCTTATGCACAGGAGATTGCCAATGCCATGTTGAAAAGACAGCAGGCAACAGCAATTGTCGCAGCAAGACATAAAATAGTAGAAGGTGCAGTTAGCATGGTCGAAATGGCTTTAGCAGAACTCAGCAAAAAAGGAGTTGTTGATTTAGATGACGAGCGAAAAGCGGCGATGGTAAGTAATCTCATGGTAGTACTTTGTTCTGATAAAGATGCCTCACCTATAGTTAATACAGGCACTCTGAATCATTAACCGCTAGTTAAAAGTTAACAAATGGCAAAAAAGAAAGCATTTGCGTTGCGTATGAATGAAGATATGCTGCATGCAATTGAGAAATGGGCTGCAGATGAATTTCGTAGTACCAACGGACAAATTGAATGGATGCTGATGAAGAGTTTGAAAGCGCAGAAACGCGCCCCTAAAAGCAGAGAAGATTAACAGCATAATTTTCTAAGGCCTATTTAAAAATTAAACTTGTAAATTCGCCGAGCTAATTTAAACTCAATGATAAGAGCATTTTACGCCTTTGCAGTACTTTTATACACCCTTCCTCTTCTCAGCCAAACCGCAGACAAATCTTTTACGGTAAAGTTCACGTCTGAAATACCTATTGTCGATGGTATTTTAGATGAGCCGTTATGGAAAACTGCCGACGGGCCGCATGATTTTCAACAATTTTTTCCTTCCGATTCCATACTTGCTGAGAATCCTACGGATATAAAAATGGTGTATAGTGACACCCACCTTTATATTGGTATTACTGTACAATCAATTGGAGACAAATGGATAACACCTTCGCTAAAAAGAGATTTTAGAGCAAGTAACGGTGATAGCATGAGTTTGGTATTCGATACCTTTAATGATGGTACAAATGCTTTTTTATTCGGCATCAACCCGTATGGCGTTAGAAGAGAAGTTCAAATTTCTGGAGGAGGCCAAGATTTAAGAGGTTTCAATACCTCATGGGATGTTAAATGGAAGGGTGAATCAAAAATTTACGGCGACTACTACACCTCTGAAATGGCCATACCCCTCACCTCTTTTAAATTCAAAGAAGGGGAGACGAAATGGCGCTTTCAATCTTATCGATTTGACTTACAAACCAATGAGCGAAGTGGTTGGTACAAAGTACCCCTTGGTCAATTTTTGGTGAACCTAGCATTTATGGGTGATATGCATTTTGAAAAACCCCTAGGCAAATCAAGAACTCCACTAGCGCTAATTCCGTATATAAACACAATTTCTGAAAAAGATTTCACCACTGACATTGCCAACAATAATTTTAAGGTTGGAGGCGATGCCAAGGTATCTATCGGCAACGGAATGAACTTAGATGTTACGCTTAATCCTGATTTTTCGAATGTTGAAGTTGATAACGTTATTACCAACCTTACGCGATTTGAAGTTGGCCTTCCTGAAAAAAGACAATTTTTCATTGACAATAGTGACCTTTTTGGCAGCTTTGGAGGATCACGTGATGCGAACCCATTCTTTTCAAGACGAATTGGAATTGCTAAAGATACCGCAGGCAATTCTATAGAAAATAGAATTCTTGGCGGAATACGCCTTAGCGGAAAATTAAGCGAAGATTGGCGGTTAGGAGTTTTAAGCATACAAACAGATGAGGATATCGATAATGAAATTGCCTCAAATAATAATACCATGTTTGCCTTGCAGAAAAAGGTGTTTGACCGATCGAATATCAGTATGTTTTTTATCAACCGACAATCACTTAAAGACTATGATTTCGTTGAAAGAGAAGATGAATACAATAGGGTTTTAGGTATGGATTATAATCTGGCTTCAAAAGACGGTAAATGGAGAGGTAAGTTTTATGGACATAAATCGTTTCAACCTGACGACAAAGAAGGCAATTATTCGGCCGGAGCATTTTTAGGTCGAACTACTAAATATTTTAATGTTTTTACTGATTTAGCATACGTTGATGAAGACTTTAGTTCAGACCTAGGTTTTATACGACGAACAGATATTATTAAATTAGCTAGCTCCGTTGAAAAGGTATTCTGGCCAACAAGTGAAGTAGTCAATAGTTATAGTTTAAACCTTTTTCCTATTGTTACATGGCGACCTGGTCTAGCGTATCAGAAAACAGACCATAGGGTTAGCCTGAGTGGCAAAGTCGGATTTAAAAACCAGTCGCAACTTAGTTTTGGCTTTAATAACACCTATGCATTTCTTACTGATGAATTTGACCCGACAAGAACCGATGGCGTTCCTTTACCTGGCAACATAGGCTACCACTTCAATAACTTGAGTGCATCTTATATGTCAAACAGGGCAGACGTTCTTTCTGTTACGAGCCAGTCCACATACGGGCGCTTCTTCAACGGCGATATTTTCTCCCTTGATGCTACCCTTTTTCTTCGCATACTGCCAAAAGCACAAATTTCATTGGCTGTTAATTATAACCAAATCTCTTTGCCTGACCCATACCCAAGTGCTGATTTATGGCTCATAAGTCCGAAGGTTGAATTGACTTTTAGTAAATCTCTTTTCTGGTCTACCCTTATACAGTATAGCAACCAAGATGATAATTTAGGCATCAACTCAAGACTACAATGGCGTTTTGCCCCACTTTCTGATTTGTTCATAGTATACAATGACAACTATTTTGTAAATCAGTTTTCTCCCCGCTATCGCTCTATTAATTTGAAATTCACCTATTGGCTAAACATCTAATCGAAACCCTTTCCTCTGCGATTTTATAGTTTGATTTATAACAAAAATTTAAGCTTTTTTTAACGGTCTAAAGAAGTAAATTTGTTGCTATAGCTAATTCAAAATTAATGACAAAAACTTTACCAGTTCTCTTCTTCTTGCTTTATACCTTAGTCTCCCATGGTCAAAACGAGGATAAGAGTTTTACCGTAAAATACATTACTGATTCGAAAATCACACCAGATGGAGTCTTAGATGAACCTATTTGGGAAACTGCAGAAAGCGCCAATAACTACTGGCAATATTTTCCGACAGATTCTGTTCCTGCTGAAAAGCAATCAGAAGTAAAAATACTTTATGATGATAAGAATCTATACATTGGAATAAAAGCGATATCTATCGGCAAAAACTATGCGCTAAATTCGTTGAAACGAGATTTTCGAGGTAGTGGAAACGATAGTTTCTCTATACTATTCGATACGTATAATGATGGCACAAATGCATTTCTATTTGGCATCAACCCGTATGGAGTGCGAAGAGAAGCGTTGATTTCTAACGGTGGTACTGACCGTAGAGGTTTCAATCTTTCTTGGGATGTTAAATGGCAAGGTGATGCTAAAATGTACGATGATTATTTCACTGCTGAAATGATCATACCACTCACCTCTTTAAAATTCAAAGAAGGTGCTACCAAATGGCGGTTCAATAGTTACCGAATTGAAACGCAACATAATGAAAGAAGTTCTTGGGCGAAAATTCCTCAAAATCAACTGATTTTCAACTTGGCTTTTATGGGCGATATGGTTTTTGAGAAGCCACTAGGCAAATCAAAAACTCCGGTTGCTATTATACCATACATCAATGCACTCTCACAAAAAGATTTTGAAACCGATCTTGGTATTAACACCCTTAAATTTGGAGGAGATGCCAAGATAGCGCTAGGCAATAATTTGAATTTAGATGTTACTTTTAACCCTGATTTTTCACAAGTAGAAGTTGATGATCAAGTTACTAACCTTACTCGTTTTGAGGTTTCATTACCGGAAAAAAGACAGTTCTTTATTGATAATAGCGACCTTTTTGCAAGCTTTGGCGATCAACGTGATGCCAATCCTTTTTTCTCAAGACGAATTGGTATTGCCAGTGATACTGCAGGTAACTCAATAGAAAACAAATTAATTGGTGGCGTACGATTGAGTGGAAAACTGACTAAAGACCTTCGTGTTGGCGTATTGAATATTCAAACTGCGAAAGATGAGATAAACGAGATTCCTTCGAATAATAATACTATGGTTGCCTTACAGCATCGTGTATTTTCAAGATCAAATATTGGAGCATTCTTTATCAACAAGCAGTCTTTTGAAGACTACGATTTTGTTGATCGTGAAGATGCATACAATCGTGTTTTCGGTATAGATTACAATTTAGCGTCTAAAGATAATACATGGACGGGGCAAACCTATCTACACAAATCATTTCAACCAGACGATAACGAAGGCAACCTATCGACAGGCGCCAGAATGCGCTACCAATCTAGAAAGTATAATTTTGCTGGTAAAGCCATTTATTTAGATGAAGATTTTTCATCTGATTTAGGGTTTGTTCGTAGAACTGGTATTGTCAAAAGTTTTGTAAGTGCAGAGCGTGTTTTTTGGCCAAATAAAGGAATTATTCAAAACCATAGTTTTCAATTTTTTCCAGTAGTTATATGGGATTCTAACTTAGATTTTAAAAATACCGATTACGATTTCAGATCAAGATGGGAAGCACAATTTAAAGATCAATCTCAATTTAATATGGGTATGACCAACAGTTATACATATTTATTTGATGGCTTTGACCCGACAAGCACAGATGGCGCCTTAGATTTACCCGGAGATCAAGGATATCATTACAATAGTATAGATATTGGTTATCGTTCTGATATGAGAAAACGTTTTGCTTTTGATATTAGTTCTGACATAGGTAGGTTTTATAACGGAAAACGATTTTCTATAGAAAGTATGGTAACCTTACGTTTTCAGCCGAAAGTCTTTCTTTCTTTGGTTGTAAACTATGATCAAATTACTTTACCTGACCCCTATCCTAGCGCAGATATTTGGTTGATCAGTCCGAAAATAGATGTCACCTTCAGCAAGTCTATCTTTTGGTCAACACTGGTGCAGTATAGCAATCAGAGAGATAACTTAGGTATTAATTCAAGGTTGCAATGGCGTTTTGCCCCTTTGTCTGATTTGTTCATTGTTTATAATGACAATTATTTTGTAAATAACTTTGAACCCAGAAGCCGGTCTATCAATTTGAAGTTCACCTATTGGTTGAATATCTAATACATTAGCACTTGGATAAAAAATAGGGTTTACATACCTTAAGGCCCACAATTTGACCATATATTTTCTCTAAGATTGTTTCCAGCCTTTGCATTTTAAATTATAGAAATGACTTCTAAACAATTCCTTGTACTTCATGGATTATAAAATACTTTGTTCAGACTTAGACGGTACTTTGCTATCCACAAAAAGTGATGTTTCAGACTTTACTATCTCTGAAATCTACCGGGTCAAAGAACAGCTTAAAGTACTATTAGTTTCGGCTCGAATGCCGCAATCTATGGTCTATTTACAAGAAAGGTTAGGCATCATAAGCCAGCCTATTATTTGTTATAATGGCGCCTTGATACTTCAGGGTACTAAGGAGTTATTTTCTGAAGTCATAAATTTTAAAGCCCTAGTAAAAACTTTTGAACTTGCAAAAGCACATCAAATTAAATTAGGGCTGTACCATAATCAAGAGTGGTATGTAGAACACCGTTCAGAACGTGTTGAAAAAGAAATTAATCATACAAGATCTCAACCTATTTTCAGACCTACATCCATCACCCTATCCGATTGGAAAAAAAGAAATATTAGTGCCCATAAAATTATGTTGATGGGAACCAAAACCTCTTCAGACGCTATATTTCCCTTATTAACAGCTGCCTTAAGTGAACAAATGAACATCTATCGTTCGAATGATACACTCATTGAACTTGCGCCAAAAACGGTCTCCAAATTATCTGCCATTCAGTTGTTGCTTTCTTCGGATGAATCTTTAATCGATGTAATTTCCTTCGGAGACAACTATAACGATATGGAGATGCTACAACATTGTGGTTGTGGCGTGGCTGTAGGTAATGCTCGTGAGGAAGTAAAATTGGTCGCCAATCATATCACCCTAAAAAACACGGAGCATGGTGTTGCTAAATTTATTCAGCAACATTTATAAATGTTTATATTTGAACGAATCAATACTTTCCTAAATGACCGAAACCAGCGTACCACAACCTTTAATTGCCGATGACACTATTGTCTTAGGCCTTATCGCTTTATGTCTAGGCTTTGTTTTCTATACCTCCGCTATTAAAACAGGGTTTTGGAAAAAATTCTATAGCATAGTACCCACGGTATTAATGTGTTATTTGTTACCTGGTATTCTAACCAGTTTAGGGGTCATTTCCGATGAAACATCAAATCTATATTATGTTGCTAGTCGCTATTTACTACCTGCATCTTTAATTTTAATGACCTTAAGTATCGATTTAAAGGCTATTGCCAACTTGGGCTCAAAGGCATTAATTATGTTCTTTACCGGAACCGTTGGCATTATCATTGGCGGACCTTTGGCTATTTTGATTGTTTCCATTTTTTCTCCTGAAACTGTGGGTGGTGTTGGTCCAGATGCCGTTTGGCGCGGACTTTCAACGATCGCAGGAAGTTGGATTGGCGGTGGCGCGAATCAAGCCGCAATGTTCGAGATTTTTGAATACAATCCTGATAAGTTTGGAGGTATGGTATTGGTAGATATCGTTGTTGCTAATATCTGGATGGCTATCTTACTTTTAGGTATTGGGAAGACCGAAAAAATTGATAAATGGCTGAAAGCAGATACCTCATCTATCGAAATACTTAAAAAAAAGGTAAGCGCTCACACGGAAAAAATCACTCGTGTCGCAACATTGCATGACTATATCATTATGTTTGCTATTGCATTTACAGCTGTTGGAATTTCACATTTAGTTGGAAACAACTTATCAGAATTTCTAAAAGAAACCTTTGAAGTTATAAGTGACAAAACCAAGATACTATCCTCTTTGGGATCTTCATTTTTATGGATGGTCGTATGTGCAACGGCTATTGGAATTGCACTATCCTTTACAAAAGCAAAAAGCTATGAAGGGGCAGGCGCCAGTAAAATTGGCGGAATGTTCATATACATACTCGTAGCCACTATAGGGATGCAAATGGATTTAAGTAAAGTATTAGAAAACCCAGGGCTCATTGTAATCGGTTTGATATGGATCTCTATTCATGCTGGGCTGTTAATCTTAGTAGCAAAACTATTAAAAGCTCCATTCTTCTTTTTAGCTGTGGGTAGTCAAGCGAATGTAGGCGGGGCTGCATCGGCTCCAGTGGTTGCTGCAGAATTCCACCCTTCTTTAACTTCAGTCGGTATCTTATTGGCGGTATTTGGTTATGTAGTTGGTACGGCAGGGGCATATCTTTGTGCCATACTGATGGAGGTAGCTTCCAAAGTTTAGAGATAAGCCCTAAAACTTTTTGAATCTATTCGAAAAATTTACTGATATTTGCCGCACTAAAATACACCTATGAAAAAGGCACTTTATGCTTTCGCGTTACTTACTCTAATTTCTGCCTGTGGAGATGGTACTACTGCAAATACGATGACTGTCTCAGGCACCGTAAAAGGCTTAAAAAAAGGCACTTTATACCTGCAGCACTTACCAGACTCAACACTTGTTGTTGTTGACTCCTTAGAAGTCAATGGAGACGGCAGCTTTCTTTTTCAAACAGAAGTTGAGAGTCCTGAAATTTTTTACCTGTACTTAAATAAAAAAGATAATAATGACTTGAATGATCGCATTACCTTTTTTGGAGAACCAGGTAATATTACTATAAACACTGCTTGGAATACTTTTGATCTTAACGCAAAAATATCAGGTTCAGAGACACATAAGAAATTAGAAGAGTATAAAAAGTATATGTCCTCTCTTAATAAAAAGAACTTAGAACTTTTACAAAAAAGCATTGCCACAGATGCGCAGCTAGATGCCTTACAAATAGATTCACTTCAACGCCAAAGTGATCGTAATACACAGCGAGGGTATCTATTTGCTATCAATTACGCTATTAATAATAGAGATTCTTATGTAGCACCTTATATTGCTATTAGCGAAATAGCAAACGCGAATGTAAAATATTTAGATTCCATTAATAATTCGCTAACTCCTGAAGTTGCAGAATCCAAATATGGTCGTTTACTCAAAGTACATATCGCTTCACTAAAAAATTAAACATAAAAAAACCCGCTTAAGGCGGGTTTTTTATTTCACTTATTTAAAATCTTAGCTAAGCGTATTCAATTGCTCAATCAAAGCAGCACCTTTTTTCTCTAGTTCTTCTTTAACACCTCTCAAATGAGCTGGCCGGTTTTCAATATTTCTTTGATTAACCTTTACAATCAACTCGTCAAAAGTTGTGATCGCACTATCAATAATTTTTGCACCTTCTTTTGAGTCTGGTTTATTATTAGCTGCATCAACGATGTATACTGCTTCTATAATATCGCCCAATACGTAATTGATATCTTTCTTTAAATCTCTAATATTTGCCATTTGTACTATTTTTTTACAAAAGTAAGTTATTTGTAATTCCTACTTCAAAAGAATGACTAAAATTATATTCTAGATAGTGACTTCAAGCAGTTTAGCTCCCGATGTCTTTAAACGAATCGTATTACAATTTGAAGGAACTAAAACCGTTTCGCCTTTTTGAATAGTCGCAGTACCAAAATCATTCTGCACCGCTACAGAACCTCCTACGCACATATAAATTGTAAAAGAATCTCTTTGAGAAACATCTTGGTTTAAATCTTGAGAGAGTTCCAAGAAGTTTGTTTTGAAATACGGACAGTCAACCATGCTATTAACAGTGTCCGATTCATTGGCATATGAAACTTTAAAATCATCTTTCTTCTCGTAATCGATAGCATCTAAAGCAAGTTCTGTATGCAATTCTCTAAGGTTTCCGTTTTTATCCTTTCGGTTAAAATCAAAAACTCTGTAGGTCACATCAGAAGTCTGTTGAATCTCTGCTAATAAAACGCCCGCTCCAATGGCATGAATCTTTCCCGTATTGATAAAAAAAGTATCCCCTTCTTTTACCGATTCGTAGTGCAACAGGTCTACTAGTGAATCGTTTTCAATACTTTTTGCGTATTCCTCTTTAGCTACGTCTTTATTGAAACCTACAATTAGATTTGCATCTTGATCAGCATCCATAACATACCACATTTCTGTCTTCCCAAAAGAATCATGACGCTTCTTTGCCAATTCATCATTCGGGTGTAATTGTATAGAAAGGTCTTTTTTGGCATCGATAAATTTGATCAGAATAGGAAAGTCAGTTCCAAAACGTTCAAAAACACTTTTACCCAAAACCCCTTCAGGGTTTGACGCTATGAGTTCCTGTAAAGAAGTACCGGCTAAATTTCCATTTGCTATTACTGAAACATCTCCTTTTACCGTTGACAACTCCCAACTTTCGCCAGTTATATCATTTTCGATAGGTTTGTTTAAAACGTCTTTTAATTTGGTTCCTCCCCAAAGGCGTTCTTTTAAAATAGGTTGAAATTTAAATGGATACATAAAGTCGGGTATTATGAATTAAATACTTGTTCTGGGTTAAATTATAGATTTAAATTTGAATCTTCTTTTGTGTAAGAATATTCTTCAAATTAATTCTTACCCTGAAAAGCTAACGAAATTACGGGGAGTTTCGTATAAAGTGACTTCAAGGTCTTTATCAGAATCTATATGTGGGCGTAACTTATTCCAAATAACAACTGCGATGTTTTCTGCTGTAGGGTTTAAATTCTTAAACTCTGGCACTTCAATATTTAAATTCTTATGATCAAAAGCATTCTCAATCTCTGACTTAATCAAGTCTTTTAAGATTTTAACATCGATTACGAATCCGGTTTCTTGATCTATCTCGCCAAAAACACTCACAATTAATTCGTAATTATGACCGTGAAAATTGGGATTGTTACATTTTCCAAAAATTTCATCGTTCTTTTCAAAACTCCAATCAGGTCGATATAGGCGATGCGCTGAATTAAAATGTGCTCTTCTACTAACTTTTACCTTCATATTAATAGGTGTTTTGAGTTAAGTTTTCATAAAATTTTTGGAAAATAATCTTAAACCATGCCGTATATGTATTGGGATTATCTGCAATATCTGTTTTGACATCAGCAGGTTTCATCCATTTCCAATCAGCTACTTCGGCTTTGTTTATGTCGGGTAGCTCATTATAATCACCAATCATAACATGGTCTAACTCATGTTCAGTTAGACCGTTATCAAAAGGAGCTTTATAAATAAAAGAGCATAGTTCTTTGAGTTCTGTTACAAAACCCATTTCCTCTTGTAAACGTCGCTTCCCAGCTTCAATATTCGATTCTCCCACCCTTTGATGACTACAGCAAGTGTTCGTCCATAATAAAGGTGAATGATACTTGTGCGCAGCACGTTGTTGCAACATTGTTTCGCCTTTGTTATTCATTACAAAAACTGAAAATGCTCTGTGCAGTACTGCTTTTTCATGAGCCTCCATTTTAGGCATTACCCCAATTTGCTCATCCTTTTCATTTACTAAAATTACCTGCTCTTCTTTCAACTTATTTTCTTTTTATACCCAAATACTCATAGCAAAGTATTTTTAACAAAAATAACACCTTTGCTGTATTTAAAATCGTTTGAAGGAAGAAAATATAATAATGCCTTCTGTAGTTTCGTCTGAGTTCTAAAGGGAAAAATCGAAAAAATACTCCTATCATTCCTAGACCTGGTAGTCTAGAGCATAGTTAGATAAAGACGAGTATTAGAGGGTGGTATAAATTAAAAAGCCCAATGCGAACATTGGGTCTTTTCTGCCATAACACAACGCGGTTAAGCGTTCATTATATTTTAATACCCCCAAGCCAAACTTAAGGCGCTGAAGACAGTGGTATTTTGCTATATTTTATTTGTACTTGCTGTTACTTAGTATTTGCAAATAGATTGCCGAACCTGTTAAAGACATTCACATACTAGCGCTATTTAAACCGGTATGCTCAACAAGAGTATTTCTTCTTGGGACACGAACAGTTCTAGAACGCATATTAATTCAAATAAATATGTCCGGACAATGATTTATTTTCTCTGTCTAAATCTTCATAATTTAGAATATAAAAATAAGTGCCAACAGGTAGTTTCTCTTCTTTGCCATAAGTCGCTCTTGCCTGTGAAATACCATTGAAGGTATTTCCATTTGAGTTATATGACTCCGTTGAATATACTAGTATACCCCAGCGATTATATATTGAAATAGTATTATTAGGT
>CALHGE010000072.1 GCA_938029725.1 uncultured Flavobacteriaceae bacterium
TATAAAAACAGGAACCTTATCGGATACACGCTTGCAAAAATCTAGTAACTCAGTATGATCGGTCATACTTGCCGTAGGGTTATTCGGATTACAGATATATACCATTTTTGTTTCCGAATCAATAGCGGCTTCCATTCCTGCTAAATCATGAGACCAATCTTTTTTTAATGGTATGGGTTTCCATGTCGCTCCAGTTGCTTCGGCAACTTTAATTAATGACATGTAAGCTGGGTCTGCTGAAACTATGTTTCCACCTTTCTGAAATAAAACCATAGCTGTTTTCTCCAATAAGTCTGAAGAGCCGGGCCCCATCATAATATTCTCTTGTTTAACAGTTTCCTTCAATGCAATTTTATCCATCAAAGAATAAAGCTCTTTCCAGGCGTAGCGATTGCCTTTACTAGCGAAATTTTTGATGGCTTCTACAGCCATAGGCGAAGGGCCATAAGGGTTTTCGTTAGCGTTTAGTTTTGCTAAAAGCTCAACAGGATTATCTGCTTCATAAGGTAAATACTCTTTGAAAAATGGAGTGTATGGTAAGTTTCCTTCCGCATCTAATTGAATTGGAGTGTCAGCATAGGCTCCATGAGACAAATACGGTGCAGCCAAAATACCAGCTGCCGTCAGCGTTCCTCTCTTTAACCAATCTCTTCTGTTTACTGTTGTTTTCATAACGCGTTATTAATTTTAGTTTAAAAGTTCTTAATTTGAATCTACGGGTTCGGCGTTAGCTCCGATATCTCCGGTTGCTACGATAGTCTCATCCGTTGCACTCAAACTAACGCTTACGTGGGCGTCAAGTGCTGTTAATGAATCATAGAAAGAAGTGTCAGCAATAAGAAAGAATTTATTGGTTGCTAGTTCACCAGTACTCCCGTCTATGTCATCCAAAGCTATCAATGTTGTTGTTCCTATTCCTACTGCGCCGTCTACTAAAACTGCTGGGTGTAAAAGGTCCTCCACTGTATTGTACAATGAAATTTGTACCAAGGTTTGGTCTAAATCAGTTTTCCAGAAAACAATTCTTCCGTTTACATTGGAGCCAGCTGGATCCGAAGAATCTATGGTGTATGCGGTGTAGGTATCTAAAGTTCCACCACCTTCAGCTGCTGACTGTGCTGACTCTAAGCGTTCTAAGTCACATGAAACGAACGTAATCAGTACTACTGTAAAAAGGCCGATTTTATTTATATATGTTTTTATCATCTCTTTTATTTTTTAAGTATGGATTATCTATCAATTAGAAAGTTAATGTGGCTCTTACCAAATAGTTAGCTCCAAGAGAACCCTGTTGGCCATTACCATATAAGTAAAAACCTCTTTCTTCAGATCTATACAAATCAGGATAATTGTTAAAAATATTTTGCCCTGTCAACGTTAAGGATAAGTTCTTAGAAGCAGCATAGGTTATTCCTAAGTCTGTAGTAAACTGAGCAGAGAAGGTTTGGTCAGAATACCCTTGTGTACCTACGTCTGGGAAATTTACATCTGAAAGAGTTCCAATACCATTATCCAATCTTGCAATTTCACCAACATAGTTTCCTCTTAACATTCCTGACCATTTCCCTAGGGTGTAGGTTGCAGAAGCAATAAAATTAGTAGTCGGTACGCCTTGCTCGTATGCCCCAATAACAGCACGGTCAATATATAGACCTTCCAAGTCTTCATCAGACAATACTGTATTCAAGTCAGGTACGTTAGCCCCCTCGAAAGTTCTTTCCGAAAAGATTGCTGACATGTTTAGGTTTAACATACCCTCACCAACACGATCAGCGTAATTGGCAACGATTTCTATACCTTGGGTACTTATGTCACCGCCATTAATACGGAAACTTGCCAAGCCAGAGCCAATTAGTGGTTCTAATACAGGCGCATCATTAGCACTGAAATTACCAGTCGAGAATAAGCGGTCTTTAATGTCTATTTTATAGGCATCGATACTAATATCAAGTTTGTTGAATAGTTTAACGGTAAAACCAAGAGCCAAATTCGTAGACTTTTCTTCTTGTAGTTGACCTATGCCGATAGCTTTTGCTACTGCACTGCTGTTCGGGTAAAGTGTTCCGTCAAAAGGATCTAAATCAACAAAGAAGGTAAAGGTGTGCGAGTAGTTCAATTCTTGCAAAGAAGGTGCTCTAAAGCCATTACTAACAGAACCTCTAAAAGCGAAATTATCTGTAAAAGAGTATCGAGTAGCAAACTTGCCTGTAAATACACTTCCAAAATCTGAATATTGTTCTGTTCTAAGTGCTCCACTTACAAACCACTTATCGGTAACATCTAATTCTAAGTCCAAATAAAGTCCTGTAACAGAACGAAAAGCATCTGCTTCGTTTTCAGGGGCAAAACCTCTAAAACACTGACAGTTTGGGCTGTATTGTAAAACGGGATAGGAACTGGCATCAGCGGAGGTCAGTATCAATGCATCACCATTCGCATCAACAATTGGATTACCACCTAAATCTTCTAATGGAAAACCGTCAGGGCCAATTAGTGCTTGGTTATCTTGGGTGGCATAAACTACGCCGGCATCACCTGCTGCATAACTTTCTGGTTGCCCTCGAGTTATTACATAATTTTCTAACCTAAATTCTGCTCCAGCAGCAATATTAAGTCCGGATAAGACATCTGGATAATATTTTGAAAGATCAAAATTAGCCGTGTTCTGTGTGAAAGCATGAGTACCCAAATCCATTTCGGTTGGCGATTCAGATCCTAAACTTGCATTAATGGTATTGAATTGATTGTACCTTTGAGTATTGGTTCCAAAAGTATTACTAAAGTCAAAATCCCAATCGCCTAATTTCCCTTCAATTCCGCCTGTAAACGCCAAATTGGTTTGTGTGATAATCATTTGCGGTCTAAAACCGTTCGGGTAGAGGTCATAATTAAAACGGTCGGTTTGGGCAGCTCTTCTATAAAAACAACCGAAACCATCCGTATTTTTATATCCAAAATCTCCAAAAGAGTAAAAGTTAGTTTCAGAATCTTTAGATAGCGGAATCTCTAAACTATAACTAAGAGACCCTAAGACAGTTGCGGGTAAACCTGCATAAGTAGAAACATCCCTAGCGGTAAGCCCTCTAGCTGCTAGTAAGCCAGCATCAGTTTGTAGTTCAGCAGCAAGTGCTGCGTCACCAGCGGCCTGCGCTGCTAAAAGTTCCGGGTTGGATATAATAACATTGCCCTGTGCGTCTGTTCTTTCATTGTTTAAGTAAGAATCTCCATATGGTGTCGCGCCACTTATGTTGGGTCGAATTGCCATTTCATTTTGGCGGTACATACCGCTTACATTGAAGTATCCTCCATTTTCGAAAGATAGACCATAGTTGGCTCCAAGTTGATGTGTGATTCCATCAATTCCGTCTGTATCTTGGAGTAAGGCCTGATCTGCTTCACTGATATTCGAATCACCTAAATCAGGGTTACTGTTCGTATAGAAACCCGTTGAGTAATTAGCGGTAAATTTATTTGTACCTTTCTTAGTAACGAAATTAATTACCCCGGCAATGGCATCTGAGCCATATTGTGCCGATGCACCGTCTCTTAGAACTTCTATACGGTCAATACCATCTGGGGTTATAAAGTCCATATCGACTGAATTTGAAGCCGTACCTGAGGCTGTGCCAATTAAAGCTGCTCCACTATGGCGCCTCTTGCCATTAACTAGTACCAAAAGTTGATTGGGAGCCAAACCTCTTAATTGAGGTGGGGAAGTGGCAGAGCTAAGGTCACCACCCTGTGAGCGGACTGCCGTAAACGAAGGTGCCGAAGCGACCAGCATCTGCGCGACGTCCAATTGTGGCATATTTATCTGTTGTTTACTTATGCTGATAACGTCAACAGGTGCTGCAGTTTGCAGTTTGGTTCTTGATTGACCTCTTGTACCGACTACAATGGCTTCAGTGAGTTGCTCTGCACCAAGTTCTAAAGTTAGATTAAGTGTCGATTGACCATTAATGGCAACTTCTTTAGTAGTGTAGCCGAGATAAGAAAATATCAATGTTCCGTTTGAAGGAGCGTCAATGCTATAATTACCATCGAAATCGGAAGATACTCCTGTTGTTGTTCCTTTAATAAGGACATTAACTCCAGGCAAAACGCCATCGCTGTCTGAAATTACTCCAGAAACGGCAATATCCTGCGCTATCAAATAAGAAAGGGAGGATGTAAATACAAATAAAAATAGAAGAACTTTCTTCATAACATAGTGTTTTGGTTGTGATAACAATATGACGCACATAAATAGTTTTGAACGCTACCAAAACATAATTTTTGGATGATGGTTCATATATGTGCGAAAAGAAAAGCTCCGGAGGCTTATCTGGTCATTCAACTTGGCTAATTAGTTTCAAGACCAATACAATGATAGTGAGAGAATTTGAAAAATAAAAACAAGATTTTATTGTAAACATCTGTATTTAAGCATTTTAAAATACATTAATTAATCATATGAATAATTTTTTTACTTTTTTCTATCAATACCTCAGTATTTTGAACTGAAGACTTCAAAACCTGTTGATATGATTAAAAAATTAAAAAATAAATTTTTATGAATATCTAAAATCACTCATATTAAAAATGAAGTATAATCAATAAATAACCAAATATATTATCATATTATTTGCATTTTAAATAAAATGTTAAATTAAATTTACTAAATGCGATATTGTGTGCGTTAAATTTTGAAATATCATAATTATAAATGTTGATGTTTTAAGATAAAAGTGATTAAGAAATAGAAAAAAAGGATGAAAGATAAATGAAGAATAAATTGGATGATATAGATTTTAAAATTTTAGACC
>CALHGE010000073.1 GCA_938029725.1 uncultured Flavobacteriaceae bacterium
AGGCACTTCAGCTAAAGAAGCTATCTTAGGCATACTAGAGAAGTACGGAATTCAAAAATCAAGCGACAAGGTTTCTGTTGAAATTTGGGGTAGCGGCAAACCGATGCGTGAATTTCTATGGTCAGAAGACATGGCAGATGCTTGCATGTTCTTAATGGAGAACCGAAATTTCAAAGATACCTATACCCTTGAAAAAGAAATTAGAAACACTCATATTAACATTGGCACAGGCATTGATATTTCAATCGCAGATTTGGCGGAAGTAATCAAAAGTAAAATCGGGTTTACGGGTGATTTTAAATTTAATACCCAAAAACCAGATGGTACGCTAAAGAAATTGACCGATGTTTCTAAATTGAACAACCTAGGATGGAAACATCAAATTGAACTTCAAGAAGGAGTAACAAAATTAATTTATTGGTACACTCGTAAAGGATAAAATCAATACTCAAAAAAAACACACTTTCGTTGAAACTAAATATGCTTATCGGCTACATATCCAGATTCTTAGGCCTTGAGCGAGTAAACACTGCACTATGCAGTAATTTTAGTTCTATTTGTACGTTAAAAGAGATGAATCCTCACTTCTAATCGCAATTAGAATTATATAAAATTGAATAAGCACATGAATATCAAAGATTTAAATTTAGATTCCAAATATCATATTTTAGTAACAGGTGGCGCAGGTTTCATTGGTTCAAATTTATGCAAAGCTCTTCTTGACAATGGAAATAGTGTTCGGGTTTTAGATAATTTGGCTACTGGCCAAATGAAAAATATTGAACCAATTTTAACAAATCCAAACTTTAATTTTATTGAGGGTGATATTCGAGATTTAGACACCTGTAAAAAAGCTACAGAGGGTATAGACTATGTATTACATCAAGCAGCACTAGGTTCGGTACCACGATCAATTAATGACCCAATTACTAGTAATGAGGTTAACGTTACTGGTTTTTTAAACATGTTGGTTGCTACTCGAGAAGCAGGCGTTAAACGTTTTGTGTATGCGGCTAGTTCTTCAACTTACGGAGACTCTAAGGCATTACCAAAAGTTGAAGACAAAATTGGCAATCCGCTTTCTCCTTATGCCATAACAAAATATGTAAATGAGCTATACGCTGATGTTTTTGGAAAAACTTATGGTATGGAAACAATAGGTTTGCGATACTTCAATGTTTTTGGTCGTCATCAAGACCCGAACGGAGCATACGCAGCTGTAATTCCAAAATTTGTGTTATCATTTATAAATCATAAATCACCAACTATAAATGGTGATGGCAGTTATTCTAGAGATTTCACGTATATAGATAATGTAATTGAAGCAAATGTACGTGCAATAATGGCACCTTCGGAGTCTGCCAACAATGTTTACAATGTTGCTTTTGGCGATCGTACTACTTTGATTGAGTTAATAACCTTAGTTAAAGAATATTTAACAGCTTATGATTCAAAAATTGCATCAGTAGACATATTATACGGCCCAGAAAGAGCCGGCGATATACCTCATTCTTTAGCATCTATTGAAAAAGCTAAAACTCTTTTAGGTTATAGTCCAAAATTTGATATTAAAACAGGGCTAAAAGAAGCGATAAAATGGTACTGGAAAAACTTAGAACGCTAACTTTATACATAATAATTAAGAACACCGAATTTCAACCTTTATAATTAATTTTAAAATGAACAATACTAAAATTGCTGTAATAGGCTTAGGCTATGTTGGTTTACCGCTGGCGCGTTTATTTGCAACTAAATATTCTGTAGTCGGTTTTGATATAAATGAAAGCAGAATTTCTGAATTACAAAATGGTAAGGATAACACCCTAGAGGTGAGCGAAGAACTTCTTAAGAAAGTAACAAAAAATAGTGCGTCTGCAGAAATAGGCTTGTACTGCACTAACGAACTAGATATTTTAAACGATTGCAATTATTTTGTTGTTACCGTACCCACCCCTGTAGATAGCACCAATAGACCCGATCTAACACCCCTATATAAATCAAGTGAAACCGTTGGCAAGGTCTTAAAGAAAGGAGATATTGTAGTTTATGAATCTACGGTATATCCCGGCGTTACTGAAGATGAATGTGTGCCAGTTTTAGAAAGAGTTAGTGGACTCAAGTTCAATATTGACTTTTTTGTTGGATATTCTCCTGAAAGAATCAACCCTGGAGACAAGGAACATACGGTTGAAAAAATCTTAAAAGTCACCGCTGGATCAACTCCTGAAGCAGGTAAAAAAGTTGATGCATTGTATGCTTCTGTGATTACCGCGGGCACCTATTTAGCGCCCTCAATTAAGGTGGCAGAGGCAGCAAAGGTAATCGAGAATTCACAACGTGATATCAATATTGCCTTTGTAAACGAATTGGCAAAAATTTTCAACTTAATGGGCGTCGATACGAATGAAGTTTTAAAAGCTGCCGGTACAAAATGGAATTTTCTGCCTTTTAAACCAGGTTTGGTTGGTGGACATTGTATTGGTGTAGATCCCTATTATTTGGCACAAAAAGCACAAGAATACGGTTATCATCCTGAAATCATTCTTGCCGGTAGGCGTATGAACGATGGCATGGGCAAATATGTTTCTTCTGAAGTTATTAAATTGATGGTTCAGAAAGACATTAAAGTGAAAGGCTCTAACATCTTAGTTTT
>CALHGE010000074.1 GCA_938029725.1 uncultured Flavobacteriaceae bacterium
AAAAACTACAAACATATCATCTTATTCCTCTGGTGCAGCCTATTCTGGGCAAGCCCAACCATGGCTTCTTTCGATGATTCGAGAACATCGAATAGCGAGTTCTTTTCAATTTCTAAAGACACCCTAAACCCAAAAGAAAAAGACAGCACCAAGACTTCGGCTTCGCTCAGTCACCATAATACCAAAAAACTAGACCGGTTGACTGAGCGTAGCCGAAGTCATTTGGCCCATTTACAACAAATGGCTCAAATGCGAGGTGGTGTTGGTTTTCATAATAACTCTTCGATTACAACCCAAAATTCAGAAAAAAGAGATAATGCCGCGGCTATAAATGAAGAGATAGAGAAAACATTTCGCTCTTTTCCTACACTTGATAAAAAAATACTTGAAAGTAAAAATTTTAATGTCTCTTTTGCAGACCTAAAACCTGAGTTTACGACTGAATTTATTGAAGCCAATTTTGACAATAACCCCAAAGCTGATACATTAGTCGCAAAAGCAAAACGAGCTTTTGACGCATTGGCAAAGCTGGGTAATTTTGTAGATATTATTACTGGAAAAGAACTATTAGAACTTCCTGTAGGCCTGAGTAAAAAAGATTCTACGTCTGGTAATAGTGTGCAATTGGCCATTACCCAAGTAAAATTCACACCACAATATGCTGAGTTCAAAGTTTGGGCAAAAATGACCATTCCTCAAAAAGGGGCTGAAGGCCAACCTGATCGTGATATTTTCTTTGGCGCCGAAGGCATCAAACTTACGCATGATGGCGCACTTGTTGGCGGCATGAAATTGGTATTATTAGGCAATCAAGCCATACCCATTAACGGCGACCAATGGTTACTCACCTTAAAAGGAGGAGTTGATCTCAAAACAGGAAATTTTGCAAATACTTCTTTTGTAGAATTTGACTGTTCAGGTCTGAAAGAAATTGCCTTAGAAGGTGATGTACGGGTCTCAAGAAGCGTATTACTACCTATTGATGATGATGGTAATTACACTTGCGGTGACAGTGCGGATACACAAGTGGATAAAAACAATCTAATTGATAACAATTGTTATGTAGGTACCTCTTTTAGCATACAGGCCAATGGGTGGAATGACCTTTTGGTAGAAGTCAACCTACCTCGTTTTGAAGTAGTAGGCCTAAAAGGTTGGGGCTTCAACCTTGAGAATGTGGTTATGGATCTAAGTGATTCTCGCAGTTCACCAAATTTGGTGCTTCCAGCAGATTACAATACTATATACGGAGGTAGCGATCGCAATTTATGGCGAGGTTTTTATGCCAAAGAAGTCAGCGTAATGCTACCCAAAGGTATTGAAGACAAGAAGTCATCAAATAAACGTGCCTCTTTCGGAGCGCAAAATCTAGTGCTTGACAGCCAAGGGGTATCCGGTACCTTCTTCGGCGAGAATGTGCTGCAAACCGGTGACGGTTCTGCAGGTAAATGGGGTTTTACTATTGACGATGTAAGTATTTCACTTTCTAGAAATGCGCTAACAGGTGGTTCTATCGGTGGTGATATAGCAGTGCCCATTTTCGAAGAACCTATGAGCTATGCAGGGTATATTCATCAAGATGGTTATGGTTTGGAAGTAGGCTTACAGAGCGATTATACCACACCCATGTTTTTAGGTGAAATGCAACTAGAGCGAAATTCAAGTGTTGCCATCAATGTCAAGGATGGAAATGTTTACCCATATGCCAACCTTACTGGTAAATTGGCAATAGCAGGTAAAATCAACCAAGAAAAAGACGAAGTACCAGACCCTGAAGATAAAAATGGTTTTAATTTCTCTGGCATTAGCTTTCAAGAGCTTGAAATACAAACAGAGCCAGGCACAAAGGCACTACAAGCGAAATATTTTGGCTATGAAGGTGAAATGAAACTCATGAATTTTCCAGTTTCTATTTCCAAATTAGCCTTTGTTTCTCCAAGTACTAATTTGGCCGGACTTTCCTTCGACTTAAAAATCAATCTAGACGATAGCGGATCACATGCCACCACTAGTATGGATATTCTTGGAAAACTAGAAGATGGTGCTCAAATTCAAGAGTGGAAGTTTGAAAAGGTAAAAATTGATGGTATTGATATCAAATACACCAAAGGCAACTTCACTTTAGAAGGAAAGTTACTGGTTATGGAAGATGACCCTATCTATGGTGATGGCTTTGACGGTCAATTATCGGCTACTTTCGAAAACCCCAAATTTAGAGTGGGAGGTCGCGCCATTTTTGGAAAAACAGAGTTTAGATATTGGTCCGTAGATGTTTGGATGGATGACGTATCAGAAAATGGTGATTCAAAATTACCCTTAAAAGCTTTTGTAGGTGGCATTTCAAATCGCATGCGAAAAGTGAGTGGAAACGCTTCGGGCTTTGAACCAGGCACCGCGGTCTACGAACCTGATGCAAATACGGGTCTCGGTATTCGAGCTGGGGTTAAAATACAGACGCAAAATGCAGGCTCTTTTTCTTGTAAGGCCTATCTAGAAATGGAATATAATATTCATGGCGGTCTTAACCGTATTGGTTTTATGGGTGAAGGTGCTGTTATGGGTGATGGTGATGGGGGGTCTTTATATGAAACCGCTAGATCTGCCAAATTGGTAGAAGAAACTCTTGCGGGCAACGATGCAGCAGCAGCAAACCAACGCTATGGTAATTACCTAAGTGTAGCCCAAGAATCTATACCCGTTCATGACGTTGCAGCATCAGGTAAGGTTGGCGTATATGTTGGTATTGAACGTGATTTTGTAAACAAGACCTTTGATGGTGAATTTGAACTCTATTTAGATTTAACGGCTGTAAAAGGAGGGGGTGCAAATAATCTTGCAGGCTATGCTAAGATTCATACCGGGCCTAATGAATGGTACATGCACATTGGTACGCCTCAACAACGTATTGATTTATTATTTAATGTAGGTGCGCAGATAAGAGTTGGTGGTTATTTCATGACAGGTACCAACTTACCCTCACAACTAGACCCACACCCCATTGTTGTCCAAATATTAGGCGATGATATGCTCAATGGTGAACGAAAAGAAAATCAGCTCACCGCAGGAAAAGGTTTCGCCTTTGGCATGAATTTCGGCTATGGCTATGCTTGGGACTGGGCACTTTTTTATGCCTCAGTAGAACTAGGTGCAGGTTTTGACGTAATGCACGCCTATTACCCTAATGCAAAATGTGTAGGGCGAACAGGCCCTGTGGGCAATAATGGATGGTATTCTATGGGGCAGGTATATGCCTATCTCTATGGTGAATTCGGTGTAAAAGTCAACCTCGCTTTTATAAAAGGAAATTTCAAAATTGCAGAGGCAGGTGTTGCCGCAAATTTAAGAGGTCAATTTCCGAACCCAGTTTATATTCAAGGCTACGTAGGCATGTACTATAATATTTTGGGAGGTTTAGTTTCCGGAAGAATGCGAATGAAAGTAGAAGTTGGCGAAGAATGTGAATTAGAGAACATAGGCAATGCGGTTGGCGTACCTATCATTTCAGATGTAACACCAAGGGATAGTAGCGATGGAGTTTCTGTTTTTGCAGCCCCACAAGCCGTTTTCAATTATGCTGCCAACAAAGAATTTACTGTTGCATTAGATGAAGGAGTTCGTACGTTCAAATTACAATTGCTAAACTTTACTGTAAGCTCTGAAGGGCAACAATTAGAAGGTGAATTAGAATGGAATGATACTAACGATGCGGTTACTTTCAAACCTATTGAAACGCTACCATCAGAAAAAGAAGTGAAAGTCGTTGTTGAAGTAAGTTTCGATGAAAAAATAGGAGGCTCATACCAGACTATGATAGAAAATGGCCAACCCGTAGTTGAAAGAGCAGAATCTACATTTATGACCGATAAGGCACCTGATCATATTCCGTTAGAAAATATCGCATACATGTATCCTGTTTTAGACCAACAAAGTTTTTATCCTGAAGAATATGACAAAGGTTATGTGAAAATGATCACGGCTCAAAACTATCTTTTTGATAGTGGTTTTGAAATGAGAGCTGAATTCGTGTCTACCAATGGTCAAGGCGAACGCACCAACGTATCCTATGACCGATCTAAAGCTACTGTTTTTTATGATGTGCCCAGTATGGCATTGAATACAGCTCATGATTTAAATCTTGTTGTTTTTCCGCCTGGCGCAGAAATACAAACCGAAATCATTATAGAGCAAACAGAAGTTTTAGCTGGTGCGGAGGGTGGTGATACGGCTTGGTTCGACCCAGCATCTGGCACCCAAGAAACCAAAAATACTTCTGCTAGTGCTGTAGTATCTAATAAAAAGGCGGCTAACGTAACTGTTTCGAATGGTGCCCCAAAATCTATTTTAGAATATGCTTTTAAAACAAGCAAGCATGCTTCTTTTAAAGACAAAGTAAATGACTTAAATGTCATAAATAATTTGACCAACCCTATATACGCTGATGTTCATTCGTTATCAATCAAAGTATCTGATTACGAATATCTAGATAAAATGGAAATTCTTGGAGATCGTTATACCGCTTCACAACCTTTGGTTTATGCTCAGGCAATTTTAGATGACTCCTATTACAAAAACAAAATCGGACCATTACTTTATGATGATGAAGTTTATCCTTTAGATAAAGCGAATGGAGAAATCAGAGTTGCTAGAGATGAAGAAGTTTTGGGTGTACCACCTGTACGCTCCTTCTATATTGGCAATGAATATTTAGCCAATTTAGAAAACAACCCCAACTCTTCATGGGTGAAAAATAGAGTCCCGTTTGTATACAATCTCCCTTTTCAATATAAGGTAGATATGGTCTACTTAAGGAGTGCTATTTTAAATCGTTACGACGACAACGACGGCGACGCGGCGCAGTTTGACAGTTTTAGTTATTTACTAGAAGCTTTCCCACCATTGCCCCTTGGTACATTTAAATCACAATTAATTTATCGTACACCCGGAAATATCTATGAAAAGGGGTACCAAATTAAATATAAGAACGATTAATAAATCAACAGATAATTTGAAACAAATAGGCATCATATTCATTTTAATTAGCAACCTATGCTGGGCGCAAGATTCTACCTCTGTGCAAGTAATAGCGCGTCCATTACCTAATAAAATAATGCTGCGGTGGGCCGTCAGCGAACCTTTAGCGTGGAAACAAGCGAATGAGTTCGGTTTCTTGATTGAACGGGCTACTATTGCCCGAAATGATATAGCTGTGGTCCCGATCGAAAGACAAATGTTGGTGACTAGTCCTTTAAAACCTCAACCCCTTGAAGCCTGGGCGACATTGGCGAACCAAGATCAAAATGTTGCTGTACTAGCGCAGGCCTTATTTGGTGATAGTTTTGACGTAACAACACCTGGTAGTGAAATGGGACAGCTCTATGCTGTTAGTGAAGAACTCGAACAGCGCTTTACCATTGCACTTCTGGCAGCAGAACAAAACTTTGAAGCCGCTAAAATGGCGGGCTGGGGCTTTGAAGATCATTCCGTAATTGCAGGAGAAAAATATGTATATACGATTAGTGTAGCTCTTCCAGAAGAATCTTTATTGAAAATCAAAGAAGGTGCGATCTATGCTAGTACTGACTTATATGAAGAACTTCCGCTGCCAATTGGTCTTGCAGCCACTTTTGGTGATGGTTTTGCACAGCTCAGTTGGAATTTTAGTCTGCTACAAAATGTCTATACCAGTTACATAGTAGAACGCTCAGAAGATAATACCAATTTCTCACAGTTAAATGGATTGCCCATTTTCAATGCAGAGAAAAACGATGGAACGGAATCTTTGTCTTTATACTATACTGATTCGATTCCTAATGGAAAACCATATTACTATCGT
>CALHGE010000075.1 GCA_938029725.1 uncultured Flavobacteriaceae bacterium
GAACAAGGAAACTTGCAGGGGGCCATCACCGGTCTAATTAGTGTTACCGCAATTTTAGGCCAATTGATATTTTCTTCGGTGTTCTATTATTTTATTCGTCCAGAAACGGATATATACTTTCCAGGGGCTCCTTATGCGCTAGCAGCTATCTTTTTATTCATAGCGTTCCTTTTTGCTACACTAGCCATGAAAAGAATAGATCTTAAGGAAAACTAGTATTTCAGCTTAAATATGAAACTTTTTAGAAAGGTGTTAGAGATTGTTTTGAAATGTCTAATTTTGATACTTAACCTTCGCGCTATTGAATCCGCTTAAAAAACTCTTTAAACAGACTGCTATTTATGGGTTGGCTACGGTCATCCCTCGTTTGTTGAATGTCATTTTGGTTCCACTTTACACGGGGGTGATGATTCCTGAGTTCTATGGAGAATTAGCGGTAATCTTTTCTTGGGTAGCCATTTTTAATGTTGTTTTAGCCTATGGTATGGAAACTGCTTTTTTTCGATTTTACATTAAATCTGAAGATAAGGATACGGTAGTTTCAACTTCTTTAATTTCTCTTTTAGTTTCTAGTGTGCTTTTTGTGGCTTTTGCTTTACTATTTCAAAATAGTTTGAGCAATCTGTTGAATATAGACCCGAAATATATAATTTATTTCATATTCATATTAGGTCTTGACGCTTTGGTAGTGATACCTTTTGCTTGGCTCAGAGCGAATGAAAAACCAACCAGATATGCACTTATTAAGATATTTAATGTTGCCATTAACCTTGGGTTAAATGTATTCTTCTTGTTAGGCCTGCCTGCACTTGTTGAAGGAAATTCAGAAACAAGCCTCGCTTGGATGTACAAACCCGATTTTCAGATATCTTATATTTTTATTTCACTACTTGTCGCAAGTGCTATTACCTTGTTATTGGTGCTTCCAATATATATTAAGACCAGGTATTACTTTAATTTAGATTTGTTTAAGAAGATATTAAAATACTCTTTACCAGTTCTTGTCGCTGGAATTGCCTATACCATAAATGAGGTTTTTGGTCGCATCATGCTAGAGGATATGCTTACAAATATTCATACCGAGGAAATTGCTAAAGCCGAAGTAGGAAAATATGCAGCGTGTATCAAGTTGGCCTTGTTTATGAATCTCTTTGCCACCGCTTTTCGTATGGGGGTTGAGCCATTCTTTTTCAGTCATTCAGATACAGAAAACCCGCAGAGAGCCTATGCTCAAATTACTGACTATTTTGTAATTTTAGGAAGCGTAATTATGCTAGGTGTTGTCGTTTTTGCTGATGTTTTAAAAAGTATTTTTATTCCAAATCCAGAATATTGGGAAGCTATGAACATAGTCCCTTTAATTCTCTTAGCAAGTTTCTTTTTGGGAATTTATCATAATCTTTCGGTTTGGTATAAAGTATCGGATAAAACGCGGTTCGGAGCGTTCATCTCAATAATAGGAGCCGCTATAACAATTGGTATAAATTATGTATTTATTCCCATACTAGGATATATGGCTTCTGCTATTGCAGCTCTCTTTGCCTATGGCACGATGATGGTGGTTTCGTACTATCTTGGAAAATCCAGATATCCTGTTCCGTATAATTTTAGAAAAATCTTGTTCTATCTAGGAATTTCCATTCTCTTTTCAGCAGTTGCTTTTTATGGTTTTGGCAGAAGTTTATATGCCGGAATTCCGCTACTTCTCATCTTCTTAGGAATGGTCTACAAACTTGAAAATGACAAACTCAGGCAAATATTTGTAAAAAAGAAAGCTGATATTTAGAGACAATAGAAAAGAGAGAAAAAAGTAAACAGGTAGCAGCGAATTGAGAACAAAGAGACAAGATTCGAAAAGAATCTTACCCTGAGTTCGTTGAAGGGCTGGTTACAAGCATATCGAGAAACGATAGATACACCAAAAAAAGCGAGGTCTTACTAAGCCTATATAACTAGAATTAAATTTTTTATAAGAAGTACAAATGACCATAAAAATCATCAATAAATCGGTTCACCAGTTACCGCACTACGAAACAATTGCTTCTGCAGGAATGGATCTTAGAGCGAATCTTTCTGAATCAGTTACGCTAGCGCCTTTAGAAAGAACAATCATCAAAACAGGCTTGTTTATAGAGCTTCCTGTTGGCTTTGAAGCACAAGTTAGACCTAGAAGTGGGTTGGCAGCTAAAAAAGGAATTACAGTGCTTAATGCGCCAGGTACGGTTGATGCTGATTACCGTGGTGAAATAGGCGTTATTTTGGTCAACCTATCTAACGAAGCATTCACAATCGAGAACGGGGAACGGGTTGCGCAACTCGTTGTCGCAAAACACGAACGAGCGGAATGGATTGAGGTTGAGGCCCTATCAAATACGGATAGAGGCGAAGGCGGTTTCGGAAGTACTGGAGTGAAATAGAGCTGTGATAAAATAATGTGCTAATGTAGCAATTGACCTAGAAAAACAACGTTAACATAATACGAAGGATAATGGCTTTTTAGTCATTATTACCTTTACACATTAATAAATCAAACACATGAAAATAATAGTTCCCATGGCGGGCAGAGGTTCGCGACTTAGACCACATTCGTTAACAGTTCCAAAACCTTTGATTCCGGTCGCAGGCAAGCCTATTGTTCACCGTTTGGTGAGTGATATTGTAAAAGTATTAGGAGAACCCATAGAAGAGATTGCTTTCGTTTTAGGTGATGCTGCTTTTTTTGGAGATGATGTAGTGGAAAGTCTAAAAGAATTGGCTGAAGGCTTAGGCGCAAAGGCATCTATTTACCGTCAAGACCAACCTTTGGGTACTGGTCATGCCATAATGTGTGCAAAAGACTCACTTGAGGGCCCAGCGGTAATTGCCTATGCAGATACCTTAATTCGTGCAGATTTTGATTTAGACAAATCGGCTGATAGTGTGATTTGGGTAAAACAAGTAGATAGCCCTGAGGCTTACGGAGTAGTGAAACTAAATGAGCATCAAGAAATTGTAGAATTGGTTGAAAAACCAGCGCAGTTTGTTTCTGATTTGGCCGTAATAGGCATCTATTATTTCAAAGAGGTTCGTCAATTGAAAGACGAACTGCAATTGGTTTTAGATAATAATATTATCAACGGAGGCGAATACCAAATCAATGATGGCATCAAACAAATGATGGCAAAGGGCATGAAGTTTGTTCCTGGGAAAGTGGATGAATGGATGGACTGTGGTAACAAAAAAGTCACTCTAGAAACTAACATGCGAATGTTGGGCTTTCTTGAAAAAGATGGAGAAGCTTTGATTTCAAATTCAGTTCAGCTCGATAATGCAAACATTATTGAACCCTGCTTTATTGGTGAAAATGTAGTCTTGAAAGATACAACGGTCGGACCTTTTGTTTCTATTGGAGATAATACAACCGTAGTAAATTCAACCATTAAGAACAGTTTGATACAAACGCAGAGCAAAATATCAAATGCCAATTTAGACAATGCTATGATAGGAAATCATGTGGTATTTGATGGTAAATTTGAAGCAGTAAGTATCGGAGACTATTCTGTTTTGGAATAGTTGTTGAGTATAAGTTTTTAAAAATATCCTTCCCTTTTTACTAGGTAAGTTGCCAGTTAGTGGAGTGGTGTTCTCTGAACTAAAAGATTTAATAAAAGTGAAGAAAGTTTT
>CALHGE010000076.1 GCA_938029725.1 uncultured Flavobacteriaceae bacterium
TCGATACTTCGGAAAAATTGAAGACTTTTACTAAAACTCATCTTCTTAAATAAGTAGTAAGAGAATATTATTATTTTGGGTACACTATTCTGATACCTAGAAAAAATGTAATCACTTCGTCTACTGATGCCTATTTTTACACGAAAGAAAAAGCACATGCTTCATTTAAAATTAGCAACTGACCCTCGATGGGTTAACATTGTAGAAAAAAATATCGAAGAAATATTAACTGACCATGCATGGTGTGAGCAAAAGGCAGCTACCAATGCGATTACTATTATTACCCTTAATTCTGAATACCCCGATTTAGTGACCGATTTACTTCTTTTAGCCCAAGAAGAATTAGAGCACTTTCAAATGGTACATGAGATTATTAAAAAGCGCGGGTATACCTTAGGTAGAGAGCGCAGAGATAGCTATGTAAACGAGCTTTATAAGTTTATGAATAAAGGAGGAAGTAGACTGCAATCAATGGTTGATAGGCTCTTATTTTCAGCTATGATTGAGGCGAGAAGCTGTGAGCGTTTTAAACTACTTTCTGCAGAAATAAAAGACCCTGAACTTTCAAAATTTTACCACGATTTAATGGTTAGTGAAGCTGGGCATTATACAACCTTTATTGGTTTTGCTCGCAAATACGGAAAAGATATTGATGTAGATAAGCGCTGGCAAGAATTGGTTGCCTTTGAAGCTGAAGTGATTCAGAACTACGGAAAAGAAGAAACGATTCACGGGTGAAACATTTGGTTCTTGTTAGTTTACAGTCAACAAGAAGAATAAAGAGTGAATTGCTAAGCTAAAAGCGAAATTTTATACTAATCTCTCTAAAGTTACTTACTTGCGATAGCGACAATCTGTATTTATTCTAGTAGTTTAGTTTCACGCTGTTCATATAACTCAATTGCTTTCATATAATCTTGTGCGCCTTTCATGCTTAAGTCGTTAATAAACCCGTCAAGATCGGGGTGGTTTAACTTCACCCAATTCGTTAAGGTGTTCACTCTTTTACCCCATAATTCCCAATTAGTATTAGGGCAATCTAGTTCTTCAATTTTTGATATTTTTCCTGCTTTGAAATAGAATTTATTGCTGCAAGTCATTTGACTATTAATCAAAAATTCATGTTTTGCAGAACTCAAAGTAATAGTTGCAATGGCCTGATCCCCTTGATTTTCTATTTTGACCAATTTGTAAGTGGGTTTAAAGACTGAATCCCATTTGAATTGTTGGTAGTAGCTTTCCCGTGAGAAGGGCATAGTGAAATCTCCTGCAACAATGACAAGGCTGTCAGATAGCGTTTTTTTAACTTGGCTATAATCTGAATTTTTAAATCCTTCATAATAGGCAGTAATTTTCTCCTTCGATGTACTTTCTTTTTCAGTACAACCAATATTTACGATTAATAGAAATAGGAATATTATTTTCTTCATTGCTTCTAATAACTATTTAAAGTTTGCCATCGGCAGTTTCCGTGATTGAATCTTCTTCAATTGGCTTGTGGTTGATTCTTTACCTCAGTATGTATTAACGTTACAAGCAAGGAAGGAGCTTTAGACTATTTAGCTCAATTTTTTAAACATTCTATGCATTCCTTTCAATTCTTCTTTTAAATAGGGAATGTCTAAAGTTGTTTTGCTATGATATTCAAAACCAAGTTTTTCATAAAATGCAATGGCAGCTAGATTTGTGTCAATTACAGCTAAGAAGAGATTTTTTATGCCATCTGCTGTGCACCGTTTTATAATTTCTTTCAATGCCGTTTTACCGATTCCTTTTCCTTTGTGTTTTGGTAGTACATATATTTTTTCTAATTCTGCAGAGTTGTTATTCTGAAAATCAGAACTTGAATCGTATTTAATTTTAAGGAACCCAACCGATTTTAATTCGTGCTTAATAAAATAATACACGGTGTTTTTATCATTTAAATCAACAGTTAATCTTTCGTTACTGAATTCCCGTTGTAAATACCATTCTAAACCGCCTTCATTCCAATGATTATGAAAATTTAAAACATATGCTTCACAACAAACTTTCTTTAAATCAACAAGGTCGGTTAGTGCTGCTTTTTTTAATTCCATTATTACTTTTCAGCCGTTCACTAACATTTTTTATAATGGTAACAAGTTACTATATTTCTGTAATAGTGATTCATATACTACAGCCGCTGATTAAAGATACTTTTCAATTAATCGCCTCAAATCCGTATTCTTTACCGGTTTTGGAATGTAATCATTGCATCCTGAGGCTATCGACTTTTCTCGGTCACCAGAAAGGCCATACGCTGTTTGCGCAATAATAACGACATCTTTATTGAATCGGCGAATTTCATCTGTCGCTTTATTACCACTCATTAGTGGCAATTGCATATCCATTAGAATGAGGTCAATATCAGGATTGTCACGGGCTATCTGGACCGCTTCGATACCTGTTCGAGCAATGAGGGGCGCTTTGCAAAAATCTTGAATTATGATTGAAATTAATACTTCTGATATCTCATCATCTTCTACGATCAGTATTTTTAAATCTGTCTGTTTTGTAGTTATTTCATCAAGAGGCAAGGCTATTTGTTTTTCTAATGGCTCTGGATTATAGGGTAAGGTGAAACTAAATTTAGAACCACGACCAAGTTCGCTTTCCATGCTAATTTCACCACCAAGTAATTCTACGTATGATTTTGCGATTGCTAGGCCAAGGCCCGCACCTTGTCTTGCGTGACTATCTTCAATATTAGCTTGAACAAAGCGCC
>CALHGE010000077.1 GCA_938029725.1 uncultured Flavobacteriaceae bacterium
CGTTACGCATAAATAATAGTTTTGGTGATTTGACGTTTAAATGTACTAATTATTACAACGCAAATGATAACAACTTTTTTGAAAGGGTCTGCTTTATTGTCTGGCACTATTTTAACTATATTTGCGTTTTAAAGAGAAAAAGAAAGAAGCATATAAAATATGTTAAGGTTTGTTATACGTATATCAACAAATTTATGAGCAGGTTTTATACAAATCAAAAAATTGAATTAAATGAAGATTATTGTCCCTATGGCGGGTATTGGCTCGCGCTTAAGACCTCACACCTTAACAATTCCTAAACCACTTACATTAATTGCGGGAAAACCTATTGTTCAGCGTTTAGTAGAAGATATTGTAAAAGTGTTAAATCAAGATGTTGAAGAAATTGCGTTCGTGATTGGTCCAACATTCCCTAAAAACACCGAAGAAAAATTACTAAATATTGCGAAGGGCTTAGGAGCTAAAGGAGTTGTCACTGTTCAAGAAACCGCTTTAGGTACAGCACATGCGATCTATTGTGCAAAAGAGTCGTTAAATGGACCGTGTGTTGTTGCTTTTGCCGATACACTTTTTAAAGCTGACTTCACGTTAAATGCTGAAGCGGATGGAGCAATTTGGGTAAAACAAGTTGAGAATCCGAATGCTTATGGTGTAATAAAGATAAGTGACGGAATTATTACTGATTTTGTAGAAAAGCCAACAACTTTTGTTTCGGATTTAGCCATTATAGGGATCTATTATTTTAAAGATGGAGCAGCAGTAAGAAAAGAGATAGAGTATTTGTTAGATAATGATATTAAAGAAAAAGGAGAATATCAATTGACAAATGTGTTAGAGAATATGAAACAAAAGGGCGCACAATTTGTGCCGGGAAAAGTGAATGAATGGATGGACTGCGGGAATAAAGAAATTACCGTTGAGACAAATGGGAAAGTATTGCAATTTACACACCAAGAAGGTGAAAATTTAGTGTCTAGTTCTGTAGTTTTAGATAATTCTAAGATTGTTGAACCCTGTTATATTGGTGAAAATGTGAAGCTGGTTAACACTACCGTTGGACCAAATGTTTCATTAGGAGATCATAGTGTTATTGAGAATTCTAGTATTAAAAATTCATTGATTCAAACAAATACCACTATTAAAAATGCCAATTTAGACAATGCCATGATTGGCAACCATGTGGTATTTGACGGTAATTTCGAAGCGATAAGTATTGGAGATTATTCCGTTCTGGAATAGTTGTTGTGATTGACCTCCCATCAACTAAACTTTTACAAGATGGGATTTCAAAACAAGACTTGGTCAATTTTACTTTTAGTAGTAATTAGCCTTGTTTCATTAAAGTCAAATGCGCAGGATAATCAAAGTATTGATTTAGATTTTATCTATAATGAATGGGCTCTTTCTAAATCAGAGTCGTATGATGCTGTTTTGGTCTATGTAGATGAGGATGATTTTATATTTGATGGTATAGTTTACGACCCAAGTTCAAATTTGAAGTTTACATCGTACGATGATACATTTTATTTGAAATATTCTGGATCGGAGAGGTCACCTAGGCGATGTGGAAATGGACCAAAATACAATGGTCATGTGAAGAAAGCTAGCTGGGCAAAAGGAATTTGGAATTTAGAGAAAGACGGAGATTACGCATTTCTTACTTTAGAACATTTCAATGCCGTAAAGGGAAAAAAATACCTTAGAACAAAATGGTTAGATTATCAAATCCTAGAATTAACTGAGGATAGGATGATTTTGCAAAGATTAATTGAACAATCAATACATTGAAAAAGATAAGTTTCTTACTTTTTGTTACTATGGGATTAATTCTAATTCCCATTTATTCTGATGCCCAAGAAAAACCCACAGAAATCAACATCGAAGAAAGTGCTGAAGTATTCTTGGAGGAATACTCAGACGATTTTGAAGAAGCATTTTTCGAAGCCCTAAAACAAAAGGGAATTGAAAATTATGACAGAGCGATTAATTTGTTTTTGGAATGTAAAAGGCTAGATGCAGAGAACAAAGTAGTGGACCATGAGCTTGCCAAGGCGTATTTTTCGAATAAAAACTACGAGTTAGCACGTGATTATGGGCTAGAAGCTTTGATTTCAGAGCCAGAAAATACATGGTACTTGAATACATTGGTTGAAATACTCGAAAAACAGGGAAGTTCTTTAGAAAGTTTAGGGATGAAGATACTTTCTGACAATCCAAAATTGCAAAAAAATCTAGCCCTTATTTACTACAAAAAACAGCGATATCAAGAAGCTTTGGGGATTTTAAAAAACCTTAAAAAAAGTATTTTTTTAGATGATTTGACGTCAAAAATTAGTGACTCGATCGAAAGAAGAAATAAAAAAAGTCGAAAAACATCATCTTCTGCGACAGTTGAAAATAGCTCAGAAGGGGCATCAATGAACGCATATAAAGATCGAATTGAAGGGTTGATTAGAGCGAATAAAGATGCGATGCTAAAAGAGGTTGCAGCAGAAGCTTTAGAAAATTTTCCTTCACAGCCCTACTTTTATTATGCCCAGGGATATGTCTTTAATAAAACAGGACTGCACCGTGAAGCTATAGACATATTGGAAGCTTCTCTTGACTATTTGGTTGGAGATATTGCTTTAGCCAACAAAATTTATACAGCACTAGCAGAAGCTTATAATGGCATTAACAATTCCGTTAAGGCAAATATGTATCTTCGTAAGGTAAAAGCAGGATTTTAAATGAAAAAAACACGAATTCAACAGCTTTCAAAGCGACTTGGTATCGGAATTCTATTCCTAGTTGTGATTTCTTGTAAATCGAACAAAGTTCTTACAGCAGGTGAGCTAGACAAAAGCCTTTCGGCCAAGGCCATTATAAAAACACACTATCAAAACGAAATTGATTTTAAAACCCTTAGTGGGAAGATGAAAATTGATTACTCTGATGGTGATAACAATCAAGGGGTTTCGGTAAGTCTTCGTATGGAAAGAAATAAAGCAATTTGGATAAGCGCTCCTTTTGGCGTTGTCAAGGCATATATAACGCCTGAAAGAGTTTCTTTTTATAACAAGCTACAGGATGAATATTTCGATGGAGATTTTTCGTATCTCAGTAATCTTCTAGGAACAGAACTCGATTTTCAGAAAGTTCAAAATTTACTTTTAGGTCAGGCACTACTCGATTTGAAGCAGGATAAATACGACTTGGAACTTGCTGATGAAAACTACCAATTAAAACCTAGAAAAGCGGCTGAACTATTTAAAATACTCTTTCAAATAGAGCCCAAGAATTTCAAGATAGCAACCCAGCAATTATCGCAGCCTCTGAAAAATCGTCTGCTCGAAATCGACTACCAGAACTATCAAAAGATCAGTCAATATGTTTTGCCAAACTCCATTTTTATCACAGCGATTGATAAGGATGTAAAGAATACGATTGCCATTGAATATCGAAATATTGAGTTTAATAATTCGATGAATTTTCCATATAAAATTCCAAAGGGATATAAAGAAATTGTTCTGAATAAAAATGACATCTAGGAAACACTACATCCTTTCATTTTTACTTTTATTGGGAATATTTTTCCCTCTAAGCGCCTTTGCTCAAACGAACGAACAGAAAGCGCTTGAAGCGAAACGAGAAAGACTTCAGACAGAAATCAGAGATATTAACCGCCTACTTTTTGCGGAGAAGAAAGAACGAGGCACCATTTTAGACCAAATGGAAGCCCTAGACAAGAAAATCAACGTACGACAACAGCTGATTCGGGTTACCAATCAGCAATCGAATCTTTTGAATCGTCAGATTAGTGCCAACATCAGAAAAATCAGTAAGCTACGTGAAGATTTAGAAACCTTAAAAGACGATTACGGTTTAATGATTCAAAAGTCGTATCAGAATAAATCACAACAAAGCCGATTGATGTTTTTGCTTTCTGCAGAAAACTTTTTTCAAGCCTTTAAGCGCAGTCAGTACATGAAACAGTACACAGACTATCGACGGCAACAAGGAGAGGCAATCGCTACTAATACTGATGATTTAGCACGACTCAATAAAGATTTGAATGAAGAGCGAAAAGTAAAAGAGGTGTTGATTTCACAAAATAGAAAAGCCAAAAACCTGCTTTTTAGAGAAATACAAAGCCAAAAAGAGCTTTTAGCTACGATTCGTCAGAATGAGAGTAAGTACACAACAAGCATAAACGTTAAGCAGAAAGAAGCAAGAAAGATTGATAAGCAAATCGAAAAATTAATTAGAAATGCGATAGCTGCGGCAAACAAAAAATCAGGAAGTAAAGTTTCAAATTCGAGCAAGTTCGATTTAACTCCTGAGGCTAAGTTGGTAGCTAATAATTTTACAGCGAATAAAGGAAAATTGATTTGGCCTGTTGCAAAAGGGATTAAAAGTCAAGGTTTTGGTGAGTATCGTGACCCAGTTTATCCGGGCATTAAACATGTAAGCAACGGGGTCATTATTGCAACAGATGAAGGTGCGATCGCTAGAGCTATCTTTGAGGGAGAAGTAATTGCCATTCTTGCCGTACCGGGTGGAAAAAAAGGGGTCACTATTAAGCATGGAAATTTTATAAGCACTTACTATAACCTCTCGGATGTTTACGTAAGAAAAGGGGATATGGTTGCTCTGAAAACAGAGTTAGGGAAAATATATACCAATCAGTCTAATGGCCAGACGCGCTTGAAATTCTACCTTTACGAAGATACTTCAAAACTAAATCCAGAGGAATGGGTATTCCGATTATAAAGAACAGGTTTGCTGCTAAGCTTATTCTCCCATAAACAGAGCGCGAAGTTCTGTGGCAGCTGTAGGTTTCATTTTTCCAGCTAAAACTAAACTCAACTGCTTTCTGCGAAGCGCAGCATTATAACGTTCTTTTTCTAATGCAGTCTTTGGTTCTAACTTTGGTACTTGAGTCGGTCTTCCTGTTTCGTCTAATGCTACGAACGTATAAATACCTTCATTCGCTTTTGAGCGTTTTCCACTAAAACGGTCTTCTATCCAAACGTCTATAAAAACTTCCATAGAGGTTGAAAATGCTCTTGAAACTGAAGCTTCCACGGTTACTACACTTCCAAGAGGAACTGCTTGTGTAAAGGCGACATGATTCACAGAAGCAGTTACTGTTAATCTGTTGCTATGTCTTCCAGCGGCTATACTGGCGGCCCGATCCATTCGAGCGAGTAACTCACCACCAAAAAGGTTTTTTAATATATTAGTCTCTCCCGGAAGGACGATATCGGTCAACACTGTAAATGAGTCTTTTGGAGTTTTAGCTTCCATACCTAAAATTTTTGGCAAAGATACGGTGGAATACAAGGGTGAAAAAAGGGATGGCAATTATTTAACAGACAATAACCAAGCATCTTTACTTTGAGTCCGTTTCACGGCTTTTAAAGCATTTAGAGCCTCATCTACATCAGTATAGCTGTCATAGTCTACCATGTGCAGCCCGTGTGTGTTTGTGCCGATGTAGCTCGCATTGTAGCCAAGTCGCTTCAGCTGACGAATCTTTTTATCCGCGTTTGTGCGAAAACGAAAAGCTCCTGCAACGATGTGGTGAGTTCGAACGCTTTTCTTTTTTGTAATTGCAGCGTTTGACGTGAAAACAGCTAAAGAAATTGAAGGTAATTCTAAAGGCTCAACATCAAAAAAGGTAGCTTCCTGAATGCGTTTGGCAACTTGTTCTTGCGCTTCTTCGACAGCAAATTGTTGATTTTCGAGGGTGTCATTTATAAATTGATATCCTGTCAATCCCAAAGAAATAGCTAATAAAACAACGGAAGCATATTTCAAGTATGGCCGTAGAGATCTAGATTTTTTTTGCTCTGGAGTAAAAATAAAGGGAATCTTTTCTTCTAGTGTTTCCACTGCTACTTTCAATACTTCCCGAGTAACTGGTGCCGAAACAAAAGAAGATAATCCGAAGGAAGAACTTAGGTAATTAATATTGTAATGGGGCTGAAATTGAATCTTTCCTGCAGCATTCAATTTTAATTCGCCAATGTTTTCTAAAAGCAGTTTTTCTCCTTTTCCTAAGCGTGATTTCCATTCAGTGGTTACCTCCGTTACCTTTTTCAACATTTCTTCATAGCTGATCTTTTCGACATCAGCCATATATGAAACGAGTAAGCCGTCATTGGTTACTACTTGCTCGTTGAAAGAAACGATTTTTGATGGAGGGTAAAAAGCATTGGTGGTTTTATGTATTACCGCTGACTTCATCTGAGTCAAAAAAGCACCCAAGCCAGGCACCATGACACAATTGTATCGATAAAGTAATTCGGAGATATAGTGTTCTAAAACCATCTGCCACAAATATTGTAAAAATTATAGAGCTTCAAAACCTCTTTCCTAACTTTTTATTAACATTATAATTTTCGTATTTTGTGAATAACTATGGGTGATTTACAATTAGCTAAAGATGAATTGATTGCAATTCTTCGGCTTCAAAATGTTAAGAATATTGGAGATGTAACGGCTAAAAAATTAATCGGCCGCTGCGGAAGCCCAGCTGCAGTTTTTGACGATAAACAGCAAAGCTTGCTTAAAATTGATGGTATCGGCAGGTATACGTTGCAAGGCCTTCATGACGCTGAGCACTTAGAAGCGGCAGAATCTGAATACAATTACATACAAACGAAGAATATTGGGTATTCATATTTTATGAATGCCGACTACCCTTCCTATTTAAAGCATTGTGTTGATGGCCCGATTCTTTTATTTAAAAAAGGGAACATCAATTTAGAAGGAAGAAAAATAATAAGTATCGTTGGAACACGGAAAATCACAAGTTATGGCGCCGCATTTTGTGAAAAGTTCATTGAAGATATTGCAGCGCTAAACCCTATAATCGTTAGTGGTTTTGCTTACGGAGTGGATATCTGTATTCAGAGGGCAGCGCTAAAACATGGCCTTCAAACGATAGGATGTCTTGCGCATGGCTTGAATCAGATCTACCCTAAGATTCACGCAAAGTATATGCCTGATATTGAAAAAAATGGAGGGTTCTTAACCGATTTCTGGAGTAATAGTAGCCCTGAAAGAGAGAATTTCTTAAAACGAAACCGAATTGTAGCAGGAATTTCAGAAGCCACAATAGTAGTGGAGTCTGCGGAAAAAGGAGGCAGTTTAGTGACTGCGGATATCGCAAACAGCTATAACCGAGATGTTTTTGCCGTTCCAGGAAGGGCGGGCGACAAGTATAGCCTAGGCTGCAACAATCTTATCAAACAGCAAAAAGCACATATGATGACTTCAGCAGCTGATCTGGTATATCTCTTAGGATGGGATGTTCCTGAAAAAGAAACTAAAGCGATTCAAAAACAACTTTTCGTTGAGTTGGATGCTATTGAGAAGTCTATTTACACCTACTTGCAAAAAGATGGAAAACAAATGTTAGATAGTATTGCACTCGAATGTCAACTTCCTATTTTTAGAACTTCATCTACCTTATTAAATATGGAAATGAAAGGAGTTATTAGACCACTTCCAGGCAAGTTGTTTGAGGCAATTTAATACGTGTAAGCTGCCGTTATCTTGCCAAGGGAAGACCTTGACCTGCATGACATAAAGGTTTAGCCTAACCCTTTATTTTTGACTTGAAACCTCAAGATTACCTAGTTGCGAAGCGCATTTTATAACATCCATACTTCTACAAACGGCCAAACTCACGCTCCTCATTCTGGAAAAAAAAAGAATAAGGGAGAGAATTTTAATGCAATAACGGTCTAATGTGGGCGACGAGACCGCATGTATATATTAAAATCATGTTGACTTAAAGACCAGCTGGTTTGTCAAGAGAGAAAAACTTAATCTGATGCCATATGTACGGTAGTTCATCGATCAATTGCAACTCATAAACATGATTTAATGAATTACTAAGGGTTTTAATAGAAGCACAGCAGACTAGCTGGTCTTTTTCTTATTTTCTGGCAAAATGTTCGCTTCACACCAGTAATTTTTAGATTTTGGTTACTTTCGCAGGAATTAAAAATATTCAAATGAAGAAATTTATTGTAGTTATAGCGTCATTCTTAATTGGTTTTGCAAGTTTCGGTCAGAAAAAGAAAGACTTGATAAAAGAGTTAGCCCAACTGAAAGCAAAAACAACCGAAATGAAAGCTCAGTTGAGTCAAATACAGAAAGCTAAAGAATTAAATTTGAATGATAGCTTGCAAAGTTTTAGTTACGCCTTCGGTGTTAGTGTAGGGAGTAACTTAAAAACAATAGGTTTTGATGCATTATCATATCAAGCTTTTGCGACTGCTTTAGAAGATGTCATGAAAAGTGACGAAAAAATAACACTGCAAGCTGCGCAAAAACAGATTCAGAATACAATTCAAGTAAAGCAAGATAAAATAGCACAAGAACAAAGCGCCGAGGGAGAACAATTTTTGGCCGAAAACAGAAAAAGGCCAGAAATTACGAGTACTGATAGTGGGTTGCAATATGAAGTTTTAAAAAAGGGGGAAGGAGCACTACCAACTACAGCAGATAAAGTTAAAGTTCATTATTCAGGAATGTTAATAGATGGTACGGTATTCGATAGTTCGATAGAACGAGGCGAGCCTATAACCTTCGCGGTAACGGGTGTTATAAAAGGCTGGACAGAAGCCTTACAATTGATGCCAGTCGGCTCAAAATGGAAAGTATTCATTCCTCAAGACCTCGCCTACGCACAAAGAGGGGCTGGCGGCGGAGCGATTCCTCCATACGCAACCTTGATTTTTGAAATGGAGTTGTTGGCTATTGAGTAGCGAGCAGCACAAAAAATTAGTAACCCAATTTGGTTCGCACTCTTTCAAGTACCTGATCAGCAGTTGTCTTCGCTTTTTCAGCACCCAATGCTAATGCTTCGTCAATCTCGTTGAGATTATTCATGTAGTAATCGAATTTTTCACGGGCTTCGCCAAAGCGCTCCAAAATGACCTCGTAAAGGGCTTGCTTGGCATGGCCATAACCATAATTTCCGCCTTTGTAATTGGCGCGCATTTCAGTAATTTGGTCCTCTGACGCCAATATTTTGTATAATGCGAAAGTGCTATCTGTTTCAGGATCTTTGGGGTCTTCCATGGGAGTGCTATCCGAAAGAATACCCATAATTTGCTTTCTAAGTTTCTTATCTGGTTGAAAAAGATTGATTAAGTTTCCTTTACTCTTACTCATTTTTGCGCCGTCGGTTCCAGGAATATACATGGTTTCTTCTTGCACTTTGGCTTCTGGCAGCACAAAGGTTTCTCCTAATTGTGCATGAAAACGTGAGGCCACATCTCTAGTCATTTCTAGATGCTGTAACTGGTCTTTCCCAACAGGAACAATATTGGCATCATACAAAAGAATATCAGCAGCCATTAGCATGGGGTACGAGAAAAGTCCAGCATTTACGTCTTCTAATCGATCTGCCTTGTCTTTAAAAGAATGAGCAAGTGTTAAGCGTTGATATGGAAAAAAACAGCTTAAATACCATGAAAGTTCAGTTACCTGTGGCACATCACTTTGCCTGTAGAAAACCGTTTTATTGATATCGAGACCAAAAGCCAGCCAAGTAGCGGCGGTGGCATAGGTATTGTTTCGTAGTTCTTCTCCATTTTTGATTTGCGTAAGTGAATGCATATCTGCAATAAATAGAAAAGATTCATTATTCGGGTCTTGAGCCATTTGAATAGCGGGCACGATTGCCCCTAAAATATTACCCAAGTGTGGTACACCCGTGCTTTGTATGCCAGTTAAGATTCTTGCCATTAGTTTTGTTATCAAAGAAGACAAAGGTAAAACAAATACCAAAAAATGGCGTTACTTTTGAGATCATGATTACTTTCTTGAAAAATATTGGCTACGTTGTATACCGTATTTGGTTCTACGTTTTAGTTACAGTACTCATCATTTTGTTTTTCCCCTTCTTTTTTATTGCCGCACTTTCTGAGAAATGGTACCCTCAGTTTTTTTGGCTAATGAGAAACCTATGGGCGAGCCCTATTTTATATGGTATGGGTTGTATTCCAAAAATAATTCGGGAACAAAAATTAGAACGAGGAAAAAGTTATATGCTTGTGGCTAACCATACGAGTATGTTAGATATTATGTTGATGCTAAAAGTCAGTAGAAACCCCTTCGTATTTGTTGGAAAGAAAGAATTATCAAAAATTCCACTTTTTGGATTTTTCTTTAAGAGGGTTTGTATTATGGTTGATCGAGAAAATACAAGGAGCCGCGTGGGGGTATATAGAAGAGCACAGCGAAGATTAAACCAAGGCTTGAGTATCTGCATTTTTCCTGAAGGAGGGGTGCCTAAAGAAGATGTTTTACTTGATTCGTTTAAAGATGGCGCTTTTAAAATGGCTATTGCTCATGATATTCCAGTAGTTCCGATGACCTTCTACGATAGTAAGAAGCGTTTTTCGTTTACTTTTCTAAGCGGTAGTCCGGGCAAATTAAGAGCAAAAGTCCATTCATTTTTTGAAACCGGACTTTTAGCTGAAAGTGATAAAGTGACGCTTCGAGAGGAGGTTCGCGATGTTATTTTATCGGAACTTAAAAACGCATCGCAGACCATATCAGGTTGAAGCTTATTTTTTTCTAAGCCAAAGATTTCCTCCGAAATTCTTATAAGACAAGGGCATGTTTTCAAATGCCGATGTATGCATAGTATGCATATAATGCGAAAATAACAAAATCTCATACGCTTTATTATAGCTTAAAAAAGCGCGGAGTAAATAGATTTCATTCCAGTTTCTACCTTCATAAACCCATTCTTTTGGATATTCAAAGGGGAAGAAGATATCGTGAATGTGAATGATAACACCTGAAGCAAGGCTAGGTAATATTTCGAATAGTTCATAATTGACATCGCTTCCTGTTTTTGACACATGGCTACTATCAATAAATAGGATGTCGTTTGCCTGTAACTTCTGAAATTCTTTTAAACCTACAGATTGCACCTTGGCGTGAAATACGGTACAATTTTTTTTGTCTTCTTCTTTTAAAAGACTGTATAATAAGTTTGGATAGGGTTCGATAAACGTTAGATTAATTTCTGGAGCGAATTTTTCTCGGGTATCGAGCATGACTGCAGAGGAGTAGCCAGAGCCTATTTCGATAATCCTTTTTGGGCTAAAACATCGAATAACGGAATACAAAATGATAGCATCGGTATAGGAATAGGTGCCATTGTTATAGCAGTATCTGTTATTTTCTGATGGCTCTTCTGTAAATGGTAAATCTTGGTAATATTTCGAAAATTTTGCCAAAAGCTTCTTTTGCTGCTCTGGTTGCAGGTCAATACCGGCTAGAGTTTCTGGAAGATGATTTGGCCAAAGGTCAGTTTCATAAGAGTCTAAGTCCACCTTAGAAACAATAGGGGAGTAAAAGTGCCCTAGGCGAAATTTATTTACAGGTTTTAATTTTCCAAATTTGAGGAGCGTTCTGATTCCATTGACAAGAAAGTTGGGAAAAAGCGCTTTTTTAATTTTCATATGGTTAAATAGAAATGAAAACTAATATAGATATTTTTAAAATAATTAAAAAATAGACCTCCAGCAAAAAATGAAAGCAGCTGTAGGTTTTATTTCCAATTGACACCCATCTAATGTATTTAGAATTTAAAGCTTAAACCACTGTATACACCAATTGAAAAAGGATTAAAGGTTCCATCTGTTTCTGAAAAAGTATGGAGTTGATATTTGAAAACGGGCTCTAGATTTAACTGTACCTTGGAAGTGATTTTGTAGTTTAAGCCAAAGCCAACATTGGTACTGAAATTGATTGAATTTACATTGTTAGCTTCTCCCACCTCGGTGGTTAATTCACCTGAGCTAAGGGAGATGGAATTATCAACCAAGAATAATGAGCTTACACCACCTATCAAGTTGATTCCAAATCTATTGTTTACTATCGCATAATTCAATTCTACAGGCACTTCTAAATAGCCGAATTGTTGTTCTAAAACACCATCACGAGAAGTATTTACCGCAGAAACGTCTTGAGAGCTAGTGTCGGCAAATGAATTTTGAGTTACTGCTTCTTCTACCCTCGTGTTTACCTTACTGCTTACCACCAAGCTTCTAGAGCTCATGGTGTAGTCAATATTGTCGATTTGATCACTTGTGGCATTGTCTAAAGAAGAAGAAAAGGCGATGTCATTCGTGCGATACCCGTAATCGACTTTATGAATACCTGATCTAATGCTTAGCTTTTTACTGACTTCATAGGCGATAGAAAGGCCATAGCTAAGGTTTACATCCCCTGATTTGCTATTTGGAACAAAAATAGAATGCACAGGAGAGCCTTCGCCTAAAGCGTCATAATATACGGGTGCTATACTGGGCCCGACCGACCATTTTCCTTCAGAATTTTCTACCAAAAGGGTTTCCTCTTCTTGCGCTGCAATTACATCGAAAAGGGATTTATTTTTTGATTTTTTCTTAATTTCCTCAGTAGTATTTTCTTTAGTAATTTGAGTACGGCCTTCTTCTAAAGAATTAGGTATTTCGCTAGATAAGGAGTTATTTTCTGGGGCATAATTCTCCAAAGATAGATTTTGGGCTACTGGGGTTTTAGAAACACCTGATTCAGCTATCTCGGTTTCTTTACTAATTTCATCAAACTCCCCATTTACAGCTTTAAACGTAATTTGTTCGAGTCGTTTTTGTGCTTTTCCGTTATTGGAATTGGCAACTTGAATTCTCGAAACGTTTTGATTCTTATTTTTTTCTTTCTCAGATGCTATTTGAACAGCATGCTGCGTTAAGCCTTTGTGAGAACTAGTGTTTGTATTTGTGATCTGATTAATGGTAGCATCTTCTGAGCGAATAGAGTTAACTTCTTTCTGTGTGTCAACAATTTTTTCTTCAATTTTATTCGGGGTGTTTTCTTGCTGGCCATCCACAATTTCATCTTCTTTTACGTTTTTCTTTTCAAAGATTTGATTTTTTTTGGTCTCTTCGGATGTGTTTTTAGCATCAATATTTACATCGGTCACTACGGGTGCATTCTGCGTCTTTTCTTTAAACGGATTAGTGAGTATAAGCGCGATAAGCAATACCGCGGCTACACCACCTAGTTTCCACCAAATAGGAATCACCTTGCGAGACTGCTTCTTTTTGTCTAACGACGCTTCAATCGACTGCCAGACCTTGTCATCGGGTATTTCCGAGAAGTCTTTTAGTTTCTCATGAAACAGTTTGTCTAAATTTTTTTTACCCATTTTATTAGGTCTTTATTTTGATGTTTTATCTTTTCATTGATCAAATCCAACCTTTGGTTGAAAATATGATTAAACCAATGATGGCTTTTGTTCGTTCATTTTCGACTTTTTCCCTTAAAATCATTCGTGCTCGAGCAAGGTTTGATTTTGATGTGCCCGCTGATGTTCCTAGCTTTTCGCTAATTTGTTTATGAGAATAGCCATCTAGAACATACATGTTAAAGGTTAATCGATATTTATTAGGTAGTTCTTGAATGTATTGCAATAGCGTTTGAAGGTTAATGTCTTCGTATCCTGAATCTACAGCTACTTCCTCTTCTGTATTTTCAGATACCAGGTTTAAAGGTTCTTCTTTCCTATATTTCTGTAGAACGGTATTTACCGTAATACGCTTCATCCAACCTTCAAAAGAACCTTTGCCACTGTATTGATCAATTTTATCAAAAATGGTCATAAAACTATCATGTAAATTATCTTCTGCCTCGGTTTTGTTGCGCGAGTACTTGAGGCTGATACCAAACAATATAGGTGCATACTTCCTATAGAGTTGAGCTTGTGCCTTTCGGTCTCCTTCTTTGCAATGTTCAATGAGTTTATCCAGACTCAAAATATTGGTTAGATTATATACGCATTCGTAATTTTAGTTTACTGGAACTTCAACCTCTAAATATTCTTGTTCGCCATTTTCGTTTTCGCCCTGCCAGAAGCGAAAGGTGTATGACTCCGAGTATTTTACAATGAAATTAAAGAAAGCCATCCGCTCTTCTGCAACCGCGACACAATTTTCTTCATCCGTTCTTTTGGCGCCAAAAATCACTACGTTTCTTACGGTGGTGTCTTTGTCAGATACATCGAAGTTAGCAAAACTTGTACATGAATCGGGCCGTAGATAGGTCATCCTAATTTCATAAGTCCCGTTTAATTCAAAAGAATCTGGTAATTCGGCGCTCAAAATCTGTAATGGCAAAAAATTAAAATTAGGGCCATCATCGGTACTGCATGCGCTGAACATAAAAGAAACAGCTACAAATAAGAAGGTAAAAAAAGGTTTCGTCATCCGCAATTATCTTTCTTTCAAGATGTGACGAACACGAAAAGGTTGCGTACCAGTAAAGAAAGATAATTGCGGATGAAGAAACTAGCCTACTTTAAGGCATTTATGGCCTCTCGGATTTTAAGGTCAAGTTCTTCGAACAATTCAGGATTGTCAAGCAATAGTGATTTAACTGCATCACGGCCTTGTCCTAATTTTGTGTCACCATAACTAAACCAAGAGCCACTTTTCTTGACGATTTCATATTCTACGCCTAGGTCAACAATTTCGCCTACTTTGGAAATTCCAACCCCATACATGATATCGAACTCCGTAGTTCTAAAAGGTGGAGCAACTTTATTCTTAACTACTTTTACACGAGTTTTGTTTCCTTGAACAGCACCGTCAGAATCTTTTATTTGTGTAGATCTTCTGATATCTATTCGTACAGATGCGTAAAATTTAAGGGCATTACCTCCGGTAGTAGTTTCTGGGTTACCGAACATAACTCCAATCTTTTCACGCAATTGATTAATGAAGATTACGGTACACTTTGTTTTGCTAATTGAGCCCGTTAATTTTCTTAAAGCTTGTGACATTAATCTTGCATGGAGGCCCATTTTTGAGTCTCCCATTTCACCTTCAATCTCACTCTTAGGAGTTAAGGCTGCAACAGAATCAATAACCACAATGTCAATAGCTCCTGAGCGAATCAAATTATCAGCAATCTCTAATCCTTGTTCTCCGTTATCCGGTTGAGAAATGATAAGATTGTCTATGTCAACCCCTAATTTTTCTGCATAAAAACGATCAAAGGCATGTTCTGCATCAATAAAAGCAGCAATACCACCTTGTTTCTGAGCTTCAGCAATTGCGTGTAGCGTTAAGGTAGTCTTACCTGAAGATTCAGGGCCGTAAATTTCAACGACTCTTCCACGTGGATAACCTCCAACGCCTAATGCAATATCTAAACCAAGTGAACCTGACGGAATGACTTCAACATCTTCAATCACACTATCACCCATCTTCATAACAGCACCTTTCCCGTAGGTTTTATCAAGTTTGTCAAGGGTTAATTTTAAGGCTTTTAGCTTTGCATCTTTCTCAGAACTCATAGTTATTTCGTTTAATAAGGAGGGCTAAATTACCATTTCTTTTTGCATATAACAATGAGCAACGCAACCTTTTTAGAAAAGCGGCATCTTGTTTAAAAATAAGACAAACTAACTCAAAGAATTTCTGTTGTTTTGAACGGCGACAGGCAATGGTGGCCTTTTCCTTTTAAGCACTTTGAAACTGTTATGAAGAAGAAAAAAATGAAATGGCCGTAAAAGAGTCTCGATTTGTCGGGACTCTTTTTTTTGCTTTGCTCTCAAGCTCTAAAGAGAACGCCTTAAATTTAAATTCGAGTTGATATGATCTCCGATTTAGACTCAGTGCAAGCAACATCAATTCTGTTTTTATAAATGATCACCCGTCGCCATTAGCTGCTTATTTCCGCAATTATTCGTATTTTTACCATCCGGATAATCATCGGAGAAAACATTCTTTAACTTAAAATATTAGTATAGCATGCAACTGTACAATACACTAAGCGCAAAAGAAAGAGCAGCTCTTATTGAAGAGGCTGGGCAAGAACGGCTTACGATCTCTTTCTATACCTACGCGCACATTTATAACACTTCGCTTTTTAGAAACCATCTTTTTATTCATTGGAACGAGCTCGATGTGCTCGGTCGAATTTATGTGGCGGATGAAGGTATCAATGCCCAATTGTCAATTCCAGCGGAAAACTTCGAAGCTTTTAAGAAACATTTAGACAGCATTTCTTTTTTAGAAAATGTGCGACTAAATATTGCTATAGAACAAGATAACTTATCGTTTTTGAAGCTTAAGGTGAAAGTCAGAAAGAAGATTGTCGCCGACGGATTGAATGATATGACCTTTGATGTTACCAATAAAGGAATTCATGTTGGAGCGGAGGAGTTCAATAGTTTAATAGAAGACCCCGATACCGTCTTGGTAGATATGAGAAATCACTACGAAAGTGAAATTGGTCATTTCAAGAATGCGATTACACCTGACGTGGATACTTTTCGTGATTCTCTAGATGTTATAGAAAAAGACTTGGCGGATCATAAAGAAGACAAAAAGCTGGTCATGTATTGCACGGGTGGAATTCGATGTGAAAAAGCGAGTGCCTACTATAAACACAAAGGCTTCAAACAGGTATATCAATTAGAAGGTGGTATTATCGAGTACGCTCGACAAGTTGAAAAAAAGAATTTGGAAAACAAATTCAAAGGAAAGAATTTTGTTTTTGACCATAGAAGAGGCGAACGTATTTCTGATGATGTGATAGCGCAATGTCACCAATGTGGAAAGCCGTGGGATACACATGAAAATTGTGCTAATGAAGCATGCCATTTGTTATTCATACAATGTGAAGAGTGCTTAAAAAACATGGATAACTGTTGCTCTACCGAGTGTCAAGAAGTTTACAACCTTCCTTATGAAGAGCAAAAAAACTTAAGAAGAGGCAAAGAGGTGAGTAACAAGATTTTTAAAAAAGGCAGGTCAGCGGTCTTAAAGTTTAAAAAGTAGCCAATCTTCGTTGTCAGTTGACCGAAACCTAAAGCTCCAAGGAAAAAAACATAAAAATTAGTGGTCTAGAATTTTATTTGCCTACTGAAATCCGCTACTGATTACGGAATGCTTTCTTCCCATCACAAATTATACTATCTTTACTTTTAAGATTAGTATGAACCTTTTTTGGTAGAATTTCTTTTCTAAAAAGATATATTTCACCAAACCAACATATAAAATATGAGTTGTAGCAGTTGTTCGACCGGTAAGGACGGGCAACCACGTGGATGCAAGAATAATGGCACTTGTGGTACAGATGGTTGTAATAAATTAACAGTTTTTGATTGGCTTTCTAATATGTCGCTTCCGAATGGTGAGAAACCCTTTGATTGCGTTGAGGTGCGTTTTAAAAATAGTAGAAAAGAATTCTTTAGAAATAGCGAAAATCTTTCTTTGGCTATAGGTGATGTGGTTGCTACTCAAGCAACATCAGGTCACGATATCGGAATGGTTACCCTTACAGGAGAACTGGTAAAAGTTCAAATGAAACGTAAGAAGGTTGATTTTAAAGATTCAGCCCTTCCTAAATTATATAGAAAAGCTTCTCAGAAAGATATTGATATCTGGCAGAAATGTCGTGATCGTGAAGAGGAGATTAAAAAGCGAGCACGAGAAATTGCTATTATTTTGAAGCTACAAATGAAGATCTCTGATGTAGAATTTCAAGGAGATTCTTCAAAAGCAACCTTTTACTATACCGCAGAAGATCGTGTAGATTTTCGTCAGTTGATAAAAGATATGGCGAAAGCCTTCGGCATACGTATTGAAATGCGTCAAATCGGCTACCGCCAAGAAGCGCAGCGCTTAGGAGGAATAGGTTCATGTGGAAGAGAACTATGCTGCTCAACATGGCTAACTGATTTTAGATCAGTAAGTACTTCTGCTGCGCGTTATCAGCAGCTTTCTCTGAATCCGCAAAAATTAGCAGGCCAATGTGGTAAGCTAAAATGTTGTTTGAATTATGAGTTGGATGTGTATGTTGACGCATTGAAAGATTTTCCGCCTCAAGACACGAAGCTTTTTACTGAAAAGGGATTGGCTTTTTGCCAAAAAACAGATATTTTCAAAGAGAAACTATGGTTCTCTTATAAAGATGATCCTGCGAACTGGCATGAGCTCTCTCCTGCACAGGTAAAAGAAATTCTTGAAAAGAATAAGAAAAAAGAGAAGGTGGCAAGTCTTGAAGAATATGCTATTGAAAATATCGTTGAAATAGAGGAGCGGGTAGTTTTTGAAAATGTTGTGGGTCAAGATAGCTTAACGCGTTTCGATAAGCCGAAGCAGAGTAAGAATAGTCGCAACCGGAATAGAAATAAAAAACGAACAACCGGAGCTGGTGGAAATACCCAAAAGCAAGGGCAAAATCAGAATCGTAATCAAGGCAATAAAAATTCGAATAACAACAATAAAACGAGTCAAAGCAATACTAATAAGAACGCGAACCGTTCAAAAAGACGTCCTAAAGATGCCTAAGATTTTAGTTGGTTTCTTGCTTTTTATTTTAATGGTCTCCTGCGGCGAAGGTCTTGTGAAATCAGAATTTCAGTCCATCGATAGTGCCATGTGGTCAAAAGATGACGTGCTTGAATTTAGCTTTTCAGAAATGGATACGATTCAAGACTACGATATGTTCATCAATGTTAGAAATGACAACTCATTTCCGTACAATAACCTCTTCTTAATTTCAAATCTTAAGTCTCCTGATGGGGAAAGTGTTACCGATACTTTGGAATATGAAATGGCGCTACCTAATGGAACATGGCTTGGCAAGGGCTATGGTAGTATTAAGGAAAACAAATTATGGTTTAAAGAAAAGATCGTTTTTGCTTCTTCAGGCGTATATACCTTGCGTATTTCTCATGCGATGCGAAAGAATGGTGAGGTAAACGGAGTGATAAATTTGGAAGGAATTACCGATATCGGTTTTGAAATTGTAAAAAGCAAAAAGTAAGCATATGGCAAAAGCCGTAAAAAAATCTGCCTCTTCGGCAGGTAAGAAAGTAAAGCCGTCCTATTTTAATTTCATTAAATGGTTCTGGATTTTATTCGCTGTAGGAGTACTCTCAGTGGCACTTCTTTTTTTATCAGCCTCATGGGGTTGGTTAGGACCGCTTCCTAGTTATGAAGCCCTTGAAAATCCTCAGACTAATTTGGCTTCACAAATCATCTCTTCAGATGATGAGTTATTGGGTAAGTTTTACCTCGATGATAATCGTACTGATGTCCCATTTGACGCCCTTCCTCAGAATCTAGTAGATGCCTTAATTGCTAGTGAAGATGTGCGTTTTTACGATCATTCAGGTATTGATTGGTTTGGAACTTTACGAGCACTTGTTTTTTTAGGAAGCCGGGGTGGCGGAAGTACGATCACACAGCAATTAGCAGGGCAAATTTATGTGGGAACTAAATCAAGAAACCCCATTGCTAGAATAAAACAAAAAGCAAAAGAATACGTAATATCTACACAATTAGAGCGCAGGTACACCAAAGAAGAAATAATCAAAATGTATCTGAACATCTATGATTTTGGTAATAACGCCGATGGAATACGATCTGCATCGAAAATATACTTTGGCAAAGACCCTAAACAATTAAAAATTGAAGAATCGGCTATGCTCGTAGGCATGTTACAAAATTCTTCCTTATACAATCCGTTACGACGCTTAGAAAGAACACAAAACAAAAGAAATCTTGTTTTACGACAGTTGGCTCGATATGAATATATCTCAGAAACAGAGAAGGATTCCTTGCAGGCAATGGAGATTGACCTAAACTTCAACCCTGAATCACATAGCGATGGTATTGCGACTTATTTTAGAATGAACTTGCAAAAGTTCATGAATGGTTGGATTGCCAAAAATCCTAAACCTGCGCTTGAAGGAGAACGTGATAAATGGAACTTGTACTTAGATGGACTAAGAATTTACACGACCATTGATTCAAGAATGCAAGCTAATGCTGAAGAAGCTGTGGATATGCATATGAGTAAATTGCAATCCGAATTCTTTAATCAAAATACTCCCGATCGAAATAGGACAGCACCCTTTTTAGATGTAGATAAGAGTGAGATTGATGCCATATTGGAGAGTGCCGTCAAAACATCAGAACGCTGGCGCCGAATGAAAAAGGAAGGTAAATCAGAAAAAGTAATTCGCGAATCTTTCAATATTAAGAGGGAGATGGCTGTTTTTGACTGGACAAGTGAAACTCGTGAAAAGGATACCATACTAACTCCAATGGACTCTATTCGTTACTATAAAACTTTCTTACGAACTGCAATGATGTCTATGGAGCCGCAAACGGGTCATGTAAAAGCATGGGTTGGTGGGGTAGATTATAAACATTTTCAATATGATAATGTAATTCAAGGCACTCGACAAGCGGGCTCTACATTCAAACCTTTTGTTTATGCAGCCGCTATTGATCAACTGCGTTTATCACCCTGTGATGAGTTACCTGATACGCAATATTGTATAGAAGCTGCAAAGCACGGAAACACAGAGTCATGGTGTCCAAAAAATGCAGATGGTAAATATTCAGGAAAGAGCTATACTTTGAAAGAGGGATTAGCAAATTCTAAAAACACAATTACCGCGCAGTTAATGGATATGGTAGGTCCCAAATCAGTAGTTTCTATTGCGAATAACGCAGGAATATCTCGTGATATACTCGCAGTACCCGCGATAGCTTTAGGAACTCCCGACGTGAACGTTTATGAGATGGTGGGTGCCTATGGTATGTTTGCTAATCAAGGTGTTTATGTGAAGCCAGTAATGGTGACACGAATAGAAGATAAAAACGGAACGGTTTTATATGAATATGTACCTGTAACTAAAGATGTTTTAAGTAAAGAAGTTTCTTATGCCATGGTAGATTTGATGCAAGGTGTTACCCAAAGTGGTTCAGGGCAAAGGTTAAGACATAGTTTTCAAAAAAACGCAACAGTTTACAAAAAGGTTGTCACAGGTTACCCTTATGGCTTTACCAACCCTATTGCAGGTAAAACGGGTACGACTCAGAATAATAGTGATGGTTGGTTTATGGGAATGGTACCGAATTTGGTAACTGGTGTTTGGGTCGGCGGAGACAACAGATCTATACATTTTGGAAATATTGCTTATGGTCAGGGAGCTTCAATGGCCTTACCCATATGGGGCATCTATATGAAAAAGAATTACGAAAATAAAGATTTAGGTATCTCAGAAGGGGCTTTTGTTAAACCTAGAGGAATGTCTATTAATCTAGATTGCGATAAGATTCGTGAAGACGCCAAAAAGAATGCAGACACCGAAGGTGATTTAGATGATATAAGTTTTTAATCAGGAGTTTCGTGCTCTTAGATACTCTAATCAAAAACACCCAAAGCAATCTAAAGCTCAGGGTGTTTTTTGTTCAGTACTATCAGATTAAAAAGCGTAAATTAGTGTGGTGAACAGTATAGAATTTTGATTTAATATAGCAAGCAATGATTCGAAAGAAAGTAGCTGACGTAAAAGAGGCTTTACAAGGAGTTCAAGACGGAATGACTTTCATGTTAGGAGGTTTTGGCCTTTGCGGAATTCCTGAAAATGCAATTAGTGAATTGGTTGCAATAGGAATAAAAGAGATTACCTGTATTTCAAATAATGCAGGCGTTGACGATTTCGGACTCGGTTTATTACTTCAGAAAAAGCAAGTCAAAAAAATGATCTCATCTTATGTTGGTGAGAACGATGAATTTGAACGCCAAATGCTCAGTGGTGAATTAGAAGTTGAACTCACGCCACAAGGTACCCTTGCTGAAAAATGTCGAGCTGCTCAAGCAGGTTTTCCAGCTTTTTATACGCCAGCAGGTTATGGCACAGAGGTAGCTGAAGGAAAAGAAACCAGAGAGTTCAACGGTAAAATGTATGTATTAGAAACGGCATATAAAGCTGATTTCGCTTTTGTGAAAGCTTGGAAAGGCGACGAGGCAGGTAATCTTGTCTTTAAAGGAACGGCGCGCAACTTCAACCCCTGTATGTGTGGTGCAGCAAAAATTACAGTTGCTGAGGTAGAGGAATTAGTGCCAGTAGGTGAATTAGATCCAAATGAAATTCATGTGCCAGGAATATTTGTAAAGCGTATTTTTCAAGGAAAAAACTATGAGAAGCGAATTGAACAGCGAACGGTAAGACAACGCGCTTAATGAATTGATTACAGTATAAGTATGGTAAGAAACGCTACTATAGTTCTCTTGTGATGTCAACTAGGGAATATGTGCAAAGGAGAAGGGGTGACGATGCAAGGTAGAATTGTAAACATTGTGGCAAACCAGAAAAGAAACATTTAAATCGAATTACAGCTGTAACAGCTAATAGGATTGTTCTTGCCGGAGAAGTTTTAGAAATTCTAAATACTTTGATGTTATGGAATTACCTTGGTGCAATTGAAGCAGTCATAGGTACACTTGAAATTATGTTTTGGAGACCTGAATTTGATAAAGCCCAGAAAATTTAACGCTTATGCAATTAAAAAATCTCAGTGATGCTAGATAAAAACGGAATAGCAAAACGAATCGCCCAAGAAGTGAATGACGGCTACTTTGTCAACCTTGGTATTGGTATACCCACTTTAGTTGCCAATTATGTGCGTGAAGATATAGAAGTGGAGTTTCAAAGTGAAAATGGGGTCTTAGGAATGGGGCCTTTCCCTTTTGAAGGTGAGGAAGACGCCGATATTATTAATGCAGGTAAACAGACGATTACAGCGCTTCCTGGGGCTTCTTTTTTCGATTCAGTTACAAGTTTTGCAATGATTCGAGGTCAGCACGTTGACTTGACCATCTTAGGAGCTATGGAAGTTTCAGAAAACGGAGACATCGCTAACTGGAAAATTCCAGGTAAAATGGTCAAAGGTATGGGCGGTGCGATGGACTTGGTCGCATCAGCCGAAAATATTATTGTCGCCATGATGCATACCAATCGCGCTGGCGACTCTAAATTACTTAAAAAATGTTCCCTGCCTTTAACCGGAGTAGGTTGCGTGAAGAAGATTGTCACGAATTTAGCAGTTATAGCAGTTACACCTGAAGGATTTCAATTATTAGAACGTGCACCTGGCGTGAGCGTTGAAGATATTCAGAAAGCAACTGATGGAACTTTATTGGTCAAAGGCGATATTCCAGAAATGGAGCTATAGTGCGCTTTTATTTTGTAGTTAATCGAGTAAAAGAGCCCTTCGTATTATTCACAACGTTTTAGAGTAGCTTTACAACAATAGTTTTGTCTTGTTCGCGTTACATACTACATTTATATTTCAAGGAAGAAATTGATTGACCTCAATTTGAGCATCTAAAAGGATGACGAATATTAAAACCTACTACTATGGAAGCCCAAATTAATGTGCCTGCACAAAAAAAAATTCAAGTGTATAAAAATGATTTTTTTAACGGTATGATCCTGTTAGCAAGAAAACTTTTTATGATATAGAATTTAGAGTACTATTTTTTTTACAACAGCAGCTTGCTACTAAGCTGCTTTTTTTTGATTCTTCTAAAGCTATAATTTCTTTTCTCGGTGAAAATATCTAGAATTTGTTTAGTAGGGCTAAAGCGGTTACATTTAGACTATATTGAGAATGATAGCTATGAAATTACGTTTCCAAGAATGTAGGTTTTCTGATGTAGAACAATTGGTGGAAATCTCTAGAAAAACATTTGTTGACTCCTTTGAAAAGGATAACGAGCCGGAGGATTTTAAAAACTATATCGATGCAGCTTTCGAAAGAAATACAATTGCTAGCCAGCTAAACAACAAAAAGTCTTTTTTCTACTTTGTTTTTAAGAGTGAAGACCTTGTTGGATATTTTAAATTGAATACCGGAGATGCACAAACCGATATAAAATCTGAAGATGCCATTGAGCTTGAACGTATTTATGTTCTTGATGAATTTCAAGGCCAGCAGATTGGACAACAAATTCTGCAAGAGGCTTTTAAGCTAGCAAGCCAACAAAACAAAAACTATATCTGGTTAGGTGTTTGGGAAAAAAACAGAGCAGCGATACGATTCTACCAAAAACATGGCTTTTCAAAATTTGACACGCACCCATACTATATCGGAAGGGATAAACAAATCGATTGGTTAATGCGCTTTGATTTGAGTAACTTTAAAACACTATAAAGAATTCAAAATGAAACAGTTGTTACCACTAGTGCTTTTGATGAGCATAAGTTTGGCTGCCGCTCAAGAGGCTTACTATTTTCCTGAACGAAATGTAGCATGGCAAGAAAAGAGCGCCAAGGATCTTAATGTAAATGCAGATAAATTATATGCTGCTGTTAGTTTTGCTGAAGCAAATGAATATGCGGGTTCGCGAGATTTGCGTAGGGCAATCTTAAAGGGGTTTGAAAGAGAGCCATTTCATAAAATCTTAGGGCCAACCAAAAAACGAGGAGGTCCAGCAGGTATGATCTTAAAGAACGGAGAGATCATTGCCAAATGGGGAGATACCAAAAGGGTTGATATGACTTTTAGCGTCACCAAAAGCTTTTTGTCTACAATGGCAGGCTTGGCAGAAGACAGGGCCTTAATAGCTAGTGCGACTGATACGGTAGCGAATTATATTTGGGATGGAACTTTTGATGGAGAGCACAACTCTAAAATTACTTGGGAACAGCTGTTGCAACAAAACTCTGCTTGGTCAGGAGAATTATGGGGAGGTAAAGATTGGGCAGATCGACCTCCGAAGGAAGGTGGAATTGATGCTTGGAAGTTCGAAAAACCCAAGGAGCCAGGAACCGTTATGGAATACAATGACGTTCGTGTAAATGTGCTAGCATATGCCCTCACGAATGTTTGGCGCAAACCTATGCCTTTGGTGCTCAAAGAAAATATAATGGATAAAATCGGCGCATCAACGACCTGGCGCTGGTATGGGTATGAGAATGCTTGGATAGAAATAGACGGACTAAAAATGAAGTCGGTTACCGGGGGTGGTCATTCAGGCGCTGGGCTTTTTATCAGCACAGAAGATATGGCACGCTTCGGACTCCTTTTCTTGAATAAGGGGAAATGGAAAGAGGAGCAAATCATTAGCGAAAGTTGGATTGAAAAAGCGACAAGCCCTTCAAAACCAAATGTAAATTATGGCTATATGTGGTGGCTTAATAAAAAGGGTAGTCGCCATTGGGAAGGTCTTTCAGAAAATATCTATTACGCCGCAGGCTTTGGAGGTAATTTTATTGTAATAGATAAGGAACATGACATGGTTGTAGTGACAAGGTGGCTAGAACCTAGCAAAATAGGAGAATTTATGAAGTTACTAAAAGAATCAATTGATTAAAATTTATTCAAAATTTCCGTTGCTCTCTTGATAGTTTCATCTTTTTTGGCAAAACAAAATCGAAGTAGTTTGTGGTCTAATTGATCTGTATTGAATACGGAAATAGGAATACTTGCAACCCCATGGTCAATGGTTAGCCGTTTCGCAAGAGCTACATCACTTTCATCAGTAATTTGTGTGTAATTCAGCAGCTGAAAATAGGTGCCAAGCGATGGTTTGTATGTGAAACGAGAACCCTGTATTCCTTCAAGAAACAAATCGCGCTTTTTTTGAAAAAACGAATGTAATGCAAGGTAATTATCAGGGGTTTTTAAGTACTCGGTAAGTGCACGCTGCATAGGGTGACTAACGCTAAAGACGTTAAACTCGTGAATTTTTTGAATTTCTTTCATAAGTGCTTTTGGAGCTACACAATAGCCCATTTTCCATCCGGTGGTATGAAATGTTTTTCCAAACGATGCACAAATGACACTTCTTGAAACTAGTTCTGGGTACTTAGCGACACTCTCATGGGATAATCCATCAAAAACAATATGTTCATACGCCTCATCACTTAATAGAATGATATTGGTGCCTTTAAGAGCATCTTGCAAGTGTAGCATATCTGCTTGAGAAAAAATAGTGCCACTAGGGTTGTGTGGGGTATTGATGATCACCATTCTAGTCTTTTGGGTGATCTTACTTCTAAACTCAGCCCAATCCATTTTAAAGTCTATGTTATTTAATTGAACAAAAACTGGAATTCCTCCATTGGCAAGAATGGCAGGCTCATAGCAATCATAAGCTGGTTTGATTACAATCACTTCTTCACCAGCCGATACAAAGGCGCTTATAGTTGAATAAATGGCTTCCGTAGCACCAGAAGTAATGGTTACTTCAGATTCAGGAAGGTAGTTTGCGCCGTAGAGTAATTCAATTTTCTGACAGATAGCTGCTCTTAAAGAATAGATGCCAGCCATTGGTGCGTACTGATTATAACCAGATCGCATGGCATCAGCTACCAATTCTACAAGAACTGGGTCGGTGTCGAAATCAGGAAAGCCTTGAGAAATGTTAATGGCGTTGTGTTTTGCCGCCAACTTACTCATTATAGTAAAAATAGAGGTGGGTAAATTATATAGTTTGGGTGTGTGGCTACTTGTAAATTTTGTCATAAATATCGTCTAGAGGTATAAAAATAATGAAATAATAGACGAAGATTTGATTTTCGATTTAGTTGGGGGTGAAAATGAGGAAAAGAAAAATCCCAAACTCGATTTTATTCGAATTTGGGATTCAATTTGTTAGAATTTAAAAAAACTTATCCTTTCAAATTGGCACTATAATACTCGCGATTTAAGCGAGCGATGTTTTCTAATGAAATTCCTTTTGGGCATTCAATTTCGCAAGCTCCTGTATTGGTGCAGTTTCCAAAACCTTCTAAATCCATTTGACGAACCATGTTTTGCACTCGTTCTGTAGCTTCTACCTGACCTTGAGGGAGTAAAGCATATTGCGATACTTTAGCTGAGGTAAATAGCATAGCACTCGCATTTTTACAAGCTGCTACGCATGCCCCACAACCAATACAAGCTGCGGCATAAAAAGCATCATCCGCATTGTCCTTTTCAATAGGAATTGAATTTGCATCTTGTGTATTACCAGAAGTGTTAACGGAAACATAACCACCGGCCTGTTGAATGCGATCGAAAGAACTTCGGTCTACCATTAAATCTTTAATTACTGGAAAAGCTTTTGCTCTAAAGGGCTCAATCACAATAGTGTCACCATCGCTGAATTTTCGCATGTGTAACTGGCAGGTGGTAACCATTCGATCTGGCCCGTGAGGTTCACCGTTAATCATTAGTGAACAAGACCCACAAATACCTTCACGACAATCATGGTCGAAAACGACGGGTTCATCACCTTTATTAATAAGTTGTTCATTTAGAACATCTAACATTTCTAAAAAGGACATATCACCTTCGACTCCGCTGATAGCGTAATCGGTCATTTTACCTTTTGATTTGGCATCTTGTTGACGCCATATTTTTAGATTCAACTTCATAGCTACTTATTTATAACTTCTAGTTTTCAACTCAATATTTTCATAGACTAATTCTTCTTTGTGAAGAACAGCGTCTTTAGGCTCTCCTTTATACTCCCAAGCAGATACGAATTTGAAATTTTCATCGTCTCTTAGGGCTTCTCCTTCTGGAGTTTGATACTCTTCTCTAAAGTGTCCACCACAAGATTCATTTCTAGTCAATGCGTCTTTTGCAAACAATTCGCCAAGTTCTAAGAAATCGGCAACACGACCTGCTTTCTCTAGTTCTTGATTTAATCCGTCAGCTGTACCCGGTACTTTTACATTCGCCCAGAAATCAGTTCTCAGAGCAGAAATTTCATCGATAGCATTTTGAAGATCTTTCGCATTACGTGACATTCCACATTGGTTCCACATGATTTTACCTAATTTCTTATGGTAATAATCAACGGAGTGTTCCCCTTTACTAGAGATCAATTTCTGAATTCGTTCTTTAACTTCATTTTCAGCGGATTCGAATTCTGGAGATTCAGTCGATATTTCTCCAGTTCTAATATCGTTTGATAGGTAATCACCTATGGTATATGGAAGCACAAAATAGCCATCTGCCAAACCTTGCATTAATGCCGAAGCACCTAGTCGGTTGGCGCCGTGATCACTAAAATTTGCTTCACCAGCAGCATAACAACCTTCAACAGTAGTCTGTAAATTATAATCGACCCATAGTCCACCCATCGTATAGTGTACTGCTGGGTAAATCATCATAGGAGTTTCGTACGGGTTTTCATCTACGATCTTTTCATACATCTGAAAAAGATTTCCGTATTTAGCTTCTACGATATCTTTACCGAGTTTTGTGACGGTATTTTTATCTGCATTCTTAATTCCAGAAGTCAATGCTTTTTCATTGCCATATCTTTCGATTGCGGCAGCAAAATCTAAGTAAACTGCTTCTCCGGTTTTATTAACTCCGAAGCCAGCATCACAGCGCTCTTTTGCAGCTCTTGAGGCTACATCTCGAGGTACTAGGTTTCCAAAAGCAGGATATCTTCTTTCTAGGTAATAATCTCTTTCTGCTTCAGCCAACTGCGTAGGTTTCAACTTGCCTTCTCGAATTGCTTGTGCATCTTCTAATCGAGCTGGCACCCAAATACGGCCATCGTTACGAAGTGATTCAGACATCAAGGTTAATTTCGATTGATGATCACCAGAAACGGGAATACAGGTTGGGTGAATTTGTGTAAAGCACGGGTTTGCCATAAACGCACCTCTACGGTGAGCTCTCCAGGCTGCCATGACATTACTTCCCATAGCGTTGGTGGACAAGAAAAATACATTTCCGTAACCTCCTGTTGCCAAAACCACTGCGTGAGCCGAGTGACGTTCTATTTCTCCGGTCACTAAGTTACGTGCAATAATTCCACGGGCCTTACCATCGATTTTCACTAAATCCATCATTTCATGACGGTTGTGCGATTGTATCTTGCCTCTATTAATTTGGCGATTCATTGCAGAATATGCCCCTAATAATAATTGTTGTCCTGTTTGACCTTTCGCATAGAATGTTCTGGAAACCAAAACACCGCCGAAAGAACGGTTATCTAATAATCCACCATATTCACGAGCAAAAGGAACACCTTGCGCAACGCATTGGTCAATAATATTGCCCGATACTTCTGCCAAACGATATACATTAGCTTCTCTTGAGCGATAATCGCCCCCTTTTACGGTATCATAAAAAAGGCGGTAGTTACTGTCGCCATCACCTTGGTAATTTTTCGCAGCATTAATGCCCCCTTGTGCAGCAATTGAGTGCGCTCTTCTTGGTGAATCTTGATAACAAAATGTCTTAACATTATACCCTAATTCTGCTAAAGTAGCGGCGGCAGCCCCACCGGCTAAACCAGTACCCACAACAATAATGTCGATGTTTCGCTTGTTAGCAGGGTTGACCAGTTCAATATGATTTTTATAGTCTGTCCATTTATCGGCCAATGGCCCAGCTGGAACTTTAGAATCCAATATGCCCATACTTAGTGTGTTATCTGGTTAAAATGGTGATATAAGGCAATGAAAATAAAACCTGCTGGAATAGCTATGGCATATACCTTTGTAAACGTTTTTATAGCTGCGGAATATTTGTTGTTAACACCCATGGTCTGAAATGATGACGCAAAACCGTGTAAAAGGTGTAGTGCCAACAAAACAAAGGAGATAACATAAATTATAGTTCTCCAAAAAGGCTCGAATTTATGAACCGTTTCTTCATGGTATCTCGTAGCATCTTCAGGATTACTTTCGAGGTACTTATATGCCATTTCTGGCAACCAGAAATCGTAGAAATGAAGTCCTAGGAAAGCCAATATAACAGCTCCTGAGATGAGCATGTTTCTAGAAATCCAAGAAGCATTTGCGCTTCCTTTGTAGCTAGCATACTTGACTGCGCCTCTAGCAGCACGATTTTGTAATTCTAGTACAAAACCCATCACAAAGTGAATTACCACGCCTGCAATTAAAATAGGCTGCAGAAGGTATTGAACCAGTGGGTTATAACCCATGAAATGCGACCATGAATTAAATAGGTCAGGGGCAATTACCGAGGTTAGGTTTATTACAAAATGCTGTCCGAGAAAGAAAACTAAGAAAAGACCTGATAAGGCCATAACGACTTTTCGGGCAAGCGAAGATTTTATTAATGCACTCATTAGTTGATTGTTTAGCTTCACAAAAATACAGTAGAACCTAGTTATTAACAAACTTTAGAGTGCTTTAGTATACTATTTGGAAGGAATCTATGAAAGGATAGGATAGCGTTTAAGCTATTTTACATAAACTGCAGAAATTCAAAGCATCTATTGAACAGTTTTTAGAGTAAATTCGAAAAAGTTTTAAACTATGTTATCTCGGATCGTTTTTTTGAACGATATTTAGATAAGAATTGAACAGCCAAGGGATTACCAACTATGAACATTGGACTTTTATCAGTCAGTATGAACGTCTATTCGACCAAAAGAATAGCTGATGAAGCCTATGAATTAGGGCATTATGTGGAACAAATTGACCATACCAAGTGCTCTGTGAAATTAGGAAAAGGCAAACCAAAAATTTATGTAGGAGAAGAAGATATCACCAATGAATTTGATGCGATCATTCCCAGAATAGGCACTAAAGTTTCGAGGCACGGGGCGGCAATTGTAAAGCAGTTTGAAATGAACGGCATCTTCAGCACAGCTCGTTCTATAAGTATTCTAAGAGCTAGGAATAAAGTGCGTACCCTGCAAATAATGGCTCGCAAAGGAATTCCGATTCCCGATACCTTGTTCTCTATCAATCCAGATAATATAAAGGAGCAAATCGAAATACTTGGAGGAGCCCCAGTAATTATTAAACTTCAAGAAGGCACACAAGGTTTAGGCGTTATTTTAGCAGAGAGCAAGAAATCGGCAAAATCCATTATTGATACATTTTACAAGATGGACACTAGCATTCTCATTCAAAAATATATTGAAGAGAGTAACGGAGAAGACATTCGTATTTTTGTAGTTGGCGATAAAATCATCGCAAGTATGAAACGAACGAGTGAGGCAGGAGAGTTTCGTTCCAACGTACATCAAGGCGGAAGCACAGAAGCGGTTAAATTATCTTCAAAAGAACGCTTTATTGCACTTAAAGCAACCAAACATATTGGCTTAGGCGTTGCAGGAGTTGATTTGATTCGTTCTAAAAAAGGTCCTTTATTAATAGAAGTGAACGCGTCGCCCGGTTTACAAGGAATTGAGGCGGCTACTGGAGTCAATATTGCAAAAGAAATAGTATTATATGTTGAGCGAAATGCACGTGGTGGAAGAAAATAGAAATATAACCATAGGAGAACAAACCGTTTCCCCAGGAGAAGACAAGCTTCTGAGCATTAGTATAGATCGCCTGCCCACAGGAACCTTAATAGATATTCCGATATTTGTCTTTAATGCTAAAAAACCAGGGCCGACAATTCTTGTGCAAGCTGGTTTACATGGTGATGAAATCAATGGTATTGAGATGGTACGTCGCATGCTGGCAGAAAAACGATTTAATGTCACGAAAGGGGCGGTAATTGCGGTTCCTATTCTAAATATCTTTGGATTTATTCATTTTTCTAGGGATGTTCCTGACGGAAAAGATGTGAATCGAAGCTTTCCGGGAACCAAAAATGGCTCTATGGCTAGCCGTATGGCATACCATTATATGGCCGAAATCATGGGTCAAATTGATTTTGTTATTGATTTGCATACTGGAGGAGGTCAACGGCATAATTTTCCGCAAATACGTTATACAGCTGAAGACGCACAAAGCGCTATGTTAGCAGAGGTATTCAATGCTCCAATTTCCTTCTCTTCGAAGTTGATAAAGGGCTCTTTTCGAAACGCTGCTTACCGAATGAATACACCTACTATTGTTTTTGAAGCTGGTGAAAGTATGCGCTTTGATGATTATTCGATTTTAGAGGGCATGCAGGGTATTTTAAATATCTTAGAACATTTTGGAATGATTTCTAATAGTGAGCCCAAATATGGTGAGCGAAATAAAACCGTTCACCTGAAAAGTCGGAGGTGGTTAAGAGCGCCTACAGCCGGAATGTTTATTCCAAAGATTACAAATGGCAACGAGATTACAAAAGGGCAAATATTAGGAATACTTACAGATACTTTTGCTAAGCAAACCAAGCAAATTAAAGCGCCGTTTGATGGCTATGTTTTTTGTATCAACCATCAAGCTGTAGTAAATCAAGGAGAAGCCCTGTTTCACGTGGGAATGGTCTAGAAAAAAGATTTCAGACTTAATTTTACTTAAAATCATTTCTAAGTTAGCGCTTTAAAACCGACCCTTAGGTTTGTAAAAGGTGATTTTTATCGATGAGAGTTTGCTATTCGGGTAGTCTACCGACCGTTTTAAAACCGATGTCCGATATTTCGCTTAACGAGCACTATTTTACTAACAAAAAACCGACCAGCTGGTCGGAAGGCTCTTTTTGAAGTTTTTAAGATGCATTTTTAGTAGCGATCAAAAAAATAGAGTTAAAGAACTCTTTTTTCTATTGCTATTTTCTCAAGTGTCCACGCAATAGCGGCTTCCAAATCAGTAAATTTTCGAATAGAATTTCTAAAGAACAAACGCTCTATAATGACACTGGTAAAACTACCTTTTGTTCTTTCTACTACAGAGTAAAAGTGAAGTTGGTGTCTATTTTTGTAGAATTTTATCCAATCAGTAGGAACTACAAAATAGCTATTAATGCGATTCGAGATATAGGCTATAGGCACTTCTTTGCCTAATACCTCATGGGCTCCTTGGATGGCTTTTTCTGCCATTTTCCAACGAAAAAGGACACCTTCTTTCATTTCAGAAATCACTATTTCGTCGAAATAATAGAAAATACCGAAGTCAAATTCACGGACTTGTCTAATGTTTTTAAAAAAATCAACATGCTTGACACTTTTCATAGGCGAAAGGAGTGTATTATGGGTTGTAAATATATAAAAGTCTAAGGCTTTAAAGAATGAACCTACTTTCGCATGCTTTTTTGAACTTACTTTTCAGGCCGGGGTAAGTTTTCAGAAATTTCTTGAGAGGCCCTAGCTATTGCGGTTTATTCTATTTATAGAAATTTTACAGCATGCTTAGTAGTATTCATATGATGTTTTTATTCTATCTCAAATTTGACCTTTTCTTTTTCGCCATACCCTTCAATTTCAATAAAATAACTCCCTTTGGGCAAGTATGTTTTTCCGTTGTCAGCTTCTTTGAGTTCCGTTTTATGCTTTTTTAGATAGGCAGATTTTCCAGCTTTGCTAAATGTCACATCGTAAGAAAGTATGTTGAGGCCTTTAACGGCGTCAATTTTGGTCTTACTGACCATAATGCCATCATCTGTTTTGATTTGTGTAGAAATAGCACCAGGCTTTCCGCAATAAAAAGTAAGATTAAATCCGGGAGTTTGAGGTTTTCTCCAAGAACTCCTTGAACTACCCCAACGCTTCGAATGCTTCATATTTTCTGCAGCAAAGGCGTGTAAATCTTTGCCCATAATTTCTGGCGTCATTTGTTGTAAAGTTGAAATATCGGCTTTGTAAATGCTACGGCCATGGGTGCCAATTAAAAGATGCTGGGCTTCGGGTTGAATCACCAAATCATGAACGGCTACATTGGGCATACCGTTTTGGAAGATTTCCCATGATTGACCACGAGTGAAAGAGACATAGAGTCCATTGTCAGTTCCTAAGAATAAAAGATTTTCATTTTCTGGATCTTCTAAAATCACGTTAACGGCTGATAAAGGAATATTGGAGGAAATGCTTTTCCATGTTTGTCCATAATCTTCGCTTACATAAGTATAGGAAGTAAAATCATCGGAACGATAGCCGTTTAAGCTTGCATAAACACGTTCTTTTTTATGTTTAGATGCAGCAACACGACTTACCCACAGCCCTTTTGGAAAAGCACTAGAGACATTCGTCCAGCTTCCACCACCATTTTGGGTCACTTGAACCAAGCCGTCATCACTTCCCGTATAAATCAACCCGAATTTAAAGGGAGATTCTGATATTGTGGTTACTGTTCCATACGCTACGTTTCCTTTTTTGCTGCCTTGAGTCAAATCACTTGAAATGACTTCCCAGTCATCACCTTGATTTAAAGACCGGTGTAATTTATTTCCTGCCAAATACAATATATCTTGATTATGCGGAGATAATAAGATAGGAGTTTGCCAATTAAAACGATAGGGGGCTTCACCTAGTTCATGCTTGGGCTGAATATAGTTACGAGCTTTAGTTTCTTTATTGATTCGGAAATAATTTCCAAATTGATACCCCGTATAAACAATATTGTGATTTCTGCTATCGATTTGCACCTGCATGCCGTCACCTCCCATTATTGATTTCCATGGGTTTTGGCCTGTTTGATGCCACCGACTGTCTATTGCAGCATTGTGAGGCCCCATCCAAACACCGTTGTCTTGAAGACCACCATATACATGATATGGTTCTTGATGGTCGATATTAATGGAATAAAACTGCCCAAGAGGGGCCGAATTCAGCTTTGTCCAATTAACTCCATCATCATAACTCATATTTAGTCCACCATCGTTACCGTTTAATAAATGACCTGGTTTCTTAGGGTTAACCCACAAGGCTTGATGGTCAGAATGTACATTTTCACCAGTGATCGAAGTGTAAGTTTTTCCTCCATCATCTGATTTGATAAGGGGCACACCTTCCAAATAAATTTTATTGACATCGGAGGCGTCCACACGAATTTCACCAAAGTAATACCCGTAACTATAATAAAGGTCGTCAATGTAGTTTTTGTTCATTTTGGTCCAAGTTACCCCCGCATTAGTGCTTCGATATACTTCTGCACCGACGACTTGTGTATCAAACAAAGCGGCGTTTGCATTGTCTAGATATTTGACTAAATCAGTAGGTTTTACAGAACCGCTACGAACCAATTGTTTTACGTTTTTAGCGCGATACTTTTCTTGAAAATTATTTATTTTAAGGTATGCGTTCAGCGAATGGTCTTCTAATGTTAGAAAATCAGTTGAAGACATGTTTTTGAAATCCTCTTTTGTGAGCCCCTTAGAGGTTTTCTTTTTGTCAGATTTTACACGCCGAAATTGACTATCATGCACGGCATAAACGGTGTTATCATCAAAAACGGCTAGCCCAATTCTGCCAACGCCTTCGCCTGTTGGAAAACCACTTTCAGCAGTAGAGACAACACTCCAAGTCGTGCCTCCATCCATACTTTTATAGATGCCTGACCCATTGCCACTACCTGAAAAATTCCAAGCTTTACGGTCTTTTTGCCAAGCAGAAGCATACATGATATTAAAATTAGTTGGCGAATGAGCGACATCGATAATACCGGTTTCACTATTGATATACAGGGTTTTTTCCCATGTTTTTCCACCATCAATGGTTTTATAAATACCACGCTCTTCGTTGGAGGAGTATAAATGCCCAAGTACGCCGACTACTACCTCGTCTGGCTTGTTAGGGTTAAAAACAATTCGACCAATATGCTGCGAATCGGTTAAACCCATATGCTTCCAAGTTTTTCCTTTATCTGTTGATTTTAGAATTCCGATTCCGGCATAAGAGGAGCGTGAAGAATTATTCTCTCCGCTACCAACCCAAATGGTTCCGTTCTGCCAATCGACGGCAATGTCGCCCACATTTTGTGTTTCTGATGTATCGAGAACTGGGGTAAAAGAAGCACCATTATTGTTGGTGTACCAGAGCCCGCCTGAAGCATAACCAGCATAGAATTCCGCAGTATTTTCAGGATTTACATCTACATCCACTACACGCCCACTCATTACGGTTGGCCCAATATTTTTTAAGGGAATATTTTGCAACAGAGAACTCGACCGCAGCTGTTTTTTCTGTTGTAGTGCATTTTGAACATCTTGCGAAGAAGAGACCGAAATTTGCGCAAAACCAAGGCTAAAAGAACAAAATAACAAAGTGAGTAAATAATATTTCATGAGGCTTTGAATTAGTTAAGGGAAGTTAAGAAAACTTCGTAAGAAACCTGTGAACAGTCATGAATTATGAAGACAGGCAGCTTAGAAAATAGATATTTTACAAATCAACAACTATGATATTGATAATTAAATGGTTATAATTTTGCAAATCTCGTTAAAATTGTGTTAATTTATTGACACATAATCAACTAAACTATTTTAAAATGGAAGAGTATTTACCGTTAATCATGCAATTAGTTACTGGTGCCGTTGGAGGTAACGTAGCTGGAAAATTGTTAAAAAATCTGTCTTTAGGAACTGTTGGTAACACCATAGCTGGCCTCGCTGGAGGTGGTATTGGTGGCACACTTCTTGGAATGTTGGGCCTAGGTGCTGGTGCAGCAACAGGCGCTGATATGACAGGAGCAGCTGAAGCTGCAGGAGGAATGGATATGTCTAGTATACTAGGAAGTATTGCTGGCGGTGGTGTAGGTGGTGGCGTAATTATGGCCATTGTCGGAGTCATCAAAAATGCGATGTCAAAATAACTAATACCAACTTTGAATTTGACCCTGAAGCCTTTGTATGCTTCAGGGTTTTTTATTGGTTTTAACGAAACTAGTATATTTGGTTCTCGAAAATTTGAACGTTATGAAACTGTGTTTATCGCTGGCAACAATTTTTTTATTCTTTGGGCGTAAGGCTCAAAAAACTTATGAAATTGGTGAAATCAAAACCCCCAAAGGAGAAATTTGGGTTTGGCTGCATGATGAAACGCCCAATCATAAAGCTAGTTTTATACAACTTGCGAACGATGGGTATTGGGATTCGCTGACTTTTAATAGAGTCATACCTGATTTTGTAGTTCAAGGGGGGTGCCCAGATACGCCCGAGGGCTTCAATGACCCCGAATATTTGTTGAAACCTGAATTCGATGCGAAGCTCTTACATAATTATGGTGCCTTAGGCGCTGGAAGAGATGGTAATCTTGATAAACTCTCAGCACGTTGTCAGTTTTATATTGTTCAAAACAAGGAGGGCGAACACCGATTGGATGGTGATTATACAATCTTCGGAAAAGTGATCAAAGGTATGGAGGTCATCGATGCTATTGTTCTTGTCGAACGTGATTCAACAAATCAACCGTTTACGCCAATACCTTTGGATGTGAATATCATTGAGATAACGGCAAAAGAGTTACAAAAATACTCAGTTATCGATTAACTTTTTTCAGAATTCTCTTTTTCTCTCTGCCCGATTTTTTAAGAGCTTTTTTCGCGGTCTGAATTTTCATAGATAATTCTTGAGAAGAACCATAATCCATATCTTTTAGGGTATGTATGGTTTTTAAATACCAGTTCTGCCAGGCTGTTAGTATTTTGATTTCATCGCTAATGGCATGACCACTTTTTACGCTTTTCAGACTCAAGTCGAACTCGTCTTCAAGACGTCTTTGAGCAGCCTTTTTGATAGTAGGCAATAGACTCAATGCGGTATCGGCATCCGAATTCAATAAAACTAAGGCAGATACCAAGGCGCTTGTTCCTACATTTTTAAGGGTTTCTATTGATACCTTATCGATCCTATCTGCATCGGTATGATAAAATTGATCTGTGAAATGCCAAAGTAAAATACCTGGAATATTAGCTTTTAGAAAAGGGACATGGTCACTGCCGCCTTCGAACGGATTTGTTTGTACTTCCCAATGGGCAAATTCCCCCTGTTTTTTAAAAGTGGTCAAAATAAAATCATTGAGGTAGTGGGGTTTCATTTCTTTCAGCTTCATCGTATCGCCACCCCATTCGCTATGCTTGTCTTTTCCGCGTGTCCATATTGCGCTAGGGTCTGGCATTTTTTCGATTAAGAAAGAGCCCCCTGTTAGAGCAGTATTCTCACCTACCATATCAAGGCTAATGCCCCATTTGATGTTTTTTGCCCTTTGCTTATCTTCAGTAATATACCGATTGGTTGAAATGATTTCATCGCCCCATAAATACGTCAAGGTGCGCGCTAGGTCGATTTTTTGGAGCTTTAACAATTTGCCAGTAAGGGCAGCCATTTCGAGCTGTGCGCCTACTCCTGAGGCGTTATCGTTGGCGCCTGGCTCCTGAATATGCGCGCTGAAGATAAGTCTTTCCTGAGGAATTTTACTCCCCTTGACATCGGCGATAATAGTCAGCTCTTCTGAAGGATACATCTTCGTCTCAATGTTCACATGAGCTTCAACTTTGCCATTTCTCAAGGCTTTTTTTAATGCTTCATTTGCTATAAAAGAAAGGGCAATACCCCATGCTTTGGTTTCCTTCTGATAAGGGAGACTTCTGAATTGGATGGAGGTGTTATTTTTTTCAGGCTGCAGGTATTTTGGATTGTTATAGGTGATGATGCCTAGGGCGCCTTTTTTTATAAAAAGCTCCTCAAAAATCTTTCGCGCACTCAGTTCGCAAAAAACGATTTTTCCTTTTAGATCTCGATTTTTAATTTCCTCATAGTTTCTAAGATGCACTATCTCAGCTACAACCCCTTTTTTTGGGGTTGAAACTGAGTTCAGGTAAATCATGTTTCTGTTCGTAGAATATTTCAAAAGCATCGTGTCTTGCCCTACTATGGTCAAGGATGCGGCTACAGGTTCCCATGTAAAATTTTCCATCGCTCTCTTTTCAATACGATAGGTCATTCTATTGTCTGCAGTGGCTTTTTCTTCAAGTACATAACCTGCTACTTCTAGTTCTTCGGCAATTTTATATACTGTTTTGTTAAAACCGGTGTTGCCAGGAACGCGCCAATATTTTTCCACAAAATCAACAGTTTCGAAGGCCAATTCTCCTGTATACAAGGGTCGAAATAAGTCAAAATAAGCCTCAGTTTTTTTGTCTTGAGCAGCGCTAAATATGGCGTACAATAGTATCACAATAAAAGGCAATAATCTTCTAGTCATAACTGTTCTTTGAAGTATTTCAGGCGTGGCTATTCTTCCCATTTCCAATCACCTCCTAGTATTAACTTTTCTTTTAAGTTGTTTTTGATCATGAACGCTTTGGTGGTTTCACTATCCATTTTAGTAGCCGGAAGTTTTTCTGCATTGGCCAAACCATAAAGCATCATCGTTCCGAATCGAGAAGTGTTTGTAATATGTTCCTTGTTCACTAGGTTGAAATCATCGCAATCAGAGTGATAGCAACCATAAATAGACCGATCTAAATTGCTGTGCACCGATAAAATAGGCACCCCTTCTAGCATAAAAGGTTGGTGGTCGCTGTGAAGGCTTGAGCGGTTTGAAAAGTCATTTTGGTAGATGGTGTCTTGTTGTTGAATTGCCGCTCCCAAGGTTTTGAAAAAGGCCTCATCATTTAACTGGCCACCAGCATTCATACCAATGGGGTTGCCTGACATGTCAAGGTTCATCATGTACTTTATATTCTCTATTTCACCCGCTTTGATGGCTTCCTGAACCATATATTTCGACCCCAATAGCCCTTGTTCTTCGCCCATGAATAGCACGAATTTTATGGTTCTTTTTGGCTGAAGTTTGTTGGCTTTAAACGCACGAGCGATGTCTAAAACGGCAAACGATCCAATACCATTATCGATGGCACCTGTGGCCAAATCCCAAGAATCTAAGTGACCGCCAAGAACAATTTCTTCGTCCGCAAGGTCACTTCCTTTGATCGTAGCCACAACATTTCGTGCTTTGATAAGATCGCTTTTATTGGTCATTTTAATGGTCGCAGTTGCCTTTTTTGTTTTTAATGCTTCTTTAAGCGACATGCCATCTTCCATACCAATACAAACCGCTGGAATTGGAATCAATTCTCCGGTAACAGAGGCCGTTCCTGTCAATAGTACTCCACCAGGAACTTGATTGATGATAATGATTCCTTTTGCTCCGTATTTGATAGCTAAAGCTGTTTTTTCACTGCGATGTAGGTTGGTCAAGCCTTCTTCACTCCCTTCTAAAATATGTATATAAACCAAGGAAATTTTATTTTTTACTGCTTCGGCATTTGCGGCGTAATCTGTTTCCAAACCATTACCCATATCAACAATTTCACCTGTTACTTCTGCTTTTACCGGTGAATGACCCAGGGTAACAACTTTGATCGCTTGCGTATTTATTTCTAGTGATACTTGGTCGCGTGCCCAAGCTTCTACCTCAAAGGTCTGATAGGCTACGTTTTCAAAGCCATATTCTTTGAATTTGTTGTACGTGTATTCTTCCGCTTTTGCCCCATTTTCAGAGCCAGTCAACCGGTGGCCGATAGTTTTTGTGGCTTCTTCCAAATCGCTATATGCTTTTGAATTTTGTGTTATTTCGGCATCTATTCTTGCAAAAAGCGCTGCTTGTGATTCTACTTTCTTCTCTTCTTTACAAGAAATGGCAATAACCGTTAACAGCATTAAAAGGGTAATTTTTCTCATACTTCTGTCTCTTTTTAGGATTTTATTTTCTCTCCACCTTGGATCTGTAATTCACTTTTTTTGATTTGACTGTTTAATTTGGGAATAGCAACTTTTATAAATTTTTCAAAACTTGTGTTTGTGTTTTCTAAGCGTTTATTGAACACACGATACACGTCACGTTGTTGACTTGTAGGTTTGAAGTCTACGCCAAAAGCGCCTATGTCACTTGCGAGTGCACTGAGCCTACCATATAGCCGCATTGGCGAGCGAAATGCGTCTTCGCGCGCGCCTGTTAATTGAATGTCATAGAGGGTGCTTGCGATAGCTTGCGCAGAGGTGAAAAGAGTTTTAGCTTTTTTCTTGTCAGATGCTTTCTGAAGCTTCGGAATGATTTCCTGCAATTCACTTTTGATATCCTCAATAGTATTTATCATGGTAACGGCTATATTGATGGCATCACGAAGTTCTAGAGAAAAGAGAACTTGTTCGTTGATTTCAGCAATAGAACTTTCTGTCGAGGGGTCTTTTAGAACGTCAAGTTCTCGAACATACTCGCTTTCTCCAATAATCAATTTTATCTTGTAGGTGCCGGGAACTACTTTCGGCCCGTACTGGCCCCTCATTAAATCTAAGTCCCATGTTACCAAGGGGCGCCAGCCTTCCCCATTCAGCTGTACCCACGGTCTCCCAGTTGGCGTGGTCTTTAATTTAGGTGTATACGTGGGCTCATAGCGAAGATCCCACATCGTGCGATGTATGCCTTCAGATTGTTTTCCTTCTAAAGTTCGAACAATTTCATTTTCTCCTTTAATGATTTGAATCTCAACTTTTTGGTCCGTACTATCCTTTATAAAATAATTGATTTCTGCGCCATAGGCAGGGTTTCTTCCCGCGTTCATGCTTGGGCCATCTGTTTTTATACTTTGTAAGTTTTGAAAACGGTAGGCCTGACGCATACTAAAGAGATGTGCCTCTTTGTTTTGAGCGTCGATATCGAATTCGCGCAAAGGTGAAATATTATCTAGAATATAATACCCTCTTCCGTAAGTGCCAACTACCAAATCATCAAAACGTTCTTGAATTTCTAACCAATAAACTGGTGCGGGGGGAAGATTGTTTTTCAAACGCATCCAACTTTCTCCGTCGTTATGTGAAATGTATATGCCATTATCAACTCCTAAATAGAGCATGCCTTCTCGTTTTGGGTCTTCTTTAATAACATGGGCAAAACTGTGCACTGATTTCGGTATAGTAGTGCTAATTAATTTCCAAGTTTGGCCATAATCCTCGGTTTTGTACACATAGGGGTCAAAATCGCCCATTTGGTGCAAGTCTACGGTAAGGTAAACAGTCCCTTTTTTATATCTCGAAGCTTCAATGTTGGCGATGGTTCCCCATTTTGGGAGGTCCGGAATATTTGAAGTTACATTTATCCAATTCGTTCCGCCATCTTTGCTGAGCTGAACTTGGCCATCGTTACTGCCTGTCCATATTAGACCAGCTTCTAACTTTGATTCGACAATACTGAATAGGGTGGCCCCATCAAAAGTCATTAGATTATCAACAGCGATGCCGCCTGAATTCTGCTGGTGTGATTTATCGTTTAGGGTCAAATCAGGACTAATTACCTGCCAACTCTGCCCCTCATCATCACTTTTATGAACGAACTGGCTACCTACGTAAACCCGGTGTTTGGTATGCGGAGAAAATGCTAATGGAAAATTCCAATGCCAGCGGTATTTCAGTTCAGCCGGAGTCCACCCATAACCCGCTTCGGGCCAAACTCTGACATCTCTAGCGTGGCCTGTAGTTGTATTGTAACGCTGTAGTCCGCCGTCATAGCAACCTGACCAAACAATAGTGTTGTCAAATGGATCGGGTTGTGCAAAACCACTTTCACAACCCCCTACACCTTTCCACAAACCAATCGGTATATATCCTTGACGACTGTTGCTAGGCCCTTTGTATGAATAACCATCTTGTCGATTTCCGTAGACGTTGTACGGTATTTGGTCATCTACCGAAACATGATACATCTGCGCAATAGGAAGCACGATGCGATTAAAGGTCTCGCCGTGGTTTAGACTCATACTTGCACAACCATCATGAGCTACCATGATTCGGTCTGAGTTGCTGGGATCTACCCAAATGTCGTGATTGTCACCCCCTGCTTTGTATCCCGCATTAATGGTCTTTCCGCCATCTTTTGAGATGCAGAATTTTACACTAGCAAAATAGAGTTCATTGGGGTCTGATGTGGAAACAGCCATGCGTGTATAATATGGAGCACGTTCTGCTATATCGTGATTTCTTGTTTGTAAAGTCCAAGTTTCACCAAAATCTTCAGAGCGGTATAATGCCGGACTATCAATTTCAAATAGGGCATAAATAATATTGGGTTCTGAATGAGAAATGGCAACTGCTGTCTTTCCTACAGGGTTTTCTGCTCCTCCAGGAAGACCTTTTTCGGAAAGTGCTTCCCAAGTATCACCGCCGTCTAAAGTGCGATAGACTCCGCCGCCGGGGCCGCCACTTTTCAATCCCCAAGTATTGATATGAATAGACCACATTCCGACCAAAAGGCGATTTGGATTTTTAGGATCAAGGGCTAATTCAGCCGCCCCAGTATTCTCGTCTGCAAAGAAAACCTGCTTCCAAGTTTTGCCACCATCAATGGTTTTATAAACGCCACGTTCTTGTTGTGGGCCATAGGTATGCCCAAGAGATGCGGCATATACAATATTAGGGTTTGTAGGATGTACAATAATTCGACCAATGCGCCCCGTTTTTTCAAGCCCCATATTTTTCCAAGTCTTACCTGCATCTTCTGATTTATAAATACCATCGCCCATGGCGTGTGCTGGCCGAATAACGAAAGTTTCGCCCGTACCTACCCAGACAATGTCAGAATTAGTTGGTGCTATCGCGATAGACCCAATAGAGGAGACATCTTGTTCATCAAAAATCGGTTTCCAGTTGAGCCCGCCATCCGTTGTTTTCCATAAGCCTCCTGAAGCGGCCCCTATATAATTAATCATTGGGTCGCCAGGAACACCAGCAATTGCTATAGCACGATTACCTTCAGGACCTATAAAGCGGAATTTTAGATTCTCGAATATTTTGGAATCCGTTTGAGGAAAAATTGCGATAGGAATTAAAAAGAGAAATATAAGAAAGCGTTTTATCATTTTCATAATGCTCTAGGTTTGGTTGAATAGCATTTAAATTTACAAAAATGTTCCGCGATATCACGCTAGATACTATTGGTAATTCTTACATTTAGGCAACAAAATATAACACTGATGAAGTACGAGCAAATTTCGAATTCCCTTTTTATAAAGAATCGTAAAAAATTTATGGACAGAATGCAGTCAAAGAGCATTGCTGTTTTTAATTCGAATGATATTTACCCAATAAGTGCAGATGCTACATTAGCATTTGAGCAGCATCGTGATATTTTCTATTTGAGCGGTGCTGATCAGGAAGAAACGATTCTGATTTTGTTTCCTGACGCTATAAATAACAAACATCGTGAAGTGTTATTTGTGCGTGAAACAAACGACCATATAGCCGTTTGGGAAGGAGCTAAATTGACCAAAGAAAAAGCGACGGAAGTTTCTGGAATAGAAAGTATTTATTGGCTTTCTGATTTTGACAAAGTCTTCTTTGATTTGATGACCGAAGCCGATACTATTTATTTCAATACAAACGAACATTACCGTCAGGCAGTAGAAACTCAAACGCGTGAGGACCGTTTTATCGAAAAATGCAAGAAAGGGTTTCCGGCGCACCAATATGCAAAGAGCAATCCTATTTTACAACAGATTCGAGGTATTAAAGAGCCTGAAGAACTGGAGTTGATGCAAGCTGCGTGTGATATTACAGAAAAAGGTTTTCGAAGGCTATTGGGCTTTATAAAACCGGGTGTTTGGGAATATGAAATCGAAGCAGAGTTGCTACATGAATTTGTCCGAAATCGCTCTAAGGGCTTTGCGTATCAACCTATCATCGCTTCTGGAAATAATGCAAATGTACTCCACTATGTTGAAAACAACCAGCAATGCAAAAGTGGCGACCTAATTTTGATGGATGTTGCTGCGGAGTACGCGAATTACTCCAGTGATTTAACAAGAACTGTACCCGTAAACGGAAAATTTACCCAACGCCAAAAAGAGGTTTACACTGCGGTACTTCGCGTAAAAAACGAAGCTACAAAAATGCTTGTGCCCGGAGTGCTTTGGGCAGAATACCATAAAGAATGTGGTAAAATATTAACTTCTGAGCTATTAGGCTTGAGACTTTTAGATAAAGCCGATGTGCAAAACGAAAACCCCGACTGGCCAGCGTATAAAAAATACATGATGCACGGCGTTAGTCATCATATTGGTTTGAATACCCACGATTATGGTGAATTAAAAACGCCCATGAAAGCGAATATGGTTTTTACTGTTGAACCTGGTATTTATATTCCTGAGGAGAACATGGGAATTCGTTTAGAAGATGATGTAGTTATTCAGGAGAGCGGTGAACCGTTTAATTTGATGGGAAATATTCCTATTGAAGTTGACGAGATTGAGAGTTTGATGGCGAAATAACTATTGGAGCTCCTAGTTGTTATTCGTTTAAATTTAGGACTGGGTTCTTGAGTTAATTTTAGTAGGTGTTTTACAGCATGTTGAAAAAAACTATAAAATTCTTACTTCACCTTGTGATTGTTGTTTTACTAACGGTAGGCACTCAAATAGGGGGCGTAATTTACTTAGTTTCCATAGCTAGTATTAAAAGGTCGAGTTCGAAATACTGGTTAAAACGGCTTGGTCTTTTCACCCTATTGTATGTACTAGCTACGTTTTTATTTGTGCCCATTCTTGCCCCAATCTTCGGGCGTGAAAAAATTAAAAAATCTGAATACATAGCGGCTCGAACCTTTATGACTGATGTATTGAATCGCAATTATGTTCGGCCAGAGTTAAATACTTCGCTCCGAAGAATTTCAATAGCGTTACATAAAAAGCATAAAGGAATCAAACTCGTTTACCTCGATGCAAATTTTCCGTTCCTTAATAAGTTTCCATTGCTTCCTCATTTAAGTCATAATGATGGAAAGAAAATTGATATTTCATTGATTTATAGAGATAAAGATGGTAAAGTGACCAATCAAAAACCTTCTGTAACGGGCTATGGTGTTTACGAAGACCCTAGATCGGGAGAGTATAATCAAATAAAGAAATGCTTGGAACGGGGTAATTGGCAGTATGACTTCACCAAGTATATTACTTTTGGAACAATCGACACCAACCTCACTTTTTCAGAACGAGCGACTAAAGATTTGATTCTTGAAATATTGAAACAAGGCGCTACCGGAAAACTTTTTATCGAACCGCATTTAAAAACTAGACTGCAGCTAAACAACCAAAAAATACGTTTCCACGGTTGTCAAGCGGTTCGGCATGATGACCATATTCATTTTCAATTGAAATGAATACTTTATGTCTGAAGAAGTGATTTGTTCTTAAGGAAGACATTCGAAACAATAAAAACACCTAAGGCAGGCAACACCCAGCCCATACTAAACCTACTTAAAGGAATAAAGTCTTGCACCACAACGATGGTATCAGCCAAACCAACAGTACCCAAAAAGTCAGGAATACTAAATAGAATGGTCGTAATAACTACGGCCTTGAAGACTTTAGGCGATGCAAGCTTCTCAGGTACAACATTCAATAAAATTAAGACTATCGTAATAGGGTAGATAACCATCAAAGCCGGAATTGCAATCACTACAATAGAATGAAAATCAAGTTGACCTATTAAGACTCCGATAACACAGCCAAGAACCCCTGTGATGACATAGGCTTTTTGTGAGCCTTTAAACAAGCCTTTAAAATAATCTGCTGTACCCGTAACAATGCCAACAGCTGTAGTAAAACATGCCAGGGCGATTAGAATACTGAGCACTTTGTTTCCAAAGACCCCTAAAGAAGCTAAGCTAATGCCGCGTAGGAGATTTGCTCTTTGCATATCACCACTAAGTGTATTGTCGATTTCTATATCTGCTCCGAAGAAGGAACCTACCGAAATTAAACCAGCATAGATAAGAAGTAGTCCTAGGCCTGCAATGAATCCTGATTTTCGAATCATTTCCTTTTTGGTATCAAAGGAAGTATGCCCTTTTAAGTTCAGCGAAATAATGACCACGGCACCAACCACAACAGCGCCGATTGCGTCGAAGGTTTGATAGCCCTCTAGAATGCCACTAACAACAGGAGTAGTGAAAGTTGATGCATTCATTAACCCATCTGAAGAAAATAACCCGATTCCAATTACTGCAAAAAGCATTACAACAATAATTGGTGTCAAGAATTTTCCGATAAAGTTTAAAATTTTGGAACGATTCAAAACAAATACGAGTACCAAAGAAAAATAGATACTACTAGTCAATAACGGACTTGTATCAAAAGCTGGATGTATAGCAATCTCATGAGTGGCAGATGCCGTTCTAGGAGAAGGTATGGTAATTGAGATGAGATAAACAATAATACAGTAGGCCTTGCTAAAGGCTGGCGATACTTTTTTGCCAAAATCATACATGGTGCCTTGCAGTCTTGCATGAGCTAAAATACCTAAGATGGGGATCACAACCGCGGTAATCATAAAACCAAAGGTTACCCATAGCCAATCTTCTCCTGCGTTATACCCTAAAAGAGGAGGTAATAACAAATTGCCTGCTCCGAAAAAGAGAGAAAAAAGTGCAAAAGCGGTAACGAGAGTTTCTTTGGTTTTGTTCATCAATTGAATATCGTTTGGAAAGATAACAAAATTGTATTCACTCTTTTATTTGACGAATCAAAACTAAATTAGGTTTTGCCTTTTGTTAAGGCATTTGATAGTAAGCAAGTTAGTTCATGGTGAAAAGAAAATGTCGTTTGACGTACAAAAATATCCGTTTATCGAAAAAAATGTAGTTCATCGAAAATATGGTCTGAATTGAATAGCCTGTCCAATAAAAAACGAAAGGCTTGCGTTCTATCTTTCTAAATGTTTTAAAAAGCGTTTAGAGAATTGACCCAAATTTTATAAAAACCTTTTCTGGTCCCAAACTCTGAAATCGTTACTTAAACCTACACCTATGAAAAAAGTATTTTGCAACCTTTTCGGACACCACTATTCCGTCTCAAAAAAAGTTACGTTTCACATTAAGGAATACAAATGTATACACTGCGGTAATGAAGTGACTACTGATGTTAGCGGTAATTTATCAACCTTAACACCTGAATTGCAGGATATCAATAAGACATTAGAAACGGTATATCAAAAAAGACATAGAGCAGCAGAACATGCGGCTTAACTATGCTTTGGCAACCGAATTCTAGACTCAAATACATTTAGAATTCAACTTTTATTCCTGAAAATTAAGTTAGCTTCACTACTCTTACTTGTCGTTCGCCCCACAACAGTTAGAAAAGATTGCGCTTGGTTTTTGGGAATTTTTTTGTTAAAATAAGAAGTTATCCCCCACTGAAGAGCGGGGTTCTTTTTTTACCTAGACTTTAGAGATTTTCAACCAAAATTAAAAAAATACCATAAGAGTTATTTTTTTCGTTGTCTCATAAGTAAGGTCGTGTTCACAATTTTTCAGACGGCGCTATACTTTCAAGTCAAATGTTAGGGCCCTGGCAAATTGCAAGCGCAGTTTCACCTGTAGAAATTGGTATTTAACAACTTCTAAAATCAGCGGTTTCTCTTTTTTAAAAGCAAGGCTAACGACAAAGGTAATTGCCCTTATAAAAAACGGAGAATAAAGCCATTTTGTTTTGGTCACCTGCAGTTCTTTTAAGTTTTGAAGTTATGCTTTAAAAGAATTCCAACCCTGTGCAGTCAAAGGTATTTTAGTATCTCCACGGGTAATCAAATGGGCTCCTTCAGAAGCCTGCGTCATATGGCCAATAATAGATAAATTCGGGTTTCCTTTAATCTTTTCAAAATCGGCTTGAGCAACGGTGAATAGTAATTCATAATCCTCACCTCCGCTTAAGGCAACCATGGTACTGTCAATATTAAATTCCTCGCAAGCTGAAATAACAGTTGGGTCTAAAGGAATTTTATCTTCAAATAAATTACACCCTACTTCGCTGTTTTTACACAGATGCAAAATTTCAGATGATAGTCCGTCGCTGATATCAATCATCGAAGTGGGTTGCACTCCCATTTCTTGTAATAATCCTGAAATGTCATTTCGAGCCTCAGGTTTTAACTGACGCTCTATCACATAAGAATAAGGTTCCAAATCAGGCTGACTGTTCGGGTTGACTTTAAAAACTTCCTTTTCACGTTCCAAAACCTGAAGACCCATATAGGCTCCTCCTAAATCTCCTGAAACCACCAAGAGGTCATTTGGTTTTGCTCCTTTTCTATAGGCTATATTCGTTTCATTTGCAGCTCCAATGGCTGTTATGCTAATAAGCAATCCGGTAGTTGATGAAGTGGTGTCTCCTCCTATCAAATCAACTTTAAATTTTGTGCAGGCTAGTGCAATGCCTGCATATAATTCTTCAATTGCTTCCAGCGGAAACCGGTTTGAAACCGCTATTGAAACCGTAATATGGGTTGCTGTAGCATTCATTGCATAAATATCAGACAGATTTACGATCACCGCCTTGTAGCCTAAATGTTTTAGGGGCATATAGCTGAGGTCAAAGTGAACGCCTTCAATAAGTAGATCAGTAGAAAGGACCGTTTTTTTATCTTTAAAATCAAGAACAGCGGCATCGTCACCGATTCCTGTTAGTGTTGATTCGTGTTGTATTGAAAAATCTTTGGTCAAATGGTCAATAAGTCCGAATTCGCCTAGTTTTTCTAGCGAAGTCCGCTCCTGATTTTTATCTTCTATCATAGTGCAAAAGTAAAAGTATTCAAGCAAGGGGGCAATACATATCGAATCTTTTGTAGGGTAATCATTCGTTTAATTGTTATATAATTGATTGGCTTAAATAGCACTAGAATGTTATATGCTATACCTTTACGATATTAAAAAAAAATAAAAATGAAAAATTATATTTTCTTAGGGTTCTCTATTCTCTTATTTCTTGGCTGTTCAACCGAAGATGTTAAGCCAGAAATCGATGGGTCTGATCAAGAAACCACTTTGCTTTCAAAGGTCACTCCTTGTGAAAATGGTATGGCTGGGCTATACCCCTGCAACGGGTATGATTTTATTGGGCGCATTCCCTTAGTGGATTTTAACGCGCAATCTGGTAATGATAGTTGGGGTTGGACTGATACTACCACTGGCAAGGAATATGCCTTAATGGGTCTAGATAATGGTGTAGCTTTTATAGATATTTCTGATGAGGAAAATTTACTCTATTTGGGTAAATTACCTGGCATCGGCGAACCTAGTTCGTGGCGTGATATTAAAGTTTATAAAGATCATGCATTTATAGTTTCTGAATCACAAGGTGCTGGAATGCAAGTTTTTGATTTAACCAAACTACGCGAAGTTGCGAATCCGCCAATTACATTTACGCGTGACGCTCAATATGGAGGTTTTGGTAATGCACATAATATCGTTATTAATGAAGCTACAGGTTTTGCTTACGTTGTAGGTACCGCTCGAAATGATCAGTTTGGAGGAGGGGCGCATTTTATTAACATTCAAGATCCTAAAAATCCAATCGCAGCAGGAGGTTATGCTGAAAACGGGTATTCTCATGATGCTCAAGTCGTCACCTATAATGGGCCTGATTCAGATTATACAGGAAGAGAAATTTATGTGGGGTCGAATGAAGACGTAGTTATTATTGCAGATGTTACCGATAAGGACAATCCTATAAATATCTCTAGGGTTACCTATCCAAATATCGAGTATACGCATCAGGGATGGTTTACTGATGATCAGCGCTATTTTTTACTAGGCGATGAATTGGATGAGATTGAACGAGGATTCAAAACACGAACCTTGATTTTTGATTTTTCTGATCTTGATAATCCATTTAAACATGACACCTATTTAGGAACAACTAGCGCCATTGACCACAATGGTTATGTAAAGGGCGATGAGTACTTTTTAGCGAATTATACAGCAGGTTTACGTGTTTTAGATATTTCAGGAGTTGCAAATAAATCGATATCAGAGGCAGGTTTCTTTGATACCTACCCGATATCAGATAATGCTCAATTTTCAGGAGTATGGAATGTTTATCCCTATTTCGCAAGCGGAAAGATTGTAATAAGTGATATTAATTCTGGCTTGTTTATTATTAGAAAATCTAATTAAGAATGAAAAGTGTTCTGGGTATATTTTTCTTGTTTTTTAGCTTCGCCTGCACTAAAGACTCGGAAATAGAAAGGGGTGACCTGATTCCTAAAACTTCATTTTTAGGTGAAGTAGATTGGATAAAAAACTTCGGAGGCTCTGGTGAAGACACCGCAAGAGCTGTTATTTCTACTATAGATGGGGGCTATGCCGTTTTAGGGTTTTCAAATAGTACTGATGGTGATTTACAAGGTAAGAATTTAGCGGTCAATGATTATTGGTTACTAAAATTAGATGCTGAAGGTGAATTACAATGGAGTAAAACATACGGAGGAAGCAAAGATGACCGAGGGCAAAGTTTAGTGCAAACTAAAGATGGTGGCTATGCCCTAACGGGATATGCCATGAGCAGCGATGGTGATGCCAGTGTAAATAATGGTTTTCATGATAATTGGATTCTAAAATTAGACAGTTTAGGAACTATAGAATGGGAGAAGAGCTATGGGTTTTCTGGGCATGATCATTCATACGACCTTTTAGAAACAGAAGATGGAGGGTTGTTTTTCGTTGGATTTTTAGATATTACTTCCGCCAGAGCAGATGGCAATACCGAGAAAAGCAGTTCAAATACAAGACATGGGATAGGAGAGTTTTGGGGAAGCAAAATAGATGACAAAGCTAATATTGAATGGAGAGGATATTACGGCGGTACTAATAATGATCGGGCACATGCTGTAGTTAGAGCAGATGACGGAGGTTATGTAATGGTGGGTTTTACAGAAAGTGATGATTTTGATATTGTTAATTCACGAGGTAGTTACGATTTCTGGGCAGTTAAGGTTGATGATAAGGGAAACTTGGTCTGGGAAGGTTCTTTTGGTGGCACAGGAATTGAAAGAGCAGAAGATATTTCAAAAACAGCCGATGGCGGTTATGTCATTACTGGAAATACGTTTAGCAATGACCTTGATGTTTCCAAAAATAATGGAGCAGCTGACATTTGGCTTATTAAGATTGACGCGGACGGAAAAAAAGTATGGAACAAAAGCTATGGCGGGTCGCAATATGAAGACGGTCAAAGTGTTTCGCTGAGTAAAGATGGAGGCTTTATAATTGCTGGAAATTCTAAAAGCGCTGATTCGGACCTGAATGCCAATGCTGGTGAAAATGACATCTGGCTTGTTAAGACAGATGCCAATGGCACTATGGAATGGCAAAAAACATTTGGCGGTACTGGCCTCGATTTTGGCTTTGATGCCTTAGAAACGAGCGATGGCAGTATTGTATTGGTTGGCGAAACAACAAGTCAAGATTTTCTAAATCTACAAAACAAAGGAAAATCTGATGCTATAATGATCAAGGTGAAATAGTAAATCAACCCCGCTACATGCTATTCTTAAATGCTCTCCCTTGCCAATAATGGAGGAAGCTGAAAGCTAGACCTAAGGCTATTCTATACCCCGCAGTATTACTATCAACTCTGTAGTTAACCCCAGTTTTAGAGGAGGCTATGGGGGCTTGATTTTTCCTATAGAAAACCCCTATCACCACATACGTTATAATAATGTTAGGAACTGTTGCAAAAAGAGACTTATACCCTATATTTGTAAACTATTTAGAATCATACCAAATAGAATTTGGTACGAATAAAGAAAAATTATGATTCAAGTATCAGAAACAGCCAAACGACAGGTCATTAATTTAATGACAGAAGGGGGCTTTGACGCGTCAAAAGACTACGTTCGCGTAGGAGTGAAAAGTGGAGGCTGTAGCGGTTTATCATATGAGCTAGACTTCGACAGCAAGATGGGCGAAACAGATAAAGTCTTTGAAGATAATGACGTTCGTATCATCGTAGAAAAGAAAAGCTTTTTATACTTGGTAGGCACAGTCTTAGAATATTCAGGCGGACTCAACGGAAAAGGTTTTGTTTTCAATAACCCCAACGCACAAAGAACCTGTGGTTGTGGTGAGAGTTTTTCATTGTAGTAAAGTTAAAAAGTGAAGGAGTTAAAAAAGTAAAGGTTGAATGTATAAGTCGTTTGAAGATTTAGATGTTTATAAAGCGGCAATAGTTTTTACGGGTAAAGTTTATATGTTGCTTAAAGAGTAACCGCTGAAAAATGATTTTGCGATGGTTGATCAATTTAGAAGAGCAACGATTTCAATTTCAAATAATATAGCAGAAGGTTTTGAAAGGGAAACAGATAAAGAGTTAATACGGTTTCTTTATTTTTCGAAAGGTTCGGCAG
>CALHGE010000078.1 GCA_938029725.1 uncultured Flavobacteriaceae bacterium
TCTTTCAAAGATTATTATCTAGATACTTCCTACGGAAATTTAGATGTTCAAACTACAGTGGCAGGTTGGTATACCGCAAAACACAATATGGATTATTATGGGTATAATCCAGACAAACCTTTTCCTTACAATGCGCGTGAGTTGGTTAGAGAGGCCGTAGACGCTGCTGAAGCTGCTGGGATAGATTTTAGTCAGTTTGATAATGATGGTGATGGTTCTTGTGATTTAGTAACCATTGCACATGCAGGGTCAGGAGCGGAAACAATTGGTGTTGAAACCAAATATATTTGGAGTCATAAAGCGAGTTTAGATAATTTAAAGGTAGTGCACGACGGTGTATTGATTAACAACTACACCATGAATCCAGAACTTAACGGAGGTGAAGCTAGTACTACACTTTCGGACATAGGTATTTATGTACATGAGTTTGGACATGCCTTAGGGCTGCCAGATTTATACGATTTTACGACAAGTAATGGCGCAGGAAAATGGTGTGCTATGTCTTGGTCTTCCAACCAAAGAACACCCATAGAGTTTAATCCGTGGTTTAAGCAAAAGTTGGGTTGGATGTCCCCAACAATTCTAAATGGGTCAGGTACAATATCCAATATGGGCAATACGTTTGACACGTCTACCTATTATAGAATCAACACCTCAGATCCACAAGAGTTTTTTATGCTGGCAAATATGCAGAAAACCAAATGGCATACGCGTATTCCTAGTTCAGGTTTAATGATTTGGCATATCGATACGGGTTCATCAAACAACGCTAATGTTTCTAGACTGCACGTCGTACCTGAGCAGGCAGATGGACTGCAACATTTGCAAGAACCTTTTCCTGCGGGTAATCAATGGGATCGCGGAGATCCATATCCAGGAATAACCAACAATACAAGTTTTAATGCTACATCAAATCCAACTTCCAATACAAACGATGGTGTAGCAGTGGCTATGGCGATTAGCAACATAACTGAACTTGATGGCCTAATTTCATTTGACTTTTCTGATGGTACAGACCGTGAAAACCAAAGCGTCACTTTTGAAACTATTGAAGATAAGGTTTATGGTGCCATAGATTTTCAATTGAGTGCTTCGGCTTCTTCAGGCCTTCCAGTCACTTTTTCTGTAGTGGAAGGACCAATTACTATCACCGATAATAGGGTTGCCATCAATGGCGGAGGATTAGTGACCATTGCTGCTGATCAATACGGTAACGACCTATATCACCCGGCAACACAAATTCGACGTTCCTTTATTGTCGCTAAATCGGAACAAATCATCACTATTGATGCGATTAGTGATAAACTTACAACAGACCTGCCTTTTAGTATTAGTGCGTTCATCAACACTAACCTAGAATTAACATATGAAATAAGCGGCCCGGCGACAATCTCAGATAATATTATCACGTTGACCGGTTCAACAGGTGTTGTAACCTTGAATATCTCACAAATAGGTACTGCAAACTATTTGCCAGTTTCAAAAAGTATTAATTTCAATGTGACAGAACTCGAAAAATTGAACCAACAAATATCATTTGATGTAATTGGGGATAAAATTTATGGCGAACCAGCTTTTCAATTAAATGCTACTTCTTCAGTGGGTTTACCTATAACGTATACCATAGATGAAGGTTCAATTGCCATAACCAGCGATATGGTCGAGATTTTAGGAGCCGGATCAGTAACTATAAAGGCAAGTCAACCTGGCAATGAAATATTTAATGCTGCCGAAGATGTTACGATATTATTTAATATCGCAAAAGCCGCTCAAACTATTACGATAGACGATATAGAGGATAAATTCATAACTGATGTACCTTTTGAAATTGTTGCCGCTGCTAATTCTCAACTTCCTTTAAATTTTCAAATAGAAGGCCCTGCCAGTATTTCTGAAACTACCATCACAATAGATGGCCAAATAGGTGAGGTCAATATTAAGGTATGGCAAGATGGCGATAACAACTATCACTCTTCAGAAAATCAAATAAAGTTTAATGTATTTGAAGCATCAGATACTTTTGATATTGAGTTACACCCCAATCCTACTTCTGGTGTCTTCAGATTAGAAAGTGCAAAACAACTTTGGATTAGGGTTTATAACATTGCGGGCAAATCTCTTTTAACTAAAGAAATTAAATCTGGAACTGTAGATATTTCTAAATTTTCAAATGGCATCTATATTATCGAGGCTATTGACATGAACGGAAATATCGTCCGTAAAAAAATAATAAAAAACTAGGACATTATAAGTAGGTATGGAATTCCTATCCACAGTGGAGATTTATTTAAAAAAGCAATATTCCGCAGAAAAATAGCGCGCCGTGCAGATCATCGAAAAGAATACAAATAAACCTCCATTCCCCTAAGAATAAGCAATTTTCTTAGCCGTATACTCGTTAGAAACCAATACGCGTTTTGTGCTTATTCAACCACCGCGTAGAACCTAAAACAATTCTCGTGATAAGAATCTACCTAGTTATATGTGGTGTTTTATTTTTTTGGCAAAATTCTTTTGCACAGCATCCAGACAAATCATGGACTGCCACGGGTGCCGGCAACACCTATACCAATCTACAAACTGCCACTGGTGCAAGACCTCAAGTACCCTGCGGCCATAGTGGTTTTACTGACACTGGCCATATTGATGAAGTCATAGACCCAGATTTAGGTAAATATGCATTTCGTTTTTATATGCATGCTAATGTAGATGGTAATTACAATCAATGTGATCCTGCCGAAACCAAAGAGAGACAGCGTAATGAACTCGCCTATAATGTTTCTAAACCTACAATGAAAGTGCAATACAAGTGGCAAATGAAACTGCCTGACAACTTCAAAACCACTAGTAATTTTAATTATAATTTTTGCCACCTTCATCAAATTAAATTAAGAGATGGAGCGTACAGTTCTCAACCCATGTTCACCATATCGGCTTGGAACGACCAATTAATATTAATTACTTCCAGAACTGATTGGTCAGGAGATACAACACTCGCTTCTGAACCACTCACAAATTTCAAAGGCAAATGGGTCGAAATTACAGAGGTCATAGTCTATGATCAAGATTTTTCATCAGGACGGTATGGTATTATAATAAAGGAAATGCATGGCGCTAAAAACACCCTTTTCGAATTCATAGATAATGATATTCAAACATGGAAAGGCAGTGCTGCAAATTTACAAGTAAAATGGGGTATCTACAGATCAAGAACAGGTTTTGGTGGAAGCCCCGTTTTTACAGACCTTCAAGATGAAGTCGTACTATATGATAATTTCGACGTCAAATATCTGAATGATGCAACACCTATTAATTTTGATTCTCCCAAGGTCGCATTAACAATCAATAGTATAAATGGCACGGTAGCAACCAATCCTTTATCTACTGATAATCAATATGATGAAAATACGGTAGTGAATTTAACGGCAGTACCAGCTGCTGGTTATGAATTTGAAAAATGGGAAGGAGCTATTACAGGCACGATCAACCCAACTGCGATAACGATGAATACCGCAAAAACGATAACTGCTGTTTTTAAAGAAAAACAAAACCTTTTAAGCATAACGACTACCAATGGCACCGTAACCACTACCCCTCAGTCAAGTGACAATAGGTACGGCCAAGGCACTGAAGTAACGCTTACCGCAATTCCGAATCAAGGATTCGAATTTGAAAAATGGGAAGGAGATCTCAATAGTACCAACAACACTGCAACTATTACGATGAATGCAGCAAAAACGGTAACCGCTGTTTTTAAAGAAAAACAAAACCTTTTAAGCATAACGGCTACCAATGGCACCGTAACCACTACCCCTCAGTCAAGTGACAATAGGTATGGGCAAGGCACTGAAGTAACGCTTACCGCAATTCCGAATCAAGGATTCGAATTTGATAAATGGGAAGGAGATCTCAATAGTACCAACAACCCTGCAACTATTACAATGAATGCATCAAAAACGGTAACTGCTGTTTTTAAAGAAAAACGAAATCTACTCACTATAAATGCAAGCAATGGCACGGTAGCCACAAACCCCTCATCAAGTGACAACAGATACGCCCAGGGTACTCAAATAAGCCTAAACGCCACACCAAATACTGGCTTCGAATTTGAACGATGGGAAGGAGATATTATCGGAACAGAAAACCCCTTTAGTATTACTATGGATGCGGCAAAAACAATAGCCGCTATCTTCAAGCCAGTACAAAATCTATTAACCATAGTAGCAACAAACGGCACCGTAACTGCTGACCTCGAGTCAAATACTAACGAATATGACTATAATACGCAATTGACCTTAACTGCAGTTCCAAATGAAGGCTATGAGTTTGATCAATGGGAAGGAGGTGCAATCGGAACAGACAATCCGATTCTTATTTCTATGGATACAGCAAAAACGGTAACTGCCCTTTTTAAAGCCTTAACTATCGATCTCGAGTTAACAAGTGAGTTCTCCATATCCGCTAACCCTGTCAATGAAATGTTAACCCTTAGCATGGGTGATAATCAAGAAATTAAAACGAGTATCGTATATAATTCAAGGGGGCAAAAAGTGCTAGAAAGTCAAAATACAGAATTAGATTTTTCCACTCTTTCTTCTGGTATATACCTTTTAAAAGTAGCGTGCACAAACGATGAAATTATATTTAAAAAAATATTAAAACGCTAAGAACAGTCATACCGTAACGCACAAAATAATATGGTTATATATAATAAAATTACCGTCATTGAACTTCCAAAATAAAAAAGCCTCAACTTTCGTTGCGGCTTTTTTCGGTCCTATACAGTACTCCAACTTTTCTTAAAACGTCCTGTTTCAAAGGCCGCCCAAGGGGTCATTTTTTACGCTCACCGCAGACTCACTTTTTGATACAGTTTTACTTTTGGTCTAGACAAAATTGTGGAATTGAATTGCGATACTTTGATATCTTCAATCACCATTCTACTAGGTTTTTTTTGTTTCCTCAAATTTTATAAAACACAGCGAAAAAATTGTATGAAGTGAATCCCCTGTTTTTAATATTAAAAACTTATCTGCAGTTTCAGCTGAATGCAGTTCATCTAGAATTAATATATTGAGATTCTGAAAAAAAAGTGGTGCAACTTCCTAAATATGGTAAGTTGCAAGTGTTTCTTTTGAACATTGATTCTTCGAAATGCGAGAAATGCACACAATCTGTAGTTCATCGGATTAAATCTGCAGTTTGCCGATTACTAAATTTTTCCTGTTAAATTATCATAATAAAATCCTTACTTTGATCCTACTTAAAACTGTTTTTCTAATATAGTTTTAGTTTGAATTTAAAATATATTTGAGCTGAGAATTATTATTCTCGAATATTAATTTTAAATCGTTTACCCCCCCTCTAGCGAGAATTTATATTTTGATAACCTTAGTTGGCAGAGTGCTTTTGCGCTCAAAAATTTAAACCTAACCGTTACCCCCCGTATACATAATTTTTAAATTTCTGTTTCCAGATTATTTTGGAAGTTTAATTTATATAATTGAATATGATCAAAAGGGGCTTTGCAGATTTTATTATTCCTATCTCGATGTTTATCCATCTAGCGATAATAAATAGCGTTTTGTATTTGATGACACCAGATACATTTTTGCACCTACCTGCCATACTTTTTTATAATTTTTCATGGCTTTTTATTACTTCCAGCTTAAACTTTTATCCCACGGGTCGACAAGAGTATTTTTTTACCAATATTAAAAAGGTATTTCATTTATTCCTGATCTACGGGCTCACTTATTTTTGTTGGTTTGCTTTTACAGAAGTAAACGCGGCCTTAATGTCGTATCAATTAAAGGTATACGGCATGATCTGTCTTATCTTGATTAGTTATAGGTGGTTCTTCTTTTTCTTACTTCGAAACTATAGGCTGAAAGGTGGTAATTATGTCAATGTTATAGTTATCGGTAGTGATAAAAACTTGAAGAAATTACGTGGGGTTTTTGACAACCCTTATTTTGGATATCGCTATTGTGGCTTTTTTGATGACACCAAATATGAAAGCCCTGCTTACCTAGGAAAGGTTTTAGATTGCTTTAAATATATCATCGACCATAACATCGATGAAATGTATTGTACAGCCGCTAAACTAGAGAAAAAAGAGCTTGAAAACCTTATTAATTTCGCTGATAACAACTTAATAAAACTTAAAGTAATACCTGATAATAAAGACATTTTTGCCAAAGCGATGTCTATTCAAAATTATGACAGAATTCCAGTAATAGATTTAAGAACAGTACCCTTAGATACAGAAATTGCTCGTGTTTCTAAACGTGCTTTTGACCTTCTTTTTTCGACGCTAGTAATCGTCTTTTTACTTTCTTGGCTTATACCAATTCTAGCGTTACTCATCAAATGGGAATCACCTGGACCTGTATTCTTTAGTCAAAAAAGGCATGGCTTAAAACGGCGATTATTTTTGTGTTATAAGTTACGTTCTATGACCCTAAATAATGAATCTAATAGCACGCAGGCAACAAAAAATGATGTGCGAATCACACGCATTGGCAAAATTTTAAGAAAGACCAGCCTTGATGAACTACCTCAATTTTTCAATGTCTTTTTAGGAGATATGAGTGTTGTAGGTCCAAGACCTCATATGGTGGTTCATACCAGGGATTATTCGATATCAGTAAACAAGTATTTAGTGAGGCATTTTGTAAAGCCTGGCATCACCGGTTTGGCTCAAATTCGAGGTTATCGTGGAGAAATAAAGAGACCATCAGATATTTTAAACAGAATTAAATTAGATATTTTCTATGTCGAAAAATGGTCGCTAGGACTTGATTTGACGATTATTTCCAAAACCATTATGAATGTCTTGAACGGAGAAGAAAAGGCATGTTAAGAATAGTTCATAAAAAATCTATTGTTCAACCTAAAACAACAAAACAATGAACTGGATTGTATTAAAAGTTAAATCAAATAGTGAGAGAAAAGTGGCCGACACCTTAGAAAGAATGAAAATTGAGGTGTATTGCCCCATGACCAAAGAAACCAGGTTTTGGAGTGACCGTAAAAAAACGGTGGAGGTCCCTATTTTCAAAAATCACGTATTCGTTAAACTAGAAGATAAATACAGAGGTATCGTCTTTGGGGTAAGTGGTGTAGAGCGCTATTTATTTTGGCTGGGGAGACTAGCTATTGTAAGGGAACATGAAATAGAAACCATTAAAGACTGGCAAAACGACGAGAGCAATACTATAGAAACGCTATATAAACTGATACCAGGAAACGAAATTACAATTGCCAAAGGTTTACTGAAAAACCAAGAAGGTATCGTTCAACTCGTAGACAACAATAACCTAAGCCTATTGCTAAAAGAAATAGGGTATACTGTTCAAATCAAACTTGCTAACGTAGTGGCGTTTAATCGCTTAGCAATTCTAAATTAAAAGTAGATCAATAAAAATTTTAGATAACTGGAAAAAAATGGTTTTAGGCAAAATATTCAGTTCCTCTATTTTTTTCTAGCATAACTAGTTACTGGTTTTTTGATTAATGTATAATTGCATGATTCGAGTGCTTTTGAAAAAAATCAAATACGTTTTTTTTGAATAAAAAGAGCCTAAAAAAATTCAGTGGTATCATAGAAATCTATCTTGATACTTTATTCCGAAAGTAATTCCTTCATAGAATTTAGCGTAAAGTAAAAACTTACCAATGTGACCTGGTAACCAGAAACATTAGAAAGAACGGGCATCGTATACCACCCCGCCGCATTAAAGTGCGCATAGCAATATGAATTGCAAACCCTTTTATAGCGCAGTTTGAAACGATTTTTTAAGTGCTTCACTTTGACCACTTTTTGCAATAATCAAAGTAAAATAGGTTTATTTGAACTTTAATCATTTCGTAGATGCGTAGTTGAACCTTTTCAAGAAAACGATTGTTATGTGCTCTTTTAAAAGTATAGCTAACCCGAAGTTGCAGTAGGGTTTATGATATGCACTATGTCAAATATCGAAAATTGTATCAAAAAAATAATCTCAATTCAATTTTTTAGTACATTTATTATATAATGAGTTCATAAGACGAACGCATTGCCAAATGAACGATGAAAACTATTTTCATGTTCGGGCTTAGGAGGATAAGGAAGT
>CALHGE010000079.1 GCA_938029725.1 uncultured Flavobacteriaceae bacterium
TAATAAATCTTTAGTTGATAGCGATTACGAATGGCGCGTACGTGCAATGAATAGTGGCTATGAAACCGAATTTTCTTTAAATAAGTTTACGGTAAATACCACAGGTAACTAGGTCGTTTTAAGAATGAAAAAACAGAATAACACATATGTGCTTTTGGCTTTAGTCATAGGAGTTTGGGGCATAATTGGCTTCAAATTCTTTAGTGCCGTAAACCCGGCTACAAAAGAAATAGCACAGTCGACTTCAGACGAAATTTTCATTCCGCAACAAATTAAAGAACGAGAATTGTTTGCTATTGTAGCAGATTATAGAGATCCGTTTTTAGGTACTGTACAAGCCCCGAAAAAAAAGGGAGCTAAAAGGAGCACAAAGCCAACAATAAAAAAAGAAATTGTACCTGCCAAGTCCATTCAATACACCGGTTTTATAACCGACAAAGGTTCGAAGCAAAAGATATTCTTTATAACAGTAGATGGGCAACAGCAAATGATGTCTGCTAACGACACTTTTCAAGAAGTAAAACTACTTAGAGGTACAAAAACTTCCATACGCGTCAAATACAACGGACGCATTCAAAACATAGCACTAACCGAATGATAGTTCAAAAAAAAATACAGGCAGGAGCACTCCAGTTTGTACTTTTTATAGGTGCAGTCATCGCTGTTTTATTGGCAGCATTTATGTTACTTTCCTTTACACACGCTCATTTTGATAAAAAAACGGATGTTTTAATTACGGTTATTAAAAGTGCTGACTTTGGTTTGGAAGCTTCCCTTGAAAAAGAAATTTCTTTGAACGGCACAGTAGAAATACCTAATGAGAATGATATTGATGTAGTCATAGAGGTGCAACGTGATTTATGGGGCGTATTTGAAAAACGTACGGTAACGACATCCCATGGAAAATCGAAATACTCAAAAACTGCCCTAGTTGGAGGAAAGGATCAAACCGAAATGCCAGCACTTTATGTAAGTGATCATCAACGCCCAGTTATTATGGCGGGTAATGCAATGATTACAGGTGATGCTTTGTTACCTGAACAGGGTTTGAAGATGGGTAATATCATGGGGCTATCGTACAACCGATCTTCGCTATTATACGGAAGAAAAAAGTTGAGTGATTCAACCTTACCGAAGTTAAGTAGGGAATTACAAGCCCAAATAATGCAATTGACTCGTTATGATTATTTACCCGAAGGCGAAATGGTTTCAAGAATACCTGAAGAAGGTTTAAAAAATTCGTTTCAATCTCCGACCTTAATTATCAGAGACCGAGTAGTACGGTTGAAAAAGACCAATTTGGTTGGAAATATAATTGTTTCAGCATCCTATAAAATCATTGTCGAAGCTGATGCTAATTTGCAAGATGTTATTCTTTTGGCTCCAGAAATTATCATTGAAGATTGGGTCAAAGGGCAGTTTCAGGCGATAGCAACAAAGTCCATTTCGGTAGGTAAAAAATGTGAACTGGCATATCCGTCGGCACTTGTAATCCATAAAAAACCAACATTCATCAATTCTGAAGACAAAACAACACAACCTACTTTTAATACCAAACCAGCAATCTATTTAGATTCATATGCATGGGTAGGTGGTTTTGTAATGGCATTAGATGCATCCAAAGAACAACAATACGCTCCACAGATTAAAATAGATCTAGATGCGAAAGTAGTTGGCGAAGTGTATTGTACAAAGAATTTAGAGCTAAAGGGAATAGTCACCGGTAATGTGACCACAGATGCCTTTATAGCGCTAGAAGATGGTAGCGTCTACCAAAACCATTTGTATAACGGCGTCATTAATAGCACAACTCTAAACAAATCGTACGCAGGTCTTTTATTGGCCTCTCGTGAACAAAATAAAAAGGTGATGAAATGGCTCTATTAAAAAAAATTAAAGCATCTACCTTGATGGAAACCTTGGTCGCCACCGTATTAATTGTGGTGATTTTTATGATTTCAAGTATGATCATGAACAATCTATTGCTAAACAACGTGAAGCAAAATACAGAGTTGGCAGAGGAACGTTTGAATGCTTTGGAATACCAATTGAAAAATGATGGAATCAAATTACCCTATTACGAAGATTTTGAAAGTTGGGAAATATCAGTATTCGAAGAAGAGCATGGTTCAAATTTAATTGTAACCCTTGAAGCAGAAAATACGATAACAAAAACTATTGTAACCAATTATAGAACTAGTGAAGACTAAACAAGGAAAATTACCGGGGTTTGCATTGCAAGAAATGATGGTAGTTCTTGCGATTACTACTATAGTGGTGGGAATGGCTTTTTCTGTTTTGAATTTAGTGCAAAAACAGATGGGCACTATAGAAGATATTTACGAAGTGAAGTTAGAAGCTAATAAGCTTCGGCAATCTCTTTGGGTTGATTTTAACCGCTACTCATATGCGCATTTTGATCAAAAAAAGCAGCAGTTGTATTTTAGTAATGAGCTAGAAGAAAAGACTTATACCATTATCGAGGATAAAATTTATACAGAGAGAGACACTTTTAATATTCAATTGGAAAACAAAGTGTTTTACTTTAAAAATCAAGAAAGAGAAATTGGCGAAATAGATGCTATTGAGTTAAAAACAAGTAAGGAAACGGGGCATCAACACCTATTTGTTTTTAAAGATAACGCGCCAGCAACGGATATAAACCAAAAGCTATGAGTGGATTCAAATTAGAACAAACTTTGCCCCAGCAAAAGCAGCATACCAAATC
>CALHGE010000080.1 GCA_938029725.1 uncultured Flavobacteriaceae bacterium
TTTTCCTTTTTTAGCCATGACTTAAACCCACTCTTTAGGATGTTGCAATACTTCTAATAATCTAGCTTCTTCACTGCCTTCTTTAGGGTGATGGTCATAGCGCCATTGTACATGCGGTGGTAAGCTCATGAGAATACTTTCGATGCGACCATTAGTTCGAAGGCCAAATAAAGTGCCTTTATCATGTACCAAGTTGAATTCTACGTAGCGACCTCTTCGAATCTCTTGCCATTCACGCTGAAGCGGATTAAAATCAATATGTTTTCGTTCTGTAACAATCGGTACATAAGCTTCTATAAAGCTATCGCCAACCTCGGTAATGAAGTTATACCAATCTTGCATTTTCATTGCTGGCGTTGCTTTGCAATAGTCAAAAAAGAGACCGCCTAGCCCTCTAGCCTCATTACGATGTGCATTCCAAAAATACTCATCACATCGTTTTTTATATTTAGAATAGAATTCTGAATGATGCGCATCACAAGCTTTTTTACAGACCGAATGAAAATGAATGGCATCTTCTTCAAACAAATAATAAGGCGTTAAATCTTGACCTCCACCAAACCACTGATCAACAATATTTCCTTGCTTGTCATACATTTCGAAATAGCGCCAATTGGCATGCACGGTTGGCACCATCGGATTCTTAGGATGTAAAACTAAACTCAGTCCGCAGGCAAAAAAATCAGCATCTTCAACACCAAAATAGCTTTGCATACTTTTGGGGAGTTCGCCATGTACACCAGAGATATTAACGCCGCCTTTCTCAAAAACGTTTCCGTTTTCAATGACGCGAGTTCTTCCACCACCGCCTTCAGGGCGTTTCCAAATATCTTCTTGAAATTTGGCTTTGCCGTCGACCTCTTCTAGTTGAGAAGTGATAGTGTCTTGAAGCTCTTGAATATAGGTGTAGAATTTATCCTTCATAGTTCAGTTCATAAAGTTCCATATCTAGCGCTGGCTCGTTTGGAGGTGTATGCTCGCCGAACAGTAGATTTTTCCAAATATAGCCACATTTCTCAGCAACTCGAACACTGGCGATATTGCTTTTGTGGACAATGATTTGAAGCGTTTTCAATTGTAGTTCTTTTAGGGCCCACTTAGAAACCGCTTTAACCGTCTCTGTTGTATAGCCTTTACCTTCCGCTTGGTAAGTAACTGCATACGCAAGTTCCCCTTGTTTTTTTCTCCAATCCAGCTCCTTGAGATAAATTAGACCAATAATGGTATGATTTTCTTTTTCCTTTAGTACAAATAAGAATTCTTCTTTTGCAGCAAATTCTTTTGCCTTTTGCGCTACAAAAAATTTTGATAAATCGGGGCTTAGATTTTGTTTGAGTGTTTCAGGAAAAAAGCGCTGCAAGCGTTCCGCATTAACTGTACAAAAATCACACATACGCCATGCGTACTTTTCATGTATGGCATCAATGTAATACGATTCAAACGCTAAGAACACGATATATAGGTTGTTTTAAATAGGGCTTTTATACTCCTTTACGGCATCAATAAAGGCTTTTGCATTTTCTACTGGTATATTTGGTAAAATTCCATGTCCTAAATTCACAATGTAATTATCCTTTCCAAACTCGTTAATCATTTGGGTAACCATCTTTTTGATATCTGAAGGCGGAGATAATAATCGAGAAGGGTCGAAATTACCTTGAAGTGTTATTTTTCCTCCGCTTAGGTAGCGCGCATTTCTTGCAGAGCAGGTCCAATCAACGCCCAATGCAGAAGCACCTGATTTGGCCATATCGCCTAAAGCAAACCAACATCCCTTGCCAAAAACAATTACGGGGGCTTCATCTTTTAAAGCATCAATAATCTGCTGAATATAGTTCCAAGAGAACTCTTTATAATCTGTAGGTGAAAGCATACCGCCCCAAGAATCAAAAACTTGGACTGCGTCTACACCGGCTTTTACCTTTGCTTTTAGATAGGCAATAGTGGTATCCGTGATTTTTTGTAATAATTCATGGGCAACAAGGGGTTGTGTAAAGCAAAGCTCTTTCGCTTTGTCAAAGTTTTTACTGCCTTGGCCTTGCACACAATAGCATAGAATTGTCCATGGTGAACCCGCAAAACCGATAAGAGGAACTTCATCATTCAATTTCTCCTTGGTGGCTTTGATAGCTTCCATAACATAACCGAGTGCATCATCTACATCAGGAACGATTACAGAATCCAAATCCTTTTGAGAACGAATAGGATGTGGTAGATACGGTCCAAAATTGGGCTTCATTTCTACCTCAATATTCATGGCCTGTGGAATCACCAAAATATCTGAAAATAAAATAGCAGCATCCATACCATATCTTCGGATGGGCTGTACTGTGATTTCAGAAGCTAATTCTGGCGTTTGACAGCGGGTAAAGAAATCATACTTTGCTTTGATTTCCATAAACTCAGGAAGATATCTACCAGCTTGGCGCATCATCCAAACTGGGGGTCTTTCAACAGTTTCACCTTTTAAGGCTTTTAAGAATAGGTCGTTTTTTAAACTCATATTTTAGTATCAGTCGTCTTTGTGCGGAGCTTTTCGCGACGTGGCAGTCTGTGGTAGTCTACTAGATAGTTTTAACAGATTGCTTCTTCAGCCTGCCGCTATTTCAGTAGGCGAACCTCCTTGCAAAGACTTTTATTTGCTATAATTTTCATTTACCAGTTCAATAACACTTTCTACAGTAGGAATCTTGGCAACCCTCACATTTGAGAAATGTTTTCTAGCATGCGCTGCGGTTGTCTCTCCAATACAATATGCGATCTTATCAGCTGAGTTCGTTTGTAAATAACTATCCAAAGTTGAAGGGCTAAAAAATAGAATTCCTTCTACTTCAGCTTCCACCTCTGTTGCTGAAAATTTTGTTTTGTACGTTTCTATCTCATTAATTTTAATGTGATTTTCTGCCAAGATAGTAGGTAGGTCATCCATTCTGATATCACTACAAAAATAGGTGACTTCAGACCCTTCCATGTATTCCACAAGATGTTCTGCTAGTTTTTTAGCATTACTAGCCGTATAGGTTACTTTACCAAAGTTAGTTTCAATAAGGCGCTTGGTCTTGCGACCAACACAGTAGATGTTTTTGAATTTCAGCTGATCTGCTGTAGTATGGGTCAATAAAGATTCAACTGCATTTTGACTGGTGATAATAACATTTTCAAACTCCCCTTTGAGAGCGACTGGTGCAATTCGTGTCGGACTCGTTTGAATAAAGTCTTCCGACTTTACGCGAACTGAATCTTGAAACATACGTTTTTGCTCCTCCGTTAATTTCTTAGTAGAAAAGACGTGAGTTGATAAGCCTGCATCTTGTAATTCGCTCATCAAACGTTTGCCTCCTCTTGCTAAAATACTATTCGCACAATCTTTCCCTAGATTTTGATGTGTTCCAAGGTTTGCAGTTACTTCTGCTTCTAATTTTTTAGTGCCATCGACAGTTAATAGAACCCCTTTTAAGACTACTTTATCATCGTTATTGATATAACACAGGGCGCCAATAGGAGCTGTACAGCCACCTTCTAACAATCTTAAGAATTCACGTTCTTGGGTTACGCAGATCTCTGTTCGTTCATGATTTAGCTCAGCACAAATGGCTCTAATCTCTTCATCTGCTTCCATAGCAACCACCATGATAGCCCCTTGTGCTGGTGCCGGAACCATCCAAGTAAGGCCGATAGTATGCTCATGTTCTATACCAATACGCTCTAATCCTGCGGCAGCGAAAATAGCGCCGTTCCAATCATTTTCGTTCAGTTTTTGCATTCGGCTATTCACATTACCGCGTAAATCAACAACAGTATGTGTTGGATAGCGGTTAAGCCATTGTGCTTTTCTTCGTAGACTTCCGGTAGCAATTATGCCCTCTGGATTGGCTAAAAATTCTTCATTGTCTTTAAAGGCTAAAATGTCCATATAATTGGCGCGTTCTAGAACGGCCGCTTGAACAATTCCTTTGGGTAAAGCCGTGGGTACATCTTTCATTGAATGTACGGCAATATCAATATCACCACTTAGCATAGCGACGTCAAGAGTTTTGGTGAAAATTCCAGTAATGCCTAGCTCATAGAGCGGTTTGTCTAGAATTAAATCACCGGTAGACTTGACGGCAACCACTTTTACTTTATGCCCCAAGGCTTTGAGCTTGTCTTTAACGGCATTCGCTTGCCATAATGCCAATTCACTATCGCGGGTACCGATACGTATTACTTTGCTCATTGCTGGGATTCTATTTCGAGTTGAAAAACTTTTTTGATCAGTGCCAAACTAGAATCTGAGTCAACTGAATCATCTTTCAGGTGATTTGCGAACTGTTTGGTGATTTTTTGAATAATACGGTTTGAAATGAGGTCGGCTTGCTCTTCGTTGAAATCGATCTGTTTTTTAGACTGATAGTCCATTTCTTCTTCCTTCATCGTTTTTAACTTCATCTTCAAAGCCTTGATGACAGGAGCAAATTTGCGAGTTTCAAGCCATTGAATAAACTCTTCTTTGATGTCTTCGTTGATTGCTTCGGCGTTCGGAATAAATTGCTTGCGACGGGCTAAAGTCTCATCGGTCATTTGTGAAAGATGATCTAAATGTATGGTAGTGACATTTTCAATATCAGCAACATCGTCAGCAACATTTTTCGGAATCGACAAATCGAGAATCAAAAGTGGCTTCTTCGTATAGAGCAGTTCTTTCGAAATTGTAGGAGATTGAGCGCCAGTTGCTACTATCAGTACATCAGCTTTGCGAATTTCCGTTTGTAAATCTCCAAAATCTTTCACAATAAGATTGAATTTACCAGCGATTTTTTCGGCCTTATTTTTGGTGCGATTGATAAGTGTTATATGCGAGTTTTGTGTATGCTTTATAAGGTTTTCACAGGTGTTTCTTCCAATCTTACCAGTGCCAAAAAGCAGAATATTTTTATTTGAAATATCAGGAACATTATTCATGATATATTGCACAGAAGCAAAGGCGACCGAGGTAGCACCCGAAGAAATTTCAGTTTCGTTTTTAATACGCTTACTTGCCTGAATAACAGAATTACAAAGTCGCTCGATAAAAGGATTCGCAATACCTAACTTTTTAGAACGATTAAAACTTTGCTTGATTTGACTGATTATTTCAAAGTCACCAAGAATTTGACTGTCAAGTCCTGTTCCTACTTTAAACAAATGGCCAATAGCATCATTGTTTTTGTAGACATAGGCAACTTCTTGAAATTCTTCAACGGTACCTTTGGTGTGGTCGCAAAGTAATTTTATAAGCTGAAAAGGATGTTGCGCAAAACCATGCAACTCAGTTCGATTGCAGGTAGAAGTGGCTAAAATGCCATCAATACCCTGATCCTTGGCGTTTTCTAGCAAAGAAATCATTTGAGACTCCTTCATGCTAAAGCGACCACGCAAGGCAGCATCTGCCTTTTTGTAATTGAGACCTATGGTGTAGAAAGAACTGTGTTTTGAAATGTGATAATCTTTCATGCAAGTTTTACAAACGGGAGCAAAAATAGCAGCATACGATGTAAAAAAGTAACGCTAGCGGAACAATTAGTGTCGGGACGGGTTTTTTTCGACGTATTTCAATTTTTTTAAGATGAATTGCTTTATTTTTATACTGTTTTCGGATGTTTTGTTAATTTTTATTTAGAATGTTTCTAAATAAAAATAATTTAAATTTGGTTTCTATGGATGCAAAAAATGTCGCTGAAGGTTCTTTTCTGGAGGTTTTAATTGAGGATGGGTTTTATGTGCTTAAGATACAGAATGATACGTCTCATATTCAGAAGGTTACGCGTGAAATTGACAGTTCTTTTATTCAATTCCATTTTTGTTTGAAAGGCAATGCCAAATTCGTTTTCAATGATGGCCGATATGCTTTGGAAGTATCTGAAGAAAACTCATTGTTACTTTACAATACTCAAATGGATTTACCGCTAAACTTAGAGCTCAACCCGAATTCATGGTTGGTTTCTGTGGTAATGACCATTCGAAAATTCCATTCACTTTTCTCAAAAGAAGCTAGTTATATTCCATTTTTAAGTGAAGAAAACAGAGATAAAAAGTACTATACGCAGGAAGGTGTGAGTCCGGCCATTGCAGTGGTTTTAAGTCAGATGATGAGCTATAACTTGCATCCGTCGATAAAAGAATTGTATATCAAAGGCAAGGTTTACGAATTGATTTCATTGTATTTCAATAAAGGTGGCGATGCAGATATAGAGCAATGTCCGTTTTTGGTAGATGAAGATAATGTAAGACGTATTCGACAGGCCAAAGAAATTATGATTTCGAGAATGGTAGAACCTCCAACGCTTGCACAATTATCAGACGAGATTGGGCTTTCGCTTAAAAAACTAAAGGAAGGTTTTAAACAAATTTATGGAGATTCGGTTTTTAGTTTCCTCTTTGATTATAAGATGGAGTATGCACGTAAAATGTTAGAGACGGGCCAGCATAATGTGAATGAGGTAGGCCTTAAAGTTGGGTACAGTACGTCAAGTCACTTCATTTCCGCTTTCAAAAAGAAGTATGGCACCACGCCAAAGAAATATTTGATGGGCTTGGCTAGCTAAGATGTGAATTTTTTTACCCTGAACGAAACTATTTAAAAACATGAACCTTAACCAAATTACGGTACCTTCAGTTGATTTAGAAAAAGCAATTCCTTTTTACAAAAAATTGGGGCTTCATTTGATCGTTGAGGCCTTGCCTCACTATGCGCGATTCGAATGCCCCGAAGGAGATGCCACCTTTTCCATTCATAAGGTTGATAAATTACCAAGTGTAGATGGCGTATATGTTTATTTTGAATGTTCAGATTTAGATGGGCACGTAAAAGTATTGCTAGAAAAAGGAATCGTATTTGAAGAACTTCCGAATGATAAAATGTGGCTGTGGCGCGAAGCACGCTTACGCGATGTAGACAATAATCAAATCATTTTATTTTTTGGCGGAAAAAACAGAAAGAATCCACCTTGGCGGATTTGACTTTATAGTGGGCGAGAGACCATAATACCAGTGTTTTTTTTAATTTTCTTTAGATACTCAGCCAAAGGCAGGGCAGAAACCTCCACTTTATTGGACCCTGTAGAAGCATGCATCAAGTGAATTCGCCCGTCCTTTTCACGAGTGGCTATTCCGGTATGTGTAATATCTAAACCTTTTATTGAAGTAGTTAATGCAATGATATCTCCGGTTTGAATTAGATGTTCATTAGCGGCTATTTGGTCTTGGGGAAGGATACAAATCGCTTGATTGTTTAGATAATTTTCAGATGCTTTTATCTTTTCAAAGTTGGTATCATCTTTTAAAAAAGGATACAAATCACGATGGCTGCTCATAAAGTTGATCTCCTTGGTGATTTCTGTTCCTCCGATTTCTGAAGTGATATCTTTCAAAACTCCTTTCAACTCATTGTTGGCGATCCATTCAGAGAAATAATGTAGGCGAGAAGCGTACCCGTCGAGTTGACCATTTTTATACCGAATGGTTTCTAAAACTTTTGTAAAGCTTTCAAAATCTGCTTTACCAGCCTCTAAAAGCAAACTAAAAGCCAATACATTTTCAACATAAGTGGTACAATCCAATCCTTGTAAATTAATAACCAAAGATTCAGTTTCTCCGATTTCCAAAGTTTTAGCAACATATGGAATACCCTTAAATGTCTTTCCAACGGCAACGATAGTTTTACCGAAATCAGCTTCTAATAAGCCATCGATTTCGATGGTTTTATTTTCAAAGGCTTGCCTGTTGGCAGTGGAGCAGGTGATTTGTTGGGCGAACGAAATTTGTGTGGTCAAAAAAAGGCATGCGAACAAATGTATGGACTTCATAAGACTGTGTTATACTTCTCAAAAATACGTAATTATTAGACCAATTTTATTTGCTTAAACTGGAATAAATGCATCCTTTTAGAAATTGAATTTCAATTTTATACGTAACAAAACTGCATTTTCACATACATATAAATTGAGTACTTGACCGATAGTGCTTTTACACCTCGGTTTTTTTACCGAAATTGAGAGTTGAAATTAATAACCCTAAAAACACACCATACGTATGGCCGACGATTTTGATTTATTAGAAACTGATTCTACTTCGAAACAAGAAAAAGTAGATGTCAATTGGGGCAAGGCAGTAGACCAAATGAAGTCTAAACTTGCCCAAGAAGACGACCCTAATGTACGTCAGAAAATATTGAACGCAACCCTCGATGATGTCGTGGGCATGGCAGAAACTGATAGAAAGTCATTATTAGATGCCATCAAAGACTTGACGGATTACCAAGATGAGGTAGGAATTATTTTTGAAAAATTCTCTACCCTAAATGTCAAGGAACAAAAGGTCATTGATGATGCTCAAAACGGATTGGACCGTGCCAAAATTGCTTTGGAAGATGCCGAGAATGTAAAAGACAATTGGTGGAACAACCTCTGGGGAAGAAAGGCAAAAATTAAAAAACGCCAAACGGAGCTTGAGGCTGCCCAAAAAACAAGAGATGGTGCAGATATGAAGGCAAAAGCTATGTTTCAAGAGCGTATTGAAACTGCAGATATTCAAACCTTATTGAATGAGTTATCTTATAAAAGTCAAGCGGCAGTAGGTCGTTTAAAAACGCGTGAAACGGAAATTAGAGAAGTAGAAGATAAACTTCAGGTTGCCATTGTTGAAGCGAGTAAGAACCATACAAAGGCGCTGGAAAAGAAAAAGGAGACTGAAGATAAATTGGAAGAACAATATGCGCTGCTAAAGCAATCGCGTCAAGCCCTAGAAGAGGTTTCTGATAAGCAATCGCCGGCCTACTCTGAAGCTATTGGTAAGGTGACAACTATTGAGCAAAAAGTGGAAGAGCTAGAAGGCTTGAAAAATGCCTACACAACGCTTGCTGCCAGTAAAGACAGTTTTGTGCACAAGCATAACCTGACCATTAAAGTATTGACTTCATTACGGAGCAATTTGCAAACACATCGTGCGAAACTAAAGAGTGATACTGACGAGCGGTTGAAATATTACGATGGCTATGTTGTCGCATTAAAGGCAAGAACGGACCAAGAATTCGCGGCAATTTTAGAACACTTGGGTGTTAAAACAGATGAACATATTGGCCAGACCTTAGCTTCGATGCATACGGCAAGCGCTAAAGCGCGGCAAGATATGATGGATAATATTCCGGTACACGAAAAAGTGATGCAAGGGGTTTACTCTAGTTATGCAGAAGCGCTTCAAGAAATTCGAGTGAAGGATTCTGAAATACAAAAGAACTTCGCTGATAGGTACGGTATCGACATGAAAGAAATCTTTGAGGAGTATTATGCTACCGATGGCGATGCGCCTGTTCTTGGCGGTGATGACGATGCGCCCGCTCCAGCAGCAGCTGAAGATGACTTATTGGGTTAGGGGCTAGTGCCCTATCCTCAAAAAAATCGGGCTTGTACAGAATTATCTTTTATAATCAACCCCTTTAGGCGAATTCAGGGGTGTAATTCTGAGCCTAAAATTATAGCGCAAGCCTTTATCGTAAAAAGCCCATATTAAAACCGAAATCCAACACAATTTAAATGTCCATAAACCAAATCGTTACACCTTTAGATAGCGCTGTTCTCGAAACCAAAGAACAGTACAAAGTCTATTTCAAGATTGTTGCGCATGCATTTAATGAGCTGGTAGATAGTATTGAGAAAGAAAACATATGTACCGATGCTGAGACAACTTTTGTAAAGCAGTATTGTGAATTGTTAACCTACTCCTTGGAAGCATTTCGAATCAAATATCTCTTTGATGATGATGAGAAAATGCGGGTAGATTTAACGGAATCTGGTTTTCCGAATTATTTAGAATTTCGGTACCTGTATAATGATTTAGCGCTCAAAGAAGAACATGTTAGCAAGCTTCCAGATATTTCTAAAGTGAAAGCGGAGTTTTTAGAGACTTTACTCAAAGAGAAACAGCCTATTAATGAACGAAAGTTGCATCAAGCTGCATCGGTTATTTACTATGCGTCAGTAGAAAAAAAATTCATCTATAAGCGTTTTGTTCAAGGTAAAATACTCCCTGTGATGGGCTTAGATGCCGCGCATATGGTGAGTTGGTCTTTTTATGATGTTACTTCTAACCGGCCTTTTATTTGTTTCATGTATTTTGATTTATACAAGGAAAAAATAGAAGATGTAAAAGATGAAATTTATCTGGTGCTCGATAGCACAGCAGACCGCGATATGGATATCGATATGATGGCTTATGCTATTGATAAGAAGTTGCCGTATGTGATTCCGAAACGGATTAAAAAGTTAGATTTAGGGCCGCTACATAGTGTTTTTGCAAAGGATGAATTGGACGTTACGCATGTGATTTTAAAAGCAATTGTAGAGAAGACTTTTGACCTTTCGGCTTATGCTATTTCTCTTCATATTAGTGAGGCGGTTTCAACTTCAGAGTTTAAAGAAGGTAATTTTTTCAATAAGCAAGTGTTACAAGTTTGGGAAAAGTCAAAACCTAAAAATTATCTGTTTTGCCCGCACAGGGTAATACAATCGATGTATGACAATATCCCTGAAACCATAAATTCATTAACCGGTAATCCGATTGAAATTTCAAGTATCAAATTAGATTAAAACCTATGGAACATAATAGTACATTTCCTATAAAATTATCAGAACTGAACTCGCTTCGTGATGAGGCTACTTCCTATTTAAAGGGCGTACAATGGGAACAGGGAGGAAAAGCAAAAGGTCGGGATAAAAGCAAAAAAGAGGAATCCATTTTATTGTATTTGTCCAAAGCAAACGGAACAGAGGTTAACGAAGTTACTTCAATTTCAAAAACGATTTTGTCATTGAAAAAACGATTGCTTCCTGATTCTGTTGCGATTCCCTTACACTTAAATCGTGCATTATATGCTTTACAAGAAGGCTTGACTATGGGGGTTTGGTTGAAAGATAGTTATTCCGATGCTTCTGGCTTGTCCACCTTAAATGAAAGAAAGTCTAGCTTAGATGTGGGGCAACGACGCGAATATGATTCCAAACAACAGACGGCTACTGCTTTCATGTTACACGGTATCGCCTGTCGCGTTTTATTCGATTTAAAACCCATCGCTTCAGACGATTTGAGTGTGATGAAGAATAAGTTTGCGGGTATTCCGGAGCTTTCAGTGATTTCGCCGCTAAAGGGAGTTTCGTGTATGCTTTTTTATTATGATAAGTATATGAGTCATCCAGAGATTATAACTTCAGATGAGGAAGTGACCAATTTCACCGTAGTTTTCTTTGAAGCACTAATTTCAGAAATACAACAACGTCTTAGTACTTTTGAATATACAGAAACCATTACTGACCGCACTTACAAACTTGAAAAAAGTGAGTTCGCAATTTCAGGATGGGAGAATGCTTTCGAAGGTACAGCCATAAGTATTGAATTTAATAAAATTCGTTTTGAGGAAATCGTTGGTAACCGTGATGCGAAGCATTTCGCCCGTCGTTTGACTGAACGGATGATGAGTTACGACTTTACGGCCAAGAAAAATCCATTTCAAGAGCTAGGTGGATTTATGCCTGTTTTTATGGGCTACGGCATTCCTGGAACCGGAAAAAGTATGTTAATTGCAGCAATTGCTACCAAGTTGAAAGAACAATGCGATGTCTTAGATATTCCTTTTTTATTCCATCCCATGCCAGACACTTTAATATCAACCTTTCAAGGAGGTTCTGCAGAGAAAATGGTGCAATGGATGAAACCTTTACAAGACCCAACAAAACTCATTTTTGCACCAATCGATGATGCAGAAAATAATTTACAGGAAAGAACCGCTCAAGGTGTTTCCGCCGGTGTAAAAGAGGTGATTGGTGTCTTTCTAAGGTACACAGAAGGTGCTTATGCTATTAATTACGGCAACAGTGCTATAGGCTTGTTTACCAACCTTCCAGAAATGTTAGATAAAGCCGTTATTTCTCGAGTTCAAGGAAGGTTTAAGATTGATGGCGCACGAACAATACCTGATTTTATTGACCAAGACTACATCTGGTGGAACAAGTTTGAAAAGACCATGCCAGACTTTGTAAATATGAAAAATCCGGAGAAATACGAATTCTTAAGTGAACAAGGTTTGGCCAAAAATCTAAGTGAGATTTTGAATCAATCTGAAAAACCTACCGAAGCTAGAGTATTAGATATTTATGAGGAGACCGCCGCAAAACACAAGACCAGTGAACATATGTTCTTTGCGGAATTATATAAAAATATTCAAAAATCGTTTCCGTTTTTCTCCTCTAGAGATATTCGAAATATTCAAAGTGCGGTTTCACTACGTTTGACAGATTTTGACTTACCTGAAGCGTGGTTCAATGACCCCGCTATTTACTTTAAAAAGGACTACGACACGAAGTTCGGAATGTTGAAGGAGTTGATGAAAGGGAATATGAAAGGGCTTGATTTTTCTGATATCCGAAGACAAGAAACGGTTCGCTATTTGGATAACGTCGCTACTATTGCAGACACAGACTTTAAGCGAAAAGTAGCGGGACGTGTACATGATTTGAATATACAATTGGAGGCTAGTAAAATATTTGAGAACGGTAGATAATGGAGAAACTAAGAGCAGCAGGTTTATTTGGTAGTTCGTTGACAACCCTTTCTGGGTCGTTGGCCAGGCGCTATAATGAATGCCTCAAAATGTTGGGTGTAAAACCAACCAAGCTCAAAACCTTTTCTATTGATGGCATGGGTTGGAGCCCTGAATTGGCTGTGGAAAAAAAAGACAACTATTATTTAAATACGGGTCAAGCCAATGTGAATGCTATTATTATTTCACCACAACAGAAAGACAAACCAGTGCATATGCCATCGCATAGTTTTGACCGCGATGTGATGAAAGCTGTTTTTGCCGCATATGGCCGAGAGATTCGTGATATTACGAAAGATTCAGCCTTAGTGCTTCATCTCGATCAAAAAATTGATGCATTTTTTGAGCCTTTTGATTTATTGCGTTATGATAAAATAGAAGTCACTTTTGCCGTATTGCATGACTTGGATAAAAAGCAAATGGAGCAGCAAGCTTTTATCAATTTTTTCAATCGAGATAATAATTTTATCGATAGAGATGTACACAATCACCTACTTAATTCCGCCAAAGAATATGGCGATTTGAGAGGGCGAAAATTAAAATTGGATCCCATTCAACTTAAAGTAAGCTCTTTTTATACAAGAGCCTTTGGGGGTGTTTTTGTAATGAAAAGCTTTGTCAATAAAATCTTAATTTTTGAAGATGAAAAAGTATTCAAAAGCGCGATTAATGATTCTGCCCATGATGTAATGCTGTTTCATAAAGACCATGATGAATTGATAGATGCTTTGGTCAGCAATATGATTCTTAGAAAAGATTTTAAAGGGGCCATGCGCACGCCAAGATATGACCGTATAAAAAAGCATGTCTTTGTTGAGGAAACGAAAAAAACAGAACACGCCTTAAGTGAGATATTGGACAGCCATTTTCTATTTAAAAAGTACTTGCACAAACTCCCCATTGAAGTTCAAAAAAAAATATCAGGTGTAGAGTTGTATTATCAAAGACTTATTGTAGATAAAAATCTCAAGATAAAAGAATATGTCGATGCTCATTTTGTCAAGGTCTTGCATGAACCCCATCCTTCCTTAAAGGAGGAAGAAGAGGAGTTGGCTTGGAAATTACTATCTAAAATAGTTCCAAAAGACCCCGTGCATTTATATTGGTATAATAAAGAGCAGTTTTATAACTTCTACAATAGTTGGAGGCCTGATTATCAAGATTGGGTAATAGAGGAAATATTAGAAAACAATCAAAAACAAGGCCTATGACACTGGAAATCATCGTATTTATCGGAGCTATCCTTTTCGGAATAGTTTGGTATTGGAGAGAGTCGAAAAGTAACAAACTCTATCGTTTGGCGAATAAAATCACCCATGCAAAAGACTTGCAAATGAAGTCTAATAATCGAAAGGGATTCATTCACCAACAGCCCTTTTTGTTACGCCTTGTGTGGGTCACCTTTTTGTTTGCAGTAGGGGCCGGTATAGTTACTTTTGTGACACCCATCAACGTATTTTTTATTCAGTATTTCGCCTCTGCAATAGTGGCTACTTTGATTGGAAGTTATATCGCATCGGCGGTCATCTTCGCTAGAGAGAGTACCAGTAAAGAGCGTATCGAAAAGGCGTTTCATAAGGGGAAAGACTACGTAGAAGATTTGGTAGATGGAGATGAAGAGGGAATTGAAAAACCCGAGGCTCAAGAAACTATTCAGGCAGAACCTGCAACGGAGGCTAAAAAATCGGCCAGAGACCGATTCAAGGATAAGGGGATGATAAAATAGGAAACAAAAACTATAAAAGAATAGCCTCATTGAGAACAATAGGATTGCATTGTAGTAATCTTAAGGGCTGGTAAACAGGTGTGGTATTTTTTATGGATTTGAGGCATTTCTTCGTCGCGAAAAGTTTCTCGCAATAACAAATTACAAATTAAGAACATCATGATAAAAGCATATTATCAAAAAGGAAAAAAGCAAAAGCGTATTGTCATTTTAGGCGGTATCATATTGATTTTATTGTTGTTCTTTCTTCGAGATGACTACCAGCCTGTATTGCTATTTTTGAGAAAATATATATTCATTATTCTTTTAGGGATCGGTTTTTTGTGGTTCACGCTTACTAAATTTAGAAGTGCTGCAAGTTCTGGCAAACGCATGCTGATATTAGTAGGGATAGCTGCTTTTTTTGCAACACTTTGGTTCTTCGGGTGGAAACTACATCTGTACAACTACATGCAGACCTATAATGTTTACAAAAATCTAAATTTAGAGGAATTAGATGAGCTCCCTTTGACTCAAAATGAGCGAATTCAGCCGTTTAATAATATCGTAACAATGGCCTATGAATCGGTTGGAGAGACGCAAGAAGTTTCTTTGCCGCAGCTGGTTCGTGTTGACAGTACTAATCAATGGACCATGGCGGTACAGCCGGCTAAAGAATATACCTGGCAACGGATGAATGATAATACAGAGGAGATTTTTATGGTAGAAAGTACATCGCCTTTCCCTAGATTTTCAAACGAAAATCGCGTACCAGTTACTTTTTCGATCGGAGAATCCTTAGCCTTTAGTCGAAATACGTATAATGCGGTGGTGCAGCGCTTTAATATTATTCAACTCTTAACCATGGAACCTAGCGACGTTTTCTATATGAAAAATGACGAAGATAAATGGGTACAGGTGGTAAATTTGATCAAGTGGAAAGGTTTTCTTTTCCCCTATCCCACCTATGGTGGAGTAATGGTGGTCGATTCTGGAGAACATGATATCAACGATTATATGGAACGTATTACCATAGGAAAGGGAACCTATATTGCTCCTGAAGAAATTAAGAACCATCCTTATTTAAAAGGACAGAATACAGTAGCCGAACGAATTTCGCAATTACAGGCGCAATCGCTGCAATTCTTAGGGGGGTTCACAGACCCGCTGCCCTGGAATATGAAAACTGCGGTAAAAATTCCAGAGTTGGCTGAGGACCAAAACCAACAGCCCTACGTAACCGATTTCGATTTCGAAGGCATGAAAACAGATGCTGTTGACGGACTTTATCATTGGTTCGGCTTAGAGCCGATTGGTGATGAACGAACGAGTTTGGCCTTTAGTGTTATGATTCCTGCTGACGGAACGCAAAAGCTCTATTACTACAATCATGCGGCAAAAAAAGAAGGTTATGCGGGCGTTTCTGCAATGCCGCTGAAGGTGATAGAATCGCGAAAAGAATATGACTGGTCAGTAAATAAGCCAGTAGAGTTTCGCCCATTTATTAAGCACATTGCTGGTAAAAAACGTCTATTTGTTATCGGTACCGTGGCTGCAGTTCGGGATAACGGTAAACAATTCGATGGTGCCGCAACGCCTGATTTAGCCCTGGTCGATGCCGAATACCGCGACGTCATTTGGATTGATGCCAAGCACCCTTCAAAATGGACCACAACAATCTTAGATCAGTTAGGAGAAACATGGAAAGCGTCTGAAAACCTAACCGACGCACAACTCTATCCTACTAAAAATGATCTGGATATGAAACAAGGCTCTAAAATGGAATCGATACCCGTCATCGAGGCCGATTCGACTGCAACAAAAGCGGTTGAAGTACTTCTAGATAGTTTGAATTAGCACGAATTTTCATCAAAATTTCAATACCCATGAAATCCGTACGGCCCATATCCATTCGGGCGATAGACAATTGCGCGTTGACGATCTTTCAATAAAAACCCTTCGGTCAGGTATTCCAAAACCTCTTTGTCGGTTTCTGTATCTTCAATACGAAGGTCATCACTTTTATAAAAAGGTCTTGTACTTAGCGCTTTACTCTTGTCGAAAACCACCAAGTGCATTTTAGCGTTGGTATCGGAAGCATTACGATCATTAGTTTTAAAATAATAACCAGTGTATGCTTTACCTCGGTAGGCCAAGCTGCGTTTTTCAAGAAATGAAATGGAATCTTTTTTAGCGTCAAAATGTTTGTAATTGAAAAGATGAGATTCCGCTAAAGACTGCTCATTTCGAAATCTATTGGGAAAATTAGTAAGCTTTCCAATAGCTTTCAGTTTATTAAAAAGAAGCGCCCTGCTATTAATATCAGCGGCCAAAGAATCTAGCATGCCATATGGAAGTGTTAATTCGTTCTTAGTCAATAAAGCTGCATAGGTGGTGCGTACTTTGACATCTTTCACCATAAGCAAACGGTTAAAGAATTGTTTGACTTCTTTTTCTTTTATAAACGGATATAATAAAACTGCATAGTCCTCTAAAACTTTGGGGCCTACTATGGTTCCTGTCGCAGGTGGTTTTGGAAGATCAAAATAGTTTCTATTCGCTATAGAACGCTGCCCCAGCTGACGCTTCAACTGTATTTTAGCGTCGTTTAGAATCTGCTTCCGATACTTTTTATAACTTTTCGGTTTGATGAGTCCTTTTGCTTTTAAATTGGCCAACATCATAAAAATGGGAGACTTATATTCTTCAATAGCGCTATACTCTAATATTTCTGGATATAGTTTTTTAGCCATCGGAAGGCTATCCATATAGGGTTTGAAGATTTTATAGATTTCAAATTGGTTGGAAACCAAAGGCAAATCTTTCGACATTAATTCTAATAAAAGAGCTACAGATTCTTCATCTGCTTTTTTGGTAATAGCGGTTAATATTTTTGTTTGAGCATTTGAGTTGTTATAAGATTTGGCATAAAATTCTTTAAAAAAAGAATTTACTTGTGGGTCATCAAGTTTTGCTAATTTTTGAATAAGGTAAGATTGAATGTATTTTTTGTCTTCTGGAAAATCAAATTCTGAGATGTAGTATTTCAGAGAATCAATATGTTTTTTTTGAAATTTAATAAACGAATATCCATCAGAAACAATACTATCATTTTTACGCAGGGCCTTAAAAAAGGCGGTTGTTTTGTCAGTTAAGATTGACTTGCCCACTACAGTGTCAAACGGCGTGAAGTTTTGAAAAAAGTCAGTGACAAAACGACTCGGGGTATCCATGGTATCTACTTTAGATTTCACTTCATAAAGAAGTCCGTCTTTTACTATATTTTTGATTAGAATGCCTCTCGTGCTCGCGGTATCCGTCAAGGTAAGGTTGAGTTCAAATACTCCATTTGAAAGCATGCGATCCTTTTCGCTATAAATTTTAAAGCGCTTGTTAGCGTATATTTTTTTACGTAAGGCCCATACAGAATCGATATTACGGAACATTAAGAAATCATGTGATTTGTTTAGTTCAACAGTTATCGCTTCATTGTTTTTATTCTGATACACACTTTTCTTCTTATAGGCACTATAGCGCTTTGGTTTTTTCTCTCTGTTGTAGTAATTCTGACTATTTTCAACAAATTTCACAGGCTTGACGGAGCTTATCGTGCTGAATAGCATTGCAGTATCCCGCACTTTTTTAAAGACATCTTTGTAAACGGGTGTTTTTAATTTGAACGAATGGAAAAAATCAGTCGCGCATTGTTTGTTTTTAGTGACAATTCCCATTAAATAATAATCACCGCGCTTAAAAGTGGTTTTTAGGTGTAGGCTTGTGTTTTCTGTTTGGTCTAAAATTGCCTTTGAAATCAATGAATTTTCCTTACAAGCTTCATAGGTTGGTGTCAGTTTTAAATCTTGGTAAAAGCGCTTTTGAATTTGCTTGAGCTCAAAAGTATCTTCCTCGATAAAATTGAAATCGTTCAAGGTTACCTTTCGCAAAAAATAATAGTCATTGGTAATTGAATCAAAGGCTTGCAATAAACGTTGGCCCTTGCGATAGCGGTTGGTGAAATTGTAAAGCGGCGGCAGAGCTACTTCAAAATCTTCATACCCTGATGATACTTTGGTAAATTTTTTATCTAACTTTTTGAATTGTATGCTATTGAAAATGGTATCGGAGTACTGCGTCACATAGTCACCTTTACCGCCCATTTTGAATATGAGAATTTCCAAGGGACTAAGGTAAATTTGATAGCGTTGGTGATTTCCATTTTTCAAGGTGTTGCGGATATCCAATCCCTCAAAACCATTTCTGATAATTCTTGTTTTCTCAATAATTTTACCAGGAATATTTTCGAATAGAAGGGCCTCCAAATCGTCAAGCGTGTAGCTGTTGTTCTTTGTTATATAAGAGAAGGTATTTATACGATTTAGCATCACAAAACTCCCATTCGTTAGATCTGGCGAAATGTAGGTGGTATTGACAGATTCAGAAATCGGATATAGCTTGTTTGGCAAATTGATGCTGAAGAAATCGTCATCAGGGCGCACCGTGCGATACTCGTTTTCGAAAATAATAGTTTCAATTTTTTCCTTTAAAGCTCTTCCTTTTGACGTAGCTTTTGAAGTTAGCGGCTTGACTGTGTACCCCATGGTTCGGAGCATGCTAATTACCCCTAGTTTACCTGGTAAATGTGCGGCTCCAATTCCGGTAAAAACTTTTGCTGTTCGCATGACCGAGTCTAGCTTTGTAGCCATGTTTCGGTTACGGATGCTTAGCATGTTTTTACGGTAGTGGTCCGTATACATTGCTTTATCAATCGAATCGAGCATATTAATATTTCGGTTGCGATAGGCGTCTTGTAACAAAGTCATTGGATCAGCTTGTTGCATTTTCTTTTGCAGCCACTCGTCTGGCTTTTTCTTCATGGCATTTAAGCTGGCCCTGCCAACTAGGGCTGATGATTCTTCTAAGTCTTCAAGTGCTATGACCTTTTTATTGAATTTTTTTCCGGCTTGGTAAATGAACATATCCAAGTAGGTTTCTTCTTCAAAATTCTGAGCGTACTCGTTGGTGCGGTATAAAATACTATTGACTCTTCGGTCTTCAAAGGCGAGGTAGGCTCCGATTTCTTTTTTCTTCAGATTTTTAATGGCGAAAGGATAGGTATAAAAGCCTTTGGCTATAAACCCATTATCCATTCCGTTGGTATTGATGTCATTATCTAACCAGGTATTGGGGTCAGATTCTAACGCAATTACAGCGCTCTTTTCTAGAGCTTGATAAAAAACATCATCAAGTCGAAAAGCAATTCGCTTGCTGACATGCATGGTTCCGTAGAGGTATGATGTCTCTTCTAGGCCGTTTCCAGAAATTTCCCATAGCAAACTGTTTCTCTCTTGAGCAACGCTAACAATGAAACAAAAAGTGAAGAGTATGGTAAAGAAATTCCGCATCAATGATTTTTTGAGCCTATGGCGTTTCACAAATTTAATACAAGCCTATGCCTTGAATGTCCCTATGAACTGTGAAAGTTTGATAGGTTGACTCTTGATATAACGAGCATTTTAAGGCTGTATTTTGTAGTCATGCCAAATTTTTGTGAATGTTCCAAAATGGAATTCATTTTTAATTGAGAACGCCTATACCACCATTGAAAACAAATGGATGCTTTTGAGGGTAGAATGCAGCTCATGGCTTATTTTTGCAAGGTATCATGCGGAGTGCTTTTAACCCGATTTTTGGATAAAAATCACCATAGTTAAGATCTTAGATTGCGCTTAGGCTGATATTTTGATTGTAAAAAAAATAGCTATTTATGAAGGGAGTTTTATTGGTTAATCTGGGTTCTCCAGATAGCCCTACGGCCAAAGATGTAAAGCCATATTTAGACGAGTTTTTGATGGATGAACGTGTTATTGACGTTCCTAAAATTCTGCGAAATATTTTAGTTAGAGGCATCATTTTACAAACCCGCCCCAAGAAGTCTGCGAAAGCCTATGCTAAGATTTGGTGGGATGAAGGCTCGCCGTTAATTGTATTGTCTGAACGGTTTGCAAATAAGGTTCAGCAACACACCGATATGCCTGTTGCACTAGGAATGCGCTACGGAAGCATGTCGATAAAAAGTGCGCTAAAAGAATTAAAAGAAAAAGGGGTTGATGATGTGCTTTTGGTGCCTTTGTATCCTCATTACGCGATGTCGTCTTATGAGACTGTGGTTGTAAAAACGATGGAAGATAAAAAGGAATTTTTTCCTGAAATGAAAATTACCACCTTACCCGCTTTTTATAAAAATCCGGAATATATTAAGGTCCTTTCAGAAAGCATTGCTGAAGGATTAAAAGATTTTGACTACGATCATATATTGTTTTCCTATCACGGAATTCCAGAACGACATATCCGAAAAAGCGATCCTACAAGATTCCATTGTAAAATTGATGGAAGCTGTTGTGGCGTAAATTCAGTAGCTCATAATACGTGTTACAGACATCAAGTTTATGAAACCACGGAGTTGGTTAAAAATTACTTGGGATTACCTGAAGAACAATTAAGTACCTCCTTTCAGTCTCGTTTAGCAGGTGACCCATGGCTTAAACCTTATACCGATTATGAGTTTGAGAACTTGGCTAAAGCCGGTAAAAAGAAATTGGCGGTAGTAACTGCAGCATTTGTTTCCGATTGTTTAGAAACGCTTGAAGAAATCGCTATGGAAGGAAAAGAGCAATTTGAAGAAGCTGGTGGTGAGCATTACAAGCACATTCCTTGTTTAAATGACAATGATGCTTGGGTAGCGGTAATGGCGAAATGGGTTAATGAATGGCAGGCTAACGAAGTTTTGCCTGTATAGGCTTCACGTCAAACGCTGCACGCACAGCACCTAAAATGCGTAAAGTGAATAGCGTAAAGCGGGTAGCAAAACATGGCAAAAATAACCTCAGATGAACTGGGTACACTCCCTATTAGCAAGCTGCTAATAAAACAGGCGGTTCCTGCTTCGATTGGCATACTTGTGATGTCGTTGAATGTATTGGTTGATTCTATATTTGTGGGAAATTGGATTGGCCCATTGGCCATTGCAGCCATAAGCGTAGTATTGCCTGTTACTTTCTTCGTAGCGGCACTGGGCATGGCTATTGGAGTAGGCGGCGGCAGTATTATTTCACGTGCTTTGGGTGAGGGCAATTTGGAGAAGGCTAAAAATGTATTTGGCAATCAGATTACCTTGTCTGTTGTAGTGACCATTAGTATGGTTTTGCTGGGTTTAGTATTCAAAAATACGCTGATTCCTGCTTTTGGGGGAAAGGGTGAAATTTTTGACTACGCCAAACCCTTTTATACCATTGTTTTTTATGGCGTACCATTTTTGGCTTTAACCATGATGTGTAATATCGTCATCCGTTCCGAAGGCAAGCCTAAGTACGCTATGATTGCCTTGATAATTCCCTCCGTATCGAATCTTACGTTGGATTATCTTTTTATCTACATCTTCGATTGGGGAATGGAAGGTGCCGCCTGGGCAACAACAATCTCTTACACGCTATCCTTTGCCTATATGGCCTTTATCTTTCAAACAAATCGATCAGAATTACGAATCAACACCTCACATTTAAAACTAAAGGCGCCTATTTTAAAAGAGATAAGTTCTTTAGGCTCCGTTACCTTGGCTAGGCAGGCTATGGTTAGTCTTGTGGTGTTGATTCTGAATAATATTTTGTTTGATATGGGTGGCGAAGCTTTGGTAGCTGTGTATGCTATTATTGGGCGTATGCTAATGTTTGCCCTTTTTCCAGTATATGGTATTGCGCAAGGTTTTGTAGCTATTGCAGGCTTCAATTATGGGGCAAAAAAGTACGACAGAGTGAAAGAGAGTATCTATACTTCGATTACCTATGCTTGTATTTTAGGAGCAGTGCTATACCTTGGATTGTTTCTTTTTCCAATGGAAATTGCAAACTTATTTTTAAGCAGTAAAGAGGGGCTGTCAGCAAATGAAGTTGCTATTAATAGCTATGTTTTAGCTCATATTACAGAGGCCATGCGTTGGGTTTTTGCGGCAACGCCTATTCTCGCAATTCCCTTAATGGGTGGTGCTTATTTTCAAGCGATTGGCAAAGCGGTTCCGGCAATGTTATTGACACTATCGAGACAAGCCTTTTTTTTTATTCCCTTAGTTTTAGTCCTTCCTCATTTCTATGGAGAAATTGGTGTATGGACTTCTTTCGCTATAGGCGATTTCTTAGCAACGATAGTTACCTTCTGGTATTTACGAAGAGAGATTAAACGAACTTTAAAGGAGCATTAAAACAAGATTCATTTTAAAGACGTACTGCCGCAGTTGTGCATTTACCAAATAAAGTACAAAGGGAGTCTAAGATTTGTGCTATTTTTAAACTTACGAAACAAAAAGATACAACTCACCACGCGATGAACATCAAATCGATATTGATACTAGCCCTTGCAATGACCTTACTCAATTGTAACTCAGAAAACAAAACAAAGCCGCTAACCTTATTTGTGGGTACCTACACCGATACAGAAAGTGAAGGCATTTATAAGATGCAATTTGATGCTGAAAACGGAAAAATATTAAGTGCTACGCTAGCAGCGAAGATTACGAGTCCCTCGTATTTGGCTATTAGTTCCGACAAGGATTTTTTATACGCTGTTCAGGAAATAAATGATTTTGAGAACGGTGCAGGTGCCGTGACCACTTTTGCTATGGAAAATGATAGCCTATTAGAAATACAAACAGTTTCTAGTGGAGGTGCTCACCCATGTCACGTAAGTTTATCGCCCTTAGGCGCTAAGCTTGCCGTTTCCAATTATACGGGAGGTAATGTCAGCATTTATAATCGTGGCATCGATGGTAAGTTATCAGGCCCAGCTGCTTTTATGGATCACAGCAAAATTGACTCGACTAAAACCTCACATGCGCACATGGCAAAATGGGTGAATGATGATATTTTAATTGCTGATTTAGGTTTGGATGCGCTCTTAGCATACAAAAATGAAGACGCCGAAATGGCAAAGCCAAAAGCGCTAGTTCAATTAACAGAAGGTGCTGGCCCCCGCCATTTTACAACTGCTGAAAACGGAAGATTTTTGTATGTGATTAACGAATTAAATTCGACGATAAACGTTTTTACAAAGAATGATTCTGGCTCATATATTGGCACGCAGAAGGTATCAACTTTAGCTGCGGACTTTGAAGGAGAAAGCTTTTGTGCAGACCTGCATATTTCTCAAGACGGTAAGTTTTTATACGGCTCTAACCGAGGAGAAAATACCATTGTCATATTTTCTATTGATTCCGCAACTGGTGGTTTGACCCTAGTGGAGCGCGAAAGTGTAAAAGGCGATTGGCCTAGAAATTTTACAATCGACCCTACCGGGAAGTTTCTTTTGGTAGCCAATCAAAATAGTAACAATATCACTGTTTTTAAAAGAGACAGCGAAAAAGGGACGCTGACTTTTTTGAATGAGGAAAAGCTAGCTAAACCTGTTTGTTTGGTATTTTTATAGCTCAGTTTAAAAGTAAAAGACCAATTTTTTTATGCCCTCTTTTGTTCAAGGGGTCACCATAAGAGCTGCAGTGTTGTCAAGGGCATTAACTCAAGTGCGCAAGGTTAAAAGTGTTTGTTTATTCAAAAAGCTACACTTCGCTTTCATGTGTAGCCTTTCAGCCGGGCTCTAGACAGGTTTTGTCGAGATGCAAGGAACAGAAACAACTAATTTCTCAAATAAACTGTATTCTATAGGCTAAGAGCTGCTTTTCTTTATAACACAGCAGTTTTATCCCTGCTGATAATAGAATACATTTGATGCATAACCCATTTCAGATGCAGTTACTACCCTTACAGGGCTTTCCTCAGTTTAACATCTATAGTACTCCTTTATTGATTTTGGTGCTACAGGGGCTACTACTTTGCTTTTTATTGTACGACCGATATTACAAAAAACGCAAAGTGTTAGATTTGTTGTTGGCCTGTATTTTGCTGATTATGTGTTACCATAGAACCACCTACACAATTGGTTTTATGGAATGGTATGATACTTTTCGAAATACGAAGATCAACTACTATTTGATAAACATGGAAATGTTAATGGGGCCGCTCATTTATTTTTATGTAAAAAGCGCCCTTAGCCGAAATTTTAAGATTCAAAAAAAGCATATCAAACATTTTGTTCCATGGATGGTATTTTTTGTAATCAAGTTGGGCATTTTAATATATGATTCGCAGCAGCCTGGTTTTGCCGATAATCAAAATGGTCAATTGGTGGTCAATTTTGAATGGCCTTATTTGACCCCTATAGTCACTTTGTTTTCATCAGCACAAATGCTCTTGTATCTCGCTTTTTCATTTCAGCTTTTTTTTAGTTACAAAAGAGATATTCAGCAGTTTTTTTCCAATACCTCAAAGAAGGAGTTGAACTGGATTCGTAATTTTTTGGGTATCTACTCCTTTATTTTCCTCTATGGAATATGCCAAATTATTATAGAAGAGCTCATTGTAGAAATGAGCTGGATCCAAAGATGGTGGATCCAATTCTTCTCAGCCCTAGCGCTCTTATATTTTGGGGTAAAAGGCTATTTTACTGATTTTGATTTTCTAAAAGATTTTAAAAAACCAAAAACTACTGACGGGGCAAAGCTTTTAGTAGCAGATTCCGCAGGTGTTCCTGAAAAGGTGGAGGCAGGAAAACAAGCCGTTAACAGATTATTTCAAGAAGAGAAAATATTTTTAGACCCAGAACTGAACCTCAACCAGCTTTCTAAAAAGCTAGCCTTGAGCCGCAGCGAAGTGTCAGAAATCATCAATCTAGGCTTCGATATGAATTTTAATGACTTCGTCAATCACTTTAGAATTGAGGAGTTCAAAAAACGCTTGCAAGCTGGCGACCATCAACAATTTTCTTTGATTGGCCTCGCTTTTGAATGCGGGTTTAATAGTAAAGCTACTTTCAATCGCGTCTTTAAAAAGGCGATTAGAATGACCCCTTCTGATTACCTGCAAACCCTTCAGAAATAAGGTCTCAGATAATTTGAGACGCCTTTATTTTATTTAAGTCGCTTAATAGCCTTCCCTTTTGACAAATTTGTGGTGTTCGTTAACTAAAATTCAAACAGTCATGAAAAAAACAATTTGTATTACAGCAAGCTTTCTTTTAGTCGTAGTCTATTTAACAGCCCAGAAGTCTAATCTTGAAATTCCACCTAAGGGGTCTTTAGAATTGGACTATGCCAACTATGAATTGTATGAGCTAAGACTAAGAAACACCAGCGCAAAGAGTATAGGTATTAAGGTGGTAAACAAAGAAACGGATGAATTTGTACGTGGTTTCGGCTTGGGTGCTTTGGGTAAAGTTGAGGTGCTAGTAGAGCAGGGTAATAAGATTGTTTTTACCAACACCAGCAAAAAAATGGGCAAACTGAATATTACCTTTCGAGAAATGCAGTTTAAGAAGACGGTTAGCAATAAAGACCAGCGCATCAACTTTACATTAATCAACCCAAGTGATGCATCAATTCCTTTAATTATTCCAAACGTAATGAAGCCTAATCTATCGCCCAATTCTTCAAGTGGTGTGGATTTAAAAATAGGGCAAATCTTGTTATTCAGAAACGGATTGAAAAGGTACACGCTCCTAACGGTAGATAACAGCATCAAAAATGGCCAAGAAGTAGATGTTTATGAAATTCTACAACAACGCAAAAAAGAATTAGGCTTGAAATAACAGCCTAAAAATTCAATATGTTTTTGAGAGGGGGCGTTAGCTCCCCTCCTTATTTTCAGGTCACGCTTCGAGCGCTAGGTCACTTTGGAAATAAGGAGAAGAATTTTCAACCATCTGCTTAACATTTCCCGGTAACTGGGTCACAATGCTCACCAGCTTCACCGCCAATAACTTCAACCGGCGAAACCTGAGCAAACGCCTCTAAAAAAGCGCTCACAGGCTGCGCCCCGCTAATTCCGAATTTGTCATTGATAATAAAAAAGGGAACCCCAGTAACCCCACGTTGTTGGTAATGGGCAATCTCTTGCTTTACTGCGTAAGCAATGTTATCATCAGCAAGAACCTGTTTGGTCTTTTCAGCAGTCCAATCGTATTCTTCCATCACTTTAATTAATACTTCGGGTTTGTTAAGGTGAAGGTTTTCATCAAAATAGGCCTTTAAAAAGCGTTCTTTGAGGCGGTCTTTAAAACCTTCTTCGCCTGCTACATGTAGCAATTGATGCAGTGGTAATGTATTTACCGCTAGCCAGTTGTTTCCGAAATTAAAGGTGATGCCTTCTTCTGCACCTACCTCCGTAAGGCGCGCTACCATAGCGTTGGGGCCTTCCAAATTACCAAATTTATTGAGTAGATAGGTGTCACGATCTAAGCCAGATGCTGGAATGTTAGGGTCGAGTTGAAAGGGATGCCAAGTCACCTCAACAGGTGCACCTTTCCATTCTTTTAATGCGGCTTCTAGTCTTCGCTTTCCTACATAACACCAAGGGCAGGCTACATCTGATACAACAGCTACTTTTATAGTTTCTTTTTGCATGGCAAAATTGAGTTTATGAATTATAGGGGCTTGGTCGTTTATGTTAAGATAAACCTACATTTTTTAAGAAGCAATTTTTTGTTAGTAGGTGAACAGGTTTAATTGGAAAACCCTCATAGTTTTACAACATAAGATTCCTAAAAATCATGACAAACATCATTTTTTTAAGTTGCCTGAGTTTACTACTTTTAGTCTGACTAATTAATTCACTCGAAAATGAAAATTCGCAACACCCTTCTGGGCCTGTTTATTGCTGGCCTTTTCTTAGCACCTTTTACTTCTGAAGGGCAGAAAAGAAAAAAAGTAACTCCTGTTAAAACAGCATTTAGCCAAGAGCTCTATTCGAGTATGGAGTATCGTTCTATTGGCCCGCATAGAGGTGGGCGCTCGGCAGCAGTTACTGGTGTGCCCGGTGAACCCAATCTCTTTTATTTTGGCGCTGCAGGTGGTGGCGTTTGGAAAACATTGGATGGCGGCCGTAATTGGGCGAATATTTCCGATGGTTATTTTGGGGGTAGTATCGGTGCTGTTGAGGTTGCGCAAAGCGACCCTAATGTGATTTATGTTGGTGGGGGTGAAAAAACCCTTCGTGGCAATGTATCCTCTGGCTACGGTATTTGGAAAACAGAAAATGGAGGGAAAACGTGGACATCAGCCGGGCTAAAAAATAGTCGTCACGTACCGCGAATTCGAATTCACCCTAGCAATGCTGATATTGTGTATGCTGCTGTACTCGGTAATATTTACAAGCCTACCCAAGACCGCGGTATCTATAAAAGTACTGACGGCGGAAAAACATGGACTAAGAAATTATTCGTGAACAATCAATCGGGGTTTGTAGACCTTACTTTAGACCCTAACAACCCACGTATTTTATATGCTTCTTCATGGCGCGCCCAACGTACGCCCTACAGCTTGAGTAGTGGTGGTGATGGTTCTGGCTTATGGAAGAGTACAGATAGCGGTGAAACCTGGGCCGAGATTTCAAAGAATGAAGGTTTTCCAAAAGATACCCTGGGTATTATCGGAGTAACGGTTTCTCCAAAAAATTCGGAACGCGTTTGGGCCTTGGTTGAAAACAAGGAAAAAGGCGGATTGTATCGCTCTGATAATGGTGGAAAAGATTGGAAACAGATAAATAGTGAGCGGAAGCTGCGCCAACGTGCTTGGTACTACACCCGTTTGTATGCTGATACCGAAGATGAAAATACGGTGTATGTGATGAACGTGCGCTACCATCGTTCTACCGATGGCGGAAAGACTTTCAATACCTTCAATGCACCCCATGGTGACCACCATGATTTGTGGATTGCGCCTGAAGATTCGAAGCGTATGATTATTGGAGATGATGGTGGCGCGCAGATTTCCTACGATGCTGGGGAGACTTGGAGCACCTATCACAACCAACCGACAGCACAGTATTATAGGGTGACAACTGATAATTCGCATCCATATCGTATTTACGTGGCGCAGCAAGACAATTCTACCTTGCGCGTGAACCATAGAAGTGACGGAAACAGTATTAGCGAAGATGATTGGGAAGAAACAGCAGGTGGCGAGTCTGCCCATATCGCCGTAGATCCTTTGAATAATGATATTGTGTATGGAGGAAGTTATGGAGGTTTCTTAACACGGAAAAATCACAAAACAGGAACCGTTAGAGGCATCAACGTTTGGCCTGATAATCCTATGGGATATGGTGCAGATGGAATGAAATATCGTTTTCAGTGGAACTTTCCGATTATGTTTAGCAAGCACGACCCAAAGAAATTATATACTTTTTCTCAGCATGTACACATGAGTACCAATGAAGGTCAAAGTTGGGAATTGCTTTCCGATGATTTAACACGAAATGATCCTGCTAAATTAGTCTCCAGTGGTGGCCCGATAACGCAAGATAATACCGGAGTAGAATATTACTGTACCATTTTCGCAGCAAATGAAAGCCCCTTAAAGGAGGGCTTATTATGGGTAGGAAGTGATGACGGATTAATTCATGTTTCAAAAGACGGAGGTGCGAATTGGGAAAATGTAACTCCGACCGGAATGCCAGAATGGAATATGATCAACAGCATCGAACCTTCAGCTTTTGATGAAGGTACTTGCTACGTTGCAGCTACAAAATATAAACTGGGAGATTTTGCTCCTTATCTTTATAAGACAACCGATTATGGGAAGTCATGGATTAAAATAACGAACGGTATAAATAAAGAGCATTTTACACGGGTGGTTCGTGAAGACCCGAAAAGACAAGGATTACTCTATGCGGGTACCGAAACAGGTATGTATATTTCCTTTGACGATGGCGCCAACTGGAGACCGTTTCAAATGAACCTTCCTATCGTTCCGGTGACCGATTTGGCGATTAAAGACAACAACCTTATCGTAGCCACTCAAGGAAGAAGCTTATGGATTTTAGATGACCTAACCGTACTACATCAGTTAGATGCTGGAAAGAAGAGTATGGCGTCCATTTTATATAAACCCAAAGACTCTTACCGTACCAAAGGTCGCACGAGAAAGGAGCCTTCTAAAACAGAAGGAGCGAATCATCCAAACGGTGTAATCTCACATTTCTATTTGAAGAATGTAGCGGAGAAAGACAGTATCGCATTGACCTATATGAGCATGGCCGGTGATACCTTGGCAACTTTTAGTAATTCATCTAAAAAGAAAGACAACAAATTAAAAGTCAAAAAAGGGGGTAATACCCATGTCTGGGATACAAAAGGCAAAGGCGCTGAAACTTTAGACGGCATGATTTTTTGGGCAGCAGGCTTCGAAGGACCAAAAGCCGTACCCGGAGCGTATAAGGTTTCTTTAAACGTAAATGGTGCTGAGCAAACGCAGCAGTTTAAAATCATTCCTGACCCAAGAGCAGAAGCTTCTGTAGCCGATATGCAAAAGCAATACGATTTTCTAACAGAGGTAAATGCAACGGTAAATCGCGCACATGAGTCTATCAAAAAGATACGTGGTGTCAATAAGCAATTGAAAGCTTTTACAAGTCAGTATAGGAACAATGCCGAAACTAAAGATTTGGTAGCGAAGGCCAAAGCGATGAAAGAAGGTTTTGAAACCATAGAAAAAGCCTTGTACCAAACGCAAAATCGAAGTGGGCAAGACCCGTTGAATTTTCCGATACGATTGACCAATAAATTGGCACATTTAAATAGAATAAGTGGCTTTGATGATTTCGCTCCAACGGATCAAGCCATAGCTGTTCAAAAAGAATTGACAGGCAAAATCGAAACCCAACTAAAGTCTTTTGACGCCATGTTAGACAAAGAGCTACAGGATTTCAATACTGCGTTTAATGCCTTGAAATTGAATTATTTGTTCGTGGAGGAGTAGGATATAGTTGATGGAATGTTTTAGGAAAGTAATAGAACTAGGCACCTCCCCTTTTTTCAAGGGGAGGTGCCTGCAGGGCGGAGGAGTTCTGGTGAAGTAATCTAGTAAGTTGAACCATTCACATTCTTAGCCCAAGCCCTCCGGCTATCGCCACCTCCGCTTCAAAAAAAAGGGAAGACCCGCGAAGGTCAAATTTTGAAGTAAGCATAATCATGCCCGAAAAACTAAACAATCACAAATACCTGAAGGAGTTTAGAAAGGGACTAATAAATAATTTAAGCAAAAAGAGGAATAACAAGGCCAGTCCTTCCCTTTTTTCAAGGGGATGACCCTTTGATTACACATAATTACGAAAGGAAACACAAAACAATAGATCAAAAAATGAAAAACAATCTCCAATTACTCCTATTAGCACTGCTAACGACAACAGTCACCTTTGCCCAAACAGCAGAAGACTATTTTGAACCTTTAAAATTTCGAAATATTGGTCCGTTTAGAGGTGGACGCTCTGTTACGGCTTCAGGCGTCACAGGCGACCCGATGACCTATTATATGGGAACCGTCGGTGGCGGACTTTGGAAAACAGAGGACGCCGGGCAACGCTGGAACAACATCTCTGATGGCTTTTTTGACATGGCTTCTGTTGGAGCAGTGGCTGTTTCAACCTACAATACCAATATTGTTTATGTAGGTATGGGCGAGCATGCCCCGCGAGGTGTAATGTCTTCCTATGGAGATGGGGTTTACAAATCTACGGATGCAGGAAAGACTTGGAAGCATCTAGGCCTAAAAGAGACCCAACATATTTCACGTGTTATCATTCATCCGACCAATCCTGATATTGTATATGTAGCCGCACAAGGGCAATTATACGGGCCAAATAAGGAGCGCGGAATTTATAAGACTACTGATGGCGGAAAGACCTGGAAGAATACCCTGTTTGTAAATGACCTTACTGGGGCTGCAGAACTTTCTATGGATGCCAATTATCCTGAAATTATGTATGCTGCAATGTGGCAGCACCAACGTAAGCCAAATATGGTAGTTAGTGGAGGCGAAGGTAGCGGACTCTATAAATCAACGGATGCTGGCGAAACTTGGACAGAGATGACCGAAGGCCTTCCTGAGGAAAAAGGAAAAATGGCGATTTCTGTGAGTCCTGCGAATTCAAATAAAGTATATGCTTTGATTGAAAGCGATAGCAATGCAGATAAAGGAGGGCTCTTCGTTTCAAACGATGCAGGAAAAACTTGGAATATGGCCAGTGGTGACAACCGCTTAACGCAGCGTGCTTGGTATTATATCGAAGTATTTACCGACCCTCAAGATGAAGATATTGTTTATGTATTAAGCGCCCCTGCCTTACGTTCTTTAGATGGGGGTAAGAACTGGGAACGTATTACAGGAACACATGGTGATTACCACGATTTATGGATTAATCCGAAGAACTCTTTAAACATGGTCATTGCAAACGATGGCGGTGCAGCAGTAACTTTTGACTTCGGTAAGACGTGGTCTTCGCAAGTAAACATGCCAACCGGACAGTTTTACCGGATCAATACGGATAATCTCTTTCCGTATAACATCTACGCTGGGCAACAAGATTATTCTTCAGCTATGATTCCTAACATGTCAGTAGGAAGAGGGGGCATTACTATGGCTGATTTTAGTCCGTCTGCTGGTGGTGAAAGTGCTTTTTTGGCCTTTGACCCTGATAATCCAAGATACGTGATGGGTGGAAGTTATTTGGGTACTATCGATGTTTTGGATATGAAGTCAAAAGCCACTACACAAGTGATGTCATCACCGATTCAGTATTTGGGTAGGGAAGCACGAAATATGAAATATCTGTACAATTGGAATGCACCAACATTGCGTTCACAGCACGAGTCAAATACTTTTTACCATGGTGCACAATTGTTATTGCGAACACGTGATATGGGTGTAACATGGGAAGAAATGTCTCCTGATTTAACGCGTGATATCGATGCAAAACAAGGCAACGGTGGAGGGCCATATACGAACGAAGCAGTAGGTGCTGAGAATTATGGCACTTTGGCTTATGTTATAGAATCACCGCATGAAGCAGGTGTTTTTTATACCGGAAGTGATGACGGATATGTGCAAATTACTAGAGATAATGGCGATAGCTGGCAGAATATCACTCCTAAGAACTTAGGAGAGTCTTTGGTAAATGCGATTGAGGTTTCACCACATGATAAAGCAACCGTTTATATTGCTACTACAAAGTACAAATTCAATAACCATAGCCCTGCGATTTATAAAAGTACAGATTACGGAAAAACATGGACAAGTATTAATGCAGGTATACCTAATGGAGCTTTTACTCGTGTAGTACGAGAAGACCCAAAGCGTAAAAATCTCTTGTATGCCGGAACTGAAAAAGGATTGTATCTCTCCTGGAACGGAGGAAAGAGCTGGAAGCCATTCCAACTGAATTTGCCAAAAACGCCAATTACAGATATCAAAATTCATCAGGGTGATTTGATTGTTGCAACTTCAGGAAGAGCCTTTTGGATATTAGATGATCTATCGGTGTTGAGTCAGTATGAAGCGACTCAAAAAGGCATGAAATTGTACCAGCCCAATGCTGCTATGAACGGCTCTTGGTATAGTCCAATGAATGGGAACATAGACCAGTTTAAAGGAATGAGTAATTCGTCGGGCGTAAACCCTGCGAATGGAATGGTCTTGCATTATGAATTGCCCAAGCTAAAAGATTCGATAGCGATTACCATGCATATTTTAGATACTGCAGGAAAAATAGTTAGAAGCTTTTCTTCGGAAAAAGATATGAGCTACAAAGCTCATAATGGAGGTGGCCCAAGACCCGCGCCGGTCTTATCAAAGAAAGAAGGATTGAACCGATTTGTTTGGGATATGAAAACAGAAATTTTACCAGGCATACCGAATACCTATATTGAATCTCGTTTTGGTGGGCATGTTGTGCCGCCAGGAGCTTATACGATTCGTATTAAAGCTGGCGAACAAACAAAGACTACAGAAGCTAATATTGTTGCTATGCCGACCTATAGCACCACACCTGATCAGTATACCGAATACCATTTGTTTATGTCTGATATGGAAGCGCAAGTAACTAAAATGCATACTGCGGTAAATTCGTTGTATAAGATTCAGATGCAAATGAAAGAAGTGCTTAAAGGTGTCGAGAATACTACCATCAAAGCCGAAGGAAAAAAACTAGTAGAAGGCTTAGATGCTTGGGATAAAGACATGATTCAACGGAAGTCACAAGCTTACGATGATGTAGAGAATTTCCCTAATAAATTTACAGCGGAATACTTGTTTTTAATTGATGCTACAAACAGTACAATTCCTCGGGTAAACCAAGCTTCAAAAGACAGAAAAAAAGAGCTTGATGCCCAGTGGAATATTTTAAAAAGCAAGGCAGATGCCTTTATGAAAACTTCCATACCTGCTTTTAACACCAAATTGTGGGAAGCTGGTGTTGGTGCTATTCAGATGTAGTTTTCGATTGATAGAAAAAAAGGCTCCCCTATTAATTCTAGAAGAGAATGAATTTCGCTTCAACGAAAGAAAGGGTTGGTGCAATGCGGTGTTAAGACAGCTAAGTTGAAATAATTTTAGACCTTCCTTAACTAAGAGTACAGGTTTTATGCGAGTATTTAGAAAGAAGAAACCATTCGTGTTTTTAAGGCAACCAGCCTGTCTTTCATTTGCTGAACTCAATAAAATCAAGCCCTCCTTGAAAAAAGGAGGGTCCTTTGCTATTTAAATTTATAACACCCTTAAATACGATGTTTCCTAGTCTAACGCGATTAAAAAAGTAAGGAACCCTTGGCTTTATTTCCTTTGAAATAAATTAAATTTGCTAACTGCTAACTGCTAACTGCTAACTGCTAACTGCTAACTGCTAACTGCTAACTGCTAACTGCTAACTGCTAACTGCTAACTGCTAACTGCTAACTGCTAACTGCTAACTGCTAACTGCTAACTGCTAACTGCT
>CALHGE010000081.1 GCA_938029725.1 uncultured Flavobacteriaceae bacterium
GTAGCACTTTCTAAAACTGTTACTAAATATTATATCTGCTATCCTAAGGAATTGAAAATGGAAAATGGAAAGTTGAAAATGGAAAATGGAAAGTTGAAAATTGAAAATTGAAAGTTGAAAGTTGAAAGTTGAAAGTTGAAAATGGAAAATTAAAGACGGGTGATGTAAAAATAAAACGAACAACCATCAAACAGCCAACAAGACAACAACCATCAACGAATAACCAACAACGAACAACGAAGTTTAACTATTTTTCTTACTTTTGCTTTCATGGTTTTTACAGCAGGTCAAATTGCAGATATTTTAGAAGGAGAGGTAGAAGGTAATTCGGAGATAACCGTTCATAAACTAGCCAAAATAGAAGAAGGCGATAAGGGTTCTTTAACCTTTTTGGCTAATCCTAAATACACTTCCCATATATACACTACAAAAGCTTCTGTAATTATTGTAAATAAAGACTTTAGCCCAAATCAAGATTTGGAAACTACGCTTATTAAAGTTAACAATGCCTACGAATCATTTTCAAAATTATTAGAATATTACAATCAGGCAAAAAATATGAAATCAGGAATAGAAAATCCTGTTTTTATGGCAGAAAATGTTACCTATGGAGAAAATATTTTTTTGGGCGCCTTTTCATACATAGGAGAGAATGTTAGTATAGGTGAAAATGTAACAATATATCCTAATGCCTATATAGGTGATAATGTCACTATTGATGATAATGTCACTATACATACAGGTGCTAAGATATATTCTGAAACAGTAGTAGGTAAAAATTGTGTTATACAAAGTGGTGCTATTGTAGGTTCTGATGGTTTTGGTTTTGTTCCTGATAAAAAAGGAATCTATAATAAAATACCTCAAATTGGTAATGTAATTTTGGAAGATGATGTTGACGTAGGAGCAGGTACAACTATTGATAGGGCTACAATGGGTTCTACTATTTTAAGAAAAGGTGTAAAGTTAGATAATCAAATACAGATTGCCCATAATGTAGAAATTGGAGAACATACCGTAATTGCTGCACAAACAGGTATTGCAGGTTCTACAAAAATAGGGAAGCGGTGTATGATTGGTGGACAAGTAGGTATTGTAGGTCATATTACTATTGGTGATAATGTACGAATACAAGCACAATCAGGTATTGGAAGAAATATAAAAGATGGTGAAATTTTGCAAGGTTCTCCAGCTTTAAATTATGGAGATTACAATAAATCATATGTTCATTTTAAGAATTTACCTAAAATTGTAAACAATATAAACAAATTGGAAAAAAAGAGTATCAGTGGCGACAAAAATTAAACAGAGAACAATAGCAAAAGAGGTTACTCTTCAAGGAGTAGGCTTACATACTGGCGAAAATGTAACCATGAAACTTATACCAGCACCTGAAAATCATGGCTATGCTTTTAAAAGAATTGATTTAGAAGGCGCTCCAGTAATCAATGCAGATGCAAATTATGTCATAAATACCCAAAGGGGTACCAACTTAGAGAAAAACGGCGTTAAAATTCAAACTTCAGAGCATGTTTTAGCAGCTTTAGTAGGTATGGAAATTGACAATATACTTATAGAACTTGATGCTCCTGAACCTCCTATTATGGATGGCTCTTCAAAATATTTTGTTGAAGCTCTTGAAAAAGCAGGAGCAATAGATCAAGAGGCTGATAGAGAAGTATACGTAATTAAAGATGTTGTTAGTTATAAAGATGAGAAAACAGGCAGTGAAATTACCGTTATTCCGTCAGATAATTACCAAGTAACTACAATGGTTGATTTTGGCACCAAAGTTTTAGGTACCCAAAATGCTACTTTAGATAAGATATCTGATTTTAAAACCGAAGTAGCCGATGCTCGTACTTTTAGCTTTTTACATGAATTAGAAGTACTATTAGAAAACGGATTAATAAAAGGAGGTGACCTTAATAATGCCATAGTTTACGTAGATAAAGAGATATCTGATAGTACTATGAAAAAATTAGAGAAAGCTTTTAACATAGGAAAACTTTCTGTAAAACCTAATGGTATTTTAGATAATTTAACCTTACATCAGCCTAATGAAGCTGCACGCCATAAATTGTTAGATGTTATTGGTGATTTAGCTTTGACAGGTACAAGAATTCAAGGTAAGGTTATTGCAAACAAGCCAGGACATTTTGTAAATACTCAATTTGCTAAAAAGTTATCTAAGATTATTAAAGCAGAGCGTAGAAATAAAGTGCCTCAATATAATTTAAATCAGCCGCCAATGATGGATGTTGTTGAAATTATGAGAAGGTTACCACATAGACCTCCGTTTCTTTTAATAGATAGTATTTTAGAACTTTCAGATACACATGTTGTAGGTACTAAAAATGTTACTATGAATGAGCCTTTCTTTGTGGGTCATTTTCCAGGAGCTCCAGTAATGCCAGGAGTGCTACAAGTTGAAGCTATGGCACAAACAGGAGGTATTTTAGTGTTAAATACAGTTCCTGATCCTGAAAATTATTTAACCTTTTTCATGAAAATGGATAATGTTAAATTCAAGCAAAAAGTACTTCCAGGCGATACCTTAATTTTTCATTGTAGCTTAATTACTCCAATAAGAAGAGGTATATGTCATATGCAAGCCTATGCTTATGCAAATAATAAATTAGTTTGTGAGGCAGAATTAATGGCGCAAATTGCTAAAAAGAATTAAAATATGAATCAACCCCTAGCTTATATTCACCCCGGTGCTAAGATTGCTAAAAATGTTGTAGTCGAGCCATTTACCACAATTCATAATAACGTCACTATAGGTGAAGGTACATGGATTGGCTCTAGCGTTACCATTATGGAAGGTGCGAGAATTGGTAAGAACTGTAATATTTTTCCAGGAGCCGTAATTTCTGCACCTCCACAAGATTTAAAATACGACGGTGAAGAAACTACAGTTACGATTGGTAACGGCACAACCATTCGCGAATGCGCTACCATTCACAAAGGAACTTCGGATAGAAATAAAACGGTTATCGGAAAGAATTGTTTAATCATGGCATACTGTCATATCGCGCATGACTGTGTTGTTGGTAATAATTGTATATTTTCAAATAATTCTACACTTGCCGGTCATGTAACCATTGGTGATAATGTTATTTTAGCAGGATTAGTAGCAGTGCACCAATTCGTATCTATAGGGCAACATGCATTTGTTACAGGAGGTTCTTTAGTTAGAAAGGATGTTCCACCATTTGTAAAGGCAGCAAGAGAGCCGCTTTCTTATGTCGGAATTAATTCTGTTGGATTACGAAGAAGAGGATTCGAATCAGCAAAAATTCGTGAAATACAGAATATATATCGCATTCTTTACCAGAAGAATTACAACAATTCTCAGGCAGCACAAATTATTGAAGCAGAAGTTGAGGCCACTCCAGAAAGAGATGAGATTCTACAATTTATAAGAGATTCCCAAAGAGGAATTATGAAAGGCTATTTTAGCAATAATTAAAACATACTATGGCATCAACATCAGATATTAGAAAAGGATTGTGTATTAAATATAATAATGATATTTATAAAATTATTGAGTTCTTGCATGTAAAACCGGGCAAGGGGCCAGCATTTGTTCGTACAAAGTTAAGAAGTGTTTCTAGCGGAAAAGTGCTTGATAATACGTTTTCAGCGGGACATAAGATTGAAGATGTGCGTGTAGAAACACGTTCATATCAATTTCTTTATCCAGAAGGTGATACGTATCACTTTATGAATACAGATGATTACAATCAAATCACCTTAGAAAAAGATGCATTAGATGCTCCTGGGTTACTCAAGGAAGGAACGATTGTAAAAATCATGTTCAATACTGAAGATAGTATGCCACTGTCTGTTGAAATGCCTGCCAGTGTTGTTTTAGAAGTTACCTATACAGAACCCGGAGTAAAGGGAAATACGGCAACAAATGCAACAAAACCTGCGAAGGTTGAAACGGGTGCAGAAGTTAATGTTCCATTATTTATAAATGAAGGTGACAAAATTAAAGTAGACACTGAAAAAGGCGCCTACATGGAGCGTGTAAAAGAATAAATTATAAATTTATAGTAGTGAGGTTTCCTATAACATATACTTTAAAACAAATTTCAGAAATCATTGGCTCTGAGTACATTGGAGCTGATGATTTTCCTGTATTAGGAATGAATGAAATTCATGTTATAGAAGAGGGGGAAATAGTTTTTGTAGATCATCCGAAGTACTATGAGAAAGCATTGAATTCTAAGGCATCGATAGTATTGATCAATAAAAAAGTTGCTTGTCCGCAAGGGAAAGCATTATTGATTTCTGATGATCCCTTTCGTGATTTCAATACGCTTACTAGTTTCTTTAAACCCTTTCAAAAGGCAAGTAATGCAATAGCAGATTCTGCCAAAATTGGAAAAAATACAATTGTTCAACCCAACGCGTTTATAGGAAATAATGTTGTTATAGGAGCAAACTGTATAATCCATTCCAATGTGTCGATATATGATAATTGCCTTATTGGTAATAATGTTGTAATTCATGCAGGATGCGTTTTAGGCGCAGATGCTTTCTACTATAAAGGTAGGCCAGAAGGTTACGATAGATTAATCTCTGGCGGTAGGGTAGTGTTAGAAGACGATGTAGAACTCGGAGCTTTATGTACAATAGATAAAGGGGTTACAGGAGATACTACAATTAAAAAAGGAACTAAGTTAGACAATCAGGTACATGTTGGACATGATACCGTTATTGGTGAGAAGTGTCTGATTGCGTCTCAAACGGGAATAGCCGGTTGTGTAATAATCGAAGATGAAGTAACCCTTTGGGGGCAAGTCGGTACCAATTCAGGAATTACAATTGGTAAAAAAGCAGTAATTATGGGGCAAACTGGAGTTACCAAGTCAGTTGCCGGTGGTAAAAGTTATTTTGGGACTCCTGTAGAGGAATCTCGAGAAAAATTAAAACAGTTGGCGTACGTTAAAAAAATTCCATTCATTTTAAAGAAATTAGAAGAATAAAATAATATGTACGGTATTGCTTTACATTTCGTTTGCAAACCTATATTTTTGTTCAGCAAAATAAACTGATTAACACATGAGCGTTTTAGTTAATAAAGATTCAAAAATAATAGTACAAGGTTTTACAGGTAGCGAAGGAACCTTCCATGCCGAACAAATGATTGAATATGGCACCCAAGTAGTAGGGGGTGTTACACCTGGAAAAGGGGGTCAAGAGCATTTAGGAAGACCTGTTTTTAATACAGTATCTGAAGCCGTTGAAAAAGTCGGAGCTGATACGACTATCATTTTTGTTCCGCCAGCTTTCGCTGCTGACGCAATAATGGAAGCTGCTGATGCAGGAATTAAGGTAATCATTACAATTACAGAAGGTATTCCAGTAGCCGATATGGTGAAGGCTTCAAATTATATAAAAGATAGAGATTGCAGATTAATTGGTCCTAACTGCCCCGGAGTAATTACGCCAGGAGAAGCGAAAGTTGGTATTATGCCTGGCTTTGTTTTCAAAAAAGGAAGTGTAGGTATCGTTTCAAAATCAGGCACCTTAACTTATGAAGCTGCTGATCAAGTAGTACGTCAGGGTCTTGGTATCACAACTGCTATTGGTATTGGTGGAGATCCAATTATTGGAACTACAACGAAAGAAGCTGTAGAAATGTTGATCAACGATCCAGAAACGGAATGCGTGGTTATGATTGGTGAAATAGGAGGTCAGTTAGAAGCTGATGCAGCCAAATGGTATAAAGAAAGTGGTAGCAAAAAACCAGTAGTTGGTTTTATTGCCGGCGAAACTGCACCAGCAGGTAGAACTATGGGCCATGCAGGCGCTATTGTCGGAGGAAGTGATGATACTGCTCAAGCCAAAAAGAAAATTATGCGTGAGCATGGAATTCATGTAGTTGATTCTCCTGCAGAAATTGGAAAAAAAGTAAAAGAAGTTATGGGCTAAGTAATGGCTTACTATCTTTAAAAAGATAAAAATAAATATGAAGTCCCGTTGTACTGAAGCATTTTCAGTTTATACGGGATTTTTTTTTCGGCTTTATCTTAAACAATCTTATATTTGAACAACAACTAAGTAACTGTAAACGGATGAAATTGTTAGAAGGAAAAAATGTAATTATTACAGGGGCCAGTAGAGGTATAGGAACCGGAATTGCAAAAGTATTTGCTGATCATGGTGCGAATGTGGCTTTTACCTATAGTTCAAGTGAAGCTCCAGCTTTAGCACTTGAAAAAGAACTGACAGCTAAGGGTGTTAAAGCGAAAGCTTATAAAAGTAACGCTGCTAGCTTTAGTGAATCTGAAGTTTTGATAGCTAATGTTTTAACAGATTTTGGTGGTATAGATGTCTTAATCAACAATGCTGGAATTACGAAAGACAATCTATTGATGCGAATGGCAGAAGAAGATTTTGATAAGGTTATTGAGATTAATCTAAAATCAGTGTTTAATATGACAAAAGCGGTTCAACGCACGATGCTGAAACAACGAAAGGGTTCTATTATCAATATGAGTAGTGTCGTTGGCGTCAAAGGAAATGCAGGTCAAACGAATTACGCGGCATCAAAAGCAGGTATGATTGGTTTTACCAAATCTGTAGCATTAGAGCTTGGTTCTAGAAACATAAGATGTAATGCTATCGCTCCTGGTTTTATTGAAACTGAAATGACAGCAAAACTAGATGAGAAAGTAGTTCAAAGTTGGCGTGATGGGATTCCCTTGAAAAGAGGTGGAGCCCCAGAAGATATTGCGAATGCTTGCTTGTTTTTTGCTTCTGATTTATCGGGCTATATCACAGGGCAAGTACTAAACGTTGACGGTGGAATGCTAACTTAAAATTATCTATCGCCTTAGCGCTCTTTGCGTTTAAACTTTTTTTAAAGGTTTTAATACCTAAAATCACTAATGCAAACTACCACCATTCTCCTTGTAATTTTAGCCGCAATAGTGGCTTTGGGTTTGGTGTTGTTTCAATATAATTACAAAACTAAAAAGAGAGGAAAGCTTAGTCTTTTGCTCTCTTTTTTACGTTTTATTGGTTTGTTTGGAATTTTTCTACTACTCATAAACCCTAAGTTTTCAAAAAACGAGTATATACTTGAAAAAGCTAATTTCATTGTCTTGACAGACAACTCATCATCAGTTGCTAATTCTAAAGGTACTATTGATGGCGTTTTAAATCAAATACGGTCGAATTCAGCATTGTCGGATAAATTTAATGTCGAATTTTATAATTTTGGTAGTGCAATTCAGCATTCTGATAGTCTCTCTTTTAAAGAAAAAAACACTAACATAGCAAGGGCTATCCAATCGCTTGATGAAGTTTATGGCCAGGCAAATTCTACACTAATCTTAATATCCGATGGAAATAGTACCCTTGGAGAGGACTATGTTTTTACAGGAAGAAATTCTAATTTTTCAATATATCCCTTAGCTGTTGGTGATACGACACAGTATGAAGATATTCGGATTGATCAAGTAAATAGCAATAAATATGCCTTCCTAAAGAATAAATACCCCTTAGAAGTCTATGTCTCTTACCAAGGTAGCCAAGAAGTAAACGCGGTACTAAAAATAAAGGTCAATGATAAAAATGTTCATAGCGAAAAGGTAAAGCTATCGAGCGATACTAATTCTAGAACAATACGCACGCTAGTGAATGCAAATTCAGTGGGTGTCAAAAATATAGGTATTTCCATAACTCCGTTGAACAATGAACGAAATACACAAAACAATTCACAAAACACCATCGTAGAAGTAATAGATGAGAAAACCAATATTGCTATTGTGTCTAGTATTATCCATCCTGATATCGGGGCATTGCGAAAATCAATTGAAAGTAACGAGCAACGTTCGGTAAGCATTAAAAAACCTTCTGCAAATTTGAAAGATTTCGAAGATGTAGATGTTTTTGTCTTATACCAGCCAAATCCTTCTTTTAAGGCGCTTTATGCGTATTTAAAGAAGAAAAAGGCAAGTATTTTTACAATCGGAGGAACAAAGACCAATTGGAATTCAATTACTACTGCATCAAGAAAGTATCAAGTTGCAGATGGCTATCCTATTCAAGAAATTGTTGGTGCACTAAATCCATCTTTTACAAAGTTTGATATTACTGATTTTGCTATGGATGATTTTCCACCCCTTACTAGTAATGCTGGAAAAATACAGGTTGATGAGGCCGAAACTTTAATTCAAATGACAATCTTTGGCGCTACCCTTAGATCACCATTGCTTTTTGCTCTAGATAATGAAAATGGAAAGGAGATCGTTCTAGCGGGTGAGAATATTTGGAAATGGCGCATGCAGAGTTTTAGAAACAGTCAAAATTTTCAAAATTTTGATGATTTTATTGGAAAATTGATGCTTTACTTAGCTTCAAACAAAGGTAAAGACAGACTAAGTATTGATTACGAATCTGTTTATGAGGGAGGTAATGCTATTAAAATTAAAGCATCGTATTTCGATGAAGCTTTTGTTTTTGATACCAATGCATCTCTAGTGGTTCAGGTAAAAAACAAAGAAAATGGCATTTCAAAAGAGATACCAATGTTATTGAAAAATAACTTCTACGAGGCTGACTTAACAGATATATCACCAGGGCAGTATAGCTTTACCGTGCGTGTTGACAAAGAAAATCGCTCACAATCAGGAAGCTTTGTACTATTAGATTTCGATGTTGAAAAACAATTCTCATCTACTAATTATAAGAAGTTAGCACAACTAGCATCCGTTACAGGCGGGAAGGTGTATATGCCAAACGAAACCGATAGTTTACTACAAAATTTAGTTCATAATAATCAGTATGTTCCTACTCAAAAAGGCACAAAGAATGTCGTATCTTTGATTGATTATCGGGTATTTTTAGCAATCATAATTGCTGCATTGGCAGCAGAGTGGTTTATTAGAAAATATAACGGACTAACATAAAAAAGAACATAATGGATAAATTACCAAAGATTGCGTTACCAGTAGTATTTATACTGATTGCATTAGTTATTTTGATTTCTAAATCGGCTGTCACCATCAAATCGGGTGAAGCTGGTGTATTATATAAAACTTTCTCAGGCGGAGTTGTAACCGATAAACCACCCATGGGTGAAGGTTTTCATGTAGTAGCACCTTGGAATGATGTTTTTATTTACGAAGTGAGACAGCAAGAAGTTTTTGAAAAAATGCAAGTACTTTCTTCAAACGGATTGGAAATTAAATTAGACGCTTCAGCATGGTTTGAACCAAAGCGTGAATTTTTAGGCAAATTACACCAGGAAAAAGGGACTGAATATATTCAGCGTGTTTTATTACCTACCATACGATCTGCTGCAAGAAGTGTTGTTGGGCGGTACACGCCAGAACAATTATATTCTAGTAAAAGAGATGCTATTCAGGCCGAAATTTATGAAGAGACTAAAAAGATTGTTGACGGACAGTACATTCAGTTGAACGAAGTATTGGTGCGTGACGTAACCTTGCCTGCCACTATTAAAGAAGCTATTGAGCGTAAACTAAAACAAGAGCAAGAATCTTTGGAATATGAGTTTAGGTTAGTTACCGCTCAGAAAGAAGCAGAAAAAGTAACGATTGAAGCACAAGGTAAAGCAGATGCGAATAGAATACTAAGTGCTTCTTTGACCGATAAGATTCTGCAAGACAAAGGTATAGATGCTACCTTAGAACTTGCTAAATCTCCAAACTCTAAAGTTATTGTTGTAGGTGGCGGTGATTCAGGTCTCCCTTTAATTTTAGGAAATAACTAAAAATAGTAATTTGTTATTTTTTTAAATTTGCTTTCATAGCAATTAATTAAATTTTACTTTTACAGTCTAATGAGAAACAAGAATACACATCATCATCTATTAACTGGCTGCCAAGCGAGGTAAAGATGTATTGTAGTATTACAAGATATTTTAAACCCGTTTGAGCAATCAAACGGGTTTTTTATTTAATCCTTTTTGATTGCTTGAAAACACAACTAAGAAATGACAAAAATTAGAATTGCAATTCAGAAGTCCGGTAGATTAAACCAAGACTCTTTACAAATTTTAAAAGACTGCGGTATATCGATTGATAATGGTAAAGACCAACTAAAGGCTTCTTCTCGTAATTTTCCAATGGAAGTTTTCTATTTACGTAATGGCGATATTCCTCAGTATTTGAGAGATGGCGTGGTTGATATTGCGATTATAGGAGAGAATGTACTGATCGAAAAAGGAGAAGATATTACGATCGCTGAGAAACTGGGATTTTCGAAGTGCAAGGTATCATTAGCTATCCCCAAAGCTATTGCATACACTTCAGTTAAGGACTTTGAAGGAAAGCGTATCGCGACCTCATATCCAAACACCGTGCGCAACTATTTGAAAGAAAAGGGCATAAATGCCGATTTGCACATTATTAGTGGCTCTGTAGAAATCGCTCCTAGTATCGGTTTAGCAGATGCTATTTGTGATATTGTTTCAAGCGGAAGTACCCTGTTTAAGAATAATTTGAAAGAGGTAGAGGTCATGCTGAAAAGTGAGGCGGTTTTAGCCGTTTCTCCTGAAATATCAGTAGCAAGAAAAGTTATACTTGAGAAGCTAAGGTTCCGTATTCAATCTGTTTTACGTGCACGACAATCTAAGTATGTGCTGCTGAATGCTCCAAATGAAAGACTTGAAGCTATTCTTGGTTTACTTCCCGGAATGAGAAGTCCAACGGTATTACCCTTGGCTGATAAAGGTTGGAGTTCTGTACACACGGTAATCAATAAAGATAAATTTTGGGATGTTATTGATGAATTGAAACAAGCGGGGGCTGAAGGTATTTTAGTCTGCCCTATTGAAAAAATGGTACTTTAAAAATGAATGCTGATTTCAAAATAGAACTAATTCCCCATAATCAAATGGAGTCAATTCTTCCACTTGTAGGGCTATTGAATAAGGGCACTATTGCATACGCCATACTTCAGAAAAGACTAAAAGCTATTTTGAACATGGGAGGTTACGAATGTATTGGGGTTTATGATTCAGAAGAGCTAATTGGTGTTTGCGGACTTTGGGTTTTGAATAAATTGTACTCTGGCAAGCATGTAGAACCCGACAACGTTTTCATAAAGAAAGAATATCGCAGTAGGGGGGTTGGACAGCTTATGATGGATTTTTTATTTCAATATGCCAAAGAAATCGGATGTGAAGGTAGCGAAGTGAATTGTTATGTCACGAATGAGAAAGGCCAAAAATTTTGGGAAAGACAAGGGTATAAACCTCTTGCTTATCACTATTTTATGAATTTTTAGAAAACTAGTAATGAATAAAATATATAACCCAAAGAGAGAAAATTGGAAATCTGTTTTAGAGCGGCCCACTCAGACTGTCGCTGATATTGAAGGTACTGTGAATACTATTTTCAGAGAAGTAGAAGAGGGTGGTGATCGTGTTTTAACAAAATATACAAAACAGTTTGATAAGGTTTCTTTAGAGAGATTCTTAGTTTCAACAGTAGAAATTGAAGAAGCAAAAGCCTTGGTTTCAAAAGAACTAAAAGCGGCTATTCAGTTAGCAATGAACAACATTGAAATTTTTCATAAAGCACAAATTACAGATAGAGTAGAAGTTGAAACAATAAATGGTGTAAAATGTTGGCAAGAAAAACGTCCTATTCAAAAGGTAGGCTTGTACATTCCGGGAGGAACAGCACCTTTATTCTCAACTATTTTAATGCTAGCTGTACCAGCCAATATTGCCGGTTGTACTGAAGTTATCTTATGTTCTCCTCCTAATTTAGAAGGAAAAATTAATGCGGCAATTTTATATACCGCTGCTCTATGTGGAGTAACTAAAATTTATAAAGTTGGAGGAATTCAAGCGATAGCAGCAATGACATTTGGTACCGAAAGTATTCCGTCGGTTTATAAAATTTTTGGTCCAGGAAATCAGTATGTTACTGTAGCGAAACAAATTGCAACAAAACATGGTGTGGCTATTGATATGCCTGCCGGACCTAGCGAATTACTTGTGGTTGCAGACGACACTGCAGATGCTGCCTTCGTTGCTTCTGATTTATTAAGTCAGGCGGAGCATGGTATTGATAGCCAAGTGATTTTGGTTTCTACTTCCAAAAATATGATTGATCTGGTAGCGGAAGAAGTTCAAAAACAAATCAAAGCATTGCCGCGTAAAGAAATCGCTCAAAAGGCTATCGATAATAGTAAGTTAATTTATGTTGATGATGACCAAACCGCAATTGATTTAATTAATAGATATGCACCGGAGCACTATATTGTCTGTGTCGAAAATGAAAATTTTTATATCGATAATACCTTTAATGCTGGTTCCGTTTTTATAGGCAATTACACTCCTGAAAGTGCAGGCGATTACGCTTCGGGCACGAACCATACCTTGCCAACGAATGGATACGCAAAACAATACAGCGGTGTAAACTTGGATAGTTTTATGAAGAGTATGACCTTTCAGAAAATTTCAAAACGCGGTATACAAGAAATAGGAACTGCGATAGAAATTATGGCAGAAGCAGAAGGATTACAGGCTCACAAAAATGCAGTAACCTTGCGACTAAATAGTTTGAAATGAGTTTTAGCTTAAACAACTTAATCCGAGAAAATGTAAAAGGACTAAAGCCCTATTCTTCCGCTCGCGATGAATATGTCTCCGATGGTTCTAAAATGGTTTTTTTGGATGCTAATGAGAACCCGTTTGAGAATGGAGTAAATCGCTATCCTGATCCGCAGCAACGAAGCTTGAAGGCTGTTTTGGCAGATCAGAAAGGAATTGATGTAGAAAATATCCTTTTAGGAAATGGCAGTGATGAAGTACTGGACTTACTATTTCGGGCTTTTTGCGAACCCAAAGAGGACAATGTTATCAGTTTACCACCTACCTACGGAATGTATAATGTACTTTCCGGTATTAATGCAGTTGAAAATAGAACCGTTCTGTTGACGGAAAATTTTCAGCCAGATATTGAAGCTATTTTGAAAGTCGTGGATACCCATTCAAAGCTGCTTTTTTTATGTTCTCCCAACAATCCTACAGGCAATAGTTTTTCTGAAGAGAACATAACTAAACTACTAAATGGCTTTAATGGATTGGTAGTTATTGATGAAGCATATATTGACTTTGCACCCAATGAAAGTTGGGTTTCACGATTGTCTGATTTTCCTAATTTGCTGATTACGCAGACCTTGTCAAAAGCCTATGGTTTGGCCGGAATTCGATTAGGAATTTGTATGGCATCAAAGGAACTTATTTCTGTACTGAATACGATTAAGCCTCCTTATAATGTGAATGGTTTAACACAACTAAAAGCATTAGAGCGGGTCTTAGCGACTAAGACGGTAACCGAGGAAGTAGCTGACATATTAGCCGAAAGAAGCAAACTTATGGAGGCTTTAGAAAGTATTCCTTATGTTGATACCATTTACCCTAGCGATGCTAATTTTATTTTATCAAGAGTTGATGATGCAGACAAACGGTATACCCAGTTGTTAGAAAAAGGAATTGTAATCAGAAATCGAAGTACACAACCTTTATGTGAGCGCACTTTGCGGTTTACAGTGGGTACCCCCGAAGAGAATAAAAAATTGATTGAAGTTTTAAAAGATATTATAAATGAGTAAAAAGAGAGTCCTTTTTATTGATAGAGACGGTACAATGATCAAAGAAACCATCGATGAACAAATCGATGCTTTCGAAAAGATGATATTCTACCCCAAAGCCTTTACTTTTTTAGGAAAGATTGCGAAGGAGCTAGATTATGAATTGGTGATGATTACCAATCAGGATGGATTGGGTACCGATGTTTTTCCAGAAGACACCTTTTGGCCTGTTCATAATTTTATCATGAAATCATTTGAGAATGAGGGTGTGATTTTTGACAAAGTCTTTTTAGACCGAACCTTCCCTCATGAAAATGCAAATACGAGGAAACCAGGAACAGGCTTACTAACCGCGTATTTTTCAGAAGCCTACGATTTGGTGAATTCTTATGTAATTGGTGATAGGCTTACGGATATGGAGCTAGCCAAAAATTTAGGATCCAAAGGCATCTTTATAAATGACGAGACAAACCTTGGAACTGATGAAATCACTGTAAAGAGAGAGGTACTTGATTCGGTAATTGCTTTAGAGAATAACGACTGGGAAAAAATTTATGAATTCTTAAAATTGAACGCCAGAACGGCTGAGATTCATAGAAAAACCAATGAGACGGATATTAGAATACAGTTAAATTTGGATGGAACAGGGAAAAGCAACATAAAAACTGGCTTGGCCTTTTTTGATCACATGTTAGACCAATTAGCACGTCATGGACAAATGGATTTAGATATTCAAGTAGATGGCGACTTAGAAGTAGATGAACACCATACGATCGAAGATACAGCAATTGCTCTAGGAGAAGTTTTTCATAATGCATTAGGAAACAAGCTAGGAATAGAACGTTACGGCTTCTGTTTGCCGATGGATGATTGCTTGGCTCAGGTGGCGATTGATTTTGGCGGAAGAAATTGGTTGGTATGGGACGCAGATTTCAAACGAGAAAAAGTAGGAGATATGCCAACCGAGATGTTTTTCCATTTCTTTAAATCCTTTACTGATGGGGCCAAGTCGAATTTAAATATTAAAGCGGAAGGCACCAATGAGCACCATAAAATAGAGGCTATTTTTAAGGCTTTTGCAAAGTCTATCAAAATGGCAGTCAAAAGAGATGTTGAAAAGATGGTGTTACCAAGTACAAAGGGTGTTTTATGAAAATTGTAATAATAAACTACGGTGCCGGAAATATTCAGAGTATCAAATTTGCTATTAAACGTTTAGGCTACGATGCTATTTTAAGCAATGATGCAGAAGAGATAAAAGAAGCTGATAAAGTTATTTTTCCAGGAGTAGGTGAGGCTAGTAGCGCAATGTATAAGCTAAAAGCAAGTGGTTTGGATAAGATCATTCCAAAACTAAAACAACCCGTTCTTGGTATTTGTTTAGGCATGCAGTTGATGTGTAATTCCTCTGAAGAAGGTACTACTAAAGGCTTGGGAATTTTTGATGTAGACGTGGTGAAATTTTCGAACCAAGTGAAGGTACCGCAAATTGGCTGGAACCAGATTAGTAACCTGAAGTCTACTTTGTTTCATCATGTTAAAGAAAAGGAACATATCTATTTAGTGCACAGTTATTACGCCCCATTATGCAGCGAAACAATTGCGATATCTGATTATGAATTAAACTATAGCGCAGCCTTAAAAAAGGATAATTTTTATGGTACCCAGTTTCATCCGGAAAAGAGTAGCGTAGTTGGTGAACAAATTTTAAAGAATTTTTTGACATGCGAATAATTCCAGCAATAGACATCATAGATGGTAAGTGTGTTCGTCTCTCGAAAGGAGATTACAATACCAAGAAAATTTACAACGAGAATCCTTTAGAAGTAGCGAAGGAATTTGAAGCAAGTGGCATCCAGTATTTGCACTTGGTTGATTTGGATGGCGCGAAGTCTAAACACATTGTAAATCATAAAATTTTGGAACTAATCGCATCAAAGACAAACTTGAAAATAGATTTTGGAGGAGGTCTAAAAACCGATGATGATTTACGTATTGCTTTTGGCAGTGGCGCTAATCAAATTACTGGCGGAAGCATTGCAGTAAAAGATGTGACAACCTTCACCAATTGGATTGAAACCTATGGCGCAGATAAAATCATTCTAGGAGCCGATGCTTTAGATGAGAAAGTAGCTGTTTCGGGCTGGCAAGAAGAGTCTAAAGAAGAATTGCTTCCTTTTATTCAAGCGTATCAAGAAAAGGGAATTCAATACGTAATTTGTACTGACATCAGTAAAGACGGTATGTTAGAAGGCCCGTCCTTTGATTTATATGAAAAGATAATTAAGGCTTCATCCGTTCGTGTCGGTTCCATCGATAAGCCAATACGACTCATAGCTTCTGGCGGCATCTCAACTTTTGATGAGTTGCCAAAACTTGCCGAAATCGGTTGCGAAGGAACAATAATAGGTAAGGCTATTTATGAAAATAGAATACCCCTCAAACAGTTAGAAAACTATATTTTGTCCTTATGAGTAAAGAAGAGAAAATTGTAGAAGAATTGGTAAAGAATGCTTTGTATCGCATGGACGAAAGTACGCGTATGATACAGAAAAGTCTAGTAGAAATTTCAGAAGATGAAGTATGGCTGAAGCCGAATGAATCTTTAAACAGTATCGCCAATTTGATCTTACACTTATGTGGAAATATCACACAATACATTATTTCATCACTTGGTGAAGTCGAAGATCTTCGCAATAGAGATTTAGAATTTACTATGCGCAAAAACGCTAGTAAGTCTGATATATTACGGCAACTAGAAGATACTGTTGATACTGCAAAGCGCGTTATTTTTGATGCTAACCTGAATCAGTTACTAGACGTCAGGTCTGTACAAGGGTTTTCATTTTCAGGTGTAGGAGTTATAATTCATGCGGTAGAACACTATTCGTATCATACCGGGCAAATTGCCTTTTGGGTAAAACAGCTAAAAAACAAAGACTTAGGTTTTTATGATGGCATTGATTTAAAACAAAAAAACAAAGAATAGTGCTTGCAAAAAGAATAATACCCTGTCTAGACATTAAAGATGGCCGTACTGTAAAGGGCGTCAACTTTGTAGATTTAAGAGATGCTGGAGACCCGGTAGAATTAGCAGAGATTTACAGTAGAGAAGGGGCTGATGAACTGGTGTTTTTAGATATCTCAGCAACAGAGCAAAAACGTAAGACTTTAGCCGACTTGGTATATCGAGTGGCTGAGAAAGTAAATATACCTTTTACTGTGGGTGGTGGAATTTCTTCTGTAGCAGATGTAGATGTTTTATTGCAGAATGGCGCCGATAAGGTTTCTATTAATTCTTCAGCAGTAAAGAACCCGCAATTAATCAACGATTTGTCAGCTAAATTTGGTTCACAATGCATTGTGGTGGCCATTGATGCCAAACAGATTGGCGGAAAATGGCTAGTCCATTTGGTCGGAGGCAAAATTCCAACAAAATTAGATCTATTCGAATGGGCAAAGGAAGTTGAAGAAAGAGGTGCAGGAGAGATTCTGTTTACTTCGATGGATAACGATGGCACGAAAGACGGATTTGCAAATAAAGCTTTGGCTCGGTTATCTACAGAATTGAATATTCCGATAATTGCATCTGGTGGTGCAGGTAACATGCAACACTTTGCGGATACTTTTATAGACGGAAAATCAGATGCAGCATTAGCGGCAAGTGTTTTTCATTTTAAGGAAATAAAGATTAATGATTTAAAAGAAAGCTTACAGGAAAACGGAATTCCTGTTAGATTATAATACAAATGTTACGCATAGGGCAGTCGGAAAAATAGGAGTACAAAAGGTCTTTGACTGCGCTCAGACGAACAAATGAAACAAGGTTATGAAAATAGATTTTAATAAAAACACAGATGGATTAATACCCGCAATCATACAGGATGCTCAGACTAAAAATGTACTCATGTTAGGGTACATGAATCAAGAGGCATTTGACAAAACTCAAGAAACAAAACAGGTTACTTTCTTTAGTCGATCAAAACAACGTTTGTGGACAAAAGGTGAGGAGAGTGGGAATTTTTTACTCTTGGTGGATATCAAAAACGACTGTGATAATGATACTTTGTTGATTTCTGTTAATCCAGTTGGGGCAACATGTCATACTGGTTCGGATACCTGCTGGAATGAAGAAAATAGTTCGAACTTCGGTTTTTTATCCGAATTAGAATCGGTTATAGAGCAAAGAAGAACTTCGTCAGATGGTACCAAATCTTATGTAGCCTCTCTTTTCGAAAAGGGAATAAATAAAATTGCCCAAAAAGTAGGAGAAGAAGCCGTTGAAACGGTTATCGAAGCAATGGATGATAATGACGAACTCTTTTTATATGAGAGCGCAGATTTACTTTTTCATTACTTGATGTTGCTGCAGGCAAAAGGTTTTACCTTAAAGGATATTGAAAGCGAGTTAAAAAAACGGCATAACTAATTGTAACGATTAGTTACTTCTCTAGCTTACCTGCCTTCCATATTTTTATCCCAAATACAGCAGCAGAGACAACGAAAACCACCAGCGCTAAATAATGAAACCAAGAGGGTTCGGCACCTACGAAATCTCCTTTTGCTCTGGCCAAATACGTCATTATCATTACAAAAGCGACATAGTAGAAATAAACCAATTGTAAGGAGTGCTTTAACTTATGAAGTTTAAAAGGAGCCCATACAATCATCAGATAGGCCAATAGGCCACCTACTAGTTTTACTGGCACAAGCGGAATTTCATTGAGATAAACGTTCGTCACTAAGAAGCCAAAATGAATGAGATGTAGTACAGCAAAAAGACGAATAAAATGTCTGAGTTTACTGCTTTTCGTAAATGAATTTGGAAAGGCTATTGTGTAGGTATAAAAAGTGTAAAGAAAAATTCCTGCAGACAAACGGCCAGAGTAACGTGCAGCATAGCGAAACGTTTCCTCTATCTCGGGGTGTAAAAAGTAACAAATTAATAAAATCAAAAATTCAAGTAATACGCCTAGTAATAGTAATTTTTGTAATGAAACCTTCATAGTGCTTACTGCTTTTGGTAATTACGACTCTCTTTGGGGGGCTGAAAGTAATTAATAAATATATTTAAATAATTGCACAAACCGAAGAGTAATGGCTCGATCGAAGTTTTTATTTACTTTATTCCTTTTACATCTCATTTTATGCCGTTTATTACCACCAAACAACAAAAAATTTTTCAAACTCTGTTTCTGACTTTTTATTCCAAAGCATTGGGGCATTTTCTTGCAGCATCCAGAGCTTAAGGTCTAAAAGAATTTTAGCGTGTGACTTCCAGTGCACAGCTGTATGTGGCGCTATGACCCATTCTGATTTTGAAGGAATGTAGAATTGGTATTGCTTAAACTCCCCAGATTTCAAATCATCAAATCGCAGCCAATAACCCGAGATGCAACTTGTATTCAAAGGGTTTATATTAAGCGAGTTACTGACATATGGTTGAAAGAGCTGCCCTTTAAAACAAGTTTGATGTTTGATTTTAGAAGGCTCTATATTGTGATCTGTAAGCGCGGTAATCCCCTCTTTAGAATGTAATAATTTAAACTGTCTATTTTTTATCTTTTCCACTTTAGCGAAGAACATATCGCGCTTATTTGGTCCAATTAATTGGTGAAGTGGTTCTGATATCTGCGGATTAATTATATAAAATTTATAAGTGAGTTCTATATGAATGAGTACTCTGGTTTGTAAATTCCTTAGAATAAAATCAATTTCACCGATGGTTTGTTTTCCTCTTTTTACGGGGAGGTTATGCAACAGAACTTCATAATTTGAGGAGTATTCAACTAGTTGCTTGAAAACATATTCCATTTGATGGCCCAATCGTAGCTTATCGGGAATAGCTTTGGGTTGAAATGTCGTCAAATCAATTTCTGGAAACTCAAATTGATGCATTCCAAATTGTTCGTTCTGCCAAAGGGGAGGGGTATTTAAAAATCCGGTACATTGCTGCTCTATCATTAGGTATCTAAGATACTGTAAAGCGTTAAGTTTTCTATAAAACGGAATACCCCTTTTGTTAAAAGGCGTATTTTTATACTATGGCTATGAATACAAGAAATGGGTTCCGGTTCTCTACGTACGAGGCACCAGAGCAAACCCCCTTTGATAAACTTTTCGATATATTTCAAGAACTTATAACGCATACTTCAGGAGATTTTGACGAGGCTATTGATTGGTTACGAGAATTGGACAAGGAATATGAACTTACTACTGAAGAATATACTATTGATGACTTTATTGAAGATTTAAAGGCGAAAGGCTTTATTCAAGAAGAGTTCGAAGATGGCGGTGGAGAAATGGGGGAAGAAGGCGAAGACGGAGAGCAAGGAAACGGAACGATGTCCATTACTGCTAAAATGGAACGCATTATTCGGCAACGAGCATTAGACCAAATTTTCGGAAAACTAAAACGAAGTGGTGCTGGAAATCATAAGACTGGTAAATCAGGACAAGGAGATGAGCATACCGGTGATATGCGCGAATACCGCTATGGAGATGGTTTAGAAAATATTTCAATGACTGAGAGTTTAAAAAACGCTCAAATCAATCATGGTATAGGTAGTTTTCAACTGAGTGAAGAAGACTTAGTCGTAGAAGATACGCAACACAAGGCTCAAATGAGTACCGTATTAATGATAGACATCAGTCATAGTATGATTTTGTATGGTGAAGACCGAATTACACCTGCAAAAAAGGTTGCCATGGCATTGGCGGAATTAATTACCACACGCTACCCTAAAGATACCCTTGATATTTTGGTTTTTGGCAACGATGCTTGGCCCATACCCATCAAAGATTTGCCGTATTTAAAAGTGGGTCCGTATCATACGAATACAGTTGCGGGGTTGCAGTTGGCTATGGATATGTTGCGTAGAAAGCGGAATACCAATAAACAAATATTTATGATCACCGATGGTAAGCCGAGTTGTCTCAAGCTACCCGATGGTACCTATTACAAAAATAGCGTGGGTCTCGACGATCACATTGTTGAAAAATGCTACAATATGGCTCGGCAAGCAAGGAAATTACATATTCCTATTACCACTTTTATGATCGCTCAAGATCCGTATTTAATGCAATTCATTCGCCATTTTACAGAGGCAAACAAAGGCAAAGCATTCTTTACAGGTTTAAAAGGATTAGGAGAAATGATTTTTGAAGATTATGAGAGTAATAGAAGAAAAAGATTGAAATAAGAACAAATAACAGAAGTTGATGTTAATAATTGTAGTCTCTTTTTTTTGCTCAGTTGAAAAACGGTATATAACAGAAATAAATGGCTACTGCTAGACTCAATTGGTCTTTTGTTTGTCTTAGGAAAAATTGAAATTAAAAAAAATTGAAATAATAAAATAAGAACAACGAGAAGAGAGAAGATGAAAAAATGACGCAAACACCTGTGGTCTTTTTTCTCTTCTCCAGAAGCGCTTCTCTTTTTGAAAGAAAACTATGAAATTGAACCACAAGAAAATTTCCACTTTAGGAGAATTAAAGAAAGTAGGTTACCAAACCAAAAGCATCAAAGACGAACTCAGAGATAACCTTCGAGAGCGTATTAAGAACGGAGAAGATTCTTTTACAGGCGTATGGGGTTATGAAAACTCAGTTATTCCTGAATTAGAAAGAGCGATTCTTTCGCGACATAATATTAATTTACTAGGATTACGTGGACAGGCGAAAACCAGATTGGCAAGATTGATGCTAAATTTACTTGACGAATGGATTCCAGTAGTGGATGGTTCTGAAATTAATGACGATCCGTTGAAACCGATGTCTCGTTATGCTATGGAATTGATTAAAGAAAAAGGAGATAAAACAGGTATTTCTTGGCTCCATCGTGATGAGCGTTTTTATGAAAAATTAGCTACACCTGATGTGACTGTTGCTGATTTGATAGGAGACGTAGACCCAATAAAAGCGGCAAATTTAAAATTATCTTATGCTGATGACCGCGTCATTCACTTTGGCATGATACCACGTGCGAACCGCTGTATTTTCGTTATTAATGAGTTGCCTGATTTACAAGCACGTATTCAAGTATCGCTATTTAATATTTTAGAAGAAGGTGATATTCAGATTCGCGGTTTTAAATTGCGACTTCCCTTAGATATCCAATTTGTTTTTACTGCAAACCCTGAAGACTATACCAATAGGGGAAGTATTGTGACGCCTTTAAAAGATAGAATTGGTTCTCAAATTCTCACACACTATCCTGATGATATTGAAACAGCTCGTAAAATAACGGAGCAAGAAGCCAAGCTAGATATACGGCAGACAGAAGCCATTCATGTTCCAGATATCGCAAAAGACCTATTGGAACAAATTAGTTTTGAAGCCAGAGATAGTGAATATGTAGATGCTAAAAGTGGGGTTAGTGCGCGTACGAGTATCACTGCTTTTGAAAACTTACTTAGCACGGCTGAGCGAAGAGCATTATTGACTGGTGCCGACTCGACAATGGTTCGTTTAAGTGATTTCATGGGCGTTATTCCTGCAATTACTGGTAAAATAGAATTAGTCTACGAAGGAGAGCAGGAAGGAGCAGATGGCGTTGCTGCTATATTGATAGATGATGCTGTAAAGACTTTATTTTCTCAGTATTTTCCGCAAATCAATAAGTTAGAACGTAAAGATGAAGAAACTCCTTATGACGAGCTGTTGCATTGGTTTTTTCAAGGTGAAGGCTTCGAGTTATTAGATGACTTTACAGACGAAGAATATAAAAGAACCCTTGAGAGTATTCCTGAATTAAATCAATTACTAAAGGAACATCAACCAGATTTTCCTGAACAAGACATATATTTCTTAAAGGAGATTGTTTTGTGGGGCTTAGTTGCTTATAAAAAATTAAGTAAAAATAGGTTCACGGAAGGCTATCAATTCAAAGATCTTTACGGAAGTTTTATAAATGGATTATAACAAAAAAAGCCTCGAATTTCGAGGTTTTTTTTAAGCAATTTCCCTCCCTAAACTTGGTAAGCGGGCAGTTTAAAAATAAAAGAACTGCCCTCTTTTGGTTTACTTAATACCGTAATAGTAGTATCATGTAATTCCAATATTTTTTTAACAATTGCTAAGCCTAATCCAGAACCTTGCTTTTTAGCACTTTTATCAACTTGCTTGTAGCGGTCAAAAATAAAAGCTTGTTCGTTTAATGGAATTCCTGTTCCCGTATCAGTGATGTTGATTTCAACATGCTTTCCTTTCTTTTGTAATGATAGTCTAACCTTACCCTTTGGTTCAGTGTATTTAATTGCATTTTCTATGAGGTTCTGTAATGCTCTTTCCACGAGACTAACATCAGCAAAAACTATATGGTTTTCCTTTGGATTATCTATTTGTAATTCTATTTGTTTTTGGGCGGCAATAACCTTGAATTTTACTATTAAATCATGTGAGAGTTCGGTAATCGAAAAAGGTTCTTTCACAGGGGTAACTTGCTCTGCTTCCAACTTAGAGTATTCGAACAATTGATTAATTAACTTTGAAAGTTTATCTACATTATCATGTGTGATTTGAAGGTATTCTTGTTTTTCATTTTCTGAGAGTGTATCTTTTTTAATTTGGAGGGTTTCAATATAGCCTTTTAGTATAGCTAGTGGAGTTCTTAAGTCATGTGAAACATTGGCAATCAGATCTCTACGCAACAAATCTATTGACTTCATTTTATCAATATTTCCAGTAATAGTATCTGCCATTTCATTAAAGGAATTAGCAAAAATTGAGATATCCGATGCATCAGGATTCGCTATTCTAGCGCTTAGATCACCCTCATTAAAACAACGTACCGTATTGGTTATTACCCGAAGGTTTTTAGTTAAAAACCATATTGCCAAAAGTCCGATTAAAGCTGCGAAAATGCTTGTTAATACAATTGCACCCAGTCCAAGTTTAGCAAAATATTGTCCCATTAAAGTCTCACTGACTTCTTGAAATTTCTTTCCAGCAAGAACAATGTATACAAAACCATTTCTACCATCTACGGAATATGGAGCAGCAGAAAATATCTTTTCCTCGCCGGGTAATCTTGGGTCATCTCCTAAAATATATTTTTCTCCCTTATTTTCAATGAATGAATGGATGGGGGGTAGTGAAACATTTTTGGCAGGGGTATTCTCACTGTGGTCCAGAACAACTGAATATAATATTTCCCCCGTTTCGTTTAAAAGGTACACTTCAATACCTTGGTTCACCGCCATCATATCATGCATTAAATCTCCAAAGAGTGATGTATTGACACTTCCATCTTGAAGAAACGGAGAAGCATTTTGAAACTTTTCAGCAATTACATGATTGGCCACGTCTGCATTTAGTCTTTGTATTGTTTCTTGATTATGTTTGCTAGCGAAATAATTTGTAATTCCGACATAAGACATTCCTATCATGACAACCAATACTATAAGGGCGAGCCAGAGTTTGTTAACTAATTTTGGTGTCAGTGTTTTTGCAGCTGTTTTCATAGAGCTATATCTTCATTAAACTTATACCCTACACCCCAAGTCGTTAATATATATATTGGGTTTGCCATATCTGATTCAATTTTGGCACGTAATCGGTTAATATGTGAATTTACAGTATGCTCATAGCCCTCAAAGTTATATCCCCAAATAATATCTAATAGCTCTGATCTGCTATAATTTCTTCCCGGATTGGAAGCCATTAACACCAAAAGTTCGAATTCTTTAGGTGACAGCTCAACCTTTTTGTTGTCTAATACCACCTTTCTGCGATCAGTATCAATAAATAATCCTTCAATCGAAATGGTAGAAGTGTTTTGTTTTTCAATCTTGGTTGAATCTGTTCTTCGCATTACCGCTTTAATGCGCGCCAATAACTCACGTATACTGAATGGTTTTGTTATATAATCATCAGCTCCCATTTCTAGACCTAAAACCCTATCGATTTCTTCCGATTTTGCTGTGAGCATAATAACTGGTGTATTCTTTTTCTCTCTGAGCTTTTTACAGATAGTAACCCCATCCATAGTGGGTAAAGTTAGGTCGAGTAGAATAAGGTCATAGTCTTTCTCCAAAGCCATTTGAAGTCCAACTTCTCCATCCATAGCTTTTGCTGTGGAATAAATAAGATCTGTAAGATGTATTTCCAGCAATTTTATGATTTCTGGATCATCTTCTATGATGAGTATCTGTTTCATAATTAATAGGTTACGAAAGAAGTGAAAAAGTATCACATAAACATCACAGGTACTTTAAATGGAATACATGCTAAGAATCAACCTTTAAACATCCTTTTTTGTTGGCATTGCCCTAATAAGTGATTTTAAACTAGTCGAACTTATCACAAAACCCTAACAGCCTTGCTTCTAAAGTTTATGTTTTCGTGATTTTATCGAGAGAATATATCCTTTAGTTTGTTAGATAATCTAAAAATGAAGACGATGAAAAAAAAATTACTTTTAAATGAATTCGTAAATGATAAGCTGGCGCAGCTTGGGTGGTCAACATTCATGCTTGCGTTTTTTAGTTTGTTTTTTGGTCAACTTATGATGGCTCAGGATACTATTATGGTCGATGGCGGAACCTTATCGGAAGACCCTTTCCATTTTTGTGTTGGTGATGGCCATGCTGATACTGTAAGTAAGGTAAGCGTAGAAGGAGCAGTTGGCCCCAATTCTCAATGGGTGGTTACTGATGAGGATGGAACTATTTTAGGTCTTCCGCCAACACCAGAAGCCGTAAACTTTGATGGCGCAGGCCCAGGTACTTGTTTGATTTGGCACTTGAGCTATGCAGACGGTCTTGAAGGTTTGGAAGCTGGCAACAATGCTTTTACTGATTTAACTGGGGTTTACGACCTATCTGATGATAATGTACGCGTGTACCGATCTCAACCAGAAGCTGGAGACTTGGTTGGTGGCCCCTTTGAATTTACCGTTGATGGCAGCCCTGATATGGTATCAGGACTTTCACTTAGTGGTGAGCGTTCAGGAAGTAATAAGACCTTTGTGATTACTGATGACCAAG